>JAFIGD010000082.1 GCA_020831625.1 Verrucomicrobiota bacterium | reverse complement strand
TGCACTGGTTCATGACACCTTGGCCCACGCTGCGGAATAAGGATACTCAACCAAACGCTGGTGAGAACGCCACGCGTCCCACAGCCTAAACGTTATCAGCTATAGGAGGGACAAAGGTCGCAGAGAAGATAAGAAGATGTGGATGCTCTGCTCCCTCATGTTTAAACTCCTCTTCACCCTCTCTCCAAAAATATCTGGAATGAAGGCCATCTCATTTCCCATACGTGTTTTGATAAACAGAATAAGTTCCGGATGATCCTGTTATCCCGTCAAAAAATGGGGAAAGCCCTGATACACAATTAGGGCTTCGTGACCCTGGACTTGACCCCTTTCCCTGCCCGGCGTATAGAAAAGGCATGACAGCAAAACGACTCGACGGAAAACAAATCGCGGCGGAGATGCGCCTTGAAATCAAAACCGATGTGGAACGCCTTTCGGCGGAAGGGGTTCGTCCCGGACTGGGCGTGCTGTTGGTGGGAGACGATCCGGCCAGCCGCAGTTATGTCACCGCCAAGGAAAAGGCCTGTGCCGAAGCCGGCATCCTCAGTCGTGAAATCAAGCTGCCCGCCTCCGCGACCAAAGCCGAAATTCTCGCCGAGGTCCGGGCCCTGAACGAGGCCGGTGACATCCACGGCATTCTCGTGCAGTTACCGCTTCCCGACAGTTCGATCGAGGAGGAGGTGCTCAACACCATTCTGCCCGAAAAAGATGTCGACGGCTTTCATCCGGTCAATGTCGGGCGCATGATGCTCGGACTGCCCGCCTACCTCCCCTGCACCCCGCACGGCATTCTCCACATCCTCAAACGCTCCGGCTGTTCGGTCAGCGGCAAGCACGTCGTCGTCGTCGGCCGCAGCAATATCGTCGGCCGCCCCATGGCCAACCTCCTCAGCCAGAAAAACGACCTCGGCAACGCCACCGTGACCGTTTGCCACACCGGCACCCCGGATATCGGCCGTTTCACTCGCCAGGCGGATGTGGTGATCGCCGCCGCAGGCCGACCGAAGGTCATTACCGCGGACATGATCAAAGAGGGCGCGGTCGTCGTGGACGTGGGGGTCAACCGCGAGGAGGACAGCTCAAAAGCCTCCGGCTTCCGACTGGTGGGCGATTGTGATTATGATGCCATGCTCGAAAAAGCCGGAGCGATCACGCCGGTACCCGGCGGCGTCGGGCCCATGACCATCACCATGCTGCTCTTCAACACCGTCGCCTGCGCGCGCCGCCTCAACAACCTTCCGGCCTCCTGAGCATTCCAACCTGATGCGCACCCTTCACCGCTATATTCTCTTTGATTTTCTGGCCAGCTTCGGCCTGTCACTGGCGGTGATCACCCTGATGCTCTATCTGGGCGCGATTATGCAGGGACTGGATTACGTGGCCAAAGGAATCCCCGGAGGGGTGTTGCTCCGCATTTTCACCCTGAATATCCCCTATATTCTCACCTGGAGCATCCCGGTCGGAGCCATGGTCTCAACGTTGCTTCTCTTCGGGCGGCTGTCCATGGACGGCGAATTCACCGCCATGCGCTCCGGCGGTCTCAGCACCTGGCAGATTATCTCCCCGGTCATTCTCGCCAGCATGGTGCTCTCGTTCGTCTGCCTCATTATCCATTACGAAATTGCGCCCGAAAGTCGTTTCGCACGCCGCCGCGCGCTGGTGATGATCAATGAACTGGATCCGGTGGAACTCCTTGATGAGGGCCGCTTTGTCCGCTTCCCGGGGCTTGAGATTTATGTCACCCGCAAAATCGGCAACCGACTGCAGGATGTTGAAATTTACGAACTGGATTCAGACGGCGCGGTCGTGCAAACCATCCGCGCCCAGCGCGGGGAAATCATTACCGACATCGAAATTCAGCGCATGACCGTTTCACTGGAGGTGGTGCAAATTCAGCATCCCGACCCCGATGCGCCCACCGACCTCACCCGCGCCCGGGTTATTGATATGGACACCTATGTGTTTCCCGTCAACTATGCGGATTTGATGCAGAACCAGAATATCACCCGCAATCTGAAAGACATGCGGGCCTTCGAACTCATGGCCACGATACGGGATATCGACCGCTATTTCCCCGGTCTGGATCCCCCCCGGCGCGAGGCCCAAAGAATGCGGGCCATCATCGAGGCCCACAAGCGCCTCGCTCTGAGCTTGGCCTGTATCAGTTTCACCCTGGTCGGAATTCCTCTGGGCATGAAATCCCACCGTCACGAAACCAGTGTGGGCATTCCCCTCGGGCTGGGAGTGGTCTCGCTTTTTTACGTGTTTGTCGTCACCGCCGACAGTCTCACCGCCCGCCCCTGGCTCTTTCCAGATTATATCGGGTGGATCCCGGTGATTCTCTGTCAGTTGATCGGTTTCCTGCGCATCCGCCGCATTCCATAACCGCGCTTTTCCGTTGCATTCCGATGCTGTGCGGATAGGAGAATTCCATGCCCCGAAAACTGGAAGAACGACTGGAAACCTATCTCCTCAGCGTGGTCGAGGGCCGTCGCACCGGAACCGGCGCCGCGCTTTTGCGACTGTTGCTCGGCGCGCTCTCCGGTCTCTTCGCCCTGTTGGTTCAATTCCGCCTCTGGTGCTATAAACACGGCATCCTGAAATACCACACCCTGGGCTGCCAGGTGGTCAGTGTCGGCAACCTCACCGTCGGCGGCACCGGGAAAACCCCGGTGGTGGAAATTCTCGCCCGCTCACTGCAGCAAAGCGGCCGCCAGGTCGCCATCCTCAGCCGCGGCTATAAAAAGAAGAAACGCAAACGCCCCCTGAAACAGAAAATCCGTGATTTTGTCGCCGGCCAGGGCGACAGCGAGGTGCCGCTGGTGGTTTCCGACGGCAAACGCATTCTGGTTGAACCCGTCTACAGCGGCGACGAACCCTACATGCTCGCCACCAATCTGCCCAATGTGGCGGTGATTGTCGGCAAAGACCGCGTCCGCTCCGGCAAACACGCCATCAAACATCTCAAATGCGACACGCTGATTCTCGACGACGGGTTCCAGCACCTCGCCTTAAAACACCGCCTGGACATCGTTCTGGTCGACCGGACCAACCCCTTTGACAACGGCAGAACCCTTCCCCGCGGCCTCCTCCGCGAGCCGATCCGGAACATTAAACGCGCCGGATTTATTTTTATCACCAAAAGTTCGGGAGACGGAGCCGAAGAACTGCGCACGCAACTCCGCGAACTCAACCCCACCGCTGAAATCTCCGAATGCCGCCACTGCCCGCGCCATTTGAAACATGTGTTTGAAGGCGGGATGGAATCCCTCGAATTCCTGCGGGGCAAAACGGTTCTGGCCCTCTCGGGAATCGCCGTGCCCAAAGGTTTCGAGAAAGAACTCGTCCTCCACGGCGCCAAAGTGGTGGATCACAAAATTTTTGCCGATCACCACCGCTATTCGCTGCAGGAAATCATTGAGCTGCATGAGGAGGCCCACCAACGGAAGGTGGACGCGATCATCACCACCGAAAAAGACGCCGTGCGCATCCCCCGGCTGGAGCATCCCCTGGTGCCGATGCTGTATTTGCGGGTTGAAATTGAAATGTTCAGCGGTCAGGAGCAATTTGATGAATGGATTCGACGCATCTGCCTTGAATAATCCCGGAACCCGCGTGCTGGTGATCGGCCCCAACTGGCTGGGCGACGGCGTCATGGCCATGCCAGCCCTTCAGGTTCTCCGCGAACGCCTGCATCCGGAGGCCGCGCTGGACCTTGGCGTGAAACCCGGTCAGGCCGGCCTTTGGGCCATGCACAACGCGCTTGGAAAACTTCTGCCCCTCCCCCCCGCGACCCGAAACCTGCCGGAGAATATCCGCTCCCTCACATCCGGCGGATACACACACGTGATTTTTATCCCGAATTCCTTCCGCAGCGCCCTGGCCCCGACACTCGCCGGCATCCCGGTGCGCCGGGGCACCGCCGCGCAGGGCCGCCGATTGTTGATCAATGATCCGGTCACACCCGACACCCGTCCGGACCGTCACCAGCAATGGGAAAATCTCGATCTGCTTCTGCCGGACACCCCGCCCGCGTCCCTCCCGCCTCCGCATCTGACCGCGCCCGCACAGGCGGCGGCTGATGTGCGGGCGCTTATTCAGAACGCGCCCCGGCCGCGTTTGGCCCTCATTCCCGGCGCGGCCCGCGGACCGTCCAAACGCTGGCCGGCGGAGCGTTTTCTCGCCGTGGCCCGGGCCTGGATCGAAGAAAAACAAGGCTCCGCCCTCTGGCTGGGAACTCCGGACGACGCGGCCTTGTGCGAAGACCTTCACCGTCAACTGCCCGGCGCAAACAGCATGAATCTGGCCGGAAAGACCAAACTTCCCGAATTCGCGGCCCTGCTTCAGGAATCCGACCGGGTTGTCGCCAACGACAGCGGCGGCATGCACCTCGCCGCCGCGCTGGGCACCCCGGTGGTCGCCATATTCGGCCTCACCAGCCCCCTCAAAACCGGACCGTTGCATCCGGCCGCGGTGGTGGTTCAAAACGCCGACACGTTCGACCGGGCCGTCGCCCGCGACAGTGCGGCCGCGCGTGCCGCGCTGGAGGCCGTCTCCGCGCGGGAGGTCATCGAACACGTTCTTGCCATTCCTCTCTCCAAAGGGTAAAGCGACAACATGAAACGTCCCCGGATCTCCGCCTGTGTCATGACCTTTAACGAGGAACATAACATCCGGCGCTGCCTTGAAAGTTTAACCTTTTGTGATGAAATTGTCGTCCTCGACAGTTTCAGTACCGATGAGACCATCAAAATCTGCCGGGAGTTCACGGACAACGTTCATCAGGAAACCTGGAAGGGGTATATTGCCCAGCGCAACCGCCTCCGGGAACTCGCAGATCATGACTGGGTGCTTTTTCTGGACGCCGACGAGGAGGTTTCTCCGGTCCTGCGGGATCAGATCCTCTATCAGTTCCGGTCCGGCACCGAAAAATATATGGGCTTTGAATTTCCACGCCAGGTGTTCTATCTCGGCAAATGGATTCGGCACGGGGAATGGAATCCCGACATCAAACTTAGGCTGTTCCGCAAAGACAAAGGGTACAGCGGCGGTCAGGAACCGCACGACATGGTCATCGTCGACGGTCCGGTGAAAACGCTCACCGGCCGCCTCTGGCACTACACTTACACGGATTTGACGCACCACATTCTGGTCATCAACCGGTTTTCCTCCATCAGCGCCAAGGAAATGTACCGTTCTGGCCGACGCTTCCGCCTCATCGATCTCATGTTCAGACCGCCCATGCGTTTTTTCAAGGGCTATATCATCAAGGCCGGCTTTCTGGACGGCCTTCGGGGTTACATCATTGCGACCACGATCGCATACGGAGTGGCCATTAAATATGCGAAGCTCTGGGAATGCGAGTGGCAGGCCATCCTTGAACAGGACACCCGCTCCGAAGAGAACGAATGAAATCCCCCCGCCTGTTCCGCTCCGCCGGGATTGTCAGCCTGGGCACCCTCAGCTCGCGAATTCTCGGTCTCTTCCGGGAAATTTTCATGGCCATGATTTTCGGAACCGAACTGGCCGGCTCCGCGTTTTTCGTCGCGTTCACCATCCCCAACCTCTTCCGCCGCCTTTTTGGCGAGGGAGCCCTCTCCGCCGCCTTTATTCCCGCCTACGTTCAAACCCGCGACCGGGACGGTTCCGAAGCCGGCTGGAAACTTTTCCGGAACACCGCCTCGCTGCTGGCCCTGTTTCTCGGAGGCGTCACCCTCCTCATCCTCCTGTCCGCTGGACTCGCCCTCCGCTTTCCCTTGCCGGAGGAGGTCGTTTCCGTATTGCTGCCCATGCGGATCATGCTGCCCTACACCGTCTGTATTTGCCTGGCGGCGCTGGTGATGGGCGTCCTGAATTCCCACCGGAAATTCGCGGTCCCCGCTTTCTCTCCCTGCATTCTCAACCTGATCTGGATCGCCGCGCTTCTCGGTGTCGGCCTCCGCACCGACCTCTATCTTGAGGAAAAAGCGCTTTGGATGGCCTGGGCGGTTCTCTTCGCGGGAGTGCTCCAGTTCTCATCCCAACTTCCCGCTTTATTTGCACTGGGATACCATCCTCCGACCCGCGTGAACCCGCTCGGACCCGGTGTCCGCCGCGTCCTCATCCGTATGGGCCCCGCCGCCCTCGGCGCCGCCGTCACCCAAATCAATGTTCTTCTGGACCGCGTTCTCGCGCTCTGGGCCGGCGAATACGGCCCCTCCGCCCTCGCCTTTTCGGAACGGCTGATTTATCTTCCGCTGGGACTCTTCGCCACCGCGCTCGGAACCATCCTGCTGCCGGAAATGTCAGGACTGGCTCACCGGAAAGATAAAGAGGGACTGGCCAAAACCATGGATCAATCCCTCCGCGGATTAATGTATATCATGATCCCCGCCTCGGTCGGCCTCACCGTTTTAGCCTCCCCCATTGTCGAAATGGTCTATGCCCGCGGACGCTTTGATGCGCAGTCGGTTCTTTTCACCGCCCGCGCGCTCCGCTTTTACGCGCCCGGCCTCCTGGTGTTCAGCCTGGTCAAAGTGCTGGTCCCGGTCTTTTACGCCCACGGCAACACCCGAACTCCGGTGAAAATCGCGCTCTGGGCCGTCAGCGGAAATATCCTGCTCAATCTGATCTTTATCATCGTCCTTCCCGACGGATGGAAGCACGCAGGTCTGGCGCTGGGCACGGTGCTGTCTGAAACCTTCCAGGTCATCGCCCTGGCTAGAATTCTCCAAACCTCTGTTGTCAAAACCCCGTGGCGCTCCATCGCCGCGGCGGCGGCGAAACATGTCCTCGCCTGTGTTCCCATGATTCTCACGCCCGTGTTCATTCTGAGGACGTTTCCCGAGGTCTCGCTTTTCATCACCCTGCCCGCGGCGGTCCTGCTGGCGATTGTCGTCTATTTCCTCTGCACCCTGGCCCTGCGCTGCCGCGAACTCCGTGAATTCCGGCACCATTGAGGCAGCGGATTAATCCGCCCACAACCCCCGCTTCTCCCGCCGGGCCTCCGCCTCGGCGGCCGCGTATATTTCGGCCTCCAGTTGCGCACCGTCCCGCCGGTGCGCCGAAAGCCCTTGCAAAAGCTGCTTGCGGCCCACGTCGGTTCCCCCCACAAAAAGGTGCGCGCTGAGGCCGTTTTTCTCCACCTCCCGGATATCGCGCCCGTCCGCGGGCTTCATGACCGCATTCTGATTCCGGATAAACGCCACCAGAGTCCGTTGTGCCGAATGGGCCATCCGGGCCGCCTGAACCGGCGACACCCCGTGACGCTGCGCCCAGGCGATCAGATCCGGGTCCTCCGCATCCCGCAGCGGCGGAGCATCCACACCGGCCAACCGGATTTCATACAGCGGATACTCATTCGGGCGCTCCCAGGCCCGCTGTTGAACCCGGATCCTCTCCCCGTCCAGAATCTCCCGGGTTTTAAACAGCAAATCCCGGTTGACCACCTCTTCCCGCATCCCCATCACCCGCGGCCCCGCGTAAAAGGTCATCAACACCGTAAACCCCACCGTGCCAAACAAAAACAGGGTTACACCGATAATATTTCTTCGCGCCTTATCCATACTGAACCTCCAGGTTTGAGTCGTGATTTTCCACATCCGATGTGCAACAGGTCCGTTGAATTCATCGCGATTTCATCGTTCTTGAAAATTCAAAGGGTTCCGTCCGGTTGTCCGTGCCCGCGTCCCAATTAATCGACCAGGTCATCACGCCTCCAAGCCTTGGATGTCCGCCGGGACGCCTCAAGGCATGGGAGGAACGAATGCCGCCGCGGCCCGTCATGAACTGCTGAACGATTGCCCGCAAGCGTCTCGGCGGAATGTACCCTCCGCCGGGCGCGGCGTTGGGTGTCGCCGGAAATCCCAGAGACACTTTTTCAGCTCCCAGACCCGGAAACGGCTGAGGGTTGTCCCGATTGACCGGAAAGCCCAAAATCAGCATCTCAGCGATGCCCCAGACAAATTCGGGCGTGCCCTGCGTTACGATACTGACATCCTCCGGCCGATCGCCCCGCACTAGAGCGAACTGCGTTCCGGAATTGTAAAGCTGCACATGGACCAGATCCAGTTCATTCCGCAAATGATGCAAAAGCGGCAGCCACCCGCCGGCATCCAACCCGTACATGCCAAAGCCGCCGGTGATCGGCCGGGTCTCTGGAGCCGCCGTGATCATAAATCCGTTCGGAGCCCGGGCTCGGATTTCTTTCACCGCCGAAATCATATTCCGGATTTTAGGGGTCGTCGGATTGCGGAAATCCAGGTCTCCGGCATCCAGAACAATCGACGCACCCTCCAGATTCAAATCGATGCCGTTCAACCGATACCGGCGGCACAAGGCCAGAACCGACTCCACAAACGCCTTCCGCTGCGCCTCTGTATGCAGCTCAATCGGATGCCGCCCGCCGCCCAGCGATAACAGGACCCGGGTGCCTCTTCGCTGCAGAAACTCAACATCCGCACGGAATTCCGCCTCGGTGTAGCGGCTGTCCGGCGTGAAAACCATCCGGCCCGATCCGCCCTCTCTCGGCACCGCAAACGCAAGGTTCACAATATCATATTCAGGTGGGACATCCCGCAGATACATCCAGGCCGCGGTTCCGTTCCAATTGTGCCAGTAGCCCGTCAGCAAAGGCATGTTTCCTCCGTTGACCTGACCGCCCGGCAGTTCCCGGTCACACCCGCCGTTCACGAAAATCATTCCTATCAAAAGAAGCCGGTAAATTTTATAAACGCTGCCGGAATTATTTTTCATAACGATCAGCCCTTTCTCGCGCCAAAAATATCCGTGCCGACCCGCACATGCGTGGCACCCTCGCGAATCGCCACCTGCAAGTCATGCGACATCCCCATCGACAGAAACGGCAACGGAAATCCGCTGGCCCTCGCCGCCTCATTCCGCAGATCCCGAAGCTTCGCAAAATGCGGAGCCGCTTTTTCAGGATCCTCCGCCAGCGGCGGCATCGTCATCAGCCCCTGAATATCCAGATGGTGGCATTGCATCGCTTTTTCCAACAGAGGCAGCAGGATTCCCGGCTCCAATCCGAATTTGCTCCCCTCCCCGCTGACATTCACCTGCAGTAAAATCGGCTGGACCCGGCCCTGTTCAGCGGATTCATTCTCCAGCGCCATCAAAAGCTTTTCGGAATCGACACTGTGGATCAGCGTAAACTCACTGAACACAACCGGCTTCACCTTGTTGGTCTGCAAATGTCCGATCAAATGCCATTCAATCGAAGAAGGCAACTCCGGCATCTTCGCCATCGCCTCCTGAACCCGGTTCTCCCCGAAAAGTCTCAGCCCGGCATCATAGGCCTCGCGCAACCGCTCCACCGGATGTTTTTTACTCACCGCCACCAGGGTGACTTCATCGCGGTTCCGCCCGGATAGCGTGCAGGCCGACTGAATCCGGGCCTCAACTTCAGCAAGATTTTCTAAAAGATCATTCATAAACCTCCCTTAAATCATCACTGTGATTCTGCAAGCCCAACCTGATCTTCACTACGCCCTGAAAGCCCCCGCCCGGAACTGTCAGTCCGATCCGACGGGATCGGATCAGACAGATCGGTCGGATCGGTCTACGCCATCGGACAGGTCTGATTTGTCCGGTTTGTC
>JAFIGD010000101.1 GCA_020831625.1 Verrucomicrobiota bacterium | reverse complement strand
ACAGCCGGTATTTTCATACCGGCTGTTTTACACCACTTTCATCCCGGCGCTGACAGCGGCTTCCGTGTGATCACGGGGAGGCGGAAACGGATTGTGTCCGCCGCGTCCCTGGGGATGTCATTCGGGCGGATGGGGAAGAAACTGGAGGGGTTTATTAGGGCTGAAAACACAAAAAATCAGAGTCATACCTTTTCAACGGAGAAACACACATGTTGGGAAATATTTCTAAGGAGTTAAGAAATCTGCTATGTATTTTATCCGACATGCGGAAGGAGCGCAGAGATTTGGCGGATAATGCATTACGTGCGGTTTCCCACGCGCTCAATGAAACTCATTTATATTATAGAGATTTTGGAACCATTGGTTCAGACTCGGAACGAGAACGACAATTGGCTTTGCTTTGGTCTGCTGCTGCGATACCGGTTCGCCATATTGACGAAGGCTTTGCTTTGACTTGTGACCAAAAAGCCGAGTATTGGACCAATCCAACAAACTTTTCGGATGACGATATTGAAAAATTCGGAATAGAGCTTGGGAAGGTTAAAAGAAAATACCGGAAAATATTAGCTCCAAACAAAGATTTTGATGATTAAGCCTCAACGATGTTTCTTATCGGCGCGTTATCTTATAGGCATATTTTAACGGAAGAAATTATGAGTGAATTACCCCAAGCCGAAATGTTGCTTGATGCAGTCGAACCTTGTGAGGGAGAAGCTTCGTATCAGGAATCGTTAAAATATTTGAATAAAGAGAAAAACGATGCGGGTTTAGTCAAAACTGTCGAGTTATTAACCCATTCAGCCCTTTCCGGGCATGTATTTGCTAGAAATCGGCTTATTAGTATTTTTATCGAGATGGATGGAAAAACTGAATTTGCCACTCAGCAATTTACTTTAATCAAACAAAAGGCGCAAGAAGGTGACAACAATGCTAAAACCCTTTTGGGCGGTTTATATGAACTAGCATTTGGAACGCCGGAAAACCGTTCCGCTGCAGTGGAATGTTACAAGCAAGCGGCAGAAGCTGGAAACCCAGGAGGGTTAAATAATCTTGGCCGTGTTTTACACTATGGTATTGGGGTTGAGAAAGATATTGATGGGGCGATTGAAAACTACCTTGGCACCGCAGAGAAAGGGGATGCCACGGCTCAGTACAACCTCGGTTGTATTTATCAAACAAATTTATATGTCACTCAAAATTCGGATCATTCAGTAAAGTGGTTTAGAAAATCTGCTGAACAGGGCCATGTTCACTCTCAATACAACTTGGCTTTGGCATATGAAAAAGGGGAAGGTGTCGAGCAGGATGACAAATTGGCTGCTGAATGGTATCTTCTCGCCGCTGAAAAAGAGAATATTCTTGCACAATACAAGATCGGCAAGGCGTATGAAGATGGGAGAGGCGTGGTTAAGAATTTTACGTTAGCTGTGAAATGGTTTGAAAAAGCTGCTGAACAAAATCATGTGGATTCACAATACCATTTGGGTATGGCCTATGCAAACGGGTGGGGCGTTGAGCAGAATTATAAAATGGCCGCAGAGTGGTTAAAAAAGGCCTCGAATCAAGGTAGTGCTGCCGCGCACTATAGAATGGCTTTGGCTTATGATAAGGGGCTAGGGGTTGATCAGAATGAGAAACTGGCTACGGAGCACTACTTTGAAGCTGCCGTGGCTGGTTATGCATATGCGCAATACAAATTGGTAATGGCATATGAGTACGGAAACGGGGTTGAGCGGAATAAGCAGTATGCACTTGAAGTTTGTTGTGAATGCGCAAAAATAGAGTTTGATGTTTTGCAGCGGCAACTGGTTTATGCTTTTGAAAATGGAGACATTTCCGAACAGGATTTTTCACTGGCTGTGGAGTGGTTCAGAAAAAATACCGATGCAATTGAGCACTCTGAAATTTCCCCGCCTGAGTGAAAGAACTTTGCTGGTAGCTAGAGCCTGTCCCAGATCCCCCAGTTTTGCTTTGAAAATATTATGTATGCTGTACATAAATATTTACTATTTAAATTTTGACACCTTCAAGTCAGCGCTCCCACTGATTTTGACTCCCAAACCCTATTTTTGGGGCGTGTTGATCGTGCCGGCCTTTTTCCGGTCATCCTTTTTCGATTGGGAAACCCCACTCCCAGCCCTAGGCGGCTTTTCGCTCTGCCGCCTTTTCCCTTTCCGCTTCGTCCGCCAGACTCATCCGCGCCAACACCCAAAGATTGTGGGCCAGAACACTCCAGACCAAGGCTTGCTCTCGGTTTTTGAAGCCTTTTTCTTTCATCACTTTGCGTAAAAACACATTTTTGAATACGCCGATCCGCCCCTCGGTGCTCCCGCGCCGCTTTTGCGCGCCTTTGTACCACAGGTCTTTCATCCGTTCCCGCAGTTCCATGGGGTCGCGTGCGCACATCCCGTCTTTGATTCCCTTTTCCTGCAAATAGGTCGTATTCCGTTTGGACGCAAAACCGCGGTCGGTCACATAGCTCTGAGGATATTGCCCCAGACAGTCTTTGATCCGTTCCACACTTTCTTTCACCAAGCCACTGTCGGATGGAACCTCCTCTTTAAATAGATCCCAGTCCAGCACGATCCCATCACGCTGCTCCGTCACGTACAGCTTGTTGCCGAACTCCACTTCCGCACCCGACTTCCCACGCACGATCACATGCACATCCTTTTCGTACAGACTGAGGATCTTATCCGCATTGTCGACTTTTCGCCCGCCAATGATCCGCTCGTGTGCCTGGTGAATCGCCGAGGGGAGTTGCTCGATGACGTTGTCCATTCGCTTGAGCACCTGTTCGGTCTGCTTGCGAGTCCATTCGGTTTTCTCCCAGTCTTTGTCCAACAGCTCCCTGTAAGTTTCTGCGTGGGAAAGCACGTGTTTGTTGAGTTTTTTGAGTGCACGAAGCGTTTGCTTCCGCTTCCGCCGGGCGTTCTTTCCCCGGCGCGACGCACTCATGGCGATTGCCAGTTTGTTCGCGCGATTTAAAAAGTGTTCAGGATCTGGCATACGATGGCGCAGGCCTTTCCCCCGGATCAGAAGGATGCTCTGCATCAGGGTCTTCACCGCGTCCACCAGCAAAACCCAGTCGGTTGGAAAATGGATGTTGGCCTTTACACATGTGCAGTCCGCAAACACATCGTCGAGAGCTAACGACTCGTTGAGTTCCCCCAAGCGAACGCCAGCATCTTGTGCGGAGGCCTGCAAAATGAGTTCATGAATCGCGTCGGAGAGTTCTTTCTGGTCAAACCAATCCACATAGCGCTGCAGAGAGCTTTTTGAACTGGGCTTGCACAGACCAAACTCACCACAAAACGTAAACCACTGGTACAGTGCACTGTCCGCCAGACGGCAAGAAAATTCCCGAAAATCCAAACCGCTCAGCCTCATCAGAATCACACTGCGCAAGGCATGAAGGATACGGTTGACGAGCTTGTCGGTGATGGGGCCACTCCGTGTGTTGATCACGGAATTAAGCAAGGTCGTCTCTACTCCGCTAAGTGCCAGCAACCGGTCGATTCGCTTGTAAATTGCCACCTGTTCACGATAGTCCAGTGAGCCATAAACGTTAGGAAGTTCTCGACGAAGGGGGAGTTGAAATGATAGAATGTTGCTCATGGTGGTTATTCTTTTTGTTGTGGTAACAAACTTATAACACACCGTTTTCGGGTATTGGAGGAAAAAACGCCTCCTTTACCCGATCTTTTTTCGCTGTTTCATCCCGTTTTTATTGGTTATTTAGAACCTGGGACAAGCTCTAGCTAAACGTAGTGAAAATATAATCATTTATTATAGATGGTTTTGATGCCTAATATTTGGTGCGAAAATATTTTAGCTTCTTAAGCACAGGAAAATTTTGGTGATATTTCGGCGTGGGTAATATATTTTGTGCATTCTAATAGATCGCCGTTATAAGTGTATTATTTCTTTAAAAGAAAAAATAGCATGACTGAAAACATAACAGTGTTTAGTAAGGAAAATCCGATTACAAAAATCTGCATACGGCGTAAGCGTTTTTCGGTGAAGGGACGGATCTGCTTAGTGGTTTTTTCAAGGATCTTGCAGGTATCCAGTAGGGTAATGTTCATTTCCTCGCTGATTATGCGGACACTTCTGAGTTTTTCAATTTCCAGTACAAGCGTATCCGCATTCTTTTTGGTTTCATCCAATAATTCGTGAATATTTGGCATCAATCATCTCCTGTAGTTGTAGGTTGAAAATGTGTATTTTAGACTTTACACGCACATCAAAGTCCTCGGATAAATTCACTATAATCTTAAAGCTCTTTTGGCGATACTTTCGAAAAATAATCTCTATGAGCTCAAATACCAATACTTCCGCGATTTGTTCATCAAAGACGCGATCAAGGCGATAGAGACTGATAAGAAAATAAAGCAGGAATTCCGTTTGCCCATTTTCATCTGGAATCTCGTCGGTGATCTCATTCAAAAATCCATCAAATATGTTTTTAAAGAGGGTGCTTGCTCGCCCTTTCTCCCTGTAAGCAATTGCGAACAGACCAGCTGCGGCCCAGTCTATACGGTAGCGTTCGTCAAGTAGACGCCGGGTTTCCCAATAGAGAGTTTCGGCATCGTTAAAACTTTCAATACGATCGATCAAAGTTTGAACCGTAGAGAACGCCGCTTGTTGATTTGCCATCGCCATCAAGCCTTTAGAGAATTTTTCAGATGAATCGAAATAGGCTCGTATTCTATTCCTGATCAATTCAGGTGAAACATCTTCCTCATTGCAGAATGTTACCATGGTGCGAATCCCCTCTTTTCGTTGATACGCAATTTGGCTGTAGATGAATTTAATGAGGTAGGCCGCACATTTACCACTAAAGCTGGCTTGCGGTATCTCATTAACCTCCTGTTGGATTTTGCTCCGTGGTATAGGACGATATCGCGTTAGGTATTTGTGTAAAGAGTCTATCAAATGTTGATTCAACGGTTCACGCAGCGGTTCACGTCGGCTTTCTGGCGCATTGAGAAAACTCCGCACAGTGGGATGTAAATAGGCGTGATAAAACGTATTTTCTTCACCTCCTCCAGAGACCTCATAGTAGCTAACGACCCCTAGCATGAGCCAAAACGTAAGGTAACGCTCAGTTCGCTCTGCTACTAGATACATGGGAATTTCGCATACACCTTCGGGAAGCACATTGCAGATTACGGAGAAGACTGCCATTGCACCATTCAGATCAATGTCTTCGCCGGGGAAATTCTTTCCGTGAAAAAAGACTGCCGCACGAATATCATCCCAGTTGTGGGCTCGATTCCCTCCATTCAACCAGTTCTGCGTACCAATGGGGTCGTCATCAGAAAAAATAAGAACGCATTCGGACTGTTGACCTGAACGGCCCGCACGACCGCACTGTTGATAATACGCTTCCATACACTGGGGCATCTGGTAATTGATCACATAATTCAAACGTTCATTGTCTATTCCCACACTGACAGCGGTGTTTCCGAACAGCATATGGATATCACCTCGTTTAAAGGCAGTAAGTACTCGTGACTTATAATTTTTCCATTCGGTGTCATCCAACGGACACCCATTTGGTTTGCTTCCGGTGTATATGCCATGCCTTACCAATGCCGGGTCTGCGCCCTCAAGGGTTACGTGTACAAGCTCATTTGCATCCGCAACATGTATGCCCAAGAGGGTCCACAGTTGGTTGGGGTAATATCCGAAGACAATGCCCCAAGCCTCTTTAGATAAATCCTGTACATTGAGCCGTGTAGGGCTTGAAATAGCGGACATCATATTTTCAAGCATGGTAACTTTATCATCTTTGGGACATCTGCAGAGGTGAAAACGTAATTCTTTTCGGTCAAAGGTCTTGGGTTGTATCACGGCTTCCATTTCCAAGATATCCAATTCTCTCTTCAAGTCGATTAAGACAAGTTGTGATGCTGTTCCTGTGAGGGCAACCAGAACTGGTGCCATTCCTTGAAAGGTACAAAGCCTCATTAGGTTCTCACGCATGGTGAGGTAGGATGGTCGAAAGTCATGCCCCCACATAGAAACACAATGAGCCTCGTCTATGACCGCATAGTTGATAAAAAGATCCGCAGCATGGTTCGCATTCAGGGCAGCACGAAAATTAGGCCGCTGCAGGCGCTCTGGAGAAATAAACACCATAAGGTTTTCTGCAAGAAGGCGTGGTACATCCTGAGGTCTGATGCCTGCATTCGAATGCAATGCCAGGACCCGGTCAATCCCATGAAATTCCCTTAGGGTTTGGGTTTGATCATCCATAAGAGCAATGACGGGATCGATCACAAAGGTTGTCCCAGGAGTGAGCAATGCGGAAAGCTGATAGCAAACAGACTTGCCTGCGGAGGTTGGCAGGAGTCCGATGGTCTGCTTCTGCATTAAAATGTGGGAGATTATTTCATACTGGCCAGGTCTGAAAGATCGTTTCCTGAAAAAGTCCTGCAGAAAGGATTCCAAAATTATTAAAGTTTGATCGGTTATTTTTATCGGCCGTGGCCTTGCTCGATAGGCAAAACGAAATCTTCTGTTATGAGGGTAAGACTGTCGGATCGATATTACAGGAGACGTATGGTGCTCAAGTGGCTTGGTTAATGCGTTGCATTTGATGGCCACGTCCAGAACGAAATCACATTGCTCCTGCTGGATGTTTTTCACATCAGTTATATTTACATCAAGTGTTCGGTGCTGTGGATGATGATAATCCCTGTTCCGTTGGGCAAGTATAACCAACTGGGGCAACTTAATGTCAATCTGGTAAAGATTCGCCAATCGATAGATCCGGTCATAAAGCCCCATGACCGCCAACTCGATGCACTCTAAGTCTCGTTCCACCAGCCCTATGGTCAGGGTAGGTTGTCTTGCATAGCCCTGAAGGAACAAAAGGTCGATGAGTACCCATTGGACTCTGACCAGGAGACTGGGGAGCAGGAAAAGGTAATTGCATGCAAGCCGCTGATCATCAGGTAATTTTGGCGGATCCAGATATGATAGAAATCCGATCTCGTTTAGTTGGGACTTGACGGAATTCGATAAAGCCAGAGAGCCAATTTCATCATTGTGTGGCCGCATCGTGGGTATGCCGACTTTGGCAAATGCGTTATCCCGAAGGCTGTCTAGATGTTGTTGTGCTGGGGCTTCATGTATTCCTGGCTCAAGTAGCAAGGACCTTCCGTTGGGTGCGGTAAAAAGAAGATCACCTCGTTGGCCTTGAAACGCCCTTCTGTCCTGATCCGCCAAAATATTTTCCAATTCCACCTGTGGAGTCAAGGTGTGTGGAAGGCGTATGCCGAATTCCTCCAATAATTGAGACACAAGCCGCCGTTCATTCTCAGGGTGCTCAGGGTCAAGTTGGATAGATTGGATTTCCCCGTTCCATGGCTCCAGCAAGTCTCGGAATGCGGAAAATGCTTTCTTCAATTCGGGAGAGTATTGGTACGTTATACTCCCCTTTTCTTCCTTGTCGCGGATCCCGTAGTGCTCTCCGTACCACTTAAGAATCCATTCTTCCTCTAAAGTCGAGCAGTATGCTAACTCTCCGCGGTGAAGGATTTTTGCCATAAGGTCATGAATAAGATTGTCGTCCGGGTTGGGCGCAAACGTCCGCCGATTTTCAGGCCATCCAATTACACAGTACGGGAGTCCTTTGCGCCAAGGCGCATCCATTCTCTCCGTCCGAAAGATACTGAGTTCTGAACCCAGTTTTTCATAGTAACATGGCATTTTTAAAGGACCTCCACAAAACATGAGGATATGGGAGGCACACGGAATTTGGTCTTTTGAGAATGCATGTTTCTTTTTCTTACTATCGTCATGATCGTCTACAAGCACATTAGGATGTTCATGACTACTAATTCTACATCTCCTCTTTCACCATGGCGGGGGAAGCGTGTTGGTCGAGGGGTTCGAGGATGACGCGGGCGTTGAGGGCGGTGGCGACTTTGCGGAGCTGGCTGAGGGAGTGGTCCTCGTATCCGGGGGATTCGTGCAATGTTTGTAGGGAGGCCTCATTCTTCGGACCTTCGGCCCGAACGCATTGTCGCCGGCCATTCAATCCGAGGCCAGAGTGATTTCCCGGACCTGCGGACCAAACACCATGGGGCCGCCCCCTTCTTTTTACCTTCTCTAATCAGACTCTTCCGCCGCGGCTTCCGGCAGGGCGAGGGCGATCCAGCGGAGGAGCAGGCGCTCCACCGGGGTCATGGTGCGGAGTTCGTCGCGGACTTGGACGGCGAGGGCGGGGTTGTCAGTGATGAGTCCGTCCACGCCCATGCTGATCAGCTCGATCATGTGCTGTTTGCGGTTGACGGTCCACACATGCACTTCGCGGTCCTGTCGGGCGGCGCGGCGGAGCAGGGCGGGGGTGACCGCCTGTCGGCTGACGGCCAGGAAATCGGCGGGCACCTGGTGGGGATCTCCGACACCAATGCTGAGGAGATAGCCCACGGGCAGGTCGGGCGCGAGTTCGCGCAATTGTCGCACCGCCGGCAGGTCGAGCGACATGAGGACATGTTGACCGCGGGTGGGATGGCGGTCGAGAATCTCCATCACCGCCACGGCCAGATCCGGGTCGAATCCGTAATATTTCAGTTCAATCATCAGGCGGATTCGGCCGGCGGCCTCATCGAGGAACTCCTCCAGGGTGGCCACGCGGCGGCGGGAGGGCGGACTGCCGTCATTCGGCACCTGAATCAGATTCTGCATGGCGGCGTAGGGGGAGCGGGTGACGACCAGCGGGGAGTTGGCGACCCGCATGAGATCGGCGTCGTGCACCACGACCACCCGTCCGTCCGAAGTGAGTTGGAGGTCGATTTCGGTGAAATCCGCACCGGCTGCAATCGCGGTGTCGAGGGCGGCAAGGGTGTTTTCCGGCGCGGGAGGCGGTCCGGCGCGGTGCGCGGAGATGTAAACCTCTTTCATCTCCGGGAGTCTGGATAGGGCGTAGAGGCTGATCCCGAGGCTGACTGCGGTGAATCCAACCAAAAGGGGCAGCAGAACCCGGGGGCGCAGGCCGCGTAGCAACAGGTGACGCAGGTTCCGACCGAGGGTGGAAAGGTCCG
The DNA here is from genome assembly GCA_020831625.1 of Verrucomicrobiota bacterium. Classification (GTDB taxonomy): domain Bacteria; phylum Verrucomicrobiota; class Kiritimatiellia; order SS1-B-03-39; family UBA6053; genus PXAS01. The sequence goes on along the minus strand of JAFIGD010000101.1, from coordinate 1,078 downwards.
CTCCGGGGGGGGCGTTCTTGTGCAAAGGGGTCTCCTCGTAATAGAAGCGGATCACGAGAATGGAGGCCAGATTGAAGGTTACGAATCCAATCAGGAAGGTGAAAAGAAGGCCGATGAGGATGAGGAAGCCGCTGACGGCCAGGAGCGGGCGCACCGAGGTGAAGATTCGGGCGGTGGTGTGCAGCGCCCACCGCGCGAGCAACAGGTGCGTACTGCTCGCGAACAGTCGTAACAGGTACACGCTGAGGATCAGGGTGGCCAGGAGGCGCAGGAGCCGGATGCTCCGCTTTTTCGGCAAGGCCCAGGCCTTGCGGACCGCGGGCAGCATTTGGTAATCGCCGGCCAGAGTGGCGGGCAGGACGATGAGAATGCGTCCGAGCAGCCAGAGTGTGGGTAGAAGGCAAAGGAGAAACCAGGCGAAAAGCCAGCCGGCGGCCTGATAGACTTCGCGGGGTTGTTGGCTGAGGTAGAAATTGATGTCGAATTCGCCCAGCAGGCTTCTGTAGATCAGGAAAATGCCGCTGCCCATAACGGTGAGCCAGAGAAGTCCGGTGAGCGAGGCCGCGATGCAAAGCCGGAAGAGGCGGGGGAGGAGGCGGAGGACACGCCGCAGGATGAGGGGCAGGGAGAACGGCGTTTGATGTTCCAGGTGGCTCAGCAACAGGAAGATGCCGGAAAACCGGACCACCGAGCCCAGGAGTCCGATCCCCAGGAGGAGGCAAAGGTGCAGAAATCCGCGCCAGCTCAGCACCCAGGAGAGCAGGTCGATATTGGCGATCACCGGCGCGCCGCCCCGGAAGAGTTCAAATCCGAGGATCCAGGAGCCAAGCGGAGTCAGGAGGAGGAAAAAGAGGAGTCCGACGATCCCGTGCCAGAGGAGCAGGGGTTTCCAGAGTTCAAGCAGTCTGCGACCGCTGCCAAGGAGCAGGGGGTCTTTAAGGAATCGGGGGAAAGTCACACAATCAAAATAAGCCGTGATGAAAAGGATGCCAGAATTAAACGGGTGAAAATGGTCGGGCTTCAGCGTTTAGGGCGTGTCGATTTATTCGACCATTCATAGGTGATTCATATACATAAT
>JAFIGD010000081.1 GCA_020831625.1 Verrucomicrobiota bacterium | reverse complement strand
TTGTCTCTTTTTCCCGGGGCTGCGCTCCTTCGTCGCTGACCCCGGGCTATCCGCTAAAACCCCCGGGGTTATAAAATCCCTTGCGTTAGCCCATAACTAAAAAGAAAAAAATGAGAAAATCCAACGCATTTGAATCTGTGATCCGTTTTGGCTAAAGGACCTTTCAAACTGAGGTCTGGGTTTCAGGTACGTGTCAGCACACTAACGATCTTCGGTTTTAATCATTTCCTCGACCCGAAAACAGGCGCTCAGACGGTTCGGTTCCCCTTTGACGGGTTCCAACGGCGGGGTTTTCCGCCTGCAGGACGCAAGAGCCATAGGGCAACGCGGGGCATAGGGACATCCGGTTTCCGGGTCGGATTCCTCCTTGAAACTCTCACCGGATTCACCCGGTTCACCGGATTCGAAAGCTTCGGACCCCGCCAGCCACGGCGCTTCAGGATCCGGAATGGGCGCCGCCTCGATCAGGGCGCGCGTATACGGATGGCGCGGATGCTGAAAGAGTTCCTCCGCATCCCCCACCTCGACAATGCGCCCTTTGAACATGACCGCCACGCGGTCACAAATATATCGGACCACGCCAAGATCGTGGGCGACAAACAAGTAGGTTAATCCCAATTTTTTTTGGAGATCTCCCATGAGGTTGAGGATCTGGGCCTGCACGGAGACATCCAGCGCGGAGACCGGTTCATCCGCCACAATCAGCGACGGACTTAAGGCCAGCGCCCGGGCGATGCCAATCCGCTGGCGCTGTCCGCCGCTGAAGGCGTGGGGATACCGCGACATGTAGCGGGGGTCCAACCCCACCAACTCCATCAATTCATGCACCCGTTCCCGGCGCTTGCCCACCGGCCACCCATAGGCGCGCAAAGGTTCCGAGATCAGGTCGATCACCGGCATGCGCGGGTTCAAAGACGAAAACGGGTCCTGAAAGACCATCTGCAGGTGACGACGGGCGTTTTTCAAGTCCTTGCGGTTTAAATCCGCAATGTTGTTCAGTTCTCCGTTGTGTTGAAAGCTGATCGTTCCCGATGTCGGTTCGACGGCCCGCAGAATGCACCTGCCCACAGTCGTCTTTCCACTGCCGCTCTCGCCGACCAAGCCCAGGGTCTTGCCCCTTGGGATTTCCAAACTCACGCCGTCCACCGCTTTGACCACGTCGGTCACACTCCGAAAAAACCCGGAGCGGACCGGAAAGTGTTTTTTCAGATTTTCCACGCGCAGAATGATATTGTCGCCGGGCTCTTCATGCATCATATTCCGTCTCCTCCGCGTGTCTGGACATCCCCGATGTTTCCGGAGAATGAATGAAGCAGCGCACGTAGTGGTTTTTGTTCATCTCGACCAAAGCCGGCTCGCCGGTCCAGCACACCTCTCCCACCCGCCGGGTACAGCGCGGATGAAACATGCAGCCGGGCGGCAAGGCCGCGCTGCTGGGGACTGAGCCCTTGATGTGTGCGAGTTCCTGCTTTGGGCCGGTCATCTTCGGTACCGAATTCAACAGATCCCGGGTGTAGGGATGCAGCGGGTTTTTGAACAACTCCGCCACCGGCGCCGCCTCCACCACTTCGCCCATGTACATGACATACACGTAGTCCACCATGTGGGCGATCACCCCCAAATCATGCGTGATCAGCATCAGGGCAATGTTGAATTTGCGCTGCATCTTTTTGATCAGCCGCAGCACCTGGGCCTGCACGGTCACATCCAGTGCCGTGGTCGGCTCATCGGCGATCAGCAACGCCGGCTCGGAGGCCAGGGCCATGGCAATCATCGCGCGTTGCCGCATGCCGCCGCTGAATTCGAAGGCGTAGGCGTCCACCCGGCTCTCCGGATCGGGAATGCCGACGAGGTCAAACAACTCGACCACGCGTTTGCGGATGTCCTGATCCGACAGATCGGAATGGATTTCAAGCACCTCGGCGATTTGATCGTACAGCGTGTGCACCGGGCTGAACGCGGTCATGGGCTCTTGAAAAATCATGGCCACGTCCCCGCCACGGATGTGCCGCATTTTCTCGCCGTCCGCATCCAGTTGGGCGAGATCGACCACTTCCCCGTTCTTGCGGCGCAGGCGCATGCTCCCGTGGGTGATCTGCCCCCCGCGCGGCAAAATGCGAAGGAGCGAATAGGCGGTCATGGTTTTGCCGCAGCCGCTCTCGCCCACCACGCCGATAGACGAACCGGCGGGGATATTGAAGGAAAAGCCGTTGATGGGTTTCAGTATACCTTCGTCACGGGAAAAGCGCACGTAGAGGTCCTCGACCTCCACGATGTTCCCGTCTTTCATCTCCGCGTTGTTCTGTTTCATGTCTGTGTGGTTTTGTTTCACGATGGTGCCTTCTTATTCCGCGTAGGGGTCGGCCGCGTCGCGCAGGCCGTCTCCGACGACATTAAACGCCAACACGACGATGATGACAAAAAGTCCCGGGTACAGCAGCCAGGGGGCCATGGCCACGGACTGGAAATTCTGTGCCTGTTGCAGGAGCACCCCCCAACTGATCACCGGGGGACGCAGTCCGATACCCAGAAAACTCAGCGCGGTTTCCCCCAGAATCATGCCCGGAACCGCCAGGGTGGCCGAGGCGATGATATGGCTCATAAAGGAGGGCACCATGTGCCGGAAAATAATCTGCACCTCGCCGGTGCCGCTCAGGCGGGCCGCCACCACGAAATCCTCGTTGCGCAAGGAGAGGAATTTGCCGCGCACCACCCGGGCCAAACCGGTCCAGCCCAGAAACGACAGGATCAGGGTGATCCCGAAATACATGCGCAATGCGGACCAGTGCCCGGGCAGAGCGGCGCTGAGCACCATCCAAAGCGGCAATTGCGGAATACAGATCAACACCTCGATCAGACGTTGGATGGCATGGTCGGTGAAGCCGCCGAAATAGCCCGCGATGCCGCCCAGGGTGATGCCGATACAGAAAGTGAGGACCACGCCGATCAACCCGATGGTCAGGGAAATCCGCGCGCCGAACATAATGCGGCTGAGCACATCCCGCCCGAGCGTGTCCGTGCCCAGCAACAGGACGCGGCCTTCGGTGCTGCCGAACAAACGTCTCTGCATGGGAATGAGATTCCACAATCGATACGGCTCGCCTTTTGGGAAAAACACCAAATCATAGCGTTTCTCGGGATCCGGGGTGTAGACGCGCTGCCAGGTCTCGGGATTGACCTCCATCCGGTACCCGTACACGAAGGGCCGAAAATGGAACTTGCCCTCTTCATCCACAAAGCGAATGGACTGGGGCGGAGCCAGAATCAGGGTCGCGTCGCGCTCGGTGGGGTCATTCGGCGCAAAGAACTCGCAAAACGCCGCGACCACATAAAACACCAACAGGATCCCGGTGCCGACCAAGGCGAGTTTGTGCTTGCAGAAACGCCGTCCCATCAGCTTCCACTGCGAGGCATACACAAGATCGGCCGCATCGGGAGGCGGGGCGGAGGCATCCGAAACCGGACCGCCGGGCGAGGTTGTCATCTCCGCCACCGGGAAACCGCTTTCATCCACGGTTGGAACATCAGTCTGGGGATCGGGTTCAGTCATAACGGATTCTCGGGTCAATGGCTGCCAAAAGGAGGTCGGAGACTAAGGTGCCGAACACCGTGAGCGCGCTCATGATCAGCAGAATGCTTCCGGCCAGATACATGTCCTGGGTCATCAGCGATTCCAACAGCAGCGGCCCGATGGTGGGCAGGTTCAAGACCACGCCCACAATGGCGTCCCCGGAAAAAATCGCGGGCAGCATCCAGCCCACAGTGCTGATGAAGGGATTGATGGCGATGCGCACGGGGTATTTGAAGATCAGATTCAAGGATTTCAGGCCTTTGGCGCGGGCGGTGATCACATAGGGTTTTTGCAACTCATCCAGCAGATTTGCCCGCAGGATGCGCACCAGGCCGGCGGTGCCGGCGGTGCCCACCACCACCATGGGAATCCAGATATGCTTGAGCAGGTCCACCAACTTGGCGAATGAATAGGGTTGCCCCATAAATTCGGGGGAGATCAACCCGCCCACCGAAATGCCGAAATAGGTGTGCCCGAGATACATTAGCACCAGCGCCAGCAAAAAATTCGGGGTGGCCATGCCGAGAAAGGCGAAAATCGTAAAGACGTAGTCGGACGTGGAGTACTGACGGATGGCCGAATAAAATCCCAGAGGAAAGGCGATCACCCAGGTGAAGAGCACGCTGCCGACAGCAATCAGCATGGTGTAGCCCAGACGATCCCCCACCAGGGTGCTCACCGGTTGCTCATGCACCACCGAATACCCCAGGTCCCCGCGAAAGAATCCGCCCACCCAGCGCAAATACTGCACGTGCACGGGGTCATCGAGGTAAAAACGGGCCCGCAGGGCCGCGATGGCCTCCTCGGAGATTTCCGATCCTTCCGCCTGCAGTTGGGCCAGACGTGAGGTGATGGCATCCCCGGGCGGCAACTGAATCAGGAAAAAGATCAGCATCGAGATGGCCACCAGGGTGGGAATCATCAGCAAAATTCGTCGGGCGATGTAGTTGAACATATTAAATTCTCCGAATCTTGAATGCTGTCATTCCGCTTGCGCCTCCCGCAGATACCACGACTCCGTGAAATAAGGCAGGCTCCGCCGGCTGTCCCAGCCCCAATAGCCCCGGGTCGGCACATTGCGCAGACGGGTGCTGACCACGACTGGCTGCGGCGCGAGACTGACGGTGCCAATCCCCCAAAGGTTTTCCGCCTGGGCGGCGAGGATTTTTTTGCCGAGTTCAATTCGCCGGTTTTCATCCATATTGGTTCGAAAGTCGTCCCACCACCCGATCACCTCCAACATCTCCGGAATCGGTTCCTCCCCGCTTTCTCCCCCGCTCCGATACCACTCCGCCCACAACGGCCACATGCTGGATTCCCAGCCGCGATGAATCGGCACAAACCACCAAGGTTGCACCGGAAACACCATGTCGGTGGTCCGGTCCGCGTGCCAAAGGGTCATGTCCATCATATTGCCCATGGTCCGGGCGCTCTGCAAGGATCCGCTCACCTGACGCAGATTGATGTCGATCCCAATTTGTCGCCAATGCGCGGTCACCAACTCCATGGTCTCCTGCTTGGGCGTTTCCATGGCATGCCATTCCAGGGTAATGTTCAGGGGCCGGCCATCGGGACGGTTTCGGCGGCCGTCCCCGTTCTGATCCACCACCCCCATCTCGTCGAGCAGGCGGGCCGCCTCGGCGGGATCGTGGTCCGCATACGCCCGCGCGAATTCCTCCTCGAAAAAAACGCTGAACGGGCTGACGGTCACCTGACTCGGCGTGGCCCGCCCGAAATAAATCATCTCGTTGATCTCATCCCGGTCAATCGCCAGTGACAGCGCTTTTCGAAAACGGAGATCCCGGAAAATGTTCCGCAACCCTTCATCCTCGGTGGTGAAATTCATTTGAATCAGCACATCCGCTCCCTGGATGCGGTTCCAAATGAACGTTTCGTGATTGCCCGCGCTCTCCCCGATCTTGAACATGGGGATATCGGAGGTGCGCAGGCTGCTGGCGGCAAAGGTGAACGCCCCCGTTCCCGCCCGGGCCGCTATCACCTCTTCATCCAGACCCGTGTGCACCTCAAGCCGGTCGATGTAGGGGAGCTGACGGCCTTCCGGATCGACTTTCGAATAAAACGGATTCCGCTCAAACGCCTCCATTTGCAGATCGATGCGCGTGAGAACAAAGGCCTGCATGACCGGGCGGTTCATCACGTTCCGACCGTGGCGTCCGGAGTTCATCGCCCCGAAAAATCCGATCCAGTCCCTGAATCCGAATTGACGGGCACGCGCGTTTAACTCCTCCGGATCGACATACGCCGCGTGAAACTCTTTCAGAAAATGCGCCGGACGGGCGTAAAAGATACTGTCCAGGGCCAGATGGTGATGAAAGTACGGCTGCGGATCCTCCCATGCATATTCAAACGTCAACTCATCAATGATCCGAATCTCCGCGCCGATAAACGGCGGACCCATGGCCGGATTCAACTCCGGGTTTAAATACACGTCTTCAAAATAAAAGCGGTAATCCTCCGAAGTGTGCGGATGCCCGTCCGACCAGCGCAGTCCTTTCCGCAGGGTAATGGTGTACACCCGCCCGTCATCGCTCACCTCGACGGACTCGGCAAAGTTGGGAAAGACCCTCCGGACTTCGGGGTCGGGACGCAACAGCCCCTCCGGCGGATTCAGATCCCGCGCATTCTCCAAAGCGGCGGTGCCCCCGTGTCGTCCCGGTTTTTCGTAGGGGTGAATGACAATCGGATCGTCGCAAAGCCGCTCCTCCAGAGGCGGCAAATCCCCCGCCGCCCGCCTCTCTGCCAGCATGGGCGATTCGCTGAAAGCGGTGATCCCCATTTCCGAAGCCTTGCGGGGCGCCTCGAACCATTCCGCAGGCCAACTGTCGGCAGGAATGGACCCGTCGGGATTCGTCGGCGGGTTCATCTCCGAACGCCGTTGCATGTCCACGATGCGATCCGGAGAAGAACCGACCCGTTGAAAAAGTTGATCCAGCCCCCAAAAGATCCCGGCAAGCACAAGCACGGCCTTCAGCGCTCCATGTGAATGGCGCTTGGATCTTTTTTTCCGGTGCCTCGGCACACCGGGTTTTTGGGCTGGGTTTTTCTTCTGAATCGGCATCTGTATGTATGTTCGGTTGGATTGGATTCTTATTGAAATCGATTTTTCTTTCTGGAAATTTTTACCATAAAAGAGTTACATGTATTTTACTTGTGAATATTTCATGTCGTTATTTTATTTCGTATTCCCAGTTATTAGACTTTTCAAGGGAAATCACCACGAGTGTCCGGTTGTTTTAGGCATAAGTGAATATAAACCCCAATAATAACGGAAGCTTACGAAGAAAAATGGATGTGACTTCCCGCTCCTTGCCGGGCGCATCCCGGAATGGGTGAAGATCCGTGGCCATCAACAAGAGTACGGTTACGATTGTGATGAAACAAATGCACATGGCCAAGGGCCCGACTTTACACAGCCCGGTCCGTCAGGACCGGGTTTTTGACCGCAAATCCAGGCAGAGCACTGAAGCTGCGGCTCAATCGGTACGAGGCGGCGGCCGGAATTGAGCCGGGCCCTTGGCCCTCTGCGAATGGGGTGGGGGCCGTAACCCAGTCCTGGCGGACTGGGCTGGGATGAGTCGGGCCGTTGGCCCTTGGGATCGGTTTTCCTGTTCCGCCGTCGCCGATGAATCGGCATAAGACCGCAAACGTACGTTTCCGACTTCGCTCCGGCGGGCAAGCTCCGCCCCCCCAAACCCCGCTTCCGATATGGTATCGGCGTTTTTTGTGCGGGGTGCGCGAACGCCCTTTTCCGGTTGACGAGAACGGCGGCGAGAACGGATTACGAGTCGAGAGAAACAGAATCGTTCACCCTTCTCGTCGCCGTTCTCGTTCACCGAACTCCCTTTTCCGGTTGACGAGAGCGGAAAACGAGTTGATTTACGTGGAGCTTAAGAGGACGGGTTCGATTTCGTTTTCGATTACGATCACGATCACGATTACGATCACGATCACGATTAGGAAATCGGTTGAGGAGATCGGCGACGAGAACGGATTACGAGTGGGATTGCGTAGAACCTTAGAGGACGGGTTCTATTTCGTTTTCGATCACGATTACGATCACGATTAGGAAATCGGTTGACGAGAACGGCGACGAGAACGGAAAACGAGTTGAGTGGCGTTGCCACAACGTGGCTCACGCCAGACGTTTCCACAGTCCGCCGAAGCTAACGAAGCGCGAAAGAGGATTGATGAGGTCCCGCCAGTATTTCTATCGAAAGGAGTGGACAGGGACCTGGCTTTCTGCAAATTTTTTTTAGCAGTCAATCTCGCAGGGCTGGTCCGAAGACGGTGGGCTGACCCGACAGGTGTTGTTTAAGGTACGAAAGATAAAAAATATGATGAAGAAACCTAACTTCTTAGTGATCGTTGCCGATGACATGGGGTTCTCGGATGCGGGATGCTATGGTGGTGAGATATCGACACCGAACCTCGATGCTCTCGCAGAAAAGGGGGTCCGATTCACGCAGCATTATTCAACCCGACAGCATCCAATACTCCTTTTCGCTATCACAAATCGTGGGTACACGAAGGCGGCATATCGTCCCCGCTGATCGTCCACTGGCCTGACGGGATCCGCGCACGGGGCGAACTTCGTCATACACCCAGCCACTTCGTTGATATCGTCCCCACTCTGCTTGAGTGGGCGGGCCAGACCACGGATCCGGACTGGAAGGGACAGGACTCTCCGCCCCTGGCGGGCGTCAGCCTTGTGCGCGCAATTCGCGAAAACTGCGAGGCAAAACGCGACTTCATCTTCTTCCGTCACATTGGGCACCGGGCGCTCCGGATGGGCCGATGGAAGTTGGTTGCCGTTCACCATGGCAAGTGGGAGCTCTACGATATGGAATCGGACCGCTCCGAGCTATGCAATCTAGCCGACAAACACCCTGAAAGAGTGAGACGGATGGCCGGGATATGGGAACGCGCACATGAGACGTTCATTGCCCAAAGTGGAGAAACACGAGACTGAATCGAACAAGACAAAATCAGCAAACTCGGCAAGCCTCGTCGCTGATTTGCGGCGATTCAAAACAGTGAAAGCTCCTTGACATACACACCAGAATGTGTGATATTATGTGTGGAGGCAACCAACATGGCAACAAACCTACAAATTGACGACACACTCATTACACAAGCGGTAAAACTAGGGAACCACCGTACAAAAAAAGCGGCGGTTACTCAGGCTTTGACCGATTATATCCATCATCTTGAGCAGGAAAACATCCTCTCTTTGTTCGGATCGATGGAGTACGAACCGGGATTCGACCATAAGAAGCAGCGTGCGCGGGCATGAGAGTTCTCGTGGACACCAGTGTGTGGTCCGAGGCGCTTCGTCGTCGGAAGAAGCTGGAATCGGATCCCGTAAGGGAACTCCGCAGTCTGATTTTGGAGCACCGGGTTGAGATCCTCGGCCCCATCAGGCAGGAAATTCTCTCCGGGCTGCGGGAGGAAGCACAATTTGAGAGGCTTGAAAAACAAATCGCGGCATTCCCTGATATTGTACTCGAAACCGCCGATTATACGATGGCCGCGAAGTGTTTCAACACATGTCGTGCCCAGGGTGTCCAAGGCTCCAACACGGATTTCTTGATTTGCGCCGCTGCTGTCCGCCGGGACCTTGCCATTTTCACCACAGACAAGGACTTCCCGCTTTTTGCAAAGCACCTTCCCATTGTACTCCATCGAATCAGAGAATACAAACCTGACAAATCCAGCAAACCCGGCAAGCCTCGTCGCTGATTTGTGTTGTTGGCAGCGCAGTAAGTAATGAGAAGAATCCAACCACTGATGAACACTGATTAACACTGATGGACACTGATAAACCCGAACCGATTTATAAAGATGAATCCCGGCAGATCATTGGGTGTGCAATTTCTCTACAAACAAGAGAAGGTGGGGGATTACATTCCAGATCTGCTTGCTTTCGGGAAAATCGTTGTGGACACAAAGGTGATCGAAAAGATAACAGACAGGGAAATAGGCCAAATGATGAACTATTTAAAAATCACCGGTTACCGATTGGGATATGTTCTGAATTTCAAAAACCCAAAACTTGAGTGGAAGCGCGTCGTGAGATGAAAATCAGTGTTCATCAGTGTCCATCAGTGGTTGAAAAAATTGCCAACAATTCCCGACACCGAACAAGTCGGTGCGGGTAGGCGTGCCTGGCCGTGATTGCGCGGCAGGGGAAGGGGTTCTCCGGCCTTGGTGTGGCGCAAGGCGAACCTTTACTGCAGATCCCGCTGGTACTCATACAAGCTGCTGGGTTGAACGAAATTCGCACCCCTTTCCCGGTGCAATTCCCAATGGCCGTGGCCGCCCCCGTCATAGCTCCCGTCGTCTCCCTCGGGAACCCAGTTCAGGTTGCGCCCTCTGTGTTTGTTGCCGACATGGCCGATCGCCCAATTCTGGGCGGTTGGCGGTCGCTGGCTTGCCAGCGTGTCGCGTGTATTCCAGGCCACAAAATTCACGCCGGACCAGCCATGCCCGGTGCCCGAAGACAAGCGGTTGTGAAAGGCGATACTATCTTCCACGTTGTCGAAAAGACCGCCCGTGGACCATCGGTGATGCGGTTCGCTCCAGCTTCTGGCTTTCGCGCCAAAGGAGTCGTGAAACACATTCGGTCCCCTGACCCTGGCGCCCAGAACATACGCGTGGCGGTTGTATCGTGTAAAACAGCCCGTGATCAGCACATGGTTCGCCCCGCCGTCTAAATTGAACCCATAGTGCGGCACATAGCCACTGAAATAGCGGCCGGGCGCCATCAGGACGGCACTGTCCCGAATGGTAATGTATTTTGCGTCGCGAACGTCGAAAACCCGGCCATAAAAATGCTCTGCCACGACATCGTCGGCCCATCCGTGCCGAACATGGTTAAAGCGCAGGACCGTGCCGCGCACATGCGAAAGCTTTCCATTGCGCATTTGGTTGTAAAGCATCACCCGCATCCCCTCGATACCGACTTGTCTGATGCGCGCGGAATCATCGTATTTGAAGATATATCCGCCGCCCCATCTCGCTTCCATCGCCATAACCACGGGGGAATCGATGGTGATTTGATTGCCGTCGACCGACACGATGTTGCGTTCATAATCCAGGGAAAAGAAATCGGAGCCCCAAGGTCTGCTTCTGGGAATCCGGTC
>JAFIGD010000080.1 GCA_020831625.1 Verrucomicrobiota bacterium | reverse complement strand
GGTCGTGCCTCCCTTGCCTTGGGCTATGCGCTTTGCCCCCATCCGGGGGCGTAAGAGAAGGCATTTAAATTTGCGCTCTGTTGAGGTAAAATATTCCTTTAAATTGAGGTCTGGAAACCGTGAGATATTTGTGGGCAAAAAACGGATTCTCTCAAAAAAACTCTTCCCCCTTTCCCCGACTCCTTTTCATTCTCTGTAAAATCTTGTGGAAAAAGACGATACAAAAAAGCGTTTGTCTTTCCTCAGGATTTTCCGCAACATTTTGACAGGGTGTATGTAAGATATGGTTTCGGATTGGGGATGTTTTGCGGTTGTTCAACCACGGAGACACGGAGATCACGGAGGAGGTTCACGGAGGCTTGGGTTGTGGGATACCGTTCGGCGAGCCCCTGAATTCACCCCGAAGAGCCGAACGCTATCCAGCAGCCGCGCGCCCCCCGGCGCGTAAACCCCCGCTGGCGGAGCTTATCCGCAGGGTGCCGCGTGGGTGTTGGGGTGAGTTCCGGGGCTCCACGCGGACCCTGCCTGCTTGCCCGCCATAGCCTTGGCGAAGGCGGGTGCTGGCCTCCCTTCCGGCGCGTAGGCCTACAGGCCGGAGGGGTGCTTCTCCGTGCGCTCCAGCGAGCTTGCGAGCGGGTGGTTGAAAAGGGAGTTCGGTGAACGAGAACGGCGACGAGATCGGGGGACGATCCTGATTTCCCCACTCGTTTTCCGTTCTCGTCGCCGTTCTCGTCAACCGATTTCCTAATCGTGATCGTGATCGTGATCGTGATCGAAAACCTGATTTTGGAGTTCGATTTCGATTACGATTAGAGTCTTGCATGAAAAAGATGATACAAAAAAGCGTGTATGTTTCTCATATTCTATTTTTGATGAGGCATATACGCACAAGAAAAATCGAGCTCAAAATCCGCGCATGGAGGCCTGAGGGAGAAGCCATGCATGGGGGAGTGACGCATTCGGGTGTTGCGTCTTCTTCTACGATTGATTGACGATTGATGATATTTGATTTTTGATTGTTGATGTGGGGGGGGCGATTGGTTTTTCGGGGAAGTGAAGGCGAATATCTTGTCATAGTTGGACTCGAACATCCAAAATCAACAATCAACAATCACCAATCGTACATCTGGTCTGAATCCGGTTTAATAGGCCTGGAAGAAATAACTTCCCCCGCCGGTCAATTCGTATCGGAGACTCTCCGTCTGAACCGTCCGGTCTTCCCCGGCAGTTACACGAACTCTTTTGCCCTCGAACGTGGCGGGCAATTCCACCGTGGCTGTAACACCTTTGGGAAGGGAGAATTCAAGTGTCCATTCCTGCGGATCAAGGGAAACCCATACCCGTCCTTTGGGCGTGTTGGTATACCCCTGGACAAAAGGCAAACCGCCCGATTTCGGCGAGATATTCAATTCGCCGCCTCCTGGAGCAGCAATCGTTACACCCAGGAGCGAATCATGCAGCCACAGCATGGGAATGGCGCCCCAACCGTGCGACCCTGTGGCATCGTTTGGTTGCCGCCGATTCGGGGCACCCTCTTCATCCAGGCCTTCGTCTTCCCGGCTGATCCAGTATTCCGGCAGAGGGCCACCCCAGGGACCCTGCAACGTAAGAGGAATTGGATTATTGGGATGCCCCGGCAAATATTGACTGAAACGTTCAATGAGATGATTCACCGCCCGTTCATGCATTCCCACATGGGACAGTGCACGCAGCGCCCGGTAACTGAAGGTTGGATTATTCCAGCGGACAACGCCAGCAGGCGGATCGCCAGCCGGGTGGGTGAACACATAGTCCATGAGGGCACTTGCCTCGTCTTTATCCAATAAATCGGTGAAAACCGGGATCAACTGGGTCGCCTGCCCAAATCCGCGCTGAAGATCAGGATCACTCGGATCGTATCGATCCGGTACATAAGCCGGATGCTGATCACTCGCCGGTACGACATGGTATTGCCTGAAGGCGTCTTTCATTTTGCCATGCATCTTTCTCCAGAACGCCGCCTGATCGTGTTCACCGATCTCTTCGGCCATTTGAACAGACCATGCCAGTCTCTCCATGATGCCGGGTGTGACAAGACCACTCGATTGATGATGCGTAAGCCCCGCGCTAACCCTGATATCACCTCTGATGGCTCTTGTGATCCAGAGACCCTCGTCGTTTACCAAGGATAAGGCATTATCCCAAAACGACTTTAAATGGGGCCAATACGTTTGAATCAAGCCCTCATCCGCCGTCCACATGTAATGATCGTATAAAATAGCCACCCACTGCATATTCCAGTCATACGTCGAAGCGAAATCACTCCAATTGGCAGGAGGGAAATCGTGGAATCTTCCATCTTCGTGCTGACTTTCAGCCACGGTTCGTATCATCAAGGATCGTAATTCAAGGTCGCCAAACCATCTTGCGGCGAGTTCCGCCCTCATGCGCGCATCCTCATACCACTGCCCATCTTCCCTACCCGGTGTGTCCTGGTATGCATCCGTCATCGACACGATCGCGTGTATTTTTGACAGCGCGATGATTTGGTCGATGTGATCATTCCCTGATGAAAACGATCCGATGAAATCGACGGGGTATTGGGAACGGATCATTCCCACCTCATCGAGGTTCAGGTATCCATCTTCCTCGAAATGCACCCGAATCATCATCCACCGTGCGGTGCGTTCGTCGGGAACCTCCATGTATTGTGAGCCGCTTTTCGTTGTATAGCGGTCGGCGTAATTGCGCCCGACCACCCCGGTGGGATCTATCCACCCGTTCTCGGGATTCACATGCCAACTGCCATCGTGTTGCGATCTCGATATTTCCGTATAGGCAAAGTCTATGTGTATCCCTGACGAAGCATCCTGAATCTTTACATACGGAAAGCCATGCTTTGGTTTATGGAAATCAGTGGTGATGTAGAATGAGTCACCAGCCTTGCCCGCGATCACAAACGGTTCTCGTCTCAATAAATTCCCAGCAGCTGCGGTGAGCGAATCTTCCTTGATGTAGGAGGAATTTTTTACCGAGTGACCAAGGTGCGCGGGGTCATCGGCCGGTTCATCACTCAGGCTCACCCTGCCGGCGGCCAATACAATGGATGGCTTTACGGCATACTCGCGTTGGCGGGGTGTTTCCGACACGGCGGGCACAGCGGGATAAAAACCATCGGTTAGCGGGACGGCAAAATCCCAGGACGAATCATCATACTCTTCATGATGAAGATCACCCGAAAGACCTTTGCGGGCATCGATAAAGACGGGATACCGGAGTCTGGGATAACCGCGGACGCCAATGATTTGCTGTTCATGGCGCTTGAATTGAGGTGCGGTCAATCGCCGCCATTCACCGCTTGTCTGAATCCATTCGCTGTCCAGAAACAAGGCCGGCCCGCGATTGCCTGTTCTCTGAAACACCTGAACATGCCCCCAGTTGTGATGCAGCACAAGAACCACGTTCTTTCCCTCTTTCAGGTAGGGCCCGGCGTTTATGGCATCAACCGTGAGATTGTTCAGGTCATACCGGGTCATTTTCCTTTTGACCGGATTTCCATTGATCCACAACTGGGCGTTGCTGTCGGCACCGAAGAGCAACTGCGCATCCTCCGGAAGTTCGTCAAGCGTCACGACCTTCCTGAAATAGGTGAATAGATTCCTGGGAGCTGCGTCGGATTCGAAGGCTTCGTGTTTCAATCCAATCCAGCTCGCGCTTCGTTCCTCAAATGGACAGGAAATCGCTTTTCGCGCTTTGAGTGAGGGAGGCGGCTTCGGGGTTGTGAGGGGGGTAAACATGGGCGGGTTCTGGAGAAACGAAGGGTGTGAGTCAAGGCAAAACCGCCTGCCGGTGTTCACCGGCAGGGTTCCTCGGAGTTTTATAAAGACTGTGGATCTGAAAATCGGTTTGCAGTCGTAAGCCGATTCATCGGCGGCGGCGGAAGAGGAACACCGATCCCAAGGGCCAACGGCCCGACTCATCCCAGCCCAGTCCGTCAGGACTGGGTTACGGCCCCCACCCCATTCGCAGAGGGCCAACGGCCCGGCTCAATTCCGGCCGCCGCCTCGTACCGATTGAGCCGCACCTTCAGAGCTCTGCCTGGATTTGAGGTCAAAAACCCGGTCCTGACGGACCGGGCTGTGTAAAGTCGGGCCCTTGGCCCTGCATTTGTTTCATCACAATCGTAACCGTACTCTTGTTGATGGCCACCGATCTTACGATTACGAGCACGATTACGAAAAAGAAATCGAACCCGTCCTCTAAGGTTCCACGCAATTCAACTCGTTTTCCGCTCTCGTCGCCGATCTCGTCAGCCGGAAAAGGAAGTTCGTTGAACGAGAACGGCGACGAGAACGGAAAACGAGGCAGAGTCATCAGGCTGAAGGATTGAAAAAAGGGAGAATGTCTTGGCAGAGGTCTGACATGAGGGTATCGACAACAGGCAATATGAAGCAGTCACAAAATCCTATTCTGGCACCAACGGCGTTTATCCCGGATGGTGAGCCCCGCGTTTTTATGTTTGAAGGAAAGCCACGGGTTTTCCTTTATGGTTCCCGCGATGAACGCAGTGATGGGTATTGCGGGTTTGGGCATGATGTCTGGTCGGCCCCCGTGGAGGATCTGGGCGACTGGATATGCCATGGCGAAGCCTTTCATGTGCGGCAGGTGCAGGCGATCGGGTATGGTCATGCGGCCGATCAGCATTTCGGTGCGCCGGACTGCGTGTACAATCCTGTGACCAGGCGCTACTGCCTCTACACCTTTCTCGGGACGCCCTATTCGCTCGATGGTGTGCAAGGACCTCGCAAGGAGGATCCTGAGACGGTGCCCGGATTCGAAGACCTCGGGCCGAAATGCGTGATGGCGTCGAGCGACAGTCCGGCGGGACCTTTTACGAACCCGGTGATGTGCGACTGGCCACCGGCCAATGCGTGTGGTGCCTTCGATCCCGCTGTGCTGGTGGATGAGCAGGAGGATGGCTCGGTGCGCGTCTTTGCCTACTGGGGAATGGGACCCAAGGAAAGTGGCGGAGACCGATGCGCCGAGATCGACCCGTTCGACATGCACACGATCATTGATCCGCAGACGCGTTTGCCGGATCGCAGTGCGTACCGCAAGACACTGCCGGAAAAGGATGATTTGAAGGGTTCAACGCTTTTCGAGGCGAGCTCCATCCGCAAGATCGACAAGGATCACTATGTGTTCATCTACTCCTCCAACGAGAGGAAGTCCGCTTTGACGTATTGCCATGGGCCGACGCCTTTCGGCCCCTGGACGTACGGGGGCAGGATTATTGATAACGGGATCGGCTGGAAGGGTGGCAACAATCACGGAGGCCTCTGCAGGATCGGTGATCAGTGGTACGTGTTTTACCACCGGCATACGACGGGCGGGTTTGTGAACCGGCAGGCGATGATGGAGCCGATCGAAGTGCGTGTTGTCGATGGCCGGGTTGAGATTCCGCCGGTTGAGATGACCTCGCAGGCGGCGAGCATCAACGGACTGGATGCGTTTGCGCGCCACAATATCGGCATCTGCTGCTGGATCCATGGGGCCGGGACGATTCTCGGATGGCCGCGGCAAGCCGAGGGTCTGCACCCGCTGACCGGCATCAAGAGCGAAACCTGTTTGGGGTTTAAATATATGCAGTTTGGTACGGTGCCCTTGTCGGATCAAGACAAGGTTTCGCTGCGTTTGAATATACAACTTTTGCAAGACACCAAGATCACGGTTCAGGTTGCCCGTCCGCAAGATGTGGAACAAGAGGATAAACGGGTGGACATTGGTCAGGCCCGACTCTCCGCGCAAACGTCCTCTGCCGATGGATATCACGATCTGGATATCCAGCTCGGGCCCCTTGATGGGTCCGAATCGTTGCAGGCGCTGGGCGGGCTGCGCGGGAAATTGGCCCTGTTTCTTGTCTTTCATGGCGGCGGGGACGAACTGTGCCGCATCAGGGAACTGGCATTCTCGAAGGTCTAGCGTCCCCAACCCGCCCCGGCAGTGCCGCCAGGCGTGTGCTGAACGATCCCCCAGAGCCGTGAGCCACCGGGCATCGACGCCGGTGATTGTTTTATTTACTCCTCGTCCGTGTTGACGAATTTTGGCGAAGCCATGAACAGACCCAACATCTTGAGTGGAATGACACAGGAAGCAGTCAAAAGTGTGCAGCACAGGAAGAAAACATGGTAGTGGTTGATTTCCGCCCCCCATAAAACCGTCGACCAACCACGAAACAGGGACAACAGGTGCCCGGCATACGTGGTGGATATGAGCAACATCAGCCCGCTAATACTCTTGGAAAGGGAAAGGTAGTTTGGCCGCCCGATGGCTGGATACGCTTCAAGGCACAGGTTGTTTACCAACATCCAATGTGTGGAGCCTGCCGCACCATTGATGATTTGATAGGCAATGATAGGCCAAATACCCCACCAGGCTGTCGAAACCCACAGAAGCATACTGACCGCGCACACAGCAGAAATGACCATCAGCGGCAAGTAATTGCCAATCCGGTCCGACAGCTTGCCCACGATAAAGAGCGACAGCAGCGTAAGGCCACTCGCGACCATGTTGAGAAGAATCACACGATCCAGCCCCATCCCAAAATAATCCAGCAGGTAGGCCGTCGTAAAGGCCCCCAGCGCCACGCGGCCACCACGCCACGTGAACTCAAACGCGACCATGTGCCAAAGAGGGCTGTAGCGGTAATTTACCCGCTCTGTCTTATGCGTGGTTAAGAACTTCATGGCAAAGGAGCGCCGCTCCGGGACAGACCGAATCACAAAAATGGCAAAAAGCGTGTTGAGGCACAACAGGCCCATCAGGCCGGCATACGCAGTAAGTCCGGTTGCCTGGACTGCAAGACGTGAAAATATAAACTGGAAGGCCAGCCCCCCCGACACCCCGATGATCTGCATCCCACTCACAAAGCGCCCCCGAAAACGCGTCGGCACCAAATCGCCGATCCAGCTCGCCGAGATGCTGCCTTGCGCCCCCGTCACCATCAGCATGCATGAGATCAAACCCAAATAGACATACAAAAACAAACCTGCCGCGGCCGACGAAGACCTCGCCGCCATCACCAGAGCGGCGATGAGCCCGGCCTGAACCAGTGCGCCCGCCCAAAGGGACATAATCATGCCTTTCCGGTTGAACTTGGTCCAGCGCAGGATCACGGCACCGATCCACGTGAACATCGGTGCCATCACCTGGGCACTGGCCCCGATAAATCCCAAATGGGCGTCGCCCCCGCCCAAAGCCCTGATAATGACCGTATGAAACGGACTGAATGCCCCCTCGTCCCCACCGTACAAAATGGTGGCAACCCCGAAACGCATCCGCGAACGGTTTAGAATTTTCCAGTCATGCTCCTGATGCGGAACGGCCTCCTGCTCGACATTGTCCATACGTGTACCCTTACATGTTAGGTTCTGATTGATTGTGTAGGATTGATAGTGTAAGATAACTCCTTGAACCTTTGTTGCCAAACGCAAAACAGATGTAAAGCATCAAAACCGGATGAATCCTTTCACGCCATCCAGAACACCTGCCCATGGTCCGGCCCATGATCGCCAAAATCCTCACGCCCTCTTTCCAGAAGCGAAAGGAGTCGCTGCCGGACGTCGCGGCAGGCGCCGTCATCCGCCCTGTTCTGCAGTTCCCAGGGATCTTCCGCAAGGTTGGGAACAGGTCGCCGAACAGCAGACGTCCCGTCAGGAGCATGCTGCGGCTCGGAATACAGACGGCCCCGGAAACCGATCCCATGATATGGGCGTTGCGCATCGTGGTTCCGCGCCGCACCAGCCGGTCAAGATTCGGCGTGATCACCTCATCGTTGCCGAGCGCCGCGATATCATTGAAACACATGCCATCCGCATAGATGAGCAATACATTGGGTTTAGCTGTCATATCTTCGCTTTCTGGCAAACGCGTTATTCCACACACACCGCCATTTGCCGGGGGATTCAGAGTATAACGAGTCCTAACGCCAGGCAAGAGCCAGGCCAAACGCTATTTCTTCCCGGTACAGCTTGACACCCGCCCCATGATTCACCAAGCATTTCTGCATGATCACACGCTTCAAAACCCCGAAACCGCCTCCCGCTTTTTCAGCGCGAATAGCAAGTTCCTATTCAGTTTTGGCGGGATGTTTTCTTTTGACAACCTTGAATGCGGAACAAGCACCGGAGAGAAAGGCGTTCATGCAGGCAGACCAACAGAACTGGCGAACCGTGTTCCACGACGAAGGGACGGGCGACTGGCAGGAGAAGTGGTTTCTCGACGGTGAAGTCGGCACGGTGTCCAATGGCAGGAACGGGATGACCCTGACTGCAGGTCCTGAGTTCCGGAATGATGCGCATCATATGGTGCTGTGGACAAAAGAGAGCTTCGCGGGCGATGTGAAGATCGAATTTGAGTATACCCGCCTGGACAACGAAAACCGTGCCGTGAACATTCTCTTTATACAAGCCACCGGCAGCGGAGAAGCCCCGCATGTGAAAGACATCCACGCATGGCGGAATCTGCGCCGGGTGCCGGCCATGCGCACCTATTTTCATAACATGAATCTCTACCACATTTCCTATGCAGCCTTCACCAATGATGGTTTGGCCACGTCCTCGTATCTTCGCGCCCGCCGATATATGCCCGAAATTCAAGGCCTCAGCGGAACCGATCTGCAGCCGGAATATGAATCGGAGACCCTGTTCATACCGGGCGTTCCGCACAAGATTACCGTCATAAAGACGGATCGCGATCTGTATATGCGCGTCGAAAATGCGGACGAAACGTTTCATGCCCATTTCCGGAACACGGATTTCCCGATCGTCACAGAGGGCCGCATTGGCATTCGGCACATGTTCACCCGTTCCGCGCTGTACAAAAACTTTACGGTCAGCGTGCCGCTTCCGCCATTGCGGTAATATAAAGATTGCTGTTCCGGTGCCAGTCCGCATCCTCCCACAGCCGGAACAGGGGCTCGGCATAATTGGAAAGCGTTGTTCCCGCATAAGGCATGGATGCAATCACCCTGGCGGCATCAGAATTGTAGAGCTTGTACCAGGTCCAGTCCACAACCGCGTGGTCGGGGAAATAGCACGGCCCGAACGACTCGGTTACGATCGGCACAAGTTTCTTCCCCGAATCGGTCGTGCATCTGTCCATCGCACGGGTGAAGTATTCCCGCGTTCTGGCGATCATCTCCTTATAGTTTTCGCGACACGCGGCCTGCCATTCATCGCTGAACTGTTTGAGATCCCAGTTCTCCATTTCATCAAACCGGGTCGAGCTCCTTCCGATCGCATTCGGCATGAAATGAACGTCCACCACATCATAAATGTCCGTCAGGCGTTTGCCATAGTGCTCGGCCCCAAGCGATGAGTAGGAAAGCGGAATCCGCTCCGGCCCCACCTCTTCCCTGATGGCTTCGCCCATCCAGTGATTGATGCGATTGAATATGACATTCAGCTCATCCTCTTTGGATTCGAAGGACGTCTCCCCCTCGTCGGCATCTTTCTTCCCGGCAGTTCTCACCGAAGACAAATTCCGTGAAGCGTAGTGCGGCACTTCATTCATCGGAGCAATCCAAACCGCACGTTCGAGGATGCCTTCTTCACGCATCAGCCTGATTGCCTTTACCCACGTTTGTGAAAACCCGCGGAACGTCTTCTCCTCATCCTGTGGGTCTACCGGATTGGTGTGGCCGATCATATGCGCTTTGTCCCATGAATCCAGACCAAGCCAGATTCCATGCTTTCGGCAATGCTCCGCCAGTTCCGCAACTTTTTCCAGGACATTCTGTTCGTGGCTGACAAGCGTATCGCCCCAGCACGGGATGATCGAACTCTGGCCGAATTTCTTTTTGAATGTGGATTTTCCCTCCAGGATGTGCGAGGGAAAGCAATCGATCCGCAGGGTATTGTACCCTCTCTCCGCCGCCTCTTCCACGCGCTGGCCAAGGTCTTCGTAGGGGCCTCCGGCATGGTGTCCCTTCAGCCACGAGAAATCCCACATGGAGATGGTCAGCGGGCCACCCTTGTCGAAATAAGGGCTCATGCCGCCATCGGCGGATGACGTTGGAAACTCCCTGCGACGGTTTTCGTTGTTGTCTGTCATTTTTTCTTTCCTTTTTGCGAGTCCAACATCTCAGTCCACCGGACCGAGTTTACGTGTTTCTGTGCGACTGCTCTTTGGCAGGTGGGGATTCAACCACGGATGAACGGATGGACTCGGATTTATTCATTTCAACGGGGATGTTAGCTTTGTTCCTGCGTTTAGGCAATGCGTTTTCATTCAGGACTTTCCCCATTTTTTCGAGCAAGATGAGAGATTAGCCTCTAAAGACAGGGGATATCTGAATGTCGTATGTAAAGAGCGGGAATTTTGGACCGGATAACAGGATTGGCAGGATCACGTCGATCCTGTTATCATGTCACAAAATAAATGCCCAATTCTCAAGCCTGGGCCTGTCAAAAAATGGGGAATGTCCTGGTTTTCATTGGTTCCCGGGTTTTCAATTCTGGAGTCCATTTCTGCAGAGCGTATTTTCCCAGACGCATGGATCCGTGTTTATCAGTGTTTAGACCGAGCGACATTTAAGCCGGACACCAGACCTCAATCCGAGAGATTGCTTGCAAGCGCCTTATTTTGTCGCGCAGCGACAGGCCCACGCGTAGACGTGGGTTTCAACCCACGGTTTCAATCCATCATACGCCAGCCCGTCGCGTAGCGACGGTTCACGGACCTGGGGATTTTAACCCTGACGAGTATACACATTTCGCATTGCGGGAGGACATGAGGTAAAAAATTCTGATGGAGATGATCCGTCCACAATTTTCTGTCCTTACGCCCCCGGATGGGGGCAAAGCGCATAGCCCAAGG
>JAFIGD010000028.1 GCA_020831625.1 Verrucomicrobiota bacterium | reverse complement strand
TGACGAGTGACGAGTGACGAGTGACGAGTGACGAGTGACGAATGACGAGTGACGAGTGACGAATTCGGAGCCTATGCGCGGCGGAGCATCCGTGTCCATCTTCAACCGCTGTTAAACCCGGGTCATGTCCATTAATTCAGTGACGCGGGCATCCACTTCGTCGCGGCTGAGTGCGGCGAGCCGGTCCAGACTGAAGGACTCCACGCCGAACGAGGCCACCACGGATCCGTGAACCATGGCGTGGCGGATCGCGCTTGCGTCGTGCGCTCCGTTCTCAGCAATCCGGCCCATCAGCGCCCCGGCGAAGGTGTCTCCGGCTCCGGTGGGATCTTCAAACGACGCCAGCGGAAACGCGGGCTGAATGTAGATTCCCGCCCGGCTGATGAGCATGCTGCCGTGCTCGCCTTTTTTAATGAGCACATATTCCGGCCCCATCGCCAGGAGCGCCCCGGCGGCGGCCAAAAGATTGTGCGCACCGGTCAACAAGCGGGCCTCGGACTCATTGAGCGTGAGCATATGCACCCGGCCGATCACCTCCACCAGTTTGTCGCGGGCGATGTTGATCCACAGGTCCATGGTGTCCGCCAGCACAAAAGCCGGGGCTTTCATCTGGTTAAGCACATGCAATTGCAAGTCCGGGGCCATATTGCCGAGAAACACATAGGGGGCTTCAACATACGCCTCCGGCAAATCCGGCTGAAAGGTTTCAAAAACGCCGAGCACCGTCTCGAGGGTGCTGCGGTTGTCCATGTTTTCCTCGTACACCCCGCTCCAGGCGAAGGTGCGCCCTTTCCGCTGCTGCAGGCCGGCCAGATCCACCGAGAATTTGCGGTAGAGATCCAAAAACGCCGCTGGAAAATCATCGCCCACCACCCCGACCATGCCGGGCGGTGTGAAAAACGAGGCCGCCGCGCAGGCGTAGCTTGCGGATCCGCCCAGGAGATTTTCCCGTTTTTCGCGCGGGGTTTCAATGTGGTCGATCCCGATCGAACCCACGATCACCAGTTTCGGTTGCGTCATCGTTTTCGTCCTTCAGCTCAAACGGGAAACCGGCGGCTGATAGGTTTCCATGAATTTTTCAAGATAGCGGGTGTTGTAGTGGCCGCTTTGGAAGTGGGCGTCCTGCAAAAGCGCGAGTCCCAGCGGAATGGTGGTGGTGGGTCCGTCGATGAGAAACTCCTCCAGCGCGCGCCCCAGACGGGCCAGTGCCTCCTCGCGGTCGCGCCCGCGCACAATCAGTTTGGCCACCATGCTGTCGTAAAACGGCGGAATGACATATCCCGGATACACGGCGGAATCGATGCGAACCCCCAGTCCGCCGGGAAAATTCACCCAGTGAATCTTGCCCGGCGAGGGCGCGAAATTGCGGGAGGGGTCCTCGGCGTTCACGCGGAATTCGATGGCGTGTCCGCGCATGACGATGTCCTCCTGGGTGAAGCTGAGTTTTTCGCCCATGGCCACCCGCAACTGTTCTTTGATCAGATCGATCCCGGTCACCTCCTCGGTCACCGGATGCTCCACCTGAATTCGGGTGTTCATTTCCATGAAGTAGAACTGTTCGGCCTTTTCATCGAACAAAAACTCCACCGTGCCCGCGTTGGAGTAGTTCACCGCTTTGGCGGCTTTGACGGCGGCCTCGCCCAGCTGGGCGCGGAGTTCGGCGCTGAGCACCGGCGAGGGGCATTCCTCGAGAACTTTCTGGTTGCGGCGCTGCATGCTGCAGTCGCGCTCGCCAAGATGCACCACGTTGCCGTGCTCGTCGGCCATGATCTGCACTTCAATGTGCCGGGCGCTTTCGACGTATTTCTCAATGTAGACCCCGGCGTTGCCGAAGGCGCGCTCGGCCTCGTGCCGGGCGGTGGTGAAGGCGTTGACCACGCTCATGTCGTTGTGCGCGATCCGCATGCCTTTGCCGCCGCCGCCGGCGGTGGCTTTGATGATGACCGGATATCCGATCTTGCGGGCCACGGCCAGCACCTCCTGCTCGTTGGCGATCAGTCCGTCACTGCCCGGCGTAATCGGCACCCCGCCGGCTTTCATCGTCTCCCGCGCGGTGTTTTTGTCGCCCATCTTGCGGATGGCGTCGGGCGAGGGCCCGATGAATTTCAGATTGCACTTGGCGCAGAGTTCCGCAAAATCGGCGTTTTCAGCCAGAAATCCGTATCCGGGATGAATCGCGTCCACATCGGTCACCTCGGCGGCGCTGATGATGTTGGAGATTTTCAGATAGCTGTCCGCAGCCGCGGCCGGTCCGATGCACACGGCGTCGTCGGCCAATTGAACATGGGTTGCGTCGCGGTCGGCCTGACTGTAGACCGCCACGGTTTTCAGGCCCAGCTCGCGGCAGGCCCGGATGATGCGGAGAGCGATTTCCCCGCGGTTGGCGATGAGAACACGTTCCATGCGGGGCCCTTTCTCAGGCGGGTTCAATTTCAAACAGCGGCTGACCGAATTCCACGGCCTGGGCATTTTCCACCAGCACCCGGGTGATGCGGCCCTTGGCGTCGGCCTTGATTTCATTCATGACCTTCATGGCCTCAATGATGCAGACCGTGGTGTCCGCCTCAACGATATCGCCGGGTTTCACAAACGGGTCCGCGTCCGGAGACGAGGAGCGGTAGAAGGTGCCGACCATTGGTGATTTCACCGAGGGTTTGTCTGCGGCCGGAGCGGCGGCCACCGGGGCCGGGGCCTCACCGCCAAAGGATGCCGGCGCGGGTGCCGGCGCCGGAGTGGCCGGCGCACTGACATAAATCGGATCGCTGCCGCGAAGTTTGGTGGACAAACGGAATTCCCCGTCCTGCAGATCGAATTCCACAATGTCGTTTTCCTTCACCAGATCGACAATTTTTTTCAGGTCTTTAAAATCCATATCGGGATCTCCACGTTGTGTTGCGTCAGGGTTAAACGAATGGGTAATGCCTCTAACGATTGTCTAACCGTCTGTCGAGGAAAAGGTTTAACTCTGTTGTCACCGGGGTTTCCCGCTTGACCTTGGGGGGGAGTTCGGGATAGGGAGTCACCTACTGTTTCACACATTCACAAGGCTCCAATACGTGGCAACCGATCTTCAGCATTATTCCGACACCTGGCATCAGGATCTTCCCCTGGTCGCGCACCGTCCCGGCCGCGACCCGGAACACGCCCTGGCCGCCTCGTTCCAAACCGCGCGCACCCTCGGCGGCATCACCGGCGCCTCCCCCGGAGGAAGCTGGTCTTTTGAACCGGGTCTTCCGCCTGGATACGACCTGCAGACCCTCCATTTGCTGAACTGCGGCTATCGGCTGGTGTCCGCTGACGAGGTGGACCTTCTCTTCTTTCAGGTCCGCCCCGGCGTGTTTCTGGGCAATTTCCCGGTCTCCGCAGTTCCGGAACTGTTCTGCACCCGCCAGACGGTCACCGAGGAGGGCCCCCGCAGCACCCTTCAACTGGGGGAGCACACGATTGAACTGACCCAGGATGTCCGCGAAAACCGCCGCTGGGTTCGGCTCACCGTTCAGATCGGTGACCCTCATAAGGGTGACCCGGCCGACGCCGCCCCGGAGCCCGAAACCGACCTGCGCGCGCTCTGGACCGATCTCTGGAAGCAGCGCATGCTCTGGCTGACCCGCATGAAAGCCGAGGAGCGTCCGGTGCTCTTTGATTTGGCCCTGGAGGTTCTGGAATCCGGTCTGCATCCGCCCGCCGGGACGTTTCCGGCCGAAAGTCTAAGCGAACCCGGTGTCACGCCCCCCGGCCTCAATCTGCTCGACCTGCCCGGTCTGCTTCCGGCGCTGACCCGGATGGAGCCCGAATCCGCCGGCGCGCTCCTGGAAACCCTTTGCCATATCGCCCCGTTCCCGAACGGAGCCCTGCCCGCCTTCGCCCCGCTGAACGGCGCCGAAGCCGAAACCGCCGTCCCCGCATGGCCGGCGCTCGCCATCGCCGTCCGCACCGCCCGCAAGGGCGACGCGCCCCTCCCCCTTCCCTCCGCGCTGCTTCCCCGGCTGGAGAGCCATATCCGCGCGTGGATTGAACTCACCGACGGAAAGGGCCCCCTCCCCGTCTGGCCGGACGCGGACACGGCTTTCACCCCCGAAATCGTCGATGAGGACGTCGATCTGTGCGATCTGGCGGCGCTGTTGATCGCCGAAATCGACGCCTACCGCGATCTCTCAAAGAATTCATCCGCATTCAAAGAGGTCCGCGAACGCTGGCGCGCGCACCTGCTCGAACACCACTGGTCCGCCCCCCGGGCCGTCTTTCTCGACCGCACCCGCGACGGCGCGCTGACCAAACGGATGACCCTCGGCGGTCTTTTGCCTCTGCTGTGGCATGATTTGCCCGAGGAACATCAACGGGGACTCTACCGGGCCCTCTCCCAATCCAAAGGGCTTCGGGGCGACAAGGGCCTCCTGCAATGGGAACCGAGAGAGGATGATCCCGCGCCCGCGCCGGTCCGCACCCTCTCCCAGCACCTCTTTATGCGCCCCCTGCTCCTGGATGCCCCGGTCGATATCCGCACGCAGATGGGCCTTTCCTGGGCGCGGGCCCTGGATGATCACGTAAAGACGGGGCGCGGCTTCCCCCTCGAATGGGACGGGGACTCCCGGGGCTGGCATCCGCTCACCGCCGCCTTTTGCCTGCGGTTCGCCCCCCTTCACGCCAAGGAGGATCTCGAACTCGGCCGGTATCCGGGCTGGGTCCGCTTTCTGGAACGCCAGCGGGGATCCATCATCGGCACCGCCGCCACCCTCGCGATTGTCATTCCCATCACCCTCGGCCTCTTTTTCGCTCTCCGTCCCCACTACAGCGTCCAACAGGAACAAAGCTTCTCGGGTCACGGCGAAACCATGATCGCCCTGGGCCGCTACGCCGAGGCGGAAGAGGTGTACACCGAACTGATCAACCGCACCCGGCGTCCCACCTTTCACCTCACCTACTTCGCCCAGCGCGGAAACGTGCGGGCCCGTCAAAACAAGCTCGCAGCCGCGCGGGAGGATCTCCTGCGCGCGGTCGAACTCGATCAGGACCTCATCCTCCCCACCGCCCACTGGAACCTCGCGCAGGTCCACTGGCGTCTCGGAGACCTCGACGCGGCCCGGGATGCACTCGAGGAATTCATCGACATCTTCGAGGAAGGCTACCCGGATATGGGCCGCCGCGCCCGCAACGCGCTGGCGCTCATGGACCGGGGCCTGAATCCTTTTCCGTCCGCAACCGACTGAACGGACCCGCCAACATGGACCAGGAGATTCGCCTTTTTCTCGATTCGATGCTGATCGAACGCGGTCTCTCCCCCCGCACCGGCGAGGCCTATGCCAACGACCTCAAAGCGTTTCAGGCCTTTCTCACCCCCGGTGAGCAGCGGGACCTCTCCTCCATCACCCGGGCCCGCATGGTGGATTTCCTGATGCGGGGCCGCAAACAGGGACTCCAACCCGCCACCCTCGCCCGCCGTCTCGTCTCCATCAAAATGTTTTTCCGCTTCCTCACCCAGGAAGGTATTCTGAAAACCGACCTCACCGACAGCATGGACAGTCCGTCGCTTTGGCGGCACCTGCCCGAAATTCTCTCCCCGGACGATGTTTCCCGGCTTCTGAAAGCCCCCAGCCCCAAAACCGAACTCGGAAAAAGGGACCGCGCGATTCTCGACCTCATGTACGCCTGCGGCCTGCGGGTCAGCGAACTGGTCCACCTCACCCTCGACAATCTCCACTTCGACCAGGGCTACCTGCGTGTCACCGGCAAAGGACGCAAACAGCGGCTCGTGCCCGTGGCCCGCGCCACCGCCAAACACGTCACCCTCTACATCGAAACCGTGCGCCCCGTCCTCCTGGCCAACGCCCCGGACACCCCCGAGGTCTTTCTCTCCGTGAACGGCCTTCCCCTGACCCGGGCCCGCATCTGGCAGATGATCCGGGATTACGCCCGCGAACTCAATCTGCCCGGCACCCCGCATCCCCACTCGCTGCGGCACAGCTTCGCCAGCCATCTCCTCTCCGCCGGCGCCCCGCTGCGCGCCATTCAGGAAATGCTCGGGCACGCCGATATCAGCACCACCCAGATCTACACCCACGTTGACCAGCAGCGCCTCCGCCAGGTCCACCACGCCTTTCATCCCCGCGCCTGATCATGAAATCCCCCTATAAATCCCTCGAAAAAACCCTCGGATACCGGTTTAAATCCAAGGACCGCCTGACCACCGCGCTCACCCACCCCAGCTACCGGAACGAAAAAGGCCATGAAACCTGCGCCGACAATCAGCGGCTGGAGTTTCTCGGGGACGCGGTTGTGGGACTTCTCGCGGCCGAACACCTCTACGCCCACGCCAACGACATGAACGAGGGGGATATGACCAAATTCCGCAGCACCGTCACCAACCGGAGCGGTCTCGCCCGGGTCGGCGCGGCCTGGGGGATCGGCGAACTGCTCCGCATGGGACGCGGCGAGGCCCGCTCCGGCGGCGCGTCCAAAGAGTCCAATCTCGCCGACGCCGTGGAGGCGGTCCTGGGCGCGGTGTACGAGGACGGCGGACACAAAGCCGCCGCCAAAGTGTTCTCCCGGCATTTCGTTCCCCGCCTCGAACACCGCCTGGTGCAAAGCCCGGATGTCGACAATCCCAAAGGCACCCTCCAGGAATTCACCCAGCGGGAACGACAGACCAACCCCGAATACACCATTCTCGAGGAAACCGGCCCCGCCCACGACCGCACCTACCTCGCAAGTGTCACCTGGGACGGCGAGGAACTCGCCCGCGGCGAAGGGGCCAGCAAACGCGCCGCCGAAGTGGACGCCGCCCGCAAAGCCCTGGCCGTGCTTCAGACCTCCTGACCCTCAAGCTCCTCGAGCGTCAGCACGTCCTCATACCGCAGGGCCTCTTTCAGAAACGCATAGCGTTGAAGCTCCTCATCGGAGAGCGGTTCGGTCCCCCGGGCCCGGCGCACCACCAGGCCCTCCAGCTCGGCCGCATCCCGGGCCGGATCCAGCTCCGGTGACCGGGCGCGGACCCGGCGCATGTGGCGTCGGGAAACCCACCATGCAAAACCGTATCCGGTCAACCCGCCGTACAAATGCACATCATACGCCACCCGTCCGCCGTAGGGCGTGAACATGAAAAACACATGCGCGGTCAGCATCAACACCGCCAGCGTGGAGGCCCGCAGAGGAATCATCAGCGGCAGAATCACATACACCCGCCCGGGAAAAAGCGCCACAATCGCGCCGAGAATGCCCATAATCGCCCCCGAGGCGCCCACCACCGGGTGAAGCTGACCCAGCACCAGAAACGAGAACAGCATATACCCCACCCCGCCCACCAGACCGCTGAGCAAATACAGCAACAGGAAGGACACCGTCCCAAAGGTGCGCTCCAAATCCGGTCCCAGCAAAAACAGCCCCAGCATGTTCACCAGCAAATGGGTTCCGTTTCCGTGCAAAAACATGTGCGTGAACGGTGTCCACAGGGTTCCGTCCCCGGCCACCGACTGCGGAAACAGGCCGAACGTGAGCAAAATGGACTCCGTGTTGAAAGCCTCCATCCGGAAAACATCCCCGAGCGAGCCCGTCAGCCACACCAGTAAATTCAATAAAATAAGGCTCCGGGTAACCGGAGACGCGGGAAGCCATGGATCGTTGGGAAGACTGATTTTCATTTTTTACACAAACCGGGAGAATGCCTATGTACAAGACCTTAACATTTTGATAGACTTCGTCCATGCAAATTCAGGACCTGCCACAGTTTCGCATGATTCGGAAGATTCCCAAAGGGGGACTAACCGATCTTTACGTATGTTCACAGCCCGACGGGAAGCGGGTCGTGGTGCGGTTTATCAAGGAGCAATATAAGACAGACCGCCACATGCGCAAAACGTTCACCAAGGGATTGAACATTCTCAAAGAACTCAATCACCCCGGTGTGGTCAAAGTGCTGGAGGACGGAAAAGTCAAGGGCATGCCCTATATGGTGATCGAATACCACGAATCCGACAACCTGCGGGAATGCATCCTGCACCAGGACCCGATTTTAAGGCAGCATTCGCTCACACTCGTCCGCCAGTTGGCCGCCGCTCTGGCCTACGTCCACAGCCGCGGCTACCTCCACATGGATCTCAAACCCGAAAATATGCTGATCAAACCCAGCATTGACCTGCTGCTGATTGACTTTGACCTTTGCATGAAACACCGGGGCTCCCGTCCCGTGAAAATGAAAATTCTTCCCGGAACCCCCACCTACCTCGCTCCGGAAACCCTGGTGCACCGGATTGTGGACGAACGTTCAGAGGTGTTCGCCTTCGGCGTGGCCGCCTACGAGCTGCTGTGCAGCCACAAACCCTTTGAAGCCAACAGCGTCACCGAATACAAACGCGCGGTGGTGGACCCTCGTGTGAAGGCCTACCCCGTCCATGAACACCGCAAAGATATTTCCAAAAAGCTTGAAGACATCGTCATGAAATGCCTTTCTAAAAAGGTCGAATTACGCTACCCCAGTATGGCGCTGGTCAAACGCGACCTTGATTCCCTGCTCTAACGTGACTCCCGGCTCTAATCTGTCCAACCCCGAATCCTGAACCCCTATGTCCAACTACGTTCTTCCCTTCGAAAAGCCCATCCTCGAACTCGAAAAGAAAATGTCTGAACTCCGCTCCTTCAGCGAGGATCAAAACATCGACATGAAAAGCGAGGTGGAACGGATCGAACAGAAAATTCTGGAAACCAAACAAAAAATTTATTCGGGCATGTCCCCCTGGCAGAAAGTCCAGATGGCCCGCCACCCGATGCGTCCCTACACCCGGGATTACATCAACCTCATCACCACCGATTTTCAGGAACTCCACGGCGACCGCCTCTACCGTGACGACCGCGCCATCATCGGCGGTGTCGCCCGCTTCAACGGCCGCGCGGTCATGGTCATCGGCACCCAGAAAGGGCGCGACACCAAAAGCAATCTCGAATGCAATTTCGGATGCCCCTATCCCGAAGGGTACCGCAAAGCCCTCCGTCTCATGAAAATGGCTGATAAATTCGGCATGCCCATCATCAGCTTCATCGACACCCCCGGAGCCTATCCCGGACTTGAATCCGAAGAGCGCCACGTCGCCGAGGCCATCGCCGTCAACCTCCGCGAGGCCTTCCTCTTCAAAGTGCCCTTCATCTCCATCGTCATCGGTGAAGGCGGCAGCGGCGGCGCCCTCGGCATCGGTGTCAGCAACCGGATCCTGGTGCTCGAACACAGCTATTACTCCGTCATCAGCCCCGAAGGCTGCGCCGCCATTCTCTGGAAAGACCGCGCCTATGCCGACAAAGCCGCGGAAAACCTGAAACTGACCGCCACCGACCTGATCGATCTGAAAATCGCCGACGACGTGGTCCCCGAACCCCTCGGCGGCGCCCACCAGAACCCCGAGGCCACCGCGAAATCCATCGCCACCCTCGTCGCCAAACATCTGGCCGAACTCGACGCCATGACCATCGAGGAGCGTATACAGGACCGATACGACAAATTCCGGGCCATCGGGGTGTACGACGAGGCCGTGAACAGCTGACCCCGGCACCCCCATACCCTTTAGAAAGCCCCGCATGACCGAAAACGCAGATCTGAACGACCGCTTCGAAACCGAATTATGGGTCGATAAATACAGCGATTACCTCTACCGCTACGCCCTGATGCGCCTCCGGGACCCCACCGTCGCCGAAGACGCGGTCCAGGAAACCTTTCTGGCTGCCCTCAAAAACCTGCAACAGTTCGACGGCCGCGTGGATGTCAAATACTGGCTCCGGGGCATCCTGCGGAACAAAATCGTGGATCATATCCGTAAATCCGTGCGGCGGAAGAAACTGCAGGAGGAGGAGGCCCACGATGTCATCGACCGCTTCCTCTACAAAGCCTCGGGCGTGCCCACGACCCGGCCCAAGCCCTGGGCCTTCAATCCGGACGACGCCTTCGCCCAGGAGGAATTCTGGGCCGCCTTTCAATCCTGCATCGACAGCCTCAAAGATCCGATGAAAACCGCCTTCACCCTGAAAATGCTCGAAGAACAGGACACCGAAGATATTTGTAAGGAATTGGAGATCAGTGATAATTATCTATGGGTGATGCTTCATCGCGCCCGGTCCCAGCTCAAAACCTGCCTCGAAAGCAAGTGGGCCGTTTCCTAGTTCCTAATCAAAGCCCCCTCCAAACCATGCCCCTCTTTTTCACCTGCAAACAAGTCAGCAATCACCTCTCAAAAGAGGACTACGAGAAACTGTCCCCGATGGGGAAGCTTTCCCTCAAATTTCACGTGCTCATCTGCCCGGTTTGCGGGGCCTACAACCGTCAGGTCATGAAATTTCAGGACATGGCCCGCAAATTCCGGACCCGCCAGGAGGAGATGCTGGAAGCCGAAAGCCCGGACGCGCCCCGTCTCGAAGCCGAAAAACGGGAGAAAATTAAAGCGGCGCTGCGGGCCGCCGCCGAAAATTCAGATGCCTGAGGAATCAGATGCCTGACGAATCAGACGTCTGACAACAGCTTCAGGATCGCGGGCTCGTCCTCTTCCACGTCCGGAAACCGGCCGATATCCGGATCCACGAAAAAATTATCATTCGCGTCATCATTGGCCGTGCTCACCTCGCCGATAACCGCCTCGTCGGTCGACACCCAGAACGCGTGGTACGTTCCCGGACACAGCGTCACCCGCTCGCCCGCAGACAGGGTCAAGGTCTCGCCGGAGGCGATCGTCACCGGTTCACCGCACACATTCACCGTGCAGGGCTGCCCGTCAACCTCGCCGGGCTTTCCAGCCCAAAGGCGCAACGTGAGCGATCCCGTCCGCGCGATGATGTCCTCTTTTTTCTGAGCGTGCGTGTGCGCGGGGGTCACCTGATCTTTCCGGGCATACATCAGCTTCTCACAATACTCCGGCTCCTCCGCCAGATTGATCAGCGTCAGACCGTGGGCCTTGAAATCCCCCAGTCCGAAGTCGGTGACATCCCATTTCGGATTCGGCGGCAGGGTCCATCCGTTGGCGGCGAAACAGCGCTGCGCGTCCCGGATCACTTGATTAATTTCAGATCGTTTCATGATTTATAGCTGGTTGAGGTTTTCGAAAGCAAAAGATCCTGCTGCAAGGTGCGGATCGGCTTGATGCCGAGCTTCTGGAGCACGCCGTGATACGCTTTCACCGCCTCCCTGGGCCCGACCTCACCCTCCACAATCCGCCGCAACAGTTCAATAAACGCCAGCGGATGTTCGGATAAATTGATTTTGCGGCCGAACAGCGCCACCCGCGCCCCGTATTTTTGCGCGTCATAAATCAATTGGAACGCATCCATCGTCGTCCCCGAACTGCCG
Source organism: Verrucomicrobiota bacterium (assembly GCA_020831625.1). Taxonomy (GTDB): domain Bacteria; phylum Verrucomicrobiota; class Kiritimatiellia; order SS1-B-03-39; family UBA6053; genus PXAS01. Next base: position 55,747 of record JAFIGD010000028.1, on the reverse strand, counting down.
CCCAGAATCCCGACAATCAACTGAGGATCATACGACACCAGTTCCTCCAGCGGACCCGGCCCGTTATAAGGAATTTTCAGAAACACCGGACGGCCGGCCTCCGTGACCCCCGCCAGCGTCCGCACAATATGATCATTCAGAAAAGAGGCCACCTGTTTATCGGAAAGGCCCGGATCCACATTGGGATTGAACAGCTCCAGAAAATAGCGGAATTTCTTTTTCTCGGCTTCGATCCGGAAGTCCTGAAACGCCATCAGCGCCTGATGATCATAATCCAGATTGTTGGTGAAGGTGATCGAGTACAGGCCCAGATCCGCGCCGATAAACGGCTGCGAATGGTCCCCGGTGATCCGCCCGTACTTGATGTGATCCAGTGTGGCGGTCCGGAAGGTCCTGGAAGGATAATCCGTCGGATATTTCCCCCCGCGGACCACCCAGATATCCGAAGTGTCGTTCGCGCGGGCGGCCGGGGTGATCGGACTGTTCTCAAACAGCTTCTCTTTCATGCCCAACTGCTCCAGATTCGAGGCGGACAGCAAAACAATGTCCACCAGATCCTGACGGATCACATCCCGAATCTGGTCCCGATAGTCCGCCAGGGTTTTGAAACACCCCTCGGATTCATTAAACCCGTGACGGCACGTGTTCCGGTCGGGCCCGGGCGCGGTGATGCCGAACGCCATATCCGCGTCCTTTGCGTCCGCGATGATAAATTCTTTGCACGTGTGAGGATCGGCGTGAATCGCCGCAAGTTTTTGATCAAGCCGTTTAAGTGTGTTCATAGGAGGAACATCTCCATGCCATTTCACAACGCCCCGGGCAAGCCAAACCCGCGCAGAGATTGACATATCGGTAGAAGCGCATATAAAGACACTCAATCAGTTGCTGACGTGAAACGCCAGACCACAACCACCCGATTTCGGGGGCGACAGGTTTCGACGGGTACGTTGAAGCGACGGTTGCGTGTCGAGGGTCCTATTTGTCCTCGCAAATATCGAATAGGAAACCAAAATAAGTGCCAACGAACAGTACGCACTGGCTGCATAAGTAATGCCGCCCGTTCCCCCGCCAACACCTGCTAGGCGGATCGGAGCGCCGACAGCAGGGCTAGGTTCAAGGCCGGGACACCGGGCCGCGAACTGAAACTCAACAGGTGCCTAGCCGAAAAGTGGCCCGTTCCCGGGCAGCTCCACGCGAAATTCAATCGGGAACTACACACGTAGAGATCGGCGTGATTCGTATTCGGACGGGGGTTCGATTCCCCCCGCCTCCACCATTCTCCCTGCCTCAAAACAACCAGCGGACCAAACCGTCCAACCCGAAAAGAAACACCACGATAAACACCAGACTGGCCCCGATTCCGATCCAGTCCTGCTTGTAATCGGACAGTTTCACGGTCTTCGTCCGCAACAGCCGGGGCAAATAAAACAAATCCGCCATTAACAGCCGTCCGTGACCGGACTTGCGGATCTTTTCCATCACCAACTCCGGATCTTTCAAATCGAGGTGCTCCAACTGATCCACCTCAAAGCCGGCTTCCCGGATTTTGTGCTCCTCGCCGACCGGGGTGTCCAGCCGGCAGTAAAACTCCGCGACAGCGCGGGGGTTATGCTGTTTGGTCAGCAGCGACACCCCCGCCAGCGTGAACAGCGTCGGGATCAAATACATGGGATACCGCACCTGCACCGGAAGACGCGCGACACCGCCGAACTCATTCAGATACCCCAGCGCGGGATCCGAAAGCTCAAAGCCGTAGAGCCCCGACAGCCATTCGGCCACCGGCCGCAGGTTGAACAGCTCAAACAGGGAAACCTCCTGACCGGCAAGATGGGTCAACCAGGCCCACTGCGGCCAGTCCGGCCGGTTCACCGCCAAAAAAAGCGGCGTGGCCACCAGCACTGAGGCGATCGCTCCCGCCCCGGTCACCCGCCGCCACATCAGCGCCGTGAGAATCGCCACGCCCGTCAGGGAATTAAGCGGTTCCACAATGGTGGTGAACTCCACCAGATCCCCGATCCCCGCCGCGATGTACCAGCCGAACGCCAGCCCCACAAACGCCATGCCCCGGGTGACCCGCAGATAATGCCGCGGCGAAGCATGCTTCACCCAGTGCTCCTGATAAAAATTGTTCACGAACATGCCGCTGAAATTCAACAGCCCCGCGTCCAGGCTCGACATCACCGCCGCCAGCATCGAGGCCACCATCAGCCCCCGCAACCCCGCCGGCAGCAGCTGCGCCGACACCAGCGGAAAAATATTGTCGGGCGAGGCGCCGGGAAACCCCGATTCAGGAGTGACCAGCGGATGCCCGCTGAACAGCACAATCCCGAAAAGGCCCACCAGCCCCCACCCCGCGATGCAAAACCGCTTCACCACACTGCCGATCACCCCCATCCGCGCATCCAGCTCCGTGGCCGCCGCCGAAGCGCCCCCCACCGAACTCAACACCGCGGAAAAGGTGATCCCGATACCGAACCAGACGATCCACCAGAAACCGAAGTCGCCGCCGACACTGCTGAACAGTCGGGTGAACTCCTCGGAAATCCGGCCCTCCAGCTCCGCCGGTCCGCCTGCGGAATGAATCGCAAACGGGATCAGCAAAAAAGAAAGCACCACAATCAGCAGACTTTGCCAGACATCGGTGGCATAGGCCGCGATCACCCCGCCGAGCAGCGTGTAGCACAGCGTCGGAACCGCGATGGCCGCCAGCGCCCAGACACCGCTCACCGCGCCGCCGGTCATGATCTCCAGCACGACCGCCGCGGATTTCAGCCCCAGCCCCATGCTGATCGGCACCAGAATCAGACTGATGATCTTAAACAGATAATTCATGAAGGGACCAAACCGCATGCGGACCGCGTCGGCCATGGTCACAATCCGCAGCCGACGCACCAGCGGCGGATACAGCCAGAAAAAGGGCGTGATCAGCATCCAGGTCAGATGAAGCCAAATCCCCGAAAGCCCCCGTTGAAAGGCCGCCGCCGCCACCGCCACCGGTTGATTGGCGTTGGTCCCCCCCGCGAAGGCGGAGGCCATCATCATCCATTTCCCCAGCCGCCGCGACCCCATCAGGTACCCGCCGCAGTCTTTGATTTTACGGCAGGCCCAGAACGCAATCGCGAAAATGAACACGCCATACAGACCGATCACCGCCCAGTCCAGCGGTTCAAGGTAAATCGGCGCCTGAGAAGATGCGTCGGAAGCGGCCATTTACATCATCTCAAGCCGGAATTTTCCGCTCTGGCGTAAAAATTGACACGGGTTGTTGTAAAAAATACGCTCCACCGCTTTGTCACTGTGACCCCGCATGCGCATTTCGAAAATTGTGTCGTGCAGTGTCGCGGGATCCGACGGCCCCCAGTCCCCGCTGGCGTCCACCACCAGGCGGTCCGGGCCGTAGGTTTCAATCGCGTCAATCACCCGCTGTGGCGAGTTTTTGGTGACCGGATACACCGTCATCGCCGCCCAGAAGCCGTGCTCCAGCACCAGCGGCAGCGTGTGCTCCTCCATGTGATCAAACATCACCCGATCCGGATCCACCCCGCCGTGACCCGTCAGATAATCCAGCATCAATTTGGTGCCCCGCAGCTTGTCGTTCAGGTGCGGGGTGTGAATCCAGATCAACTGATCGTGTTTGAGCGCCAGTTCCACCTGCTCCGCGAAAATCGTCATTTCGTTCTTCGTGCTCAAATGCAGGCCGATTTCGCCCAGCCCCAGCACCGTGGGTTTCTTGAGAAACTCCGGAATAAACGAAATCACCTCCCGGCTGAACCCCACATCTTCGGCCTCTTTCGGATTGATGCAGACCCAGCAGTAATGCTGGATCAGATACTGCGCCGCCCGCGTGGGCTCAAACTCGGAAATATGCGTGAAATAATCGTGAAACGCCTGCGGCGAGGTCCGGTCATACCCCGCCCAGAAAGCCGGCTCGCAAATGGCAACCGTGTGCATGCGCGCCATGCGCTCGTAGTCCTGCACCGTGCGGGCGATCATGTGGACATGCGGCTCAATAATCTTCATGCGTCCGGCCCCTCCCCGGAAAGCGACTCCAGAATCCGGCGGGCCCGCTGCGGCTCATCCGACTGCAGAAAGCCCGCCGCCTCCCGCAGTTTCTCCAGCCGACGGTCCCGCCAGACCGCGTCCGCCCCCTCCGCCGCCTGAATGCGGTCAAACGTCGCCGCCGTCTCGATCAAAGCCGACCGCATATGCAAATAAAACATGTCCAACAATTCCGGTGCTGATTTTAAGGATGCCATGCGCTAAACGCTACGGGGAAATCCCGTAAATGAAAAGAAGAAATTCTCTTGATTCAGTCGGCGTGGCTTCTAGACTTGGCAGAAGTGAATATCCCTCTGAAACATGAAAACACTCGCTAAAGCCCTCGGCTAAACCCAGCATCTTTCTCCTTTGCGCCGAAAGCTTAGACGACTGGGCTTTCCGGATGAGGCGCATTGGATTCAATTGGCGATCACAAGAGGCTGCACTCACTACCAACGCCCCGGACCCGCGGTTCAGGATCCGGGATTAGAATCCCGCCCCGCAAACAATGGCTCCGGCCCAAAACAACCTGATAAAACCCGTTTTTTCTTGGTTCCTTTGAATTTTTCCAACATAGCACCGCTCATGAACACACGCACCGCTTCAAAACATCGCAAGACCCGCGAAACCGACATCACTCTCACCCTGAACCTGGACGGCTCCGGTGTCGCAAACATCACCACCGGCGTGGGCTTTCTCGACCACATGCTCGAACTGCTCACCAAACACGCCCTGCTCGACCTCACCGTCGAGGCCAAAGGCGACCTCCATGTCGACGATCACCACACCGTTGAGGATGTCGGCATTGTACTCGGAGAAGCCCTCAACGAGGCGCTCGGCGACCGCAAAGGCATCCGCCGCTACGGCTGGGCCCTTCTCCCCATGGACGAGGCCATGGCCCGCGTCGCCCTTGATCTCGGCGGACGCCCCTTCCTGGTCTATGATATCGACCACCCCGCCACCCACATCAAGGATTTCGACCTCCAGCTCCTGGAGGAATTCTGGCGCGCCTTCAGCACCCAGGCCCGCATGAACCTTCACATCGCCCAGCTCTACGGCAAAGATGTCCACCACGCCCACGAGGCCGTGTTCAAAGGCGTCGCCAAAGCCCTCGACTACGCCAAACAACACGACCCGCGGGTCAAAGGCGTTCCCTCCAGCAAAGACCTGATCTGAGGTGCCGCGTATGATTGGCGTTCTCGATTACGGCATGGGCAATCTCGGCAGCGTCTTCAACACCTGCAAAGCCCTCGGCGTGGAAGCCGTCCGCGTTGAACGTCCCGAGGGCCTCGAGGGCCTCGACGGCATCCTCATGCCCGGTCAGGGCGCGTTCCGAGACTGCATGAGCCACCTACGCGACCACGGATTCATCGACCCGCTCCGCGACTGGATTGCCGCCGACCGCCCCTTCTTCGGCATCTGCATGGGCCTGCAGGTCCTCTTCGAGGGCAGCGAGGAAAGCCCGGGCATCGACGGCCTCGGCGTTCTCCCCGGCATCGTCCGCCGCTTCAAACCACACGACACCCTCAAAGTCCCGCACATGGGCTGGAACCGCGTCCGCTGGACCGCCCCCGGCCCGGTCTTTCCCGACGAACTCCACAACCGCCACTTCTACTTCGTCCACAGCTATTACGTCCCGGTCTGCGAACAGCCCTGGGTCCGCGGCCTCACCGCCTATGGCTGCGACTACGTCAGCGCCGTCTCCTTCGGCGAATGCCACGCGGTCCAGTTTCACCCCGAAAAAAGTCAATCCGACGGTCTGGCCCTGCTCCGCGCCTTCGCCGACCGCGTCAACACCCTCCCCGCCGCCTCATGAACATCCCCCTCCTCAAAGAACTCTGCGAAGCCCGGGGCGTGCCCGGTCAGGAAACCGACATCCGCCGCATCGTCCGCCGCGAACTCAACGCCCTCAAGCCCGCCTCCGTCACCACCGACCCCATGGGCAACCTCTACGCCACCTTTCCCGGCGACCGCGAGGAGCGCATCATGATCGCCGCCCATATGGACGAAATCGGCTTCATCATCAAACACATCGACGACAAGGGCTTCCTCCGCATTCAGCCGCTCGGCGGCTTTGATCCCCGCCAGCTTTTCGCCCAGCGCGTCCGCGTCTCCACCAAAACCGGCGACGTCGTTCCCGGCGTTCTCTGCTACGCCACCAAACCGCCCCACCTCCTCGCCAAACCTGACGAAAAACAACCGGAAATCGAACAGTTTTTCGTCGACACCGGCATGTCCCTCGAAACCGTCAAAGACACCTTCGAAATCGGCGGCATGGTCACCCTCGACCGCGACCTCGTGGAATGCGGGGACAACATCGCCGCCAAGAGCCTCGACAACCGCGTCGGCGTCTTCGTCATGATCGAGGCCCTCCGCAAACTCAAAACCTCCGGCTACACCGTCGTCGCCGTGGCCACCACCCAGGAGGAGATCGGACTCCGCGGAGCCACCACCGCCGCCTTCCGCGTCCAGCCCCTCATCGGCATCGCCCTCGACACCACCATCGCCGCCGACTACCCCGGCAGCACCCCCGACGCCCAGGTCACCGCCCTCGGCAACGGGGTCGGCATCAAGCTCATGGACGGCGCCATGATCAGCCACCCCCTGCTCGTCAAACACCTCCGCGAACTCGCGGTCGAAAACAGGATCCCCCACCAGCTCGAAATCCTTCCCCGCGGCGGCACCGACGGCGGCGCCCTCCAGCGCTCCGCCTCCGGCTGCGCCGGCATCACCCTCAGCGTTCCCACCCGCTACATCCACACCGTCAACGAGATGGTCAACCAAAGCGATGTTCAGTCCGCCATCGATCTCCTCGCGGTCTACCTCCAATCCGCCGGCGCGGACCGCGACTACGGATTCGACCGCGAAGTTCCTTAAAAAATGCAGAATGGAGATAGAGTTCAAAGGGCATACAGCGCGATCAAGGGACCCGTGTTGCAAACCAAACTTACCGGGTTCATCGCAATTCGGTCTGCTGTTCCGCTTGCAAATCCTCAGCATCCCAATTGACCACGTTAACGCCCGCAAGATGCAATCTCAAAAGAAATTCCCGTTTCCCGCAACCCGCGATTTCCGCGCAGGGCCCCGAGCTGAGTCGCCCGCTCTCATACAATTTTGCAGCCAAAAGAAAACGCGCCTCCATCGCAAGGGAGGCCGGACTGTCGCACCCCAACAGCAAATCTAAATTGTCCGGCACAGGTATTTCCAAGGTTGTCATAGATTCATCATACAGGATGCCATGCAAAATTCAATGCTGAACACGCTTCCACACGCTCCATCTCCAACGGACGAAGCTATCGCATATCCCATTACCTGTCAGCCATAGCCTTGGCGAAGTCGGGGCTCAGATCCCATATTCAGCGGGCTGTTTCGGGCCTGTAGGCCTCCAGATCGGAGGGCGGAGGAATGCTAACCCTCGACCCGGATCGAACACACCGCGGCGCAGCCGCCGTGTGTTTCCTCGACCTCAACCCGCAGCCCGTCCGCCTGGATGCCGCCGAGGCTGTGCACACGGCGGGATTGCACGTTTTCAGTTTCCTCCGCCACCGTTTCCCATTCCCCGTTGACCCGGGCTAAGAGCTTATAGCGTTTGGCAATATGCGGGGCCACGTAGAACGGATTCTCCCAGTGCAGCTCCATCATCAATTGATCCGGAAAGGTCACCGCCACCTCGTCCAGCACCCGCGGTGCCTCCCATTGCACCCCCACCCACTGCGGGAGCGCCCCGTCCGCAAACCAGACGTTGCTCTGCGCCTGCGGACGGTGTCCGCCTGAAAGCACCTGATCGGCGCTGTAAATGTTCAACGCGGGAGAAACCTGGAACGCGTACTCACCCGGAATCCGGTTCCAGTGATAGCGCCCGGAGCCGACTGTATGACCGCCGACAACGCCCCAGGGATGCCGCCCGGACATCCGCCAGGCGATGGTTTTATCCCCTTCAACCTCCAGTCGGTAACAGCCCGCCTCCAGAATCAATCCGTCCGTGGAAAGCCGCAACAAATCATCACAGCCCGCGGGCACCGCGACCTCTGTCCGCCAAACCACACCGCCCGGATCACGCCCGTATTCCCAAAGTTGCTCCACCTTGCGCAGACAGACCGAAGCCTTTCCGCCGGTTTCGCTCACCAGATGAACCGCGAGCGACTCCAAAGCCCCCGCATCCGCAAAAAACCAGTTGCACGGCGCCAGCGAAAGATCGGTGGTCATCCCCCGGCATTGTTGCCAGATCCATTCCCGCAAATTGACATCCGGGTCTTTCTCCCAGGCGCCGATCCCTGAAAACCGGGCCGAGGAGGATGCCTCCGCCTTTCCGGCCAACTTCGGCTCGCGCAGACTGGCGTGCGGCAGAAAACAGCCTTTCCACAACAGACGGTTTTTCAGTTCCTCCGAAGCCCGCTCCGCCACCTCTCCCGGAAGCCAGCCGCGCGAAACCCCCAGGGCCGCCGCGGTGCCGGCACCCTCGCCCATCAACCCGCAGGTGGCCATCACCCGCACCGTCCCCAGCGCCGCGTGCGTCACCGAAATGTTCCGCCCCGCCATCATCAGATTCGGAACGTCCCTGCTGATCAACGACCGCAGCGGAATCCCGTACGGCCCGATATACTTCAGCGCCACATCTTTAATCGAGGCATCATATCCCACCGCGCTCGCCGGCTCGCTGTTTTCAGCCAACAATCCGCCCGGCGTGTGCAGATCAATAAACCAGCCGCCGAACGCCACCTCGTCCTCAAAGTCCTCCCGGGACTGCAACTCGTTCTCATTGAGAAAATGCCGACCGATAATCCGGCGGCTTTCCCGCTTGCCGGGCACCTGGCCGATGAATTCCAGCGCATAATTCCGACAGCGGTCCATCATGTTCGGATCTTTGTTTTTCATCCAGTCCCAGACCCCCAGCGCGTGCCGGGTCAGCTCGTGACGGATCGTCTCATTGTCATGGATCGTGTCCCACGGCACCCCGATCTCCAGCCACCAGTATCCGCCCTCGGGTTCGTTCGGCTTCCGGCCCTGCTTGTAGAAAAAGTCCGCATCCTCATAATGTACCGCCCATTCCGGGGCCTTAAACGGCGCCGGACGTCCGGTATCGATACACCGGATATGAATGCTGTTGCCCATGGTGTCTTTTGACGCCGCCGCCGCGGCGTGCACCTCGCCTGTCTCCTCCCGGGACTCGCTCCCCATCCGCCATTCGCATCCCGCCAAATGCCCCACCAGCGCGTCACCGGTGCAATCGATAAACACCTTCCCCTCCGCGCGGAGTTCCACCTCCGCGTTCTGCACCCGCGCGAACACCGCCGAAATCGATTTCCCTTGTTCACACGCCGGACGAAGCCAATAGCCCCGCTCATCCGTCGCCACCGGCCAACGCCCCAGCGCCTCCAGCCCCCGGGTGCCGTCCTCCAGTTCCACATCAAACACATCCGTGTTCAGATGCAGGGTCAGATTCTCCTCCCGCATCGCCATATCATACAGCGACATGTCGAACACGCTGTTCGTCCAGCCGTTCTCAATGGGGAAAATGTGATTCCGCGACCGCTCCAGCCGCATGGCCTCCCCCACGATTCCGGTTTCCCGCGCGTAAGCATGATGACACGCCGCGCCGTGCACCGTCACCCGCACCTCGCTGGACGCGTTGCCGCCCAGAACCGGACGGTTGTGAATCAAACAGGTCTTCGCCCCCTCGCGGGCCGCCGCAACCGCCGCACAAAATCCGGACAAGCCTCCGCCCAACACCACCACATCAAACTGTTCAACTGGCTTCTTCATGTTAATTCTCCGTTCGTTTCGCCGGACAAACGCGCTGCGGCCTGGTTTAATCGCTCTAAAATCATTTGCTCATCCTGATCACACCGCACGCCCGACACCGCCAGTCCCGCAACCGGCGGACTCCCCACCGGCACCGCGAGACTGAGCTCCCCCTTCTCATTCACCCGCCGGGCGTGGCCCCGCGCGCGCGTCTCCGCCAAAATCGGAGCCAATTCATCCGCCTCCTCCGCAAAATCCGCCAACACCGCCGCCTCCGGCGCGTGCGCCAGCAGCATAAGCCCGATCACCGACTCCCGCGCCGGCCATCCCGTGTCGTTGCCCAACGCCCGCGCCACCGGCATCCCCGGACGGCTGAAATACACATAACTCACCGTCCGCCGCCACAACATCCCCAAGGCCACAATCACCCCCAGATCATTCAGCGACGGCAACACCTCCAGCGCCCTGCCCGCCAGCCCCGAAGCCGAAAGCGACATCGCCGACAGCACATGCACCCCCGACCCCGGACCGTATCGGCGGTCCTCCCCCTGGGCCGCAAACCCCAAATGCGCCAGCGTCGCCACATACCGCTGCAGCCGCGTCGGGGTCATCCCCAGCTCCCGCGCCAGCTCCCGCACCCCCGCCGACTCCCCCCGCTGCACCAGGGCAAGCAAAACCTCCAGTCCTTCAATCAGACTCTTGTTCGGTTGTGCGGGTAAGGTTTTCATTATTTGTCACTTATATAGTGACATCAGAAACGAATCAAGTCTGAATTCAAACTTTTCGAAGCGGAGTAACCCGTCTGCGGGATTGTCAAAGCCCCCGGGGATCTTTATAAAACAATCCATGTCCACCCTCTCCAAAACCCTGCGCCTGTTTCTCGACAGCATCGGCCGGCGCGAGGAATACGAATTTTACCTGCGGAAATTCCAGGCGGAACGCTCCGTTTGTTTTGCCCTGGTCGCGCCCGACACCCCCGCCGTGGAGCAGTCCGGCGACCTCATGACCTTTGATCTGCAGTTTCTGATCCGCCTCGACCTGACCCCGCTGGTGGTGCTGGCGGGAGAAGACGCGGTACAAAACGCAGCCTCCCTCAGCGCCTACGGCGATTACTCGCTGCTGAAAGATCTCGATCTGAACGCCTCCGACACCGCCTGGCGGGAGGCCTTGCAGGCCTGCTACGCCCGGGAACAGATTCCCATCTGGCTGACCCCCGGCGTGCCCCTCGGCCGCACCGTTCAGGAACTCTGCCCCCGCATCGCCCGGCGGATTCATCTCCTCCGCGTCCGCGGCATGCTGCACGGCGCGGACAACGAAAAAATCTTCTATCACTACACCCGCCGCGGCAATCCGCACGTGCTTGACCCGCAGGATTCGGAGGTCATCCGTCTCGCCGAGGCCTGGCTGGCCCATGATCCGCAGCTTCACATCAGCATCGCCTCCCCGCTCCACCTGCTTCAGGAAATGTTCACCGTGCGCGGCATGGGCAGCATTGTCCGGCCGGGCAGTGTGATCGAACACCACCGCGCGCTCGACGCCGTGGACCTGAACCAGCTCTCGAAGCTGATCACCGAAGCCTTCGGGAAGCCGCTCCGGTCCGCCGACTCCCTGATGGCGGCCTGCGACCTGCACCTCGAAACCCGTTACCGGGGCGCGGTGCTGCTTGAGCCCCATCCCGCCGGCAAATACCTCTCCAAATTCGCAGTCGGCACCGAAGCCCGCGGCGAAGGCCTCGCCCAGGAGCTGTGGGATCAGGCCTGCGAACCGCAACCCGCCCTCTTCTGGCGCTCACGCGCGGACAATCCCGTCAACCAATGGTACGAACGCCACGCCAGCGGCCATCATACCGAAGGACGCTGGACCGTGTTCTGGAAAGGCGTTCGCCCCGTCCAACTGCCGGAGATCATCGCCTACTGCCTCGATCGCCCCCCGGATTTCACCGAATCAGCGCATTCCAACGGATAGCTGCGCCGAACAACGTTTCTTTCCAGGCCAGACGCCCCCGTATCCCGCCCCCTAAAAACCCAACTCCATGAGCATATCACCGGAATCCTCCGGGGGTGGCAGAGGAGCCCCCGTCGGCGAGAGGGTCTGAACATGCGCTTGAATCGCGCCCGCCTGCACACCTTCAAATCCGAGTCCGGCTCCGGAAAATTCGATCTTCGACGTGAACCGGAACGTGGGAACCCTGGAGGAAAACAACACTGCCGCCTCCCCCGTGAACGGGGTTTCTTTACCGTCCGCGGTCACGGTGCCCTTCACTTCAAACACCACCCGGTACCGGGTTTCATTCCGTCCGCGCTCCTCCCCGTCTCTCCGCCCGTTTTCAAAATGCGTGTAAGTGAAGCGGATCTTCCGGTCCGCCGTGTTTTGCATCCAGTGTCCGGCGGGGAGTTGATCCTCCATGCCGTGTTTCCGCGTGCTGTGCGTCAGTTCCAGCACCAGTTTTCCTTCATGCGTGATCAGCAAATCCCCGGATAGAAGATCCTCTTCCGCCCGGAAGGTCAGGGGCTCGTCGGCATGGGAGCCCGTCCAGTAACTCGGAAAGCGAAGCCCCGCCTGTTCCATTACAATCAAATGCGGAAAGCGGCGGATCTCTTCCGCCATGCGGTAGACGCCGGAGACCGCGAGCGCCGCCGATTCATGCTGTCGCAGCGGGCTTTGCGCATACAGGGCGGACGCCGTCAGGCTTACTAATAATAAGGTTCGTACTGTTTTCACCAGGTTTTCTCCGGAAGTTCAATCGGACGGGGTTCGGCGGCGGTGTCCACCAACAGCAGATAGGCGTCGGTTTCCCCGCCGCCGAAAACGGACTGCACCGCGTTTTTCAACAAGGTCGGGGTCTCGTCGCCATAGGCGCTGTTCCGGGCCCTCGCGGAGCCGAAGACCAGCAGGCGGTCGCCTTGAGACGCCAGTTGCGCGTGCTGAACCCCGGGCAACACCGTGCTGAGCCGCAGACGGTTGAGATCGTCGGCATACACCGCCAGATACGGTCCCCCGCGGGCCTGAGCGTGTCGGTTCGTCCGCCATTGCGAATACCAGGGTTCGAACCAGGCGTCATGGGTTTCGATCAGCGCGAATGCGGAACCGCCGGTGATCGCCACACTTCCGTTGTCCAGCCGTTCAAAATCCCGGATCGACACGCTGTTCGGCGTATTGGATGTCGGCAGATAACTCATGAAGCGCGTCACCCCGGAGACCTCCATGGTGTCCGCGTCCATCTGAATCAGATACGAAACGCCAAGGACGCCCGCGCCCCAGATCGAGCCGGCCTGCCCGCCCACCTGAATGCCCTCCCGCAGATCATACGGCTGCCGGGTCAACACCGAGTTCCCCCCGTCCGACCAGCCGCTGAGCAATAAGCGCCCCTCGCTGTCCATTTGCGCGCCGGTAATCGCCGAATCCGACACCCACCGCAGGAACTGCGTTCCCACAATCGGCCCGGTCCAGTCATACGCCGACCACACCGGCTCCCCCTCCGGAGAAAATTTCCGCAAAAACGGACAGCGCCAGGGTTCCAGTCCGGTGTGACTGTGATACTCCCCGCCAAAAAAAAGGCTTCCGTCCCGGGGATCGACAACCATTCCGGTATGAGTGCTGCCGATGTTCACACTCCCTTGATCCATCAACCGACCGTCCGCACGGGAAAGACGAAAAAGCTCCTGTCCTCTGCGCACCATCATTTGCCCGTCGGGCGTCAACACCGGATCCAGCCATCCGTGTTTAAAGCGAACCGCCCATTCAATCCGTCCCGATGAGGGGGCAAAGCGGAGAACCAGCGAATCGTTGGAAAACCGGGGTTCCTCATTCCGCGCCGCCGCCCGTTCACGGACCTGACGCACATGCGCCTCGTTTTCAACCGTGTGCGTGATCGCCAACTGACCGAAAAGATGCTCCGCGGCCGCTCCCGATTGAATCACCACATACAGCGCATCCTCTTCATCATCCGCCAAAACCGCCTGCAAATTACCAGATCCCCACGGAAAGCGGTAGAGCCGCTCCAAACGGGAGAGGTCAGGCGAAAACACCCCCAACAGGGGCGTGTTCGCCGGAGTGACCGTGCGGGTACGCCCCCGGCGGTCGGTCCGCTCTTCCGGCGGAAAATCCGCATGCCGGGTATCCTCCAGCAACACCTGAATCTCCGCCGCCGCGTCAAACACGTCGGATGCGAACGTTCCGCCCGCGAAAATCCGGCCGTCCGCCAGAAAGCCGCCCGCCGTGAACCGCTCGTCCCCCTCCCCGCCGAAAAACGTCGCCGCCAGAGGCCGGACGGTGCCGTTGTCGCCTTTGGCCTCACGGCTGTATTGAACGAAACGTCCACTGTATTCCTCCCGGCGGAATCCGCCTTCCGTCCGGGGGGTGAACCGGATCGTGCGCACCGAGGACAGCGGAATCCGGCTGACCGAAGGCGTGCCGCTCACCTCTAAAGAGAAAGGCGCGGATTCTTCCGGTTCCTCCGCCTCCATCCCGAAGGAGGGCGCTAAAAGATCCTCCTCCCGCCCGGCAGCGCTCCCGGGTTCCGGAGCATCGGAGCGTCGGGCCTGAACCGGTAAATATCCATCCGCCCAGCGGAACGGATGCTCCCCCTGATAATCCGTCAAAACAAACGGAAACTCCGCATCCGCGTCCCGAAAATCCACGCGGATCTCCCCGGCGTTCAGGGGGACCAGATTGGTGATATGGAAATTTCCCGTCCGCTCCCGCTCCACCGGAAGCCGGTCAAAATGCAGATACCCCTCAATCCGCTCAACCCCGTCCCCGTTCCGCAGGGAGATTTCCACCGCGATCCAGGCAGGCTGGGCCCGCAACCCGGCCGCCGACAAACAGACACAACAATACAAGAAGACTCGATAAATGTTTTTCATGACTAATCCGATTTACACTGCAAAGAGACCGACACGTACCCGATCAGGCAAATGCGTCAACCCTCTTTTTTCTTCGCGGTGCCGCGAAATTTCAGTGTGAACGGATTGCGTCTATAACCGCCCGGCCCATTCGGTGATGTCCCGAAGCCGCTTCAAATCGTCGGGTTTCAAATCATGCTCCCGAAAACGCCAGGCCCAGTTCCCGTCCATGCGGCCGGGCACATTCATCCGCGCCTCTGTTCCCAGGCCCATCACATCCTGCAGCGGATACACCGCCGTGTGCGGTTTGAGCCTGGCCGCCAGCGCGATCATGTCCCACTGAATCTGACTGCCGTCCGTATGCACCGTTTCCAGCACCTGTTGACGCTCCGCCTGGATCAGTTCTTCGGTCTCGGTGTTGTTTTCACCCGGTTTGCGCCAGAACCATCCCACCGTCGTGTCGTTGTCGTGCGTTCCGGTGTACACCACGCAGTTTTCAGGAAAGCCCTCCGGTTTCAAATGCGGCTTCAAATCATCCGAAAACGAAAACTGCAGAATCCGCATCCCCGGCAGGTCAAAGGCGTCCCGCAGCTCGTCCACATCCTCGGTGATCAGCCCCAGATCCTCGGCAATCACCGGGATCTCCCCCAACTCTTCTTTTAAAGCCTGGAAAAAGGCGTGGCCGGGTGCTTCAACCCACTGACCGTTCATCGCGGTCTCCTCTCCCGCCGGGATCTCCCAGTAGGCCGCGAACCCGCGGAAGTGGTCGATGCGGACGATGTCCACCATTTCGGTCATGTGCCGCATCCGCTTCATCCACCAGGCGAAGCCGCTTTCCTGATGCACATCCCAGCGGTACAGCGGATTGCCCCACAACTGACCCGTGGCGCTGAAATAGTCCGGCGGCACCCCCGCCACCACCGTCGGAAACCCGCGGTCATCCAGCGAAAACAAATGCTGGTTCGCCCACACATCCGCGCTGTCGTGCGACACGAAAATCGGAATATCCCCGATCAGTTGAATGCCCAGATCATGCGCCTCCGCCCGCAGACGGCGCCACTGGCGGTCAAAGAGAAACTGCCGGATCTTCGCAAACCGGATCGGCGTCGCCAGATCCTTGCGAATCCGCTTGAGCGCCCCTTCGTCGCGCGTGGCCAGGTCCAGTTCCCATTCCACCCAGGGCCGCAGATCCCGCTCTTCTTTCAACGCGAAAAACTCGGCATAATCATCCAGCCAGTCCACGTTTTTCGCGCAGAATTCATCAAACCCCGCTTTCAACTCTGGAGCGGCCCGCCGCGAAAACAACTTGCAGACCTTGACAAGCACCTGCTGACGCGCCTGCAGCACCGGACCATAATCAATCCGGTCCGTCGGAAAATCAGGAAAGTCCTCAAGCTCCGCCGGCTTCAGCAGCCCGTCCTCCACCAGATCGTCAAACGAGATCAGCATGGGATTGCCCGCGAAGGTCGAGAGACACTGATACGGCGAGTCGCCGTACCCCGTCGGCCCCAGCGGCAACACCTGCCAGTAGCTCTGGCCCGCGGCCTTGAGGGTGTGAAGAAACGCCCGGGCCCGGGGGCCGATCTCCCCCATGCCGTACGGACCGGGCAGGGAGGTCGGGTGTAATAAAAGTCCTGATTTACGTGGAAAATTCATAAGGATTCAAGGTGTTCACGGTTTAGAAAGAATGTCGTCTTTAGGGCATGTGGAGAATCCGGCAAGAAAAAGCGGGCAGGATCCCGTCTCCATTTTCACCATATACAATTTTGCCGGAAGGCGGATTCGCCAGGGTACGGGCCTCATGCCCCAAATTGAACAGACAGGCCAGACGTTCCCCGTCTCCCGCCCGCACAAACGCGGCCACCGTCCGCTCCGGCTCCGGGGCCTGTTCGCCGACATCAATGAACGAAACCGAACCGGAAACCAACGCCGGATGCTCACAGCGGAGCGCGAAGCGTTTCCGAGTCTCGGAAATCAGCCTCCCCCGCTCTTCCGAGGTTCGGAAAAACAGATTTCCCTCGAATTCAATGCCGTCCACCCGCCCGCCGTCCGGCGTGCGGTATCCCTTGTCGCACAGGCCGATGTATTCATGAATCGGCGGCCGGTTGAGGGCTCCGGCCTCCTGACCCGCCAGCGTGAACACAATCGATCCCGGCATACAGGCCGCCAGATCCATCATCACCCGGCACGCGCCCTCCCCGAAACGGTACAATCCCCTGCCCTCGTCATGGTTGTCCACATAGCGCGCGAGCCACCGGTCCGGCGCCTGATCCTGATACGCCTGAATCAGCCCGCGCACCGCCGCCGCGATGCCGCCCCGTTTCCATTCCGCCAGCCTCGGCGCGAAGTCGCCGTTGTTCGCGGCCTCCGGATCCAGCATGAGCAGACTGTTCCCCTGCGCGTCCCGCCCGTATCCGTACTGGGCGATTTTGTAAAAATCATCATCATAGGCGGCCTGAAACCCGCGCCTGAACAAATCCACATTGCGGTCGAACCCGTAGCATTCCGCCATCAGCAGCAGTCCTCGGTCCCCCGCCGCCGCCTCCAGCTCGGGAATGCACTCGTTCCAGAACCCCAGATCATTGATCATGTGGGCCATGTCCACCCGATAACCGTCCACGCCGCTTTCGGCGCATTCGCCCTGAAGCCACTGCTTCAACATGTCCGTCACCGCACGGCGCAGGGGCGGATGGCGGTAATTCAGCTTGGCAGTGTCCGACCAGTCGAAGTCATATCCAAGCTCACCGTTTTCGTCGCGGATATAGTTTTCCGGATCGCCCCGGGTCCAGACATGATCCCGCGCGGTGTGGTTGGGCACATAGCCGAGAATCACCTTCATGCCAAAGGCGTGCGCGCGGCGGACCACCTCATACCACTCGGCAGCCGTGCCGAACTCCGGATCGATGACGGAATAATCCGACACCGCATACGGAGAGCCGATCCCCTTGCGTCCGAGCTGTCCCATCTGAAACGGCGGCATCACATGCAGCAGCTCCACCCCCAGATCCGCAATCAGCTCCAGACCCTCCGCCAGCCCCGCCAGCGGCGACACCCGGGGAGGCGCTCCGTCCCGGAACTCACGCAGCGCCTCCAAAGGATTGCGCGGAGCGGTGCAGGCGATCGATCGTAAATTAACTTGATAATGATTCATAAGAATTTATTTTTTTAGAGGACTAACATATGGTATTTTTACATCATGGAATGCACAGGAAACACTTTAGATGACAAAAAACCGGAAGCCGACCCCGTGAAGATGTTAGGGTACGGCCCGAAACTTCGGGGTGAACCTGGCCGCAGCACGCAGGATTGGATGAATGAGCTGCGCGAAGGTGAACGTGATGGTGAGAATTCCTGCAACATAAACATGTAAATTTTAACGACTGATTAAAACTGATTAACAGTGATGTCTTCGTATCATCCTGACTTTTTCACTGTTCGTTATTCCGTGTTTATCCGTGTTCATCCGTGTTCATCCGTGGTTTGATTCTCCTGCATCTGTCAAAGCCCGTTGCGGAAAATATGCGCCGTCCGCGCGGGCACGGTGAAGGATTGCGTGCGGCCGCCGTTGAACATGACCCCGCCGGGAACTCCGTCGGAAACCACCTGATCGCCGTCACCGACCTGAATCCAGCGGCCGCTCGGCAACCGGGCCTCAAAGATGGCCTCATGCTCTCCGGCGTTCATCAGAATCATGACCGCCGGCACATCCGGCCGCTCATTGTTGGCATTGACAATCCATCCCAGCGCGGTTTCGGATCCGTCATGAATGAACCGCACATAGTCCATACCCGGATTCTCCGCCACCCGCAGGGCGCGGCCGGCGTCGCTCAGCCGGAAATGAATCATCTGCGCGTAATAGTCGGTCACCTCCCGGGCGTGCGGCCGGTCCCGCTCATCCCAGCGCAGCGCGTTGAGTTCATCACCCTGATTGTAGGTGTTGCGGATGCCGTGCTTGCTGCGCATCCAGTCCTGACCCTCGGTGATCATCGGGGTTCCCAGCGACCCCATAATCAGCGTCGCCGCCAGCTTGTGGATCCGCTCGTCGCGGTACGACAGCTCACGCCCGTCCCGTTCGGGATTCGAGGTCAGCTCGTCCACCAGGGAATAGTCGTCGTGACTCTCCATGTAGTTCACGCTCTGCAGCGGATGCTGCGCCCAGCCCTCCACGCTGCCGCGGATACCGCGCATCATGTTTTCCACATCCCCGCGCCCGGAGACAAAACGCTTCGCGGGTTCGCGGAACTCATCGTTCCACGCGCCCCAGGTAGTGCGTCCGATGAAGTCTTTGTGATGTCCCCTAAAACTCCATGGCTCGGAATGCAGCACCACATGCGGATATTTGGCGCGGATTTCCCGCTCAATCTCCAGCAGCGTGTCGTCGTCGATCAACTCGCCCAAATCAAAGCGGAAGCCGTCGATCCCATATTCCTCCACCCAGAACAGCACACTCTCCACAATCAGCCGACGAACCATCGGCCGCTCACTGTGCACATCATTTCCCACCCCGCTGAAGTTCATGTTGGTGAAGTCGGGGTTCAGGCGGAAATAGTACAGGCGGTCAATCGCGTTGAACATATTCACCCCGCCGATGTGATTATACACCACGTCCAGAAACACCGCGAACCCGTGTTCCTTGAGTTCGTTCACCACGTGACGGAACTCCCACACCTGAGAACCCTCTCGGGGATTCTGCGCGAAGGAGGATTCCGGCGCGAAAAAGAAATCCGTCGCGTATCCCCAGTCATGCCGAACCTCGAAGCCGTTCGGGAATTCATGAATCGGCATGAACTGCACCACATTCACCCCCAGCGCTTTCAGATGATCCAGTCCGGTGCCGAGGCCTTCTGTGGCCAGAAACCCGAGATAGTTTCCGCGCAGATCCGCCTGAACCTTCGAGGAATCGTCCCAGGTGAAGTGACGCACATGGGTCTCGTAAATCACCATGTCCTCCCAGGGAATCCGCAAAGCGCGCGCCTCCGGCGTCCATCCCCGCCATGGCGCCTGCGGCGTGCTCAGATCCGTGACAATACTGTTGCCCTCCGCCAGCGAAACCGCAAACGCGTAAGGATCGCCCAGCCAGCGGTTCGGATTGAACCCCTCCCCGTCCCCGCGCGGTCCCGACACCCGGAAGGCGTAATATTGGCCAATCCGCAGACCGTCCAGCGCGATTTCCCAGACGCCGTCCCCGTCCCGCGTCATCGGCAGAATTTCCGCGGGCTCCACCGCCACATCATCGGCGGTGCGGTGATAGGGTCCGTCAAACAGCCCCAGATCCACCTGAACCGCCCGCGGAGAGAACAGCCGGAAATGCGTCTCATCGGCTTCACGGTCCAGGGTGGCACCCAGTGCCTTGTCGGAAACATACCGGTTCAGAATCGTGTCCGGACTGGGGCGAGCGCGCAAACGCCGCTCGTGCAGTCCGTCGAAAATCAGCCCCGGCGGATCGCGCAGATCGATGTCGCGCACCGTATGAATCAGCAGTTCCGGCCGTCCCGCCCCGCCCCGAGGCAGCGTCAGGTTCATGTGTGGCGTACCCGGCTGCACCTGCGCATTCGGCGCGTCCGCGGGCGGGTTCATCCACTCGCCGTTCACCACAAATTTAAAGAAAATGTGCTCTTCAGTGATCTTGCCGTCAATGTAGGCGTAGGGAATTCGCACCGTCCACTCGTCATCCTCCGTGCGACGCATCCGGGTATGTTCCGTATTGGGATCCCATCCGTTGAACGCCCCCGCGACACTGACCCACTGCACCGCATCGGCGGAAAGACCGTAAGTTTCAGGCGAGAAGACAAACTCGACATCATGATCTTCAAAGCGGTATCCGACCACATGCGGCGCCACTTCGGGTTCCACCCATTCCAACCGGGCCACGCCGTAATCCGGCTCCATTTCAATCGAAACATCCTCCCGCGCTTCCGGGATTTCGTTCAGACGGATACGAATCAGCCGGTCCTCTTCAATCAGGGCCTGCGCGATCACCTGCGGCGGCCGTTCAATCAGCCCGTGCTCATTCAAATGCAAAAGACGGTTCTCGCCCGGCTCCCACTGGCCGTCCACAATAAATTTAAACTCATAGCGGCCGAAGGGCACATCAAATCCGCTCACATCAAACGCGTACAGCCCCCGCGCGACCGGCGTCAACGCAAACCGCCCCTCCCATCCGTCCCAGGAGCCCGCGACGCGGATTTCACCGCCGGTGTCATTGCGGTAATAGAGCCAGTTCGTCGCCACCATACCCGGAATCTCCCGATGATCCGGCCGCAGAATGGTGTCCAACAAATCCGGGCGCGGCGGAAGCACAACCGGCGCGTCTGCCACCACATCCGACTGATCCGTCCGATCCGACGGATCGGTCTGATCAGTCGGATTTGTCTGATCCGTCTGATTTGTCCGATCGTCCACAACCCCGGAAGTCCCAATCACAATCGGCTCCATCGGAGCCGTTTCGCCGGAATCGGGTTGCCGGGTGAACCACAGGAAGCCGAACGCGAACAGCAGGCTGATGGTAATGGCCAATGAGACGGGGTGAATAAACGGCGCGGGTTTCGGTTGTTTCGATGCCATGAATCTGATTCCTTATCTTGAATTAAACTTAAATTTCGGTGCGCTGCACCACAATGCGGTAAATCCGGCTGGGCGGATCCTCTTCAAGATCCTCCAGCACCACGAGGCCGTTCTCATTGACCTCCACCCAGCCGGACGCGTCCAGCCAGGTCGGTTCCGGCGCGCCCGCCAGAAAATCCTCGCTGTACTCCAGCCGGTATCGGCGGCCGGCCACCCCCTGCAAAGACACCGCCGACACCGAGCCGGTCACGGCGATGTTTTCGGCGCGAAGCACACTCTCCGCGTCAAAGGGATCCGTGCCGGCGATGTATTCAGCGAAATTGCTGACCCCGTTGTTATCTTCGTCTCCGTCCGGATCCAGCAACACCACCGTGCTGCTGACACTGCTGGCGGTCTCGGCGGAAATTCCGGCAACCGACACCGGGGTCACCTGCACCGTGACCGTCTTGCCGTAGTGTTCGGAGGGCACCTCCCACACGAATGCGTTCGCTCCTTCCAGCACGCCTTCGAAAATCACGTTGTTTTCGTCATCCCGAATCACCACCTCATTCGCCGCCACATTGTCGTGAGGCCCGAAGTCGGTGTCCCAGGTCATCACCAGCTCGCCGGTGGCGGAATAAGTCAAATTATCCTGCGTGGCTGGCGCGGAAGCCGCCCCCGGCGGCGGAGTCACATCATAGACCTTCAGGAACTGCGCCTCGTAAGGGGCGAGCGGAGTGTCATTTGCTCCGGTCCAAGGGTCATTGTTAATGGAGGGCACCGGATTCAGCGACACAAACACCCCATTGTCAATCATGTCAGTCCTGTCCCTGCCGCCCCCCCACAGCCCCACATCCCGACGCGCCGCGAACTGATTGTTCTCCCCGATATACGCCGCGATATTCCGCACGTTATAGATCCGCCCATCCGCAAGGCCAAGACGATCCGCCAGCGCGCCCGGGATCCCGAAGGTGTCCGATTGACCGGAATTCCGGGTCAGATTGGTAAACGCCAGCACCACATCCTGATGCGCCAGTGGGGTGAAGGGCTCTGTATACTTTGCCACCGAGAAGATCTCGTTCCGGGGCGCATCGTCGGCATGACGGTTCAAAAACCAGCGGTTGCTCGACCGCAGCGCCGGACTGAACTCCCGGGCCTGCCCGATCGCGGCGTACACCGGACGCAGAAACCGAACACCCAGCTCATTATCCGCCCAGGCGTTCCACTGGGGCTGCATGGAATTCCATTTTTTAAAATGCGGAATGTTTTTCCCGAAATTTAACTCATAATGATCCCAGGATCCGATCCCGCTGCCCTCATCCAAGGCGGCCGCGCCGATTTCCTGACCGTACATGATCATTGGCGATCCGTCGTTGGTGCTGACCGTGGCATACCGGATCAGCGCCTCCCACGGATCGTCATACGGACGCTCGTCATGGGAGAGATTGTTCAGCAACACCAGACTTTGCCCGTACGCGTTTCGGCGGTCATCAAAAATCTGACGATAGGCTGGCGCCGTGTTCGCCACCGACAAGGGAAAGACGATATTTTCATTCAACACCGCGAAATGACGGCTGGAGCGATAGGTCACCGCCCCGCCGTCCAAACTTTCACTCATGAAGACAAAGTTCCATTTCACACTGTGGGTGCGGTTGATGATATACTCCATCGCCTGCGGGGGCAGTCCCTGCCCGAAGTCCTTGCGCAATCCGTCAATCCCTCTGGCATCCTCCGCCAGCCGGGTCTCCAGATCCCAGGAGGGATCTCCATCGTTATTCCCGCGGTGCCCGGACTGCTCAATCCAATACGGAAGCACTTCACCGAAATAGCGCCAGACATTCAGCGTGACCTGGTCCGGGGAGTTCAGCAGGGATCCATAATCCATCCAATCCTCTTCGTTCTGCACAACGGACCGGCTGGTGCCCGCATCGGGGTTTCCCGTCACTAACGTGGCGTAATTTCCGAAAAACACATCCCGCACATCCGTCCACTTGCCAAAATCATTCCGGTCGGGTGCGACCGCGATATCACCCGGCCCGCTTGCGGGTGCAGAGTATGCGGGTCCGCTGCCTCCGGCGGTGGAAAAGAACCCCGGAACCCGGTCCCGGATTAAATCTCCCGCCTGCCAGTCATGCCCCTCGGGCGCGAACAGCTCGATTCCCTTGTCCGCCAGCACCACATCCGGGGCGGTGTGGTTAAACGGAAAATCGAGCATCAGGTATACGCCCTTCTCATCCGCAGCCACCGCAAAATCCTGAAACGCCTGCATCGCGGCGGAAAAATTGTCGGGATGGGTAATCGCGCCGGGAAGGCTGTCATCCCACTCCCGCGTATACAGCGGATTGATCTCCCAAAAATTCCGAATGGAATACGGACTGCCCGGGTCAAATTCCTGACCTGTAACCGGATCAAGGTCTTTCCCGTCCAGCCCCTGCGGATGAAACGGCTGAAACCAGATCCAGTTGATCCCCATGTCCCGCATCCACGTCAAGGTGATGCGGTCGTTATTGGGATCATGCAGGTCTTCAAAGGTCCCACGCTGGGCAAACGTGGGCCCGGTCGCGTTCGCATTGGTCACATGCAGCTCATACATAATCATGTCCCGGGCAATACGGGGGGCCACCACAATCGCGAGATCGCGGTAGCCGGAATCCCCCAGCCAGGTCCAGGGAGCGTTCTCATCCTCCCGAAAACGTGCCGTCAGCCGGTAGGCACCGGTTTTGTTGACCGGCAAGGTCAACCGAAAGGTTCCGGGGCCGTCCGGTGTCATCGTGTAGGCTTGAAAATAGGCCTCCGTGTCAGAAACTGTTATGGTGTTTCCGTCGACCGGAATGATTCCGTCCTCATATCCGTCGTTGTTGTAATCCAGGTGCGCCCGGTCCCGGTTGTTGAGATTAGTGTAAACCTCCACCTGAGTGGCGCTTTCTCCCGGATACAGGGTGATATTCAACTCGGGAAACTCCGTATCCTGAACCTCATCAATGTAAAAATTCAACACCCCGTAATCGGCATTGATGCCGTTGACTTCCAGTGACGGATTCCCGGGAATACCGTTTTGAAACGTGAATATCTGATTGTCCGGTCCGGCGGCATGATCGGCAAACTTCTCTTCCAGTGTGTCCTCGTGCCAAAGACCGATGCGATAACGGACCTCATCCCCGAACTCCAGGCCATCCAGCACGTCCACCATGCTCCCCTGCCACCAGAGCGCATTCCCGTTGCCGCTGCCGTCCGGTTCGGTTCCGTCCGCAATCAACGCGACCGCCGTCGTGCTGCCGGAGGCAACGCCCAATGAACCCTGCGGATCCGTGCCGTCGGTGGTGAAATAGATCGCTCCGTGTGTGGACCAGCGGCCGGCCGGATCATTATCTGGACCGATATACCCGCTCCGAAGCCTCACTTGAATCGTGTTGCCGGAAACAATCCGGTTGTTGCCGTAAAAAATCCAGCCTGGACGGTTGCGGATGGAAAAGGGGTTTGATTGCGCCGTTTCTTCATCATCGGTGGTGGAGCTGCCTCCAATATCCGGACCGTACAGATACGTCGTGTCACGATCGGAAAATGTTGTGACGACATAATACTCAATCACATCCTTCGCATCGATATCGGAGGTCGGAATGGTAGCGTTCCAATATTGGTTTCCACCCACATCTGAGCCGAAACCCAACCCAACCGACTGCCAGCTTCCCTCCGTTCCGTCCCGGGAAACCACACGATACTTGACTTCGCCTCCGATCTGGTCCCCCCCCGAGCCGCCGTCTTTGAAAAAGCCTTGGTGAATCAACACATCATTGTCTTTGACCTCGTACAATGGTGCCCGCATGGTGCTTTCAATTTGCGCCTCAAAGGTCGCGGGCAAATGCCAGACATTCGCCACCTGCCCCAAAACCACCGCCCACAGCATCAACGGGATTAGTACAATTTTCTTCAAAAGGTTGGTATTCATTCTGTGTCTCCGGCTGGTAAATTCAAACGTTTTAATAATCTACACGGAAAGAGGTGAACTTGTCAAGGGAGAGTTTAAAAATTCCTGCGTGGCTGCTGAAACCACTTCTGTTAACAGAGAGCAGAGTGGAAATGCGTTAAATTTGCTCTGTTTTCTCTGCTGCCTCCTGTTTAAACCCCTCTTTCATTCCTCCCCCTCTTTCATTCCTCCCTTTGACCTGTTCACCATACAATGCGCATCCTGAGGGATGCCACCCCTTTGCCCCATATCCATTCGCTGTCCGGCGCAAGCCATGCACCTACGCCTCCGGCTTCGGCGCACACGTCCGTTTTAGACTCCTCCATACCCATTCGCGGGACGGCAAGGCCATTTGCAGGGTTTCCTTCCCGCATTCATCCGTTGTCCGGCGCAAGCCATGCAACTACGCCTCCGGCTTCGGCGCACACGTCCGTTTTGGACTCCTCCATTTTCATTCGCGGTCTTCTATCCGGGGTCTCTTTCGCGCTCTCCGAGCTTGCTCGGGGAGCGCAACCATTTCATACCACGAACCGCCCGCTCCCCCCCAATAAAAGCGATTTCCGAGCTTGCTCGGGGAGCGCAACCCATCTTATCCTGTCAGAAAGATGAAATGATTCCGCGCAACGAGCAAGCTCGCTGCGCGGTGTCTTTTGGCCATGCGGTCCTGAAATGAGATGCGTGCGGTCGGCCGAGCAAGCTCAGCCTGCACGAAGTCCCTCAAAATTAAGGCCCTTTTGATTGGGATCGATTACGATTAAGATTAAGATTAAGATTAAGATTAAGATTAAGATTAAGATTAAGAAGCAACATCCGTGGTCCGGCAAGGCAATCCGTGGTTCTTTCCCCGCATTCATCCGTTGTCCGGCGCAAGCTATCCGTTGGAACTCCCCCAATCTTTATCCGTGGTCTTCTATCCGTGGTCTCTTCCGCGCCCTACGAGCTTGCTCGGGACAAAGGGCGCAATCATCTCATTCCACGTCCAGCCCCCCCTCAAAAAATATGCGCTCTTCGAGCTTGCTCGTGGAGCGCAACCCATCTTATCCAGCGGTATGAGATACTTCCGCGCAACGAGCAAGCTCGATGCGCGGTGTTTATTGCCCATCCTGTCCTAATATGAGATGCGTGCGGTCGGCCGACCAAGCTCAGCCTGCACGAAATCGATTATGATTAAGAAAGGCGTATCCGTGGTCCGGCAAGGCTATCCGTGGTTTATCCCCCCGTTCCTCATCCATGTTAATCCGTGGTCTCTCCACACCCTGCCCCAAGCATCCGTGGTCTTTCATCCGTGGTCTCTCCACACCCTGCCCCAAGCATCCGTGGTCTTTCATCGTCGCACTCACTCCGGCGGCGCCAACTCAACCTCGATATGATAGAACCGTTTGCCGACATCCAGCGGATTGTCGCGGTTCTGATCCCCCTGATCCAGCCAGACTGTTTCCTCTTCCGGTTCGGCGGCCTCGATCGCGGCGGCGATGAACCACTCGGGATCCATCAAATCATCCGTGTACCAAATGGTGTACCGCCGTCCCTGAATCGCGAACGGCAGCCGCAGCAGCACTCCGTTCTGCGTGCCGCCGGTCTGCGGTTCCGGCATCGGCGTGGCAAAACGCGCCTGCGCATCGGTCGGATCCAGCCCGGCAATAAACGCCTGCATGATCGTGTTCACGCCGTTGGCGGCCAACACCTGAGGATCGCTCACCGCGGTCGGCCCGCCGAAGTATTCCTCCTCCCACCAGTCCGGCAGTCCGTCGCTGTCCGAATCGAACCAGGGTCCGGTCTCCAGACTGAACGACATCGTGAAACCGAACGTCCCCTGCCCCTCCAGCTCCACCTGATGCGTCTGCGCCTGATTGCGCATGTTCACCGTAGTAAACGTCTCGCCGTCGGGCACATCGGAGGCACTGGTCTGGAAGGACACATTAAGATCGCCGGTATCGATTCGGGACACCACCTGGAAATCATTCGCCAGCCCCTGCCGCAGGGTCATCACCCCGGCCTCGTGCTCTTCACTGCTGAGCCGGTTCTGACCATGAATTAGAAGGCTGAACAGATCCGGCGACAACCCGTGGCGCACGAACAGCGTGCCGCTGTTCAGAGCGGAATCCACATCATAGATCACCTCAAAGGTGTCCGCCTCATCCGCCAGGGTGACGGTTTTGACGATGTTGCCGTCCGACGAGGTGGCCGTCCAGCCGTTGGAGGTTGGCGCAAACGTGTACACATCGTTCACATACTCCGAAGTGCCTGCCCACCAGTCGTTCAGCGCCGAGGTGCGGTATGCGGAGGCGTGCGTGGTTCCCACCGCTTCGGTGTCCGATCCGGCGTAGTTCATGAGATTGCCCACCACCTGAAAAACGCGCCCCGACTCGGGATGCCGCATCCAGGCGGCGATCATGCGGCCGCCCGTCCGCTCCATCACCGCGAAAAGCCGGTGGTTGTAAAGCAGGTACTCGTTCTCGCCGTCGAGATCAATGTTCTCCGCTGCAGTCTGTGTGGTCGCAGGCGGATTCACCGCCCACTGATCCACGCGGGCGTAAATCGCCGCCCGGCGGGTCTGGGCCTGATTGTGCCGCGCGAAAGCGGCCAGTTCCCGGAAGCCGCCGTCGGGGAAAATATAACTTCCGTCACTGAACTTCCGCAGATCCACCGTCGGTTGATCATGGAACGCGGTAATAAACGTCGAGGCGTGAAGCACGCCCGATGCGAGAAGTCGAAGATCCTCGTTCTGAATCCCGTTCACCGCGGTCCACGCCGCGCCGGCAATGCCGGTATTCGCGGCCTGCATCCCGTAATCCATTTCCACATCCTCTCCCGGACGGCGCTGGAAGCGGAATCCGTCCAGCCCCTGCCGGAACCCGTCCTCCCCCACATACCAGTTGTCATAGTCCTCCCGGCTCGCGAAATGGATCCACTCCTGCGCGATTTTGTCGAGCGCGGGAGAACCGCGGTCAATCTGCCACCAGGAATCTCCCTGCCCGTCCCGGCTCAAATCCACCTCCCCGGCGGCAATGTCCTCCAGGGTCACGATCTCCACCCAGGGCCGGTTCGCCATCCAGCGCACCAGCGCGTCATACGCCGCCGCGTTGTCCGCATCCAGAAAATCCTCCCAGGCGCTGTGAATCACCAGCACCTGATCCTGCGTGCCGCTGCGGGCCATGCGGTTCATCTGACGCCGCAGCGCCATCGGCGCCCCGCTGTCGTGCATGTCGAATTTTACATTGCCCGCCCGGTCGTTGAGAGCAAAGGTGCCCACATCGTGAATGTTGTTGATCCGGTACCCGTCCGTCCCCAGCGCCGCCTCGCGGCCGAACCAGTGACGGATATGCATCATCTGATCCACCAGGGTGAAATTGAAGCCCAGATCGCGGATTTTCCCGAGCACGCCGTCGTCCAGCACCCGTTCCGGCGGATAAAACACCTGAACGCCGCTCATATCCACATCATAAATCTCTTCGAGAATCCGGTGCGCCAGCGCCACGTTGTCGGCGTTGTAGTTGTTGTCGAAATACGCGAGAATATGATCCGAGAACGTGGTGCCGAACAACTGGACCACGCCGTCGCGGATCAGACCGCCAAGCCGTTCATTAAAGGCGGGGCCGTCGCGCCAGGACACATCCGACGCGGCCCACTGAATCGCCGCCGCCAGCGTCGGGGTGATGTGCAGGTTCAACGGCACACCGTAGACCTCATGCGTGTCCAGCGGCCGGAAATACCCCGCACCCTGACCGTTGTTGATCAGATCCTGAATCTCCTGCCCGCGGCGGATGGACTGATTCCCGTGCACCACCAGCGCCACCTTCACCCGGCCCGCCCAGGCGTCGCCCGGAATCCACTGATTCAGCACGCTGCCCGCACCCTGAAGCCCCTGCTGCGCGAACCAGTGGTTCTCGGCAATGAAATCGTTCATAATCGAATCGCGGATATCGCTCCGCCCGCCGATGTCCCCCGGGCCCTGCGGACTGTTCTGCGTGCCGCTCTTGGTGGTATAAACCTGATAGCGCAACTGGGCCGGATCTCCCAGCCAGCCCGCGTCGAGAACCGCCTGCCGGTCAATCGCGAACTCCACCGCGTCGAGTTCGGAGTTGAAATACGCTCCGATGAAATAGTCCGGACGGGACACCACGCCGTTTGCGGTGAGGCTTTGACCGAACGTGGTGGTGTTATTGTTCGGATCGGTGTCCACATACACCGTGCCCGATGCCGACTCGTACACGGCCACCACCGCGCGCCAGCGCATGTCGGTGAGCGTGTCCACCTCGTCGGGCAACACCCGTTCGCCCAGCGGATTCTGGGTATCTCCGAAATTGATTGCCACGTACAGATCCAAATTCCCCTGCTCGGCGAAAGCCTGCAGATCATGGAAATCGACGCGGAAATAGATCCGGTCGTCCCCGCCCGCAGAGGAAGGACCGCCGTCCCGCACATAAAACGCGGTCATGTCGCGGGAGGAGTCCCATCCGTCAAAGGCCGGATAAATGTCCCCGCCCTGATGATTGGAGCCGCCGCCTTCAAAGGCGTCCAGCGCCCGCAGATCCTCCCAGGTCCAGTCCATGAATTCCTCGAAGCGGGTCACGCCGTTCACCTCGCCGATTTCCGGCCCGGCCCCCAGAATGATGCTGTCCTCGGGCGGCTCAACACCGGTCACCGCAATGCGCGGATCGGTCCCGGCGAGGAAGTGCTGCAGGTTCGTGACCCCGTCACCGGTCAGATCGCCTGCGGGACCGTTGCGCGGGTCGCCCGCGTCCCCGGTGCGCCAGTTGTACACCCCGTCATCCAGCGGATCGAGTCCGTAGCGGACCTTCCAGCCATCGGGAAGCCCGTCGCCAATCGTGTCGATCACCAGCGGATCGGTCTCCGTGATCAGCAGCCTCGGCCAGCCACCGCTCTGCGCGGTGCCGGTGCCCTCGCGGTTGTACGCGGCGAAAAGCGCGTCCCAATGCACCGCGCGGGACAGGATGGGAGCGAAATCGTATTGCGACGCGTCCGGAATATGCGCCGGCGGATTGTTGTTGTCCCAATAAAGAATATCCAAATCATTGGGCATCCGGTTGTATGCGAAGTGATCCGGATTGTTCCAGTCGGTATAATCCAGAACCTCAACACTGTCGTTTTCATGAAGCAAATACAGGTTCACCCGGCCGTTGCGGGCGAGGTCCGCCTGACCGTCCAGCAGTCCGTCGCCGATGGTGTCGGCGCTGTTGGGATCGGTTTCCAGGAAGACCGCATTGGACGGCAGCGCCTCCCGGTCCACCCGCGAAGTGTTGTAGACCGTGGGGATGTTCGGATGCATCAGAATGGCCTCGACCTTACCATCCGGACCCAGCAGCCCGATGTCCACGCGTCCGTTGCGGTTCAAATCCT
Source organism: Verrucomicrobiota bacterium (assembly GCA_020831625.1). GTDB lineage: Bacteria > Verrucomicrobiota > Kiritimatiellia > SS1-B-03-39 > UBA6053 > PXAS01. The sequence continues at coordinate 25,255 of JAFIGD010000028.1, read as the reverse complement.
CTTCCGAATCCCGCAGCCCGTCGTTGTCGGTGTCGGCGCGGGAGGGATCGGTCATCGACCCGCCGATCAAATCAGTGCGGGAACGGTTGAAGTTGAACCGGGGGTGACCACTGTTGTCCAGCGTATTGAAAATCGGCGGATCCAAATCGGGAATGAAATTCGGGAAGCCGTCGCCGTTGGTGTCGACGGTGATGTCGGTTGCGGCGGGATCAATCGGCCCCGTCAGCCCGACCTGCAGCCCGTCGGGCAGCCCGCCGCCGTCGGTCACCGGCATCAGCGGATTCGTCCGCCCGCTCATCATCCACACATGCACATCGCCGTTATTCCACCCCTCACTGTCGGTCTCCGGCAGCGGCCGCTGCGTGATTTCCCAGTCATCCGGCAGTCCGTCGTTATCGGAATCGCCGCTGCTGTCCGCGTCCGCCATCTGACGGAACCGCACCGGAATCGTCCGCATGGAACTGTTCAGAGCCGGCCCGCCTTCGGTTTCGCTGCCGTAGGCGGTAAAGGTATAGGTGCCTGGCTCCATGTCCGACCACACAAAGGTCCAGGTCCGGTTGGAGCCGCTGGTGACCGGACTTCCCTGCTGGGTGACCGTCCCCGCATCGTTCGCGAACTCGATCCACACATGTTCAATCGAGATGTCGGTGTCCACCCGAACAAGGTACTGGCGGTCCTCCGGCGTCGGACTCGCCACATCCGGCAGAATAATCTCGGTCTGCCGCCCGTTGGAATCGAACTGCTCCGGATCGACAATCACCACATTCGGCGGAATCGGGGTCGGCACCGCCCGCACCAGCCGGGTGGCCTCCAGCACCACGCCGTCGTGACTGTACCGCACCTCGATTTCATGCAGCGTTTCTGGATCGCCGTCAAACAGGTTCGGCAAATCATACGCCAGCGCGTGGTAGTCGGATGTCTCACCATACACAATACTGTAGTCCGATCTTCCCAGAGCACTGCCGTTGATGAAAATCGTGAAGCGCTCAATCAGCTCCTCTTCATTCGTGCCGTCGGCCATCGCCTGGGTGAAATAGGCCTTGAACCCGTACCCTTCCCCCACCAGATCCCCGTCGTTCTGCGGCCAGGCCGCAAACAGGCGCTGCACCGGACCGCGGGTGTCCACGGTCCGTTCCAACGTGGTGAAATGTCCGTCCACATCCGACATCGTGTCGGTCCATTCCTCCCTCGGCGTGGAACTCAGCTCCACCAGCCGCACCCGGATCGTGGCCGAACCGTCGTCGGGAATATTGCGGTAACTGAAGCGCCATTCGCGGGGATACGCACTGTTAACATCCAAACTCGGCGTCCGCGTCTCAATCGCTCGAACCCAACTGCTCTCCTCATCTTCGCCCAGCCCGTTTCCGTTCAGCATGCCGGTAACTTCGTCATCATTGCCGGCCTCCGAATCCACAATGTTGAACCAGACCTCGGTCACCGTCCGGTCGGTGCGCACCACCACACCGTATTCCTGATCAGAAAGGGTATCGTTCTCCGCCGGAAACACCACCTCACCGGTCGGCCGCTCCAAATCCAGATAAAAAGTCTGTTTGAAGGTGTTGTACAACGCCGCGCCGTTGGAACGGTTCAAGAACGCCCGCGCCTGAATGAAATTCATGCCCTCCTGCAAACCGGTCCGCACCGTGTCCGTCGCCCAGTCGTTGTGGGGGAAATATTCGATGGTGGTGGCGTCGAATCCGTCCACCTCAAACACGGTCAGCATCGACTGCGAAAAACTGATGGTATCCGGGTCAGTGGGAAAATTTGAAGAGACCGGAAAGCCGCCGACTTCATCCCGGAAAATCCCGATTTTGTAGCGAAGCTGTTCACCGGATTCCGGCAGCGGCAGCGTGGCTGTGCCCCACCAGTCGTCGCCGCTCTCGTCATGGCTGTAGCTCATCGCCACCGCGCGGGTGGACCCCAATCCCTCGCCGCCCGCTCCTTCGGGGTTCGTTCCGTCCATCGTATAGTACACAACCATGCGGAAACCGCCGCCCACGGAGTTGGTTTTGGCCCAAAGGGTGATCGCCTCCGCACCTTCTTCAAACTGTTTGTCGTCCTCTCCCGGATGCCCCGGATCGTTTCCGCCCACATCCCCGGCCGGATTATGAAAAATAAACGAGGCCCTTGTTCCGCCGAAATTATTAAATGGTTCAGGATTCGCCCCATCAGGCCCCTGCACGATGGTGAAATCCGTTCCGCCGTTCCAGTGATAGGTTTCCGCCCCGGCGGAACCGATCTGATTGCGGGTGCTGTCCGCCGCCGCAAATTTCTCCGCGTGCTGACGGTGCACAAATCTCGCCTGCTCCCATCCCAGAAAGGTGTCGTTCGTCGCCCCGGGCGGATTGTCGCGGTTTCCAATCACATCGGTCACCCCCATGTCCATCTGCGAATTCAGATCAATCCCTCCGTTGAGTTTCATCATCACGTTTTCCGTCAGCCCGTTGGCCCGGGCCACAAAGCGGAGATTTTCGCCCGAGGTGATCCGGGGCACGCTCATCTGATACCGGAACGGTTCCGGAGTGTCCCCGTCGGGAAACCCGCGGTTGGGCAATCCGTAGGGATTGAACGACGCGTCACCGTTGGGACCGTCCCGCCGCGTCACCCGCACCGTGTCCGGCTCTTCCCCGTCCTGGTAAATGCGGATTTCATTCCCACCCCAAAGACTGGAGCCCTCCGGGGTGCGGAAGGAGAAAATCAGATAGCCGCCCGGTGGGATGATCACCTCGCCATTTGCAATTTGCGAAGCCCAGACACCAAACGGCCCGCCATAGGTCGAATAATTCACCAGCCAGGTGTCGGACCCGCCGGACGTGGCCGCAATCGGAAGCGGGCCAATCGCGCGCGCCTGTCCGTCGGCATAATTGTCATTCATCATGAACAGCATCGTGAACCCGTCGCCGTCACCAATATTCCGCTGACCCCAGCCGCTGTCCCGCTTGTCGATCCGCGAATACGCCACCACGTCGTTGTCGGACCAGTGGGCCAGCTGACCGCCCCGCGCGAAATGCTCGCGGATATAGGCCAGATTCGGCAGCCGCGGATCATTAAACTGTCCCAGAAAATTCGTGTTTGCGTGACGCGGAAAGGCTCCGCCGCTGTCCTGCAGCGTGCCCGCCTTGAAATACCCGTCCGTGTACACGATCGGCAACCCTTCCCGGGTCATGATGTAGGCGTACTGCAACTCGCGGGCACTCGCGAAATCGCTGTCGTGACTGTGCGGAAAGCTCACCCCTGTGTGCTGATTAAACGCCGGATGACCGCTGAAGCCCGGCTGATCCATCCCGGAAAGGTTTCCCCAGGGTTGTCCCAAAAATCCGTTCAGACTGTCCCGCAGCGGCGCGTCCTTCAACCGCATGCCCCGGTCAATGTAAGGCTCAAACGCGGGCGGGGTGCCAAGATGCTCTCCAAAAATCATGGCGCTGTTGCGGGGCTTGTTGATGTCAAACAGGCTTTCACGCGGGTTCGACCCGGGATCAAATCCCCGCGTCCGCATGAACGACAACTGAATATTGCCGGTATAGCCCACAAACTGATCCTCATTCGGCATTGCCCCGAAAAAAATTGCCGGCACATGCTTCACCGCGTCCAGCCGCAGACCGTCCGCGCGGGTCACCGCCATTTTCCAGCGCACCGCCCGCATCAGATACGCGTTCACGTTCTCGGTGTAGGCCCCGGGGTTGTTGTCCAGCATCTCCTGGGTCACATTGCCGAAACCCACAAAATCCCCGTTCGGCGCATAATCGTAATAGTCGGGATTCTCGGGATGCCGCACGAAAGAGATCCCCGGATGGTGTGAGCCTTCGGTCGGCCCGAAATTGTGGTTCCACCCGCCCATGCCCGCCTCGTGGGCGATATCAATCAAATCCGACAGCCCCAGATGCAGCACCTGCCACTCGTCGTTCCAGTTCCGGGTGTTGTCCCATTTCCGGTAAAAACCGTCCTCGGTCACCCGCAAATGAAAATCCTCCGGGCGCATCCCCGGATAAATATCGATCGGCGTGCTCTCATTGAACCCCGGCACGTCAAAGGCCCGGTGGTTCATAATATTGTCAAAATACACCCGGATCCCGAAACGGTGCGCGGTCTCCATCATCTCCAGCAATTCTTCTTTGGTGCCGTAGAACGTGCGCACCCCGCCCCGCTGATCCTTGTTGCCCAGATCAAACGGATCCCACAAGTCGTAACCCACCGACAGCCCGCCGCTCGCCTTCGTCGGAGGCGGCAGCCACAGCGCCGTATACCCCGCCTCCGCCAGCTCCGGCATCTTCTGCGTCATCGACCGCCAGGGCATTTGAAAATACTGAAGAATCACCTCCGCACGCGCAAACAACCCTGCAAGCAGGGTCCATAAAATAAAAAAAGTCCACATCAATGGTAATTTGCGCATGGTATTGCCTCCAAAACTTTCAAACGTTTGAATAAACCTACAGCAGAAACCGGGAAATGTTAAATAAAAACGCAAACAAAAGCCCGCCGGGGTTTCCGACGGGCCGTAAACACCATGCTTGGCACAACGTCCTAACAACCTCATCCCCTCCAACCGTTCAGAAGCGTCTAAGGTGTCCTGATGTGTCCGAGGCAACCGTGCCCAAGCACGCGTCTGAGGTGTCAGAGGTGTCCTGATTTGTCCGAGGCAACCGTGCCCAAGCACGCGTCAGAGGTGTCAGAGGTGTCCTGATTTGTCCGATCCATCCCCCCATGCACCTCCCGCTCCTTCACCCCCGCCGACGCCGCAGCCAGGCCAGCATCCCCAGACCGCCCACCAGCAACAACGCCGTCCCGGGCTCGGGAACAACCTGCAGGTTGTTAAAATAAAGGTTGTTCTGCGCGTCACCGTTATCTGTTGCGGAATTGTAGAACCGGAATCCTGAGACCGCGTCGAATAAATTGGAAACCGTTCCTGAGAACAACACCCCCTGATTCCCTTGCGCGGAACTGCGGCTGATGGAATAACTCACAACTTCGGCGGAAAGAACACCAAAGGAAAAGTTGAGCACCGCGTCATTGCCGCCATAGTCATACCCCGCTTCGACCCCGTGGTTCAGCGTCGCATTATTGCTTGAAACGCCCCCTCCACTGCCGACATTGAAATTAAACACTTCACCCTGAGTCCCGGCGAAGAGATTGAACCCCTTGTTGCCGTTGTCAAAGTTCAATGCCAGATCAAACGAGAACACATCCCCCACCGTCAGTGCCGTTTCAAATCCCCGGTCCGCATTCACAAATGCACCCGGGTCCTGGTTGGCGAACAATCCAAAAGACTGCCCATCGGAATTGATGTCACCGGCACCGTCCGTGGAATCTCCAAGAAACACACCCGCAAAACCGGAATCTCCACCACCGGAACTGATCGCCCAGGCCAGGAACCCGTCGCCATTATTCATTCCGTCCCCCCAGGCTTCATAATTCCCCGCGCTGTCAAACGCAATCTGCCCCGACACCATCCCCGAAATCATCGCGAATCCTAAAATCCATTGTGCTGTTTTTTTCATGATTGTCTCCATTCAAACGTTCTGATTCAAAACGCAAACAAACCCCGGCGGACAACATCCGCCGGGGCAATCAACTAAACGCTTACGCGCGTTTCCGGCGCTTCAGCACCGTCAGTCCGCCCGCCGCCAGTCCCGCCAACCCCATCATAATGATGGACGAGGGCTCGGGGATGACAGTGAAGGTTGCGGTGGGATTGTTTGACGGACTCCAGTTCCCCATTTCAAAGGTTCCGCCGCCGCCGCCGGTAAATGTTGCATTGTGACGGAAATATACATCCAGCGAATAATCTCCGATGTCCAAACCACTCAAAAGATTAGAATTAGCATTGGTAATCTGCCAAAATTTGTCATTTCCTGATATTGAGTTCGGGCTCGTCAACTCTATGGATGAAAAGCTGCCAGGCGTATCTCCATCTTTGGTAACACGATACCAAAGAATTGCATTCGTAATATTATCTCCGTCAGCGTTAAATGTATTAATTTCAAATCCATTCAGAATCAGCGAATCGGTGCTCAAGTCAAATTCTCCCAGATTCACACTGAATGAAGGATTCACGCCGTCCGGTGTCAGGTTAAATCCCTGATTGGCATTCAGGAGATCATTGGCTGGTTGTGTGATTTGGTGAAAGGTGTTACCGGTTCCATCATTAATGACAACATATGCATTATTGAAGTAACCTGAAGCCCCAAAAACATTCCCAGCCAAAACCAAGCTGGTCACCATCACCGCTGCGCACATCATGTTCTTATTCATCAGCATCTCCTTCTCTCACGAGGGGGTTTGAGTTATTAAAACGATTTAAAAATACCACAGACTTTTTCAATCCCGCAAGAAAAATGTTCAAAAAAAGTTATTTTTCGCAAAATCATTCAGTTTTTTTCGCTATTTTCAATTCATTCCCCTGTGTCCCTTTGGCTGTGTCCCTTTGCCTCCGTGCAAGACCTGTCCCTGCCTTCAGGCCCCCTGCCCCACAGCCACGCTATCTTCCTCTGACCGCCTCAAGCGCTTTTGCGTATCCGGTGAGTTCCACATACGCCCGTCCGACAACCCGTCCATCGCGCTCCACCACACAAGCGCCTTCCCAATACGGAATACCACTGAGAGCCCCGCTGTGCTCCTGCGCGTCCCGAAGTGGCCGGACCCGCAGACGCACCGCCTCCCCGCTTTCGGGATCACGCACCGCCAGCAGCCAGTCGATCGGATAGGTGCCGCCGCTTGCCGGACTGGTCCAGGTCCGCGCCGCCCGCCACCGGAAATCCGCTGGACGCACCAGGGTCAGCCCCCCTTCGCGGTCGATCCAATACAGTACGCTGTACGGGTCTTTGCTGCCGTCATCCCTCCGCAGAATATACATCATGATTTCCCGGCCGTCGTCCAAATGAATACTGGCCCAGTCCCAGCCCGCCTGGCCCGCCTCCAACTGACTGCTGCTGATCTCATGGTCCATCCAGGCGGTGCCCAGGACCCGCCGCGGCTGACCTTCAATCTCAATCAGCCCGGTCACCTTCAGCCGCGGCCAGGTGATATACAAACTCGCCGCCGTGGGATCTTTGCCTTTGCGCTCCACCCCGTTCTCGCCAAACCGGACAAAGGGCTTCTCCGGCTCCAGCGTCAGCAGGGCCCTCGGCCCCGTATCCACTGTGAAAAACGCGTCCATCACCGGGTTCGCGTCGCCAGTCCTCGCCGCCAGCCGCCAATTGCCCTGAAACAGATTCAGGCCGGTCACCGACGCCCCCGCGTCCCAGCCGCCGCGCGCCAGACGCTCCTCGGAATGAAACCGGTCCGCGTCCACCTCCACCCAGGCGCTGTGCGCCATGTGCAACTGATCCCGGCCGAACGCCTCCCCGTCGTCCTGCTGCTCGGGAAACGGCCGCAGCGCATTCCGGAAAAACGTCAATTGAAAGCCGTGCGACGCTCCCTGATCGTCGGTCAGGTGCCCGGTGACATACCACCATTCCAGACGAAAATCCGGATGACTCCCGTGATTGCGGGGGAAATCCAGCACCTGCCCCGGCTGCGGCACGCGAAATCCGTCGGGGGTGAAAGGCGGCACCGTTTCCGCCCGGGCCCACGGACACAACAGCAACAAAACGATCACTGTAATTTTCATTCTTCATTCTCCACCGGCAGGCTTGCCGCTTTATGTCCTGAGATGCCGCCCGCCAGCGCACCGGCGAAAACGATCGCGATCAGAAAAGCAAGAAAGGACCCCAAAGGCACCGCATAGCGAAGCGTCCAACCGAAGGCCTGCCTGTTGATCACATAAATCAGAATCCATCCCAGGCCCAGCGAAGTCAACAAGCCCGACGTCCCGCCGGTGAGAGCGAGAATGCCGCTTTCCCACGCCCCGGCGGCCATAAGTTCCCGCCGGCCGCAGCCCAGCTCTTTGAGGACCCGCAATTCACTGCGCCGCTCCAGAAAAAGACTGATCTGCGAAAGCAGCAATCCCGCCACCGCCACCGCAACCCCGATGAATTTCAGGGCGGCGGTTACCGAAAAGGTCTGTTGAAAAATCGTGAACACCTCCTCCCGAAGCGCCCGCTGATCGCGAACGTTCAAGGCCGGGAATGCCGTCTGGAGTTCATCCCGCACCGCCCGCACATCCTCGTCGTTCCGTAAAAACAGTCCCAGCGTCGCGGTGCGGTCCTCTCCCAGAAACGCCGCCACAACCCCCGCATCCGCCACCACCGAGCCGTGTTCATTGGCATAATCCGCGAAGACCCCGCGGATGATGCCCTCAAGGGTGCGTCCCCCGGCCTCGATCCGCACGACATCCCCCACCCCGGTTCCGAAACGCCGCAGCCAGGGTTCACTCACCAACACCGGCACCCGCTCTCCGCGTTCCCGCAACACCGCCAGCCCGTCTGCGGGCCGGTGAAGCCATATCCGCTCCGAGCCCTCCCGCCGCGCAGAAAGCCCCACCAGCACTGCTGATTGATCCTGATACCGAATCCGTTGCATCAGCGCATATTCCGCATCCGCCACCGAGGCGTGGCGCAGCAGCAGATCCCGGCTCTCTGTCGGAATCCGCACCGGACTGCCCGGATGCTGAAACCCCCTGGCCGAAATAAACAAATCCGCCTCCAACTGACCGTCCAGCCATTGCGTAACCGTTCCCCGGAAGCTGTGCACCAGCAGGGAAATCCCGCCGGCCATCGCGGTGGCGATCATCAGCCCCGCCAGCGCCAGTTTATGCCGTCCCGACAAGCGCCGCAATTGGGAGGCCGCCAGGCGCAGCATCGCATCCTCGCGCCGCAGGTTCTGCACCCCCTTCGCCACCCGGGGCGGCAGCAGGCACACCAGAATCGACATCCCCACTGCGAAGGCGGTCGCTCCCAAATAGCCGAACAACGGAAACCGCACCCCGCCCGCCAGCACCAACGGCGGGAAGCGAAGAAAAACCGCGCCCACGCCCAGTGCCAACACCGCGTAGAGGGGATGATCCAGCAACTGAATCGGCAAGGATCTCCCGCCCCGACCCAGCGACTGCGCCGGCGGGGTCATGGCCGCATCACGGGCCGGAAGCCAGCCCGCCAGCAGACTCGCGCCCACCCCCAGCCCGAAGGCCGTCAACACCTCACGTCCGGACCATAGCGCGCCGCGGCTCAGCCCCTGCACATAGAGATTGCCCAGCGTCTCCGTGACCGCCCCCACACTCACCCGCGCCAGCAGAACCCCCATCAGAATTCCGACCGCACTGCCCGCGATCCCCAGGGTCAGCGCCTCCAGCATCCAGGCGGCCTTGATCTGTTCCGCCCGAACCCCGAGCGACCGCAGCACCGCGATCTCCTCCCGCCGCCGCACCACCGCCGCGTCCAGCGACTGCAAAATCAGATACAAACTCACCAGCAGCGCCAGCAGCGACAAGGCCGAAAGATTCATCCGAAACGCCGCCGACAAGGTTTGCGAAACCGACTGCCGCTCGCCCGGCGTGCTCAGAAGAAGTCCCGGCGGAAGGGCGGCCTGCACCGCGGTCCGTACCGATTCGCCCATGTCCACCCCCGGCATCGGAAACACATCCACCCGGTCCACAGATTTCTCGCGGCCGGTCCGCTCCTGAACCGTGCGGAGATCCCCCAGAAAAATGGCCGCCCCCCGGTCCAACGCCTCCGGCAAAATAAACCCCACCCGCCAGGCAAACGCCCCCGAATCCGAACCCAGCGTCAGCGCATCGCCCACCGACAATCCAAAGCGGCGCGCGGCGGTGGGACTGATCAGCAACACCGGCTCTCCGCGCAGCGCATCCTGAAACACCGCCGATTCCGCATCCGTCCGGGGCACCAGACTCCCGTCATCGCCCGCCGCCTCCGGCAGATTCCGCACCGCCACCACATCAATCCCCACCAAATCCACCGATCCGTCGCCCAACCGAACCGATGTCTGCACCGAAGGCAGCAGGACCACCGACCGCACACCGAAGGCAGCGCGGATCCCGCGCAATTGATCCACCGGGATCGCGCCCGCCGCGGATTCCACCGTGACCGGAGCCCCGGCCCCCAGCGTTTCGGTGAACACCTCAAATCCAGCGGTCGCGGAGCGGTTCGCCAGCCGAATGCCCAGGAATGCCGCCACGCCGACCCCCAACAGCACCACCAGCACCGCGTGACTCCCCGGCGAACGGCGCCAGTGCCGCAGAGTGAAGTACCGCCAAAACAGAGCCGCCCCTCCCGTCATGCGGTCACCGGCTCCACCACCTTGCCGTCCAGCATGTGCACCGTCCGGTCACAAATCCGGGTCGCTGTCTCACTGTGCGTCACCATCACCAGCGTGATCCCCTGCTCGCGGGTCAGGGTTTCCAGCAAATCCAGAATTTTATCGCCGGTGGACGAATCCAGATTCCCGGTCGGCTCATCGGCCAGCAACAACTTCGGACCCGCCGCCAGTGCCCGGGCGATGGCGCAGCGCTGCATTTCGCCGCCGCTCAACTGATCCGGATATGCCGTCATCCGGTGGGTCAATCCCGTCCGCTCCATCCACTCGCGCCCTTTGGCCAGCGCCTCTTTTTCCGGGATCCCGTTCAGTAACAGCGGAAAGGCCGCATTTTCCAGAACCGACAAGGTCGGCAACAGGTGAAAAAACTGAAACACCGTCGCAATCTGTTTGCGGCGCAGACGGGTCAGAGCCTCCCCGGACGCCGAACCCAGGTCCACATCCCCGATCCGGATGACACCGCGGTCGAAGCGGTCAATGCCCCCCAAACAATTCAGCAGGGTACTTTTACCCGAGCCAGAAGGCCCCATCAGCGCCACCCGCTCTCCGGCGGAGATCACCAGCGACACGCCCGCAAGCACCTCGCGGTCACCATACGATTTCGACACATGCTCTAACGTCACATAAGCTGTCATACCGCCTAATCGCGCGAGGCCCTGAAACATTACCCGGAATCGAAGACAAAGGGGGGGACCCTCCGATACACTGTTGCCATTCTCCTTCCGGTTTACTTTAATCCCTGAAATTTTCCAAAGCCCGTGATTGCCATCCGGGCTTTCCCGTCTTAAACCATCCTCATGCTTGCCAAACGTATCATTCCCTGTCTCGACATCTCCAACGGCCGCGTCGTCAAGGGCGTCAATTTTGTGGATCTCATCGACGCCGGCGACCCCGTGGAGCAGGCCTCCGCCTATGAGGCCCAGGGCGCCGACGAACTCACCTTTCTCGATATCACCGCCTCCCACGAGGCCCGCGACACCGTTGTCGATCTCGTCCGGCGCGTCGGCGAACAGGTGTTCATGCCCATGACCGTCGGCGGCGGCATCCGCTCCGCCGCCGATGTCCGCCGCATGCTCAACGCCGGCGCCGACAAGGTCTCCATCAACACCGCCGCCCTCCTCGATCCGGGCATCATCGACGAGGCCGCCGCCTTTTATGGCTGCCAATGCATCGTCGTCGCCATCGACGCCCGCCGCAATGACCGGGGCGGATGGACCGTCTACACCCACGGCGGCCGCAAACCCACCGAACGCGACGCCGTCGCCTGGGCCCGCGAAGTGGTTGAACGCGGTGCCGGAGAAATCCTGCTCACCAGCATGGACGCCGACGGCACCAAGGACGGCTACGATCTCGAACTCACCCGCACCGTCGCCGAAGCCGTGGGCGTGCCCGTCATCGCCTCCGGCGGCGCCGGCACCCTTCAGCACCTCGCCGACGCCCTCACTCTCGGCAAAGCCGACGCCGTTCTCGCCGCCAGCATCTTCCACTTCGGCACCTTCACCATCCGCGAAACCAAAGAATTTCTCCGCAACCAGGGCATTGAAGTCCGCCTCTGAGAAGCCTTTATGCAATCCGTCCGCATCGCCTGCCTCCAATCCGCCGCCCGGGAAACCACTCCCGCCGCGCTCGACCGCACCGAAGAACTCATCCGCGAAGCCGCCGCGCAGGGCGCGCAGGTTCTCTGCACCCAGGAACTCTTCACCACCCCCTACTTCTGCCGCTCCCAGGATCCCGCCCTCTTCGACCTCGCGGAACCCATTCCCGGGCCCTCGACGCAACGCTTTCAGTCCGTCGCCAAAGAACTCGGTGTCACCCTCATCCTCTCGCTTTTCGAGAAACGCGCCGCCGGTCTTTATCACAACACCGCCGCGATTCTCGACGCCGACGGCGCCCTCCTCGGCCGCTACCGCAAAATGCACATCCCCCAGGATCCCGGTTTCGAGGAGAAATTCTATTTCACCCCCGGTGACCTCGGCTTCCGCGCCTGGGACTGCGCCTTCGGCCGCATCGGGGTCATCATCTGCTGGGACCAGTGGTACCCCGAATCCGCCCGCCTCACCGCCATGCAGGGCGCGGAGATCATCTTCTGCCCCACCGCCATCGGCTGGCTGCCCGAAGAAAAACCGACCCTCGGCGAAGCCCAGCGCAACGCCTGGCTCCGCGTCCAGCAGGGCCACGCCGTCGCCAACGGCTGCTACTACGCCGCCGTCAACCGCACCGGAACCGAGGGCCAAACCGAATTCTGGGGCACCAGCTTCGTCTCCGACTACACCGGCACCCTCCTCGCCGAAGGAGCCACAGACCGCGAGGAGATTCTCCTCGCCGACTGCGACCTCAAAGCCCTCGAAGACCACCGCCGCATGTGGCCCTTCTTCCGCGACCGCCGCATCGACGCCTATGCAGGCCTCACCCAACGTTTTTTGGAGAACGCATGAGCCCCGAATCTGTCCCCGCAGCCATTCCCGAGGAACACCGCAACGCGTGGATCTCCCATCTCGTTCCTTTCGTCGCCTGGATCTTCATCATGGGCCTCCTCGGCGATCCCGCCGGCTGGAAATACGCCGTCCGCACCTTCGTCTGCCTCGCGCTTTTCCTCTACCTCAAACCCTGGACCTGGAACTACCCCCGCCTCAACCCCCGCAATATTCTGCCCGCAGTCGGGGTCGGCCTTTTTGTCTTCGCCTTCTGGGTCTTTCCGCAAACTGACTTCTTTGCCCGCTTCGAAACCGCCCACCGTCTCTACATGACCTACGGCATCCTCATGCCCTGGGAACTCACCCCGCCGCTTGACCGCGTCCGCTACGCTCCCGACATGGAGGGCTGGTTCTTCGCCCTCACCCGCCTCGGAGGCTCCGCCTTTGTCATCGCGGTTATCGAAGAATTCTTCTGGCGCGGCTGGCTCTACCGCTGGGTGCAGAAAGAGGATTTCCTCTCCGTCGACCCCGGCGTCTTCGAACGCAAAGCCTTCTGGATCACCGCCGTCATGTTCGCCAGCATCCACAACGAATGGTTCGTCGGCCTCCTCTGCGGCCTCGTCTACGGCTACTATTATATCCGCACCCGCGACATCTGGGCCGTCAGCATCGCCCACGTCGTCACCAACCTCGTCCTCGGCCTCTACGTCCTCATGAGCGGCAAATGGGAATTCTGGGCCTGAAATCCATGAGGGTTTTCGCTCACCCGGAAAGATGACACCTATAATGAAAACCATTCTTCTGGCCATTCTCGGCGAATCCCCGGGTGTACTGACCGAAACCCTTTGGGAACTGGCCAGGACCGCCCCGGACCAGTTCCCCTCCGAAATTTCGATTCTGACCACTCTGCGGGGACGTGAAATTCTCAAACGTCAGCTCGCCCCCAGAATCCTCCCCGCCCTTATTCAAAAGCTTCGCAAAGAATTCCAGGCCGACCTGCCTTTGCCCCGGACCACGCTGTATGTGTTTCCATCGCGCGACAATCTGGAAGAACTGGTCGACCTGCAATCACGGGAGGATGTGGAGGACGCAGGCGACTTGATGCTCCGCTGGGTCAGAGGTTTTGTGCTGGAAGAAAACAACCGCGTCATCGCCTCGATCAGCGGCGGCCGCAAAAGCATGACTTCGCTACTGACCACCTGCATGACGCTGCTCGGCCGCCCCTGCGACCGCATGGTACATGTGCATGTTCCCTCCCCGTACGACCGCCCCTTGAAACCGCCGTTTCTCTATCCAGGACAGGTGAAACACCATCTTACACCCGAAGGTGACAGCGTACCCGGAGAAAATGTCCCGATCACCTTGATCGACATGCCGTTTATTCCTCTTCAACGTCTGTACAATGCGTACTGGGGGAAAAGCACCGCCTCTTTTTCAGAGATGGTGAGGTCTTTTCAGAATATCATGAATCCAGAGTATGTGAGCCCGGTAACACTTTTAAGATCTGAAAAAAGACTAATCGCGGATGAAAACGAAATCAAACTCAGCGAAATGGATGTCCAGGTGTTGGAACAACTGTGGACACGCAAACTCTTTCCGGCAACATGGAAAGAATTCGCTGACAACCTCGATCCCGAAGACTGCCGGAAGGCTGCGGAACGCGTCCGCCGCAAATTGCAGGCGGCCCACATTTCTTTGCCGGAAATTCAACGAATCCTGCCAAAATTCAGAGGCGACCCTCCCCCGCCGCAATGGCCGCCCGAAGGCTTAGAGATTTCTTGACGTCAATTGACGTCAATCCAGTTGCCTTCAATTGACATTCTATGAGATAACCCCCTTATCGCCACCTGAACGAAAGAGAAACCATGACTGAAGAAACCTGGAAATTGAAACTTGCTGCCTGGCTCCACGATCCGCCGGGCAAAGCCTTTGACATTGCCGGACATTATTTTGCATCGGAAAGTCTCATGCGGAATTTCGGCCTTACACACAAGGATTTCCCGGAACATGCGGCCGACCATGTGGCCGCCTCCGCGGACCGCTTCCCATTTCCCCATCACTCGGTCTTCCGCTCCGATTTTACAGGTGGAAAGGATTCGCCTTTCCGACATCCTTTCGGAGGGGAGGATCTGCAAATGGATAAACCGTTTGCGGGCGCGGCTGTAGCGGAAGAGGAAGCCAATAAATCCTTCACCGGCGATGGAATTCAGGGTGTCGACTCTTGGCAGGAGAAGTTCTGGTTGCTCTGGCGACGCTGGCCCGAGCAGGCAGCGCTACAGGACCCCCGTCTTGCGTTTCTTCCTGCCGACACACGCATCCCTGACCACACCATTTGGAACCACAACAGCACCGTTTCGGCCTTGGAGACTTGCCGCGTAGGTCGGGAATTAAAACCCGCTTTTCTCATGTTTCAGGCCGGCCCCGTGCAAAGTTTTATTTCCGAGGCCCGCAGCACCCGCGATCTGTGGAGCGGCAGCTACCTGCTTTCATGGCTCATGGCCAGCGCCCTGCACGAGGTGGCAACACAAGCCGGCCCCGACAGCGTGATCTTTCCCGCCCTGCGCGGCCTTCCGCTGCTGGACGTGATGAACAAGCCCATGTGGGACAAAATTCGTTTCGGCAAAGACTCCCTCTGGAGCCGAATGTTTCCGGACGGAGCCAAAACCGAAGCCCAACGCCTCACCGCCCCCACCATCCCCAACCGCTTTCTCGCCGTGGTGCCCGCAGACCGCGTCGAGGAGATCGCCAAAGCGGCCAAAGCCGCTTTTATCGGCGAACTCAAGAAAATTTCCGAAACCGTATGGAAGCAATTCGATTTCCGAGCTTCGGAAAACGGATACCCCCTCTCTTCCGATGTTCGGAAACGCTTCGACCGCCAGGTGGAACTCTGGCCGCAGATCACCTGGCAGGTCATGCCTTGGAATCAACCGGAAACTGCGCGGGACATGTGGAAAAAAATTCGACAGGAAGACCCTGCTCCCATCCTGAATCTCGAAAAAATCATCGAACTCGGCAAAGGAACGCCTTACAGCGACAAACCCGGTTCACAACAGGGGCTTCACTGGCCCGTGTATGTGGCTCTGAGTGATTATGCCCTTGCCGCGCGCCGCAATACGCGTGAATTTTCCGCATATGACACCGACGCGCATCAGGAGGATTCCCCCAAAGACCCCCTCAACGGTCGCGAAGAGATTGTTGGCGGACGAGAACTGTGGACTGCCCTTCAAAACGACAAGGTTTTTGAAAAAGAAAACTCCGGCCTGGGGGCCATGAGCATCATCAAACGCCTCTGGTGCCGCTCCGAAACCGGCTTTCTGAATCAAAGACTTGGTTTTTCGGACCGCGAGTTGATTGACACCCTGCATGTGAAAGACACTGAAAAAATTGCTGAAAGAAACTACAATCCCAATAACCCATATATCGCCATCCTCGCACTGGACGGAGACGAAATGGGCAAATGGATGAGCGGAGAAAACGCGCCCCTGCTGAAAGAGGTACTCTCCAAAGAAGCTCTGACACATTACGGGGACCGTATTGAGGACGTGAAGCGTCCCCTGTCTCCGGGATACCACCTGCAGTTCAGCGAGGCCCTGGCCACCTTCGCCACCCGCTTTGTGGATCCCATTGTGCGGGACTGCGGCGGGCAATTGATCCTGGCCGGCGGTGATGATGTGCTCGCCATGCTGCCCGCGGACAAAGCCCTTTCCTGCGCGGTCATGCTGCGGGCCGCGTTTCGGGGCAAATCACCCGATGAACTCTTCAAAGCCAGCCCGCGCTTCCAACGGGAAACCCTGAACCAGGCCTGGGACATTCCCTTTGACCCGTGGGATGGATTACACGGGGGCTGGGCGGAAGAAACCATTGACGGAAAAGAGGTCCCCAGAGCCATGCCGGGACTGAACGCCGATGTCAGCGTGGGCATTGCCGTGGCGCATAAAAGCCACCCGCTCCAGCACATGATCCAAGCCGCCCAATCTGCGGAAAAAGCCGCAAAGAATGACTATGGCCGCGCCGCCTGTCAGGTTCGCCTCCTGAAACGGGGCGGTGAGGAGATCCACTGGGGCTTCAAATGGAAGTCAGGAGCCATAGAGCTGTATCAGGTCTTCAGCGATCTCTCGCTGGATGAAGGAAAAATCTCCGGAAAATTCCCAAGCGCACTGGCGCAACGGTTCACCGCCCATGGTTTTCTGGGCAGCCGCAAAACCGATTATGCCCCGGCCTTTCTGCAAAGCCTGCCCGATCTCATACGAGTTGAGTTCCAGGATGTGCTTCAACGACAGGGCGAAGGCCTGTCGCAGGTCGAAAAAGAAAATCTACTGCGCCGCTTTGAAACGGCATTGACTTGGCAACCGCCCCCCCAAACTCCGCCATCCAAACCGGAGCCGATTGAAAAACGGGTGGACGACATCCTCAAACTTTTCCTCGCCTCCGCCTTTATGACCCGCCAACAGGGAGAAGACGCATGAACTGGCACGAAATCAACCTGACCCCGCGTGACCTGCTGTTTTTCCGCGATGCCCGTCCCATGTCGGGCGGCGGCATTGGTCAGGGCGGCAACTGGCCCCTGCCGCATACCCTGCACGGAGCCCTGCACACCGCCCTGTATCAAACCCTTCCCGAACGGCAGAACTGGGAAACCTCATGGCATCGTCCCAAACGAAAGGTGGCCCAGGCTGCGGAAAAAACCACCGACATGCGTTTTGGCAACCTGCGCAGTGTGGGGCCTTTCCCGGCCTCTGAGGATACCGTGTTCGTTCCCGCCCCCCGGGATCTGGTCTATGACCAGGAAAAAGAAAAGGCCGCCGTGGGCTTCGAGCCTGTGAGGCTTCCCGGCCCGTGGAAAAATGATCTGCCCTCCCCACTTATCTATCCGGTGGCGCGCAAAGGCAAACCCAGCAAGGACCCGCTTCCGGCGTGGATTTCTCTGTCTGAATTCTTCAACTATTTGCGGGGAGAACCCGTTGCCTTGAAAGATTCCGGTGAACTCTGGCAGGTGGAACGCACCGTGGGCATTGCCTTGGACGATCGAACTGGAGCTACCCGCGAAGGAATGCTCTACCAGGCCGAAAAAATGCGCCTGATGGATGACGTTCATTTCCGCGCCTTCGCGGCGCTGGCGGGTTCCGGTCCGGATGTGCTCTCGGACGTGTTCCAACAAAACATTAACATCACCTTTGGCGGGGAAAGCAGTGTGGTCACCTCATCCGGTTTGCGGAAAATAGATCAAAACGCTCCCTTTGTATCCCCCCTGAAGATTCAGGGAACCCGCGTCAAGTGGACCCTCATCACCCCCGCGCTCTTTCGCAAGGGATGGCAACCCGCCTGGGTCGACGACACCGGACAGGTTTGCCTCCCCGCCGCCCCCTGTGAGCGGGAGCCCGGCGAACGGCGCGAGGAATGGCGCGAACGCCTGAAACACGTTCCACCCATCGCCGCCCGACTGGTCGCCGCTTTACTCCCCTCCCCCCGCCACGTCTCCGGCTGGCGGGCCGGTGCGGATGGCGGCCCCAAAAAGACCGAACGCCTCGTGGAAGCGGGCAGTGTCTACTATTTCGAAGCCGATACCCCCGAACAAGCTCAGTTGTTAACCCAAGCCCTCAACGGCACGCCCCGCTCCGACTCCCTCGGCGAAAAAGGATACGGCTACGGTCTTTGCTCAAGCTGGACCCTGACCGAACTCTAACCTCTCACCTCTACCCTCAACCCTGACCTCTACCCTCCAACCTCGGACCTCACTATGAACCAACACCTCATCAGTCTTTTCACCCGCAGCCCCATGCATCTCGGCGCGGGTAACAGCGTGGGCGCCATTGACGCCCCCATCCAGCGCGAACGCCACACCCGCATCCCCATCGTACCCGGCAGTTCTCTCAAAGGCGTACTCGCCGATCTTTTCCGCGACGGACTCGAAGGCAGCGGCAGGGACCGCAAGCGAGTCAAAAGCTCGGACCTCGACCGGCTCTTTGGGAGCGACCGCGATGACGACATGTACGCCGGCTCCCTGGTTGTTGGTGAGTGCAGAGTCACCGCCTTTCCCGTGCGCGCCGCCAAGGGCGCCTTCGCCTGGGTCACCTGCCCCCTCAGTCTGCAGCGCCTGGCCCGTGACCGCGGGTTGCCGCCCCTCGATTTACCGGAATTGCAGGACATGATGGCTCTGGCCGTAAAAACCCTGGTTCACAACCAACAAATGGTCCTGGAGGAATACCTCCACGAGGTGCAAGCGGAACCTCCGGCGGGTGTTCTTGCCATGCTCAGCGATCTCGTCCCCGGCGACCCGCTCTGGGGCGACCTCGGAAAACACCTCGCCATCGTCTCCGACGAAATGTTCCAGTACTACGTCGAGCACACCTGCGAGGTCGTCACCCGCGTGCGCATCGACGACGAAAGCGGTACCGTCGCCCAGGGCGCGTTGTTCAACCAGGAACAACTCCCCAGCGAATGCCTGCTCACCGGAACCCTCGGAACCCGCCGCGCTGAACAAGCCGAAGCCGTGGCGACCCTGGCCTCCAAAATCAAGGATCAGGCGAATCTCATCCAGCTTGGCGGAGATGAAACTATCGGCCTCGGCCAAACCACCCTCCATCTGCATTCGGTTGGAGGTGCGGCATGAGTGTGCAAAATCTCGATCAACTCAGAGCAGGGAACGCCCTCCGTGCCGCCGCAAGTCAGCACTTCGCAGGAAAAGGCGGCGGGGAAATCGCAAAAAAGATCCCCATGGAAATCCGCACCAACGGTTTGTTGGGGTCCGCCGCTTTTGCCATCGATCAGGCAAGCAAAGGGAATAAAGAAGAATACCAAGGCAGAAAGGATATATTCGAAAAAGCCATTCTGCCACACCTGCATGAACGGTGGAAAGAAATTCCCACGGGGTTGGAATCGGCGTTAGACCATCTGACACAGGCGGATTCAATGCTTCTCCGTGTTGTGACCGGGGAAACCTTGGCGTATCTGAATTATTTCCGGCGTTTTGCGAAAAAATAAGGAGTTGTCTATGAGTGGTCCCAATTTCGTCCAGGCCCAGGTGCTGGATTTCATCAAAAACTCGCCAACGCTTACCCCGAGTCTGTTGCTGTCGAAATACGCGCAAGTGGGCAAAGCGAAAGGGTACAAAGAAGTTCCTCCCAGGACTCGAGCCGTGAAAGCTGTTTGCAAAGCGGTTCCACTGACTCCGAAATCCGTTCCGGTTTGGATTGCTCATCCTGAGTCACATGTCCTTTACATGACGCTTAAATCACGCCTCATGATCAACATGGCCGGAGGTGTGATTGAAAATGGCAATCTGAATCTACATCCCCTGACCAGTCAGCCGTACCTTCCCGGTTCAGCGGTCAAAGGTGTGGCTCGTCATGCCGCCTGGCGAATGTGGAAGGAGGAAACCGACCCCACTTTAAAAGCGGCCCTGGCCCTTTCTGTGGCCGAAGTGTTCGGATACCCCACCGGGGACAAATCTCTCGATGCGTTTCTCATGGATCAGAACCCGAATTTCAAGGATGAATCCCATTTGGCGGGTTCGATTGTCTTTCTGGATGCGCATCCGCTTGATAACGCAAGACTGGAGGAGGAAATCCTTACCCCGCACACAGGACGAAACCCGGTGCCCAATGTATTCCCCGCTGTTGCCGCAGGGGCAACCTTCGTTTTCGCCCTGTTGCCGGGGCGGCGGCTGGCTGCTTTTTCACTGGAAAAGCGGGAGCAACTCTGGACCCTGGCGCAATCCTGGCTGCGGGAGGCTCTGACCGAAGACGGGATTGGAGCGAAGACCTCGGCGGGCTATGGCTGGTTTGTTGAAAATATCGAGATTGCCGAACGCAAAGATCAGGAGTCCCAAGCGGAACAGGATCGTCTTGAAAAAGAACGCGCGGAGGCGGAACGTCTTGCAGCCCTTTCCCCTGTGGATCAATTCAAAGAAGACTTTCTGGCCATGGGCCCAGAGCCCTTTGCCCATGCAGCAAAAGAGGTCGGAAACTTCGAGACAGACAAACAAAAGGCTTTCCTGCTGGTGGTGGCTTCCCGGGAGAAAAAAGACTGGTGGAAGGGTAAGAAAAAACGCGCAAAAAAAGATCCCAAAGACCAAACAGTGGTGGATGTGCTGACCCAGCTCGCCGCGAAACACAAAGTGGAGCTGTCATGAGAAACGAAACCTATGCCCTGCAATTGCTCACACCCTGTTTTAACGGCGGGGCCGACCCAATCACGTTCGCGGAACTGCGTGTGCCATCGATCCGGGGGAAAATCCGTTGGTGGTACCGGGAAGCCACCCCGAATGGAATGGAACAAATCCTTTTTGGTGGCGTGTCCGGAAGAGCGAATCGTTCCTCAGTGACCTTTCGCACTTGTGAACAGCCCCGGTCTCAACAAAAGGTTTCCATGCTTCCACACAAAAACCAGGGCGTTCCACGCCCCGCATTGACCCCGCAGGACGTTGATCTGATTTGCCGCTGTCAGGACGAAACCTTCGCCGATGTGGATCGGGCGGTTCGGATTTGGGTGTTGCTGGGCACTTTGGGTGCCCGGGGAAACCGCGCGGCGGGTTCGGTGTGGTTTCGAGACGGAGCCCCCGATTCCGCGACCGCCCTGCGTGAAACCCTTGCCGGGCTCAATCTGCCCCCTGCATGGGATATCCGGGTCGCTCCGGTCGAGTCGTTCGACCGGGGACGTTCCATCGCCTCCGATACGGTTAAAGGGGTGGATCATCTGCTGGGCGGCATTTCTCCCCGCAAAGACTCCCCCATCAAATTCAAAGCACTGGAGTTGGGTGGGGTACCCCATCTTCTCATTTTTGCGCCGCAAAAAAGAATGTGGGAAGATGCATTGGCGGCCCTCGAAGCTCCTCGCGGTAGTGGTCCTGCAAAGCCGCTCTGCAATTTAGCGTGGGAATCTGTGTTTTGACGCCCATTATCCAGAATTCAGACCATTATCCTTTTTAAAACCATAGCAACGTAAATTATAAAGCAACGGCCGCATTTTGGCGTAAAATATACAGAACAGAGTATAATTTACGCCCAGTTCAGAATGAAGCCTTGCGCATTTTAGATAAAACAACCATTGCAGCGGTTTACGTTTAATGACATGGTATTTCATATGGCCCAAAAAAAATATAAATCCACAATCACGTTGGATAAAACCACCGCACAGCGTTTGGAGCGTCTTTCCCTTGATTGGAATGTTTCAGAGTCAGTCGTAGTGCGCCGCTTGGTGGAATTGGCCGAATCCTCTCTCCGGTTAAAGGAAACCAACCCTCCAGACGTTTTGAAATACCTGCATGAGAACCGGAGCGGATTAGACCGTGATAAGGTGGAGGCCCATTTGGAGGATATACGCCGGGATCGGCGGGAATGGCGAAATCAAGAGGCAAGCCTATGAAAACTCTCGCAACCCTCGTCAGCCAGCAAATCTGGCCTCAACTCCACGCTTTGCCCCTGGTGAAACCCGAACGCCTGGTGTTGCTGCATTCCTCAAACCCCAAGCATGGCCTGGGGCCGGCCTCGCGACTGCAAAACCAGCTCACCCGCTGGCGCAACGATCTCAATCTGGACTGGGCACCGGGCCAAGTGGACTGTGTGGAAATTTCGGACCATGATGTTTCCGCCATTCAGGCCTCACTGGAATCACTTCCCCATCCTCCCGATCTCCTGCATCTTACCGGCGGCAACAAACTCATGGGCTTTGCTGCCTTTGACTGGGCCCAACGCCGCAGGATTCCGGTTCTGTACCGTGAACGGGAACTGGGATTTGTCCAACTGGATTTCACACCGTCCGGGATTCAGTCCCGGAACATGGACGCGGATGTCTCAACGCTTTCCGCTCTGGATCCCACCGAAACCGTTCGCTGTCAACTCAGCGAGGGCGAAATCGAACGCCCCGGCGAACTGATCCTGCTTAGCGACACCGGCCAACGCAAAGGCCGGAAAGAACTCGCCAAAGCCATTGCGGGCGGAAACGACTGCCTCGAGTGGCTGAACATTCTCGGCGATGCGGACGAGGAAGCCAAAACCGGAGATCTTCTCGAAATGCAATGCGCCGCCGCCCTGCTCAAACTCGGCATCCCCATGGTCAGCCGCAGCCTCCGCCTCAAGGCCTCCGAAACCGACGACCAGCGCAACAGCGAAAGCTTCCAGGAAGTCGATCTGCTCTTTCTCCATCAGGGCCGGCTCTGGCTGGTCGACTGCAAAGACCGCGCCGAAGGCGGTAAATACCGCGACACCGGCTACAAAGCCCTTATGGAGGATGTCAGCGGCGCCCGCGCCCTCGGCGGTTTGGATGCGAAAATCATCTGTGTTCGCAAAGCCCGATTCACTGTCGGGCAGCAACTCTTCGCACGGGATTATGGCATTCAATATGTTGATCGGCATTCCTTGGTGGAGGGCTTGGCCGAAATCCTGGAGCCCCGCACGTGATCATTGACCTTTCGAAACTCTACGCTTCAACAAAAACCGCCAAACTGGTGAACCTCCCTGACTATGAATCCGCCGTTCTTAAGCAAGTCCCTCCCGGCAGTCGGGTCACCCTCACAGGCCCAGCGCCGGTCTGGCTCTACCTCCGCCTCGCCCACACCCTTCATGGAATTGCCCGCACGCTCCATTACGAGTCCCCGGTCACCGGGTCCGTCCTTATTTTCGATCATTCGCCGGATTAAAACCGGTGGCTCATAATTTTGCAGGACGTCAATTGACGTCAATTCCCTCGTCCCTTCTCCTCGCTACGGTGTAGTGTGGACCCATGCCCACCCTGTACATCACTTCGCCCGACGCCGATGTTCGCCTCGAACAGCGGCACATCGTCATCCGCCATCCGAATGATACCGAAAAACACCTCCGGCGCATCCCGCTTTTCGAAATCGACCGCGTCGTCCTCATGGGCGCCACCCGCGTGGGCTCCCCGCTGATCCGCAAATGGCTTTCCCGCCAAATCCCGGTCTACTTCCTCAAACGCACCGGAAAATACGAGGGCGGTTTTATGCCCTATCACGAAACCGACACCCACCTGAAAATACGCCAGTTCGATACCCTCCAACAAGCGGACTGGTGTCTCGATAACGCCAAACTGCTTGTCCATGCGAAATTGCGCAACGGACGCCGCGTCCTTCAAAAAGTCTCCGCGTCCAAAAAAGATCCCCCGGAAAACAACGACCTCAAAAAAGCGGTTTCCATTCTCCACCGCATGAGCCTGCAAACCCTCAAAGCCGACACCCTCGACGAAGTCCGCGGATGCGAAGGACTCGGAGCCGCAGCATACTTTCGCGGTTTTCACGCCCTCATCCCCGAACCCTTCCGCTTTCAGGTCCGGAACCGACGCCCGCCCACCGACCCCGTCAACGCGCTGCTGTCCCTGACCTACTCCATGCTCACCCAGGAAATCCGTGGAGCCATTCTCGCCGCCGGTCTCGAACCCGGACTTGGAATTCTGCACCAACCCGCCCAGGGCCGCCCCACTTTGGCCCTCGACCTCGTTGAACCCTTCCGCGCCCCCGTCGCCGATATGCTCGTCCTCCGGCTCCTCGGACTCGGCATCTTTTCCCCGGATGACTTCGAAATTGACTCCGACTCCGGCGGCACCCGCATCAAAGACGACAGCATCGGACGCTACTTCCGGCAATACGAACAACGCATGGAACGCTGGTTCAAAACCCGGCAGTCCCAAACCCACACCACCATCCGCGGCCTCTTCCGCGATACCGTGCAGGACCTGATCAAAGCCATACGATGCAATGGAAAACTCCACCCTTACCTCATGCCCTGAGCACCAGGTCTACGAACTGGGACAAACCGTCATTCCTGGCCCCAGAGAACGGGGAGGGAACCGCGATATGACCTACCTCGTGGCCTATGATGTCTGCGATGTCAAACGCCTCCGCCACATCGCCAAAGTCTGCGAAGATTACGGACTGCGCGTCCAAAAAAGTGTGTTCGAAGCCGAACTCGAACCCGAAAGCTTTAAAACCTTCTGGGCCGAACTGGGTTCGGAAATGGAGCCGAACGAAGACTTTCTCGTGGCCTACGTCATCTGCAAAAGCTGTCTGCAACGCGTCAAAACCAAAGGCGTGGGCGTGCGCCCCGAAAAAGTCATTTGTTACGTCATCTGACAAACCTCCGAACAACACCAAACAGCCGCAGGTTTGTCATTTTCATAAAAACATTCAAAGGAACATCTTATGAATCATAACCCTCTAGCATTCTTGCAACAGAACGCACCCTATTTTTCCATTTGTCTAAACCCCTCTTTCTGACTTGCATTGATCGTGCTATTTACAACATACTCCCCCAAACACCCCCTTTCCCGACAGGGAATTGAGACATTCTGTAGTCGTTACATCTGATATTCATTTCGTCCCCCAAACACCCCCTTTCCCGACAGGGAATTGAGACACGGTTTCATCGTTCATTGTCTTTTCCTTTTGTTCCCCCAAACACCCCCTTTCCCGACAGGGAATTGAGACATCTTGCGCAATTTCGTTATTCCAGTTTGCCCACACCCCCCAAACACCCCCTTTCCCGACAGGGAATTGAGACGCTCCGCATCCCCCGCAAATATAACCGCAACGCCCATCCCCCAAACACCCCCTTTCCCGACAGGGAATTGAGACACTCAAGCTGTGGGCAGTTCTGCTTGAGCCTCTTGACCCCCAAACACCCCCT
>JAFIGD010000027.1 GCA_020831625.1 Verrucomicrobiota bacterium | reverse complement strand
CGTGCACAGAGTCATTGCTCCCCTCCGACAAGCGGAGGGGTGGCAAACACAGCGGAAAACCCGACGTCATGTCTGCGGAAATTCCTTCGCTTGACGCGTATGCCTTGCAGGGGGCCGCCCCTTACGCCTTCGCGCTTCGCTTGCTACGGCGGACACGCCATGGCCCCCGCTGACGCGGGGGTAATCGTTTTGCGGACGGGTCGGCTCTGCCTCAAGGTCCGGCGGCTTTCAGGGGGCGTTTTCCGAACTTCGGAAAATCTCCCAATCGATTTTCCGAGTCTCGGAAAAGTGGGGGAGTGGCCAAGGCACAAAAAAAACCCGCGGAACCGCGGGTTTTTTTTGAAAACAAAGGGGGTGTCTTATTCGACGCCTTTGCTTTTCAGGTAGTCGATGACCGCGCCGACGCTGGTCATTTTTTCAGCGTCTTCGTCGGGGATTTCGGCTCCGAATTCTTCTTCGAAGGCCATGACGAGTTCCACGGTGTCGAGGGAGTCGGCGCCGAGGTCTTCGATGAAGGAGGCTTCGGGTTTGACTTGGTCGGCGCTGACGCCGAGCTGTTCGACGATGATGTCTTTGACTTTATCTTCAAGGGCCATGTTGTTTACTCCTAGGGGGTTGATCCATGGTTATGGGTTATTTTTCGGAAAAAAGGGGTCAGGCAGTGACCATGCCCCCGCATACGGAAAGGGTTTGTCCGGTCACGTAGCGTGACAGGTCGCTGGCGAGGAAGAGCACCACGTTGGCGACATCCTCGGGGGTGCCGAAATCCTTCATGGGAATGGCGGCGAGCATTTGATTGCGGACGTCTTCGCTGAGGGCGTCGGTCATCTTGGTTTTGATGAAGCCGGGGGCGATGGCGTTGGCGCGGATGCCGCGGGCGGCGAGTTCTTTGGCAGTGGTTTTGGTGAGGTTGCTCACCGCGGCCTTGGACGCGCCGTAGTTGGCCTGGCCGGGATTGCCCATGAGGCCGATCACGGAGGCGATGTTCACAAAGGTGCCGGAGCGTTGCTTCATCATGTATTTGGCCGCGGCCTTGGTCATGAGGAAGGTGCCTTTGAGGTTGATGTTCATGACCAGGTCCCAGTCCTCTTCGCTCATGCGGATGAGGAGGCCGTCGCGGGTGATGCCGGCGTTGTTGACGACGATGTCGATTTTGCCGAAGTCTTTGACGATGGCGTCGACCCCGGCCTGAACCTGGTCGCCTTTGCTGACATCCACGCCGTAGGCTTCGGCGCGGCGGCCGAGGGCTTCGACTTTCTGTTTGGTTTCGGCAACCCAGTCGGCCTGAACATCGCAGAGGGCGAGGTCG
Source organism: Verrucomicrobiota bacterium (assembly GCA_020831625.1). Taxonomy (GTDB): domain Bacteria; phylum Verrucomicrobiota; class Kiritimatiellia; order SS1-B-03-39; family UBA6053; genus PXAS01. The sequence goes on along the minus strand of JAFIGD010000027.1, from coordinate 65,847 downwards.
GCGCCTTCTTCGGCGAGGCGGAGGGCGATGGATTGTCCGATGCCGCGGGCGGCTCCGGTGACGACGGCGAGTTTACCTTCTAAAAGTGACATGGGGATGATTGATTCCTGTTTGGGGATTCGGGTTGGGTCAGCGAGAGGCGACGGCCTTCTCCAAGGTTTCAGTATCGGCCACGTTATGCAGACCAAATGACTTGTCAATGCGTTTTACCAGTCCGGTCAGGACCTTGCCGGGGCCGCATTCGACGGCCTGTTCGATGCCGAGGGCGGCCATGGCCTGGACGTTTTCGACCCAGCGGACGGAGCCGGTGATCTGCCGGGGCATGTCGCGGCGGACGGCGGCGGCGTCGGCATGCGCGGCGCCGGTGACGTTGGACATGACCGGGAATGCGGGCTCGTTCAGGGGGATATCGGCAAGGAAGTCGGCGAAGATTTTTTCGGCGGGGGCCATGAGGCGGGAGTGGAAGGCTCCGGCGACGGGGAGGGGCACGGCGAGTTTGGCACCAGCGGCTTTGGCGAGGTCGGGGACTTTGGCGACGGCGTCGGCTTTGCCGCTGACGACGGTTTGGCCGGGGGAATTGTAGTTGGCGACCTGGATGCCGAGGTCTTCGCAGATGGACAGGATTTTGTCGTCGGCGAGGCCGATGATGCTGACCATGCCGCCGGGTTCGGCGGTGCAGGCGGCCTGCATGGCTTCGCCGCGGACGCGGAGAATGCGGATGGCGTCTTCGAAACTGACGACCCCGGCGGCGTAGAGCGCGGCCCATTCGCCGGAGCTGAGGCCGCCGCCGGCGGCGGGGACGAGTCCGGTGCGGGCTTTGAGCAGCTCCCAGGCGACAACGCTGTGGACAAAAATCGCGGGCTGGGCGCGGTCGGAGCGGGTCAGCTCTTCGGCGGGGCCTTCAAAACAGACGTTCGCGAGATCGAAGCCGAGGGCTTCGGAGGCGCGGTCGAACCAGACGCGGGCTTCGGGATGGCTGTCGACCAGGTCTTTGCCCATGCCGACGGCCTGGGATCCCTGTCCGGGGAAGATGACGGCGGTTTTGCTCATGCGGGTGTGCTCCATTCCAATAACATGCCGCCCCAGGTGAATCCGGCCCCGAAGGCGAGCAACATGACTTTGTTGCCGGGCTTCAGACGTCCGGAGCGAACCGCCTCATCGAGGGCGATGCCGATGGAGGCGGCGGAGGTGTTGCCGTAGCGGTCAACATTGACGAAAACATTTTCTTCGGGCACGCCGACGCGGGCGCGGATGGCTTCGAGGATGCGGCGGTTGGCCTGATGGGGAATGACCAGGGAGAGGTCCCCGGGGGCCCAGCCGGCTTCGGTGAGCAGATGTTTCGCGGTTTTGGTCATGTTGGTGACCGCGTGTTTAAAGACTTCCTGGCCGGCCATGCGGATGCAGTTGCTGTGGTCTTTGAGCACCTGTTCGGTGACGGGGATGCGGCTGCCGCCGGCGGGGATCTCGAGCAGGTTGCTCAGGCCGCCGTCGGAGCCGAGGTTGCAGGGGCCAAGGCCACCGGCGCGTTCGGGGCGGAAGGCGAGCACAGCGGCGCCGGCACCGTCGCCGAAGAGAATGCAGGTGCCGCGGTCCTCCCAGTTGACCAGAGAGGACATTTTTTCGGCGCCGATGACCAGGGCGGTGTGGTAGCGGCCGCCGTCGAGCATGCTGCGGGCGACTTCGAGGCCGTAGAGAAAGCCGGAGCAGGCGGCGCCGAGGTCCATGCTGAACGCGTTTTTCGCGCCGATGTTTTCCTGCACGAGGGTGGCGGTGCTGGGGAAGAACATGTCGGGAGAGCAGGTGGCCACGAGAATGATGTCAATATCCTCAGGCTTTAGGCCCGAGGCTTCAATGGCTTTGCGGGCGGCGTGGGTGGCGAGATCGGAGGTGGCTTCGTCGGGGGCGGCGATGCGGCGTTCGCGGATGCCGGTGCGGGTGGTGATCCATTCGTCGTTGGTGTCCACCATCTTCGCGAGATCGTGGTTGGTCATGACGTGTTCGGGGGCGTAGGAGCCGGTGCCTAGAATATGAATGGACATGAAGTTCTTTCAAATCGATTTGCGGGTCTCGGCCAGACGCGCCAGATCGTCAATAATATGGTGGTTGATATCGTGCTGGAAGGAGTCACGGATGACCCCGATGGCGTTGAAGACGGCGTGTCGTGAGGAGGAGCCGTGACCGATGAAGACGATGCCGTTGACGCCGAGGAGGGGGGCGCCGCCGATGGATTCGGAATCGGTTTTGCGGCGGAGCGAGGCGAAGGCGGGTTTGAGCAGGAGGGCACCCATTTTGCGGGTGAAAGTGGCGGTGAACTCGGCTTTGAGCCAGGCGCGCATGGCGTGGGCGACGGCTTCGCTGGTTTTGAGGACCACATTGCCGGTGAACCCGTCGCAGACGACCACATCGACATTGCCCTCGAAGACATCGTGGCTTTCGACATTCCCGACAAAATTGAGCAGGGAGGCCTGGAGGAGCTTGAAGGTTTGCTTGGTGAGGTCGTTGCCTTTGGCGTCTTCCTCGCCGATGCTCAGGAGGCCGACGCGGGGATTCTCCATGCCGAGCACTTCGCGGGCGTAGACATTGCCCATGACCGCGAACTGAGAAAGCATTTTTTCGGTGGATTCGGCGTTGGCTCCGGCATCGAGCAGGACGACGTTGTGTTTCTGGGTGGGCAGCACGGTGGCGATGGCCGGCCGGTCCACGCCCTGCAGGGTGCGCAGACGGAGCTGGGCACCGGCGACGGCGGCTCCGGTGCTGCCGGCGGAAAAGAGGGCGTCGGCCTCGCCTTTTTTGACGAGTTCAACGGCCCGCGCGATGGAGGAGTCTTTTTTGCGGCGGAGGGCGAGCGCGGGAGCCTCGCCCATGTCCACCACCTCGGAGGCGTGGTGGATATCGATCTCGTCCGGGGAGGAGCCGCACTTTTCGAGTTCGTGCCGGAGCCGGGCGTGATCGCCCACAAGAATCAGCCGGGTAATGCCGGAATGCTTGCGGACGGCCTCCACGCAGCCGGGAACAATCTCATCGGGAGCGTGATCGCCCCCCATTGCATCAACCGCTATGCGCATATGATCGCGTGCACAGGTTCGAAAACCCGGCGGACGGGATTATTCGTCGCCGGAGACGGTGAGAACCTGACGGCCGTTGTACTGGCCGCAGGCGGAGCAGATCCGGTGGGGAAGCGCGGGTTCGCCGCAGGCGTTGCAGACCGCGACTTTGGGAAGGGGGCGGTTGTGGGAGGCGCGGCGGAGGCGCTTTTTGGATTTGGATGTTTTGTGTTTGGGTTGGGCCATGATGTCCTCGGAAAATCAGTGGTTTACAGGGTTAAGGCAAGTTTAGATTGTTCAAAGCGGACCAGGGGGAGCCTTCTGTGCCGGGCTCGTTGTCCGATTCGGTTTCGTCCCCCCCGGGGTTGATCCCGGGCGGGGTAAACGATTCGTCGCGCGCCTCCGGACTGACGGGATAGGTGGGGATGGCCAGAAGCACGGCTTCGCGGACATCCTCGGTCAAATCCATCACGCCGGTGGGGCATTCCGAAATCGAATAGTCGCGCACAAAAGCGGATTCTTTGACTTCTGTCGAGAAAAAACGTCCACTTCTTGCGCATTCGAGGTCCATGGACGCGCGAACGGAGCCCCGGATGAGGATGTCGGTGGACTTCCGTTCGGCATCCAGTTCGTAGAAGATATCGCCGACATTGCGGACGGTCGGGTCGTTTCCGAGGTCCAGGACGGCACCGCGCAGGGTCCCTTCCAGATGGACGGGCCCGCGCTCGAGGGAGGCGGTGTGCAGGTGAAGTTGTGCGCTCATAAGGGTGTGGTCAGGTTGAGAGATTCGCCGGGGGGATCGTGAAGAACGGTTTCTTCGGCGGCGGGAAGGGTGTCGGGATAGTCGAGCGTGTAGTGCAGCCCGCGGCTTTCTTTTCGCTTGCGGGCGCAGCGGACGACGAGTTCGGCGACGGTGGCGAGGTTCCGGAGTTCCAGAACATCGGGGGTGATGAGGTAGTCGAGGTAGTATTCGCGAATTTCGTTGCGGAGGTTGCGGATGCGGCGGAGGGCGCGCTCCAGGCGTTTGTCGGTGCGGACAATGCCGACGTAGTCCCACATACAGGTGCGGACTTCGTTCCAGTTGTGCTCGACCACGACGGCCTCGTCACTGGGCACGGCGTGGTAGGACTGCCAGTCGGGGATCATGTGCCCGGGTTTGGCGAGGTGTTGATTCAGTTTAGGGATGGCTTCGGCGACATTGCCGGCCATGACCAGGCCTTCGAGCAGGCTGTTGCTGGCGAGGCGGTTGGCGCCGTGCAGTCCGGTGCAGGCGCATTCGCCGATCACGTAGAGCCCGGGCATGCGGGTGGTGCCGTCGACGTTGGCTTCGACCCCGCCGCAGGAGTAGTGCGCGGCCGGCACCACGGGGATCGGCTCTTTGGCCATGTCGATGCCGAGTTTGCGGCAGCGATCGTAGATGGAGGGAAAGCGGTTGCGCAGGAAGGCTTCGGATTTGGCGGTGATGTCGATATACACGCAGGGTTTGCCGCTGCGTTTGATTTCGTGGTCGATGGCGCGGGCGACGATATCGCGGGGGGCGAGCGAGCCGCGGGGGTCGAAATGCTCCACAAAGGGTTTGCCGCGGTGGTTGACGAGGATGCCGCCCTCGCCGCGGACGGCCTCGCTGATGAGAAAGGACTTCGCGTTGCGGTGAAAAAGGCAGGTGGGATGAAACTGGATCATCTCCATGTTTTTCACCGGCAGACCGGCGCGCCAGGCCATGGCGATGCCGTCGCCGGTGGCGACATCGGGATTGGAGGTGTAGAGGTAGACCTTGCAGGCGCCGCCGGTGGCCAGCACCGTGTGCCGGGCGCGGACGGCGAAAATCTCGTTGCGGACGGTGTCCAGGAAGTAGGCGCCGATGCAGGTGTTCTCGCCGTTGACGTTCAGCCAGCCGGTGGTGACCAGATCGATGGCCATGGCGTTTTCCATGACGGTGATGCGGGGATTCTCCATCGCGGCCTGGACGAGCGAGCGGATGATGGCCTCGCCGGTGATGTCCCCGGCATGAAGGACGCGGCGGTGGGTGTGTCCGCCCTCGCGGCCGAGATCGTAGGCGGCGGGCTCCTCGATTTTGCGCTCAAAATGGACTCCGAACTCCTCCAGGGCGCGGATGCCGTCGGGACCGCCGCGGATCACGGCGCGGACGGCGTCCTCGTCGCACAGTCCGGACCCGGTGCCGAGGGTGTCCTCCACGTGCGCCTCGAAGCTGTCCTCGGGATCCATCACACAGGAAATCCCGCCCTGCGCCCAGTTGCTGCTGGAGACGTCGGCCTGCCGCTTGGTGACCAGAACCACCTCCTGCGTCCGCGCCAGCTTCAGCGAGGCCATCAGCCCGGCGATTCCGGATCCGATCACCAGGACCGGCGTGTCGAGAGTGCGCATCACGGAAGAACCTCGGGAGTGACGAGTGGAGAGTGACGAGTGACGAATGGGGAGTGACGAGTGACGAATGACGAGTGACGAATGGGGAGTGATGAATGGGGAGTGCGGAGTGGGGAGTGCATTCCCTGACCTCTGACCTCTGACCTCTGATCTCTACTCTCAGACTGCCTGCTCATATTACTCAAAGATTATGGTTTTATTACCGGTGACCACCACCCGGTCCTCCAGCACAAAGCGGACGGCGCGGGCAAGGACGCGTTTTTCGACATCGCGTCCGTTGCGGGCCATTTCTTTGGGGCCGTGGCTGTGGGTGACGGGGATGACATCCTGGGCGATGATCGGACCTTCGTCAAGGTCCTCGCTGGCGAAGTGGGCGGTGGCGCCGATGATTTTCACGCCGCGCTCCCAGGCCTGGCGGTAGGGATTGGCCCCGATAAAGGCGGGGAGAAAGCTGTGATGAATGTTGAGAATCCGGTTCGGATAGCGCTGAATAAAGTCGGAGGTGAGAATGCGCATGTATTTCGCCATCACAATCAGGTCCGGGTTTTCCCGTTCCAGGATCGCGCTGACGTTGGCCTCGTGCGCCTCGCGGGTCAGCCCGTTCGCGGAAAGTTCGTGGAAGGGAATGTTGAAGGACTGGGTGAGGTCGCGCAGGGTGCCGTGATTGGAGATCACGCAGCGCACGTTCATGGGCAAATCGCCGAAGGAGGCGCGGATCAGCAGATCGCCCAGACAGTGCGGCTCGGTGGTGGCCATGATCACCACGTTCTTGCGCGCCTGAGTGCTGATCTTAATGTCGGCCTCTTTGGGGAGTTCGGTCTTGAGGACCCGCTCCAGCAAATCCACATCCGAAACCCCTTCGACGGCGGTGCGCATGAAGAACCGCCGGCGGTCCGGGTCCACGTATTCACCGTTTTCGACGATGTTGCCCCCGTGCCGGTGCAGCACCCCGGTGATGCGGGCGATGAGTCCGGATTCGTCCGGGCAGACGATGAGCAGGGTGATGCGTGACATGGGGGTATTGGGAGAAGGATTTAGCGGTTAATGCGGGCCGAGCCGCCTTTGGCGACGTGTTGCAGTTCGGTCAGGGTGATTTGCGAGGTGTCGCCGCGGGTGGTCTGCAGCAGCGCGCCGTGGGCGGTGCCGAGATTGACCGCCTCCTGCGGCGCGGCCCCGTTCAGGAAGGCGTAGGCGAAGCCGCTGGCGAATCCGTCGCCGCCGCCGACCCGGTCCTCGATCTCCATGCCGTCGAAATCCGGACCTTTATAAAACTGTCCGTCGGCGGCGTTGTAGAGAATCGCGGACCAGTTGTTGACGGTGGCGCTGACGACCTCGCGGAGGGTGGTGCCGATGATTTTGAGGTTGTCGTAGTCGGCGGCCACGCGGCGGACCATGTTTTTGTAGGATTCGATCGGCAGGGCGGAAAGGTTGTGGTCCACCCCCTCGATGTCGTAGCCGAGCACCGCCTGGAAATCCTCCTCGTTGCCGATGAGGCAGTCGATGTAGTGCGCGAGCGGGCGGGTGGTGGCGATGGCTTCCTCGCTGGACCAGAGTTTGGAGCGGAAATTCAGGTCGTAGCTGACGATGGTGCCGGTTTCTTTGGCGAGCTTGAGCACGTGGGCGGCGACCTCGCGGGTGGAGTCGGACAGGCAGGTGAAAATCCCGCCGGTGTGCAGCCAGCGCACCCCGTCTTTGCGGAAGAGCGTGTCCCAGTCGACATCCTCCACCTTCATTTTTGAGGTGGCGGAATGCCCGCGGTCATAGAGGGTGACACTGGCGCGGGGTCCGGAGCCGACTTCGGTGAAGTTCAGGCCCATGCGGGCCTCGCGGCCGACGCCGTCATATTTCATGACCGGGGCGTAGGAGCAGTCGACCCCCATGGAGCGGGCGTGGCGCTGGACGATTTTGCCGAGGGGATTATCCACCAGACCGCCCACCCAGCCGGTGCGCAGGCCGAGACGGCTGAGCGCGTAGGCGACATTGTACTCGCCGCCGCCGACCCAGACCTCCAGGCTGTCCGTGAATTCGATCCTTCCGTGGCCGGGCGGGCTCAGGCGGACCATGCATTCGCCAAGGCTGACGAGATCAAAACGGCATTCGGATGCGGGGCGGACAGGCAGGCTCATAGGGTCTCCAACGTGAAAATAACAGGGGTTAATGGTGTGAGAAGGGTGTATTTATGCCGTTCAAAACGGGTTAGGTCAATTGGAAACCGGAGCGGATCGCACCCGCCGGGGCGTCACGGAACCGCCTTCGACCTGCCGCGCGAACAGCCAGAGCAGATCGGAGGCGCGGTTCAGCCATTTGAGGACCAGCAGATTTTGCGTGAGGCCTTTTTCATACATTTCCACCGCGACCCGCTCACAGCGCCGGAAAATGGTGCGGGCGTGATCCAGATGCGCGGCCAGCGGGGTGCCGCCGGGGATGACAAAGCCGTCGGGCATGGGCACGACCGATTCCAGCCGGTCGCGTTCCGCGTCCAGCGTGCGCAGAAACTCCTCGTCCACCCGTTCTTTCAGCCGGTGAATGGAGTCCGGATGGGTGGCCAGTTCGGAACCGACCACAAAGCAGGCGCGCTGCAGCTCCAGAATGCGGTCGTGCAGATCCGAATCGTCTGTGAGACTGCGGGCGATGCCCAGGACGCTGACCGCCTCGTCGAGCGCGCCCACCGCCTGGGGCGGCAAATCGGATTTGGAGATCACTTGTCCCGAATAGAGTTGGGTTTTTCCTTCGTCCCCGCGACGCGTGGTAATGCTCATGATTTGTCTTTCCCGGAGGGACTATCCTCGCCGAATCGTTTACGAATACAAAACATAATGGATTCCAGGCCCGGCTCAGCGACCTGATAAAAGGTTTTACGGCCTTCGCGCTCGCGGTTGAGCAGATTGCAGTGCTGCATCAGCCGCAGATGTTCCGAAGCCACATGCTGCTGGACCCCGCAGGCCTCCGCCAGTTCGGTCACCGTGTGCCGTCCGTGCAGCATCAGCTCCACCATGTGGAGACGGACCGGGTGCGACAGGGTGCGCAGGCACTGAGCGGCCTGCTCATACCCTTCGGATGTCAGGGTGGAATTTACCATGGGCATACTCTACCTCAGATACACGCGTTTCGCAATCCCGGAACCTAAGGACTTTCAGGCTCTTTTTTTGACAGGATTTAGAGGTCAGAGGGTAAAGTCTTCGGAGGGGCGGCTTTCCAGCCGCACACCACAGTACCATTTTCTCCGCAACCTTTGAAGCGGACGTTGTGGCAGGGTGCTGTGAGGGAGAGCGGGGGAATAAACCACTGATGAACACAGATAGACACTGATCTTTGTGGCAGGGTGCTGTGAGGCAGCGGGGTTTTTTGAACAGAAGAGAAGGAAGGGAAGGAAGGCGGAGAGGCAGAGGGAGAAATTTAACCACGGATGGACACGAATTAACACGGATGCTGTGGGGCAGGGTGCTGTGAGGCAGAGGGAGGGTTTTGACAGGATGAACCGGGTTCAGAGTTCAGAAGTCAGGGAAAAGGTGAGAATGCTGGAGGTGCCGCATCCTGCGGCGGGGGAATGGGGGTGATGATGTTTTGGGGGATGCGGGGATGGGAACTCCAGGACAACATCAAAACAGAACCCCATCACGGCGGGGATCCTCGTGATCCGACCATATTTGTTCATTCCCCTTTTGGAAAAGGCCTCAATTCATGCTATGGTGCTTGCGTTTATGTTTTTACGGCGACTTTTTTCGGTATTTCCGGTCTGGCTGGGAGTGAGTGTGCTGAGTTTCGGTCTGCTCCGGTTGATTCCGGGAGACACGGCGACGATGATGCTGGGAACCCGCTACACCGAGGAGCGGGCGGAGCGCCTGCGCGAGCGCATGGGACTGGATCAGCCGCTGCCGGTGCAGTATGTCCGCTGGCTGGGGCGGGTGGTCCGGGGCGATCTGGGGGAAAGCGCCTATACCGGGCGGCCGGTTCGCGACGAACTGCTCGAACGCCTGCCGGTCACCCTGCAACTGGCGGGCGGGGCTCTGATTACCGCGCTGCTGATCGCGATTCCGCTGGGCGTGCTCGGCGCCGCGCAGCGGGGCAAAGCCGGCGACTACGCGGCCCAGGTGGTGGGGATCAGCGGACTGTCCATTCCCAATTTCTGGCTGGGCACGCTCCTGATTCTGGGTTTTTCACTGGGTCCGGGCGGTCTGCCGTCCGGGGGCTATATTTCACCGTCGGTGAGCCTGGCGCAAAATCTCCGGCACATGCTGCTGCCGACCGTGGCGCTGAGTCTGGCGGTGGCGGCGGTGCTGCTGCGCATGTGCCGCTCGGCGATGCTGGAGATTCTGGATCAGGACTTCATGGAACTCGCCCGGGCCAAAGGGGTGTCGCGTACCCGCCTGCTGTGGGTCCACGGCCTCAAAAACGCCTGGCTGCCGGTGATGACGGTGCTGGGCATTCAGGCCGGCTACCTGCTGGGAGGCTCGGTGGTGATTGAGTCGGTCTTCCGGTTGCCCGGCATCGGAAGTCTGGCCCTGTCGGCCATTCAAAGCCGGGACTATGTGCTCCTTCAGGGGGTGATTCTGTTTGTGGCCACCGCATTTCTGCTGATCAATTTGACCGTGGATCTGCTGTACGCCTGGATCGATCCGAGGATGCGCGCGTCATGAAAAACACGTGGCAGGCCTTTCGAATGCACCGGATGGGCATGGTCGGCGCCGTGTTGCTGGCTTTGTTGCTGGGTTCGGCCCTGTTCGCGCCGCTGCTGAGTCCGCGGGATCCGCTGGCCATGCAAACCGATGCCCTGCTGACCGCGCCCGGCTCCGACGCCCTGTTGGGCACGGACGCGCTGGGACGCGATGTGCTCAGCCGCATTCTCCACGGATCCCGGCTGGCACTGCACGTTGGACTGGTTTCGGTGGGTTTCGCCCTGACCGCCGGCTGTCTGCTGGGCGTGACCGCCGGATATGCCGGCGGGAAAACGGATTACGTGATTTCCCGCTTTCTGGATATTCTGTTTTCGGTGCCGGATGTGATGCTTGCCCTGGCGATTATGGCGGTGCTGGGGCAGAAAACCACCAATGTCATGCTGGCCATCGGCATTGTGTACACCCCGATTTTCGCGCGGGTGGCCCGCGGAGAGGTTCTGCGCGTGAAACGCGCCCTGTTCGTGGAGGCGGCGCGCAGCATGGGGGTGCGGACCCTGCCGCTGATTGTCCGGCATATTCTTCCCGCCGCGGTGCCGGCGCTGATCGTGCAGACCACGCTGTCGTTCGCGTTTGCCGTTTTAGCGGAATCGGCTCTGAGCTTCCTGGGACTGGGCGTGGAGCCGGACACGCCCTCCTGGGGCATGATGCTGCGGGACGGCAAGGACTGGCTGGATGAAGCCTGGTGGATTTCCGTTTTTCCGGGAATGGCGATTACTCTGACCGTTCTGAGTTTCAATCTGGTGGGCGACGCGCTGCGTGATGCGCTTGATCCCCGGCTGCGCGGAGGAGCGGCATGAGCAACGAACTCTTAAAGGTGGAGGATTTGCGGATTGGATTTCAGAGCGGGGGCGCGCGGACCGAAGCGGTGCGCGGGGTGTCGTTTTCGTTGCGGCCGGGCGAACGGCTGGGGCTGGTGGGTGAATCGGGTTCGGGGAAAACCCTCAGCGCCAAGGCGGTGATGGGCCTGATCGGCGGACGGCCCGGCGAGCGGGTGAGCGGTTCAGTGCGCTGGGACGGCGAAGAGTGGTGCGGAAAGCCGGAAACGGCCTGGCGGAAGCTGCGCGGAAAAGAAATGGCGATGGTGTTTCAGGATCCGATGACCTCCCTGAATCCGCTGATGCGGGTGGGGGATCAGATCGCGGAAGTGCCGCGGCTGCATGAGGGGATGGGCAAAAAGGCGGCGCGGCGGCGGGCAGTGGAGGCGCTGGCGGCCACCGGCATAGAGCCGGCGGCGGAGCGCGCGCGGGAGTATCCGCATCAGTTCAGCGGCGGCATGCGGCAGCGGGCGGTGCTGGCAATGGCGATGATCTGCAGGCCCCGGCTGCTCATCGCCGACGAGCCCACGACCGCCCTGGACGTCACGATTCAGGCCAAACTGCTGGCGCTGATGCGGGATCTGTGCATCCGGGAACAGACCGCCCTCCTGTTCATCAGCCACGATTTGCACGTGGTGCGCGACGTCTGCGAGCGGGTCGCGGTCATGCGGCACGGGGAGATTGTCGAAACCGGAGCCACTGCGGATATTTTTGATCATCCGCAGCACCCCTATACCCGGGCGCTGTTGGCGGCCACGCCGCGGATTGAGTTGGAGAAAAATGGTTGAGGCTTTATTTGACATGCAGACGCTTTAGCGTCAAAGTGATTTCATGAGCAAAGCAACATTATATTTGGATGAAACCGTTCACAAAGCCTTGCGGTTGAAATCGGCCGAGTCACGGCAAACGATGTCGGATCTAGTCAATGAAGCGATTAGGGTCAGCTTGTTTGAGGATTATGAAGACCTTGAGGATATCCGAGTCAGAAGGAACGAAAAGACCATAGGGTATGAGGAATTTTTAAAAAATCTGAAAACCGATGGCATCCTCGTTTAAAGGTGGGCCACAGAAAAAATGTGTACTGAGGATAATCAAAACAGCGAACCCACCCTGCTTCAACTCGAAGGCGTCACCAAGTTCTATGGCGCGGTGCGGGCGGCGGATGCGGTGTCGTTCAGCCTCAGGCGCGGGGGCATGACCGCGCTGGTGGGGGAATCCGGGAGCGGAAAATCCACGCTGGCCCGGTTGATTCTGCGGCTGGAAGAGCCGGACGCGGGGCGGATCCTTTTCGAAGGCACTGACTTTACCGCTTTAACGGGAAGTGCGCTGCGCGGGGCCCGGAAAGATGTGCAAATGATTTTCCAGGATCCGCACGCGTCCCTGAATCCGCGGATGAAGGTGAAGGCGATACTGGAGGAGCCGCTGAAAGCGCAGGGGGTTGCCCGGAAGGAGCGAATGCAACAGGTGCGCCGGATCATGGAGCGCACCCGGATTCCGGAGGAATTTCTGAACCGCTACGCGCACGAACTTTCCGGCGGACAGCGGCAGCGGATCGGGGTGGCCCGGGCGCTGGTGCTGGAGCCGAAGCTGGTGATCGCGGATGAGCCCACGGCGGCGCTGGATGTGTCGATTCAGGCGAAGATTCTGGACCTGTTGCGGGAGATGCGGCGCGAACTGGATTTCACGCTGCTGTTCATTTCCCATGACCTTGCGGTGGTTTACAATCTTTGCGATCACGTCATCGTCATGCGCTCGGGCCGGGTGGTCGAGGAGGGTCCGAGGGACCGGCTCTTCAACGATCCCCGGGAGGACTACACCCGCGAACTCCTCGCGGCGGCGCCGGGGTGAGGATTGTGCTTTTTACAATTCTATTTTTTGATTTTGTTCAGGGCCAAAGGCCCGGGTATGTTCAGCCCGGTCCGTAAGGGCCGGGTTCCTCACGGGAAAAACGCCTAAAGCGCTGAAAGTGCGGCTCAGTGGGCGGAGTGCGGTGCGGGACTTGAGCCGGGCCGTTAGCACTCTTCGAGTTGAGGGTTCTTTTCCCGGCCCTCGCGGGTCGGGCTGCGTCGAGCCGGACCGTTGGCCCTCAGATAGATGCTGTGAGGCAGGATGAAGAGAAGACCGCGGATGGGGCCGCTTAGACTTTGGGCACTTTGACCCACTTTTGTTTGGAGGCGCTGCTTTTGACGACGGTTTCGATGAAGATCATGCCGCGGACGCCGTCGTCGATGGTGGGGAAATCGAGGTCGTGTTTGGCGGGTTTTTTGCCGGCGAGGCGGGCCTGGAGGGCGTCGGCGTAGTTGCGGTAGAGGTTGGCGAAGGCTTCGAGGAAGGCTTCGGGATGGCCGGCGGGCACGCGGGTGTTGTGGAGGGCGGCCTTGGAGAGATGCGCGTGGTTGGCGCCGGGTTTGAGAATCTGCATCGGTTTGTCGAGCCAGAGGAGGGTGAGGGTGTTGGGCTCGGCCTGGACCCATTTGAGGCCGCCTTTGGTGCCGTAGACGCGGATGTTGAGGCCGTTTTCCTCGCCGACACTGATCTGGGAGGCGTGGAGGATGCCTTTGGCGCCGTTGTCGAAGCGCAGGAGGACGTTGCCGTCGTCGTCGAGTTTGCGTCCGGGCACGAAGGTGGTGAGGTCGGCGCAGAGTTCGGTGATGCGGAGTCCGGTGATGTATTCGGCGAGGTTTTCGGCGTGGGTGCCGATGTCGCCCATGCAGCAGGAGATGCCGGCGCGTGTGGGGTCGGTGCGCCAGTCGGCCTGCTTTTGTCCGTCGGCTTCGAGGGCGGTGGCGAGCCAGCCCTGGGGATATTCGACGACGACTTTGCGGATCTCGCCGAGTTTGCCTTTGCGGACGAGGTGGCGGGCCTCTTTGACGAGCGGGTAGCCGGTGTAGTTGTGGGTGAGGCCGTATTGGAGACCGCTTTTGTCGACGAGCTTTTTGAGCGCCCGGGCTTCGGCGAGGCTGAAGGTGGCGGGTTTGTCGCTCATGACGTGGAAGCCGTGCTCGAGCGCCAGTTTCGCGACGGGGTAGTGGGTGAGATTGGGGGTGACGATGGAGACGAACTGCATGCGCTCGTCTTCGGGCAGGGCGGCCTCGGCTTTGAACATATCCTCATAGGTGTCGTACACGCGGGCGGGGTCGAGACCGAGGGCGGCACCGGACTCGCGCGAGCGTTTGGCATTGGAACTGAAGGCACCGCAGACGAGTTCGATGCGGTTGTCGAGGCGGGCGGCCATGCGGTGAACGTCTCCGATAAAGGCGCCCTGTCCGCCGCCGACCATGCCCATGCGAAGTTTGGTGTGTTTTTTCATGAGGAAGATGAAGGGTTTGGATTAAGATTACGATTAAGATTAAGATTAAGATTAAGATTAAGATGAGAAGTCTCTTTCGGAGTTAGCCTGAATTTCGCCCGGTTTTCAATGTAAAAGTAAGCGGATCGGCCGGATGTTTTGCAGAACCGCGCCGAGGCGCTATGTTGGGCGATGCAACGATTTTGTGAACTGTTCAGCCGTCTGGATCAAACCCGGAAGACTTCGGAGAAGCTGGAGGCCCTGCGGGATTATTTCCGGGCGGCTCCGGCGGAGGACGCGGCCTGGGCGGTTTATGTGCTGAAGGGCGAAAAAATGCGGCGGCTGGTGAAATCGCACCTGTTGCGCGCGTGGGTGGCGGAGGAGGCGGGGATCCCGATTTGGCTGCTGGAGGCGAGCTACGCGGAGGCGGGCGATCTGGCGGAAACGCTGGCGGGACTGTGGCCGGGCGAGGGCCCCGGACTGGGCATGTCTTTGCGGGATTTAATCGAAACGCACCTGTTGCACCTGGGGGCGGATCCCGCGGTGCAACAGGTGCGTTTGCGGGAAATCTGGTCGAAAGGCACCAGGAATGAACGTTTTTTAGTGAATAAGATCCTCACGGGCGGGTTTCGGATGGGGGTGGCGCGGGCACTGACGGCGCGGGCGCTGGCGGAGGTGGCGGGGATCGAGCCGGCGCTGGTGGAGCATCGGTTGATGGGGGACTGGGAGCCGACGGCGGCATCGATGAATGCCCTGATGGCCCCGGAGGCGGAGGGGGAGGGAGATGTGAACCGTCCGTATCCGTTTTTTCTGGCGAGTCCGCTTGCAGGGGAGGTTTCGGACCTGGGTGAGGCGTCGGACTGGCAGGCGGAATGGAAGTGGGACGGGATTCGGGCGCAGTTGATTGTTCGGGGCGGGGAGGTGATGCTCTGGTCGCGGGGGGAGGAGGTGATTTCGGACGGGTTTCCGGAGATTGTCGAGGGGGCCCGGCTGCTGCCGGACGGCACGGTGCTCGACGGGGAGCTGCTGGCCTGGCGGGATGAGGCCGCGCTGCCGTTTGGTGAACTGCAGCGGCGCATCAACCGTCGGAATCCAAGCGCCAAACTGCGCCGGGAGGTGCCGGTGGTTTTCATGGTGTACGACTGCATGGAGGTGCACGGGGTGGATCTTCGCGCCATGCCGCTGTATGCGCGGACGGGTCAGGCGGTTCCGATGTTCGGAACGGAGGACACCCCGGTTTTCCGAGTCTCGGAACCGCTGGATTTCCGGAGTTGGGGGGAACTGGGCGCTTTGCGGGAGCAGGCCCGGGCGCGCGGGGTGGAGGGGGTGATGCTGAAGCGGCTGGATTCGCCGTACCGCGCCGGGCGGAAGCGGGGGGACTGGTGGAAATGGAAGGTGGAGCCGTTCGTGCTCGACGCGGTGATGGTGTATGCGCAGGCGGGTCACGGGCGGCGGGCGGGTTTGTACACGGATTACACCTTCGCGCTGCGGGACGGGGAGGCGCTGGTGCCGTTTGCCAAAGCGTATTCGGGGCTGACGGACGCGGAGATGAAGGAAGTGGACGCGTTTATCCGCAAACACACGCTGGAAAAGCACGGGCCGGTCCGGGTGGTGGCGCCCGAAATGGTGTTCGAAGTGGTGTTTGAAGGGGTTCAGGTGTCGAAGCGCCACAAATGCGGGCTCGCGGTGCGCTTTCCGCGGGTTTCGCGGTTGCGGCCCGATAAACGGGTCGGGGACATCGACACGCTGGACGCGCTGCGTGCGTTGATGTCGGAGGCGTAAACTTCTGTTTACGGTAAAATTCCGGGATGCGTTGATTTTGCTTTTCTGGGACCGGGGGATTGGTAGGGGATGAGCATGAATTCTTTATCCAAAAATCAGCCGGATGTGATGTTTTCCATGGGCGCGATGGTGGCGCGCTATACGATGTGTCCGCGCAGCGGGGTGGTGGAGTTTCACTGTCTGCCCGCAGGCATGGAGACCCGGATTGTGGCGGGGCGCGAATTCTCGGAGGGTCCGCATGTGGAGGGGCTGCCGGAGGCGTGGCAGAGCCTTCAGTTCGCGCATGATCCCGAGTGGCTGGTTCCGTGTCATGTGGCCGGGGTTCCGGAGACGCGGGGGTTTCAGTTGGGCCTGTCGATGCGGGGATCGGAGGTGTTGAACGGGTTGCGGTTTGACCGTCAGGAGGTTTCGGAGGATGCGGAGGGTCTGCGGGTGGCGACGCATGTGACGCATCCGCGCGGATTTCGTCTGATTCACCGGTTGGCGTGGCGGCAGGGGGATGCGTTTTTCCAGGTGTGGCAGGAATGTGTGAATGAAGGGGATGAGGCGCTGACGCTGGAGTATTTTCCGTCGTTTTCGATGGGGGGGCTGACGCCGTTTGACCGGGGTGAGGCGGCGGAGGCTTTGTATTTGCACCGGTTCCGGTCCTGCTGGAGCGCGGAGGGGCGTCATGAGCGGCGTTCGCTGGAGGCTCTGAATCTGGAGCGTTCCTGGGCGGGATACGGACGCCGCGTCAAACGTTTCGGTCAGACGGGTTCGATGCCGATCCGCGGGTTTTTTCCGTGGATGGCGGTGGAGGATGCAAAGGCGGGGGTGATGTGGGGGGCGCAGTTGGCGGCGCCGGGTTCCTGGCATCTGGAGCTGTCGCGGTTGAAGGACCGGGTGGTGATGTCGGGGGGACTGCCCTCGCGGGACATGGGGGAATGGTGGAAAACGCTTCCGCCCGGCGGGACGTTTGCGAGTCCGCCGGCAGTGCTGGCCTGCGTGTGCGGGGATGTGGATGATCTGTGCCATGCGCTTCTGGGGGCTCAGGAGCGGGTGGCGCCGCCGGAGGCGGATCGTCCGCTGCCGATGGTGTTCAATGAGTGGTGCACCTCCTGGGGGGAGCCGACGCATGCGGATGTGGCGGATACGGCGCGGAAGCTGTCGGACACCCTGACGAAAATTATTGTGATTGACGACGGCTGGGCGACGAAGCCGAAGGGCGAGGGCATCCAGTTCAACGGGGACTGGGTGGTGGACCGGGAAAAGTTTCCGGGCGGGCTGAAGGCGACCACGGATGTGATTCGTTCGCTGGGGATGATTCCGGGGCTTTGGTTTGAGATGGAGGTGGCGACGCGGGGGACGGAGGCGTTCAAGATGTCGGAGTTGCTGCTGCGGCGCGGGGGACATCTGGTGGAGATCGGTTCCAGGCGGTTTTGGGACTTCCGCAATGCGGAGACGGTGGATTTGCTGACGGAGAAAGTGATCCGCCGTCTGAAGGATGACGGGTTCGGATATTTGAAGATCGACTACAATGAAACGCTGCCCGCGGGTCTGGACGGTCCGGACTCGCCCGGGGAGGAACTGCGGAAGCATTTGGCGGGCGTGCAGGCGTTTATCCGGAAAATTCAGGCGGAGATTCCGGGGATTCTGGTGGAGAACTGCTCGTCGGGCGGTCACCGGCTGGAGCCTTCGTTCATGGGGCTTTGCGCGATGGGCTCGTTTTCCGACGCGCATGAGACCTGGTCGATTCCGATTATCGCCGCGAATTTGCAGCGGTTGATTCTTCCGCGGCAGAGTCAAATCTGGTGTGTGCTTCATCCGCGGGATTCGCTGACGCGGATTCGTTACGGGCTGGCGGCCACGTTCCTGGGGCGGATGGCGATTTCGGGTGAGGTGAAGGATTTGAATCCGGAGCAGATGGAGACGTTGAAGCGTGCCCAGGCGTTTCTGGACGGGTGTGCGGATATTATCCGCCGGGGGAAGAGCCGTATTATCCGCGGGATGGGCGAGAGCTGGAACGCTCCGCGGGGATGGCAGGGGGTGGTCCGGGTTTCGGAGGACGGGTCGGAGCTGATGGCGGTGGCGCATGTGTTTGGCGATGCCGGCGGGGCGGGGCCGGTGGTTCCCCTGCCGCCGGGAGACTGGCGGGTGGCGGATGCTTTCGGACTTGAGGCGTGTCCTGAGCGGCTGTCGGGTTCCTGGCGACCGAAAGCGGACGAGCCTTTTTCGGGCTTTGCGCTTCGTTTGCGCCGGGTGCAGGGCTGAGAGACAGAGGCTGTGAGGCAGCGGGGGAAGAGACCACGGATGCTGTGAGGCAGAGGGGGGGAGAGAAAATGGAGGCTTGGGGGTTCTGGCATTGCATCCGGCTGAAGTTTCGCTACAGTTCATGGAATGAAAACACATGGTATCATTTTGATTTGTGCGGGACTTATGGCGTTGTTGTCCTCTGGCTGCGGGATGGAGCTGGCCCCGGATCTTGAGGTGGACGGCGCGATTACGGTGGGCATGACGACCGCGCAGTCCGCTTTTGTGTTTGAGGATGAGGAGGGGAAAATTTCCGGCGTTTTCGCGGATATGGTCCGGGATCTGGGGCTTTATCTGAACCGGGAGACGGCGGTGGAGATTCTGGAGGAGGGGACCGTCATGCGGGCGGTCCGCTCCCGCTCGGTGGACCTGGGGTTTGTTCTTAATAAGCAGGCGGATGAGGAGGAGACGGAGGTGGTGTTTTCGAAACCGTTCGCCTGGCTGGGGCTGGCGTTCCTGACGGCGTCGGACTCCGAGTTGGACGCAGTGGAGGATCTAAACAACGATGACGTGGCGATTGCGGTTGTCCGCGACACCCTGGCAAGTCAGTTCGCGCGTACCGCCCTGCCACAGGCGACGGTGCGGGTGCTGGACAGCGAGGATGAGGCGGTTCAGGCGGTGCTGGAGGGGGACGTGCACGGGTTTGTTCATGATTCCCTGAAAATTTTTGAGCTGGTGGATGCGCGGGGTGATCGTCTGCGGGCGGTGTTGGAGCCCTTTCGGCGGGTCGGGGTGTCCATCGGGGTGCATTCGGAAAACGAGGCGCTGCTGGAGGCGGTGAACGATTTTTTGCATGATTACCGTGAAATCGGCGGGTTTGACCGTTTGGCGGACCGCTATTTTTCCGAGGCACAGGAGGCATTCGAGGTGCAGGGAGCCGACTTTTTGTTTGATCCGCCCGAACGGGTGGTGATCGAGGACACGGACGCGGGCTCGTTTTCGCTGGAGTAGGTGGGGTCATTTTGTTCGGTTGTCTCGGGAAATAAGCCGGCGGCGGGAAGTTCCTTTGGGTTGATGCGGTTTCAAGGTTCGCTTTTTTCAGAATTTCTGGCAAAGGGAGTTCTATGAAAAAATTATTCAGTGAGTTGGGTTTGTCGGACAGCAGTTTAAAAGCGGTGGCGCGGATGGGCTTTGAGGAGGCGTCGCCGATTCAGTCGGAGGCGATTCCGGCGCTGTTGACGGGCCGGGATGTGGTGGGGCAGTCCCAGACGGGATCGGGAAAGACGGCAGCGTTTGCGCTGCCGGCGATTGAACGGGTGGATGTTTCGCTGGCGCAGCCGCAGGCGCTGATCCTGTGTCCCACACGGGAACTGGTGGTGCAGGTGGCGGAGGAGACGTCGAAACTGGCGTTCGGCAAGAAGGGGCTGCGGGAGCTGCCGATTTACGGGGGGCAGTCGTATGACCGTCAGTTCCGCGGGCTGGCGCAGGGGGCGCATATTGTGATTGGAACGCCGGGGCGGGTGCTGGACCATTTGAAACGGGGTTCGCTGAAGCTGGATTCGATTAAGATGCTGATTCTGGACGAGGTGGACCGGATGCTGGACATGGGGTTTGTGGATGACATCCGCGAGGTGCTGGTGCAGGCGCCGGATGACCGTCAGTTGGTGTTTTTCTCGGCGACGCTGCCGAATCCGATCGCCAAATTGATCAAGACCTTCGCGAAGGATCCGATTCATGTGAAGATCGAGAGCGCGGAGATGACGGTGCCGGAAATCGAGCAGGTGTGGTACGAGGTGAACCGGCGCTCGAAGGTGGAGGTGCTTTGCCGGCTGATCGATATGGAGGATATCCGGTATGCGATTATTTTCTGCGCGACGAAGGTGATGGTGGATGATCTGGTGGAGCATCTGATCGCGCGGGGCTATGCGGCGGACCGCCTGCACGGGGATTTGACCCAGAATCTGCGGGAGCGGGTAATGAACCGGTTCCGGAGCCGGAAGGTGGAGTTCCTGGTGGCGACGGATGTGGCGGCACGGGGGCTGGATGTGAAGGACATCGAGGTGGTGTTCAATTTTGATCTGCCCAACGACGGGGAGGATTATGTTCACCGGATCGGCCGCACCGGCCGCGCGGGCGGCAGTGGCAAGGCGATCACCTTTGTGGCCGGCCGGGAGGTCTACAAATTCCAGAACATTCAGCGGCACACCAAGGCGCGGATGAAGCGCATGGCGGTGCCGACGCTGGAGCAGGTGGAGGAGCGGCGGGCGAATGTGTTTTTCGACACCCTGCGGACGACGCTGGAGGAGGGGGCGTATCCGAGGCAGGAGGCGCTGATCGACCGGCTGCTGGATCAGGGGCATCAGCCCACGGATATCATTTCGGCGCTGATGCATTTGCGGCAGCAGGATGAACAGGAGTCGCGTCCGGCGGTGGAGGAGATCGCGCCCGCGGCGGGATATCGCGACGCGTTTGACCGGGACCGCGGGGAGCGCAAGCCGATGAGAAAGAAGCGGGAGGACTCGCGCCGTCCCGACCGTTCAGAGCGTGGGGACCGTTCGGAGCGCCCGGACCGTTCAGACCGTTCAGACCGTCCGGATGCGGGGCTGCCGACCCATCAACAAGTGGAGGAGCCGACCCGCGCGGTGTTTTTGAATGTGGGCCGGAAACACAAGGTCAAGGTGGGCGATGTGCTGGGCGTGGTGCTGGGCGCGACCAAGGTTCCGAGGGAGTGTGTGGGGTATATCGAGCTGATGAACGCGGAGACCCGGGTGATGGTCGGTGAGAGCCACGCGGAGAAGGTCGCCAAGAAGCTGAACGGAATTGATTTCAAGAAATACACGATCGAGACCCGTCTGGAGTAGGCGGCCGTCCGGGTTGCGTATAAAAACAGCGGACGAAGTCTTGCCACTGCGGGTGTGGATGCGTAAAGCGGGGAGGACGTGTATCGGTTCCTTTAGGTTTCACAAGGCAGACTATGAAAAAAGACGCAGCAATTTTAGTCGTGGGCGGTGCGGGATACATCGGCTCGCACACGGTTCGGCAGTTGGTTGCCGACGGCCGCAGGGTCGTGGTGCTGGATAATCTCGTTTACGGCCACGCGGATGCGCTGGTGGATGACGAGGTGATATTCATCGAGGGGGATTTGGGGGACCGGGAGGTGTTGGACCGGGTGTTTGAGGATCACAGGATCTCCGCGGTGATGCATTTCGCGGCGTATGCGTATGTGGGCGAGTCGGTGACCGATCCGGCAAAATATTACGGGAACAATCTGGCGGCGCCGATTGTGTTGCTGGACGCGATGCGGGATCACGGGGTGGAGGTGTTCATCTTCTCCTCGACCTGCGCCACGTACGGCAATCCGCAGTATGTGCCGATTGATGAGAAGCACCCGCAGAATCCGATCAATCCCTACGGCGCGAGCAAGCTCATGCTGGAGCGGGTGCTGGCGGATTACAGTCACGCCTACGGACTGAAATACGCGGCGCTGCGTTATTTCAACGCGGCGGGGTGCAGTCTGGACGGGCTCATCGGCGAGGATCACAATCCGGAAACCCATCTGATCCCGCTGGTGCTGGAGGCGGCGGCGGGTGTGCGGGAGCATATCACGGTGTTCGGCACGGATTATCCCACTCCGGACGGCTCCTGTATTCGGGACTACATTCATGTGAACGATTTGGCGCGGGCGCATATTCTGGCGATTGATAAACTGGAGGGCGGCGCGGAATCGTTCAAATGCAATCTCGGCACGGGAATCGGGCATTCGGTGAAAGAGCTGATCGCGGCGGCGGAGCGGGTGACGGGCAGGTCGATTAACGTGGTTTTGGGTGAGCGCCGCGAGGGCGATCCGCCCGAGCTGGTGGCCGCGCCCGCCCTGGCGAAGGAACTTCTCGGCTGGGAGGCGGAATACAAAGATCTGGAGATGATTTTGAAGACCGCCTGGTCGTGGACAGACGGTCCGCGCAAAGGGCGTTACTGAGCGGTCATGCGCCCCTGTCTGATCGTGGTGATGCCGGTCTATAACGAGGGCGCGGTGATTGGGACCGTTGTGGAGGACTGGTTGCGGGTGCTTGACGGCCTGGGCGTTGAATATCAGTTCAGAGTCCGTAATGACGGCAGTCGGGACGACACAGGGACGCGGCTGGAGGAGATCATTCATCCTGCTCTGGAGGTGATTTCAACGGAGAACCGGGGGCACGGTCCCACGCTGATGGCGGAATATCCCCGGGCATTTGCGGAGGCGGAGTGGGTGTTTCAAACCGACTCTGACGGCGAGATTCCCGCAGAGATTTTTCCGACGCTTTGGTCGGCGCGTGAAGGCGCGGACTTTGTGATCGGAGCGCGGCAAAACCGGGGCGGTCCCTGGAGCCGGCGGTTGATGACCCGGGGGCTGAAGGGTGTTTTGCATTTGCTGTTCGGCCCGGGTGTCCGGGACGGGAACTGTCCGTACCGCCTGATGCGTTCGGAGGCGTTCTCTCCGGCGATGCGTCTGATTCCCGAGGACACCTTCGCCCCGAACGTTTTGCTCAGCGGCTATGCCTTGCGGGCCGGCTTGCGGGTGTGTGAACTGCCGGTGCCGTTTATTCCCCGTCGGACGGGAACGGTGTCCATCCGGCGATGGCGGCTGCTCCGCGCCGCAGGTGTGAGCGCGTGGCAAACGGTTACGTTCAGGAGTCGGCTGGGAAAAGAAGACCCGGATTGAATGACCGCGGAGGGAGGTTCAACGCCGGAGGGTTCGTTTCTTTTTTCGTCGGACCTGTAATCGCAATCACTTGAGGTTTTGGGTTTTCCTGTTTATTTCCTCGTAAAGATCCGGATACAGTTTTTTCGCGCACCCGGGGCAGATGCTGTGGCTGAACTGGGCTTCGGAATGGGTGTGGAGGTAGTCTTCAATCTGTTTCCAATACCCCTGGTCGTCACGGATGTTTTTGCAGGAGGCGCAGATGGGCAGCATCCCGCTGAGAATCCGGATTTCGGACATGGCTTGCTCTTTGTCGCAGAGCAGACGCTTATTGACCATCACCAGCAGGAAGTAGGTGATGGAGATATAGACCGCCTGGAAGATGATAAAAAATATCGGTTCGAAACCCTCCGAGGCCAGGTAGTCGGAATGCAGGCTTTGCTGTGAAAAGATGAAATAAAACCGGACGACCAGGATGCCGGCGAAGAGTATAAAGATGATTCCGCTGTAACGCGTGAATTGATACATCTCGCGGGAATCGGGTGTCAGCAGGCGGTGGGCGGACAGCAGACTAAAGAGGATCGCAAACCAAGAGAGGTTCAGGCTGCGTAAATTAACATCCGGATATACGAAAGTCCCAACAGCATGGAGTCCCAGAAACAGGGCATAGATAAAAAAGGGATAGACCGCCGTGCGGGGACGTTCGACAAAGGCCTCAATCCCGTTCAGACCAACCAGAAATCCGCCTGCAATGCAACCAAGGGCGACGAAGCTGGACTGGAATTCAGGAAGCCCGCCTCTGAGGACCAGTAAAAAGATACCCAGCGCATGGAGTCCGAACATGCTGCTGATCCGCCCCAGTCCTTTATAGTTTTGCCGCCGCCTTTGCAATATCGAGGCAATGATCACCGAACAGATTGTACACACAACCAGCATGTTCATCATCACCGTTTCGAAATGCAGTTTTATCATGATTAGATCGTTTTAATTCACCTCATAGGTTTAACAAGCAGAATGTAAACTTCTTTTAAGATCTTAAAATAACAGGTATTTTAAAGATATCCGTCCTGCTTCGTCAGCTTTTCGCTTGCGTAATGTTTTCGGGCTGTGTTTACTTGAAGGACCAAACCCTTTAGGAGACTCTAATTATGCGCAGTATTTTCCCCTTTCTTTTCGTCGCTTTGAGCCTGTCCGCCTGCGGACGCCGTGAACCGGTACATGTGGAGCGGGTGCCGACGATCGCGGTGATTCCCAAAGGAACGTCCCACGCGTTCTGGAAATCGGTGGAGGACGGCGCGCGGGAGGCCGGCCGGGAATTCGGGGTGGATATTCTGTGGGACGGGCCGCAACGCGAGACCGAGATTGACCGGCAGCGGGCGATTCTGGAGAGCATGATTCATCAGGGCGCGGACGCGGTGGCGATTGCTCCGCTGGATGAGCAGGGGATGGCCCGGCCGATTCAGAACGTGATCCGCGGCGGCACGCCTTTGGTGATTTTTGATTCCAATGTGGCCGCCGAGGGCTATCTCAGCTTTATTGCGACCGATAATGAGGCGGGCGGCGGTTTGGCGGGGTTGCGGATGAAAAGCCGGCTGGAGGAGAAGGGGATCGAATCGGCCCGTCTGATGATGTTGCGGTACGCGGAGGGAAGCGGAAGCACTCTGCGCCGTGAAAAAGGGTTTGCCGACAAGGTGACCGAGGCCGGGCATGAGCTGGTCGCGCAGCAGTTTACCGACGGCACTCCGGAGGGCGCACTGACGGTGGCCACAAACATGCTGGCGGGTTTGGTGGAGGACGGCCGGCTGACGGTGCACGGTATTTTCGCGAGCAACGAATCCACCTCGATGGGATTGCTCCGCGCTCTGGACCGCCTCGCCCGCACCGGCGTGGATGTGTCGGATACGGTGGTGATCGGCTTTGACAGCAGCAGCGATCTGGTGACCGCGCTGGAACAGGAACGGTTTGACGCGCTGGTGGTTCAGAACCCCCGCCGCATGGGATATCTGGCGGTCAAGGCGCTGGTGGATCACTTGAACGGCGAGGCGGTGGACGCGGAAATCGACACCGGCGCCGAGTTGATTGTGAAAGGCATGCTGGGTGATCGGCAAATCCGGGATCTGCTCGGGGTCGAATAACGATGCTGGAGATGCGCGATCTCCGGAAACGCTTCGGCCCGACGGTGGCGTTGGACGGGGTTTCGTTTTCGGTGAAGGCGGGAGAGGTCCGGGCGCTGGTGGGGGAAAACGGCGCGGGAAAGAGCACGCTGATGAAAATTCTCTCCGGGGCGCTCGCCGCGGATTCGGGGGAGATGCGGCTGGAGGGGGACGTGTTCGCGCCGCGCAATCCACGCGAGGCGCGCGCGGCGGGGGTGGGCATGATCTATCAGGAACTCAGCCTCGCGCCGCATTTGAGCATCGCGGATAATATTTTTCTGGGGTGTGAATTGCGCCGGCGGGGGATGCTGGACCTTCGCGGCATGCGGGAACGGGCCCGGAAGGTGATGCGGCGCAGCGGACTGGAGTCGGTGTCGCCGGACACGCCGGTGCGTTCGCTGTCGGCGGCGCAGTGTCAGCAGGTGGAGCTGGCCCGCGCGCTGGCCTCGGGCTGCCGGATTCTGGTGTTGGACGAGCCAACCTCCAGTTTGACCAAGCCGGAGGTGGAGCGTTTGTTTTCGCTGATCCGCGCCTGGCGGGCGGAGGGGCTGGCGATTGTGTATATCAGTCATTTTCTGGAGGAGGTGCGTGAGATTGCCGATTCCTGCACGGTGCTGTGTGACGGGCGGGGTGTGCTGACCCGCGAGATGGCGGCGTTGAGCGATGAGGAAATCGTGCGGGCGATGGTGGGGCGGGATGTGGAGGATCTGTATCAGCGTTCCGCGCGCGGGCCGGGGGAAACGGTGCTGGAGGTGGACGCGCCGCACGCGTCGGTTTCGTTGCGGCGGGGGGAGATTCTGGGCATCGCCGGGCTGATCGGTTCGGGAAGAACGGAATGGCTGGAGGGGGTGTTCGGACTGCGCCCGTTGTCCGGGGGAGAGGTGCGGCTGCACGGACGGAGCGGCCGGCCGGCGCCGGGGCGCAGTTGGCGGCGGGGGGCGGGGTTTCTCAGCGAGGACCGGAAACGGCAGGGGCTGGCCTTGAATCTTTCGGTGGCGGACAATCTTTTGCTCAGCCGGCTGCCCGCCTGGTCCGCCCCCGAACGGCGGCAGGAACTCAGCCAGACCTGGATCAGCGGACTGGGGATTAAGTGCGCCGCGCCTTCGGTGCCGGTGCAGGCGCTTTCCGGGGGGAATCAGCAGAAAGTCGCGCTGGCGCGGCTGTTGCATCACGGAGCGGATGTGCTGCTGCTGGACGAGCCGACCCGGGGCATTGACGTGGGGGCCAAAGCCCGGATTTACGAGGTGCTGAATGATCTGGCCCGCGGCGGGGAGGGACGGCAACCCTGCGCGATTCTGTTGGTGAGCAGTTATCTGCCGGAGTTGCTCGGCATGTGCGACCGCATCGCGGTGATGCGGCGGGGCCGGCTCGGGGAGGCCCGACCGGTCGCGGATTGGAATGAACATCTGTTGATGGAGGAGGCGGTGAGACGATGAAACCTGCTGTAAAAAATGCCCTGAAGGGGGATGTGCTTCGTTTGCTGGTCCTGCTGGGGATTTTCGGGCTGTTCACGCTGATGGTGCCCGGCGGCCGGTTCGCGCGGGCGGGCAACGTGGAAAGCATGCTGGTTCAGTCGGCGGTGGTCGCGGTGGCGGCGCTGGGGGCGACGCTGGTGATTATTTCGGCGGGGATTGATTTGTCGGTGGGGTCGATTCTGGCCCTGGCGGTGGTGGTGATGGCGCGGGTGATGGAGTCGGCGGAGGGGGCATTGCCCCCCTGGCTGGCACTGGGCGCGGCGCTGGGGATCGGCGCGGTTTGCGGGTTGATCAACGGCGCACTGATCACGAAACTGGGCATGGTTCCGTTTGTGGTGACGCTGGCGACGCTGCAGATTTTCCGGGGGCTGGCCAGCGGGTTGGCGGGCGAAACCAATATTTATCCCCGGGAAAGCTGGCTGCAGGGCATGATGGACCCGGTGGCCGGGAATGCGGACCGGGCGTGGATGCTGATGCCGCCGGGGGTCTGGATTGCGGTGATTGGCGGAATCCTGATGGCGGCGATGCTGCGGTACACCCGCGCGGGGCGGCACATGTTCGCGGTCGGTTCCAACGAGGAGACGGCCCGGCTTTGCGGGGTGCCGGTGGGACGGGTGAAACTGACCGTGTACATGCTGGCGGGACTTTTCGCGGGTCTGGCGGGGGTGTTGCAATACGCGTATATCGGCATCGGTCAGCCGACTACGGGGCAGGGATATGAACTGATGGTTATTGCGGCGGTGGTGATCGGCGGCGGCAGCCTGTCCGGCGGGGAAGGGACAATTGCCGGTACCCTGATCGGGGCGTTGCTGATCGGGGTGCTGTTTGCCGGCTGTGTGCAGATGGGTTGGCCCAAATGGATTCAGACGGTGGTCACGGGACTGATCATCGCGGTGGCGGTGCTGCTGGACCGCATGCGGCAGCAGCGGCAGGACGCTGGTTGACGTGTGACGGGGGCGGCTGGACCCGGAGGAAAAGAACCACGGATGGGCACGGATGAACACGGATACCTATCCGCCATGCTTGGGGGGAGGGGATTTAGGATACGGTGAGGGAAAACCACTGATGACACTGATTTTCACTGATCTTTGAGGCAGGGAGGGGGGGGCAGGAAGGGAAGGGAGGCGAAGGGCTCAGCCTGTTTACGCGCGGAATTTGTGGAGGAGCCAGGCGGGGAAGACGGGAAAGAGGGCGGCGGTGGCCATGGCGGGTCCGCCGGGGAGGTCGAACCAGAAGGAGAAGGTGAGGCCGACGAAGGCGGCGAGGGCGCCGAAGATGAGGGTGGCGATGATGACGGCTGGGAAGCCGCGGAAGAGCATCAGCGCGGCTGCGGGCGGTCCGATGAGCATGCCGAAGGCGAGCATGCTGCCGGCGCTGTTCATGACCGCGGCGAGGCCGAAGCCGAGGCAGAGGAAGAGCAGTGCGTTCCAGAGGCGGACGCGGATGCCGAGGGTGGCCGACATCACGGGGTCGAAGCTGCTGACCACGAACTGACTCCAGAAAAGCCGGAAAATCACGGCGGTGAACAGGGCCGCGATCACGGCGAAGACGGCCTCATTGCGGGAGGTGCCGAGAATGTCCCCGGTGAAAAAGCGCAGGGCTCCGGCGTCCGGATGCGGGGAAACGGCCATGAGCACAATCGCCAGCGATCCGCCGGTGGCGTAGGCGATGCCGATCCAGCCTTCGGCCGGGAGGTGGCCGGGCTTGCCGGTGAAGGAGAGCAGGAGGATGCCCGCCAGACCGCCGGCGAGGGCCCCGGACAGGGCGGGCAGATGCAGCACCGCCGCGGCGGCGATGCCCAGGGCGGTGATCTGCGGCAGCGCGGCTCCGAGAAACACGATGCGTCGGAGGTGGACAAACACGCCCAGAAACGCGAGCAGTCCGCCGCCGAAGACGCCGACCACCAGCGCCTGGCGCATGAAGGCGTATTCGTACATTTCGATCAGTTCCCGCATCATGTGGGTGCGTCCTTGCCGGCGGCGTGCGCCTTGATGAAACAGGTTCCGTTTTGACGTTCCACGCGCACGTCACAGCCGTAGACCCGGGTGAGGCGTTCGGAGGTGAGCATTTCGTCGGCGGGACCGTGATGGAGGACGCCGTCGGAGAGGATGCCGAGGGTGTCCGCGCGCCCGGCGAGGGACTGGAGGTCGTGGGTGACGAGAATGACGGTGAGGCCCTCGTCGCGGTGGAGGCCGGCGATGAGGTCCATGAAGCGTTCGGTCGAAAAGAGGTCCATGGCGGCAGTGGGTTCGTCGAGAAACAGGACGCGTGGACGCACGACGAGCGCGCGGGCGAGCAGCAGCCGCTGCATTTCGCCGCCGGACAGGGTGCTGAGGGTCTGGTGGGCGAGCGCCTCGATGCCGGTGGCGCGCATGACGCGGTCAATATCCTCGAGGTGATCTTTGCGGCGGAGGCGGGGGCGGTCCATGGCGGAGAGGGTCAGCCGCAGGGTGTCGCACACGCGCAGGGGCCAGATGGCGTCGATCTGTTCGCGCTGGGGGACATAGCCGATGAGGGGGCGTTCGGGCCGCCAGCCCATGCGGCCGCCCCGAAGCGGCAGCAGGCCCAGCATGGTTTTCACCAGGGTGGACTTGCCGGCGCCGTTGGGCCCGACGATCCCGAGGAAATCTCCCGCCGCCAGAGAGAGAGACAGATCCCGCAGCAGGAGATTTCCACGGTAGCCGAGGTCCGCGTTTTGAAACTCGAAGAGACTCGAACTCATTCAGACGCTTCGGCTTCGAGCAATTCGAGCAGCTTGCGGGCGTTGGTTTCGAAAAGTCCGATCAGGTCGCCGGCTCCCTCGCAGGATCCCACGGTGGGGCAGAGGATGAGCAGGGGTACGCCGATGCCGTCGGCGACCTGACGCCCCACGCGCTGGTCGTGCCAGGGTTCCATGACGACCATGCGGACGGTGTCCGGGGTGTGGCGGGCGATCAGTCCGGCCACGTGTCGCGCGGAGGGGGCGAGTCCCGGGAGCGGTTCGATTGAATCCGCGATCCCCAGGCCGAGGCGTTCGAACATGTAGTCGAAGTGTTTGTGGTAGATGATCAACCGACTGCCGGCGTGAGGTTCGAAGCGGGCGACCCATTCGTTGACGACCTCGTCACTGCGGGCAATGAAGGCCTCGAGGTTGGCACGGTAGGTGTCGGCGTGGCGCGGATCGACCCGGATGAGGCCGTCGGCAATGTTCCGTGCAGCCTGCTGGGCGATGATGGGGTCCAGGGTATAGTGGGGGTTGCCGGAGGGATGGACATCGCCCATGTCGCGGTGAATCCGTTCGGGAACCTGAATGGCCTGAATGCCGTTGGAGGCGTTCACGTGGCCGGGGCCGCCGGAGCGCACGTTGCGGTTGCGGGTTTCGCGCAGGACTTCGGGCACCCAGCCCATTTCCAGGTCGAAGCCGTTCTCGATGAACAGATCGCTGCGGCTGATGCGGACGATCATGCCGGGGGTGGCGTCCAGATAGTGGGCGTCCTGCAGGGGACGGGACAGGGAGAACACATCGACACGGTCGCCGCCGACGGTTTCGGCCAGGGCTGCGAGGTCGGTGGTGGTGGTGGTGACCCGGAGGCGGGCGGAGGCCGACGGAATCAGACCGAGGCTGATGAGCAAGGCGGCAAGCAGACGTTTTGCAAGGGTGTTCATGGATAGATTCTCCAAAAGAAGGGGTTAGAAGCGGTGGGGTGGATGCCAGCCGACGAAGAATGTGCCCTGAAGCATCACCAGATGCTCGGACTCGTCCTCGCGGTCGTCGTTCGCGTATTGGTATTGCAGACGGAGGCGTGAAAATTCGGTGGGACGCCACTGATAGTAGATCGAGTGGGCCTCGATTTGCGCGTCATCTTCAAGACTGGAGAAGAGCACGTCGGTGCGGTCGTAGCGGTATCCGATGCCGCGGAAGCGGTCGAAGTCCCATTCGGCATAGACATAAAAGCCCTCGTCGGAGCCGATGTTCATGCCGGGAACGAAGTCCATATGGTTTTCATAGGGATCATAGGCAACGCGCAAAAATTCCGCGCCCAGGGTGAAGCCCTGATAGGTGGTGCGGCCGGGAGAAAATTTATATTTCGCGTCCAGACCGAAGGTGTAGTCCATTTTACCCCGGGCGCGGCGGTCGGCGGTTTGGCCGTCGGCATTGAGGCGG
Organism: Verrucomicrobiota bacterium; assembly: GCA_020831625.1. Classification (GTDB taxonomy): domain Bacteria; phylum Verrucomicrobiota; class Kiritimatiellia; order SS1-B-03-39; family UBA6053; genus PXAS01. The sequence continues at coordinate 35,177 of JAFIGD010000027.1, read as the reverse complement.
TCCTCCATGGGGTCCTTATCGCCGGCAGTGGTGAGATAGGAGATCCCGGCCAGAACGGAGTGACGGCCGTTGGCGCTTTCGGCGAAGGTCTGCACCCGGCCGAGCAGGGGAAATCCGTCCATGCGGCGGCCGACGCTGTGTTGAATTTGGTCGTACGCGCCGAAGATAACCGTGAGGGTGGGGTTCATGAAGGGGGCGATGTATTCGAGGTGAAAGCCGTCGCCGATGAAGCCGTGATCGGTGGTGAGGCCTTCGATGACGTAGGGTTGGTCGACCTGGGGGAAATCGTGTTCATGAACCCGGTTGAGGTAGCCGAAGGGGATGAACTCACGGCCGAACTGAAGCTTGAAACCGCCGGGAAGAATCGTGGAGACCCAGGCCTCCTCCAGATCGATTTCGCCTTCGTGCCAACTCAGGGTCGCGAGGAAGTTGAAAAACGGATCGACCGGCGCGCCGATGTTCAGTTCGAAGGCCCGGACTTCGAATTCGGAATCGTCCATGTCCCGCAGCGGCGCGGTAAAGACCATATCCAGGCCGGCACCAATGTTTAAGGGCGTTCCGGCCAGTCCGCTGTCCGCGCCAAAGGTGGGAACTGCAGCCAGCAGCGCTGAGAGGGCGGTGGCCCGGACCACGGGCGAACGTTTTAAGGAGAGGGGTTTTATTTTGTAATGACATTTCATCATCATTAGGTCTCCGCTAGGGTTTATTATTAGCTTTGCAAATGGGTTTCATATCTGGTATACATGCCAAACAAAAGATTGGCAATGATATTACCGCGATAAAACCCACGACTAAATGATTTGTGAACTTTGATCAATCAAAAAATTAATATTTAATATGGAAGATTAAGATTAAGATTAAGATTAAGATTGAGAATTGGGGTTATTTACGCAGGCAGGTGGATGTGGACAGGATTGGGATTGATTCACGGCGGGTGGCATCGTATGGCGGGGGGATGATGTCGATTGAGAGAATTCTGTATATGGGCACGGCGGACATCGCGGTGCCGGCGCTGGCGGCGCTTCATGCGGCCCCGGATTTGACGGTGTGCGGGGTGTGCACGCAGCCGGACCGGCCGAGCGGCCGGAAACGGGTGCTGACGGCTTCGCCGGTGAAGCAGAAGGCGCTGGAGCTTGGGCTGGAGGTGCTGACGCCGGAGCGGGTGGGGACATGCTGTGAGGCGCTGGCGGCGCTGAAGCCGGATTTGCTGGTGGTGTTCGCGTATGGTCAGTATTTGCCGCGGCCGGTGTGCGCGCTGCCGCCGTCGGGGGCGATCAATCTGCATCCGTCGCTGTTGCCGAAGTACCGGGGGGCGAGTCCGATTCAGAGCGCGGTGGCGGACGGGGTGTCGCGGTCGGGGCTTTCGGTGATCCGGGTGAGCGAGAGGATGGATGCGGGGGATATTCTGATGCAGGTGCCGGTGGAGATCGGTCCGGAGGAGACGGGCGCGGAGCTGCATGACCGCTTTGCGGCGTTGAGCGCGGAGGTGATTGTGGAGGCGGTGCGGCGTTTGCGGGACGGGTCGGCGGTGTGGTCTCCGCAGGATGACGCGGAGGCGACGGAGTGCCGGAAGCTGGTTAAAGAGGACGGGCGGCTGGACTGGAAACTGCCGGCGCGGGTGCTGCACAACCGGGTGCGGGCGTATCAGCCCTGGCCGGGGACCTTCACGGAGCTGGCGGGGACGGGGCCGCTGAAGGTGTTGCGGTCGCGGGTGGAGGATGGCGGGGGCGAGCCGGGGGCGGTGCTGGATGTTTCGGGGGAGGGGCCGCTGATCGCGTGCGGGGAGGGCGCGATGCGTTTGCTGCGGGTGCAGCCGCCGGGGAAGGCGGCGATGGACGGGGGGGCGTTTCTGAATGGACATCCGTTGGCGGTCGGGGGTAGACTCGAGGGGTGATGCACGAACTGCCGCAGGAATTGATGGATCGGGTGCATGTCCATTCCCATTACCGGGATGTGGATTATGCGCGGCTGGCGGCGCATTTCGGGGCGGAGTATTTGGAGCGGCGCATTGGACGTCAGTTGGAGATTTATGACCGGGTGGCGCGGTACGGGGGGCATCCGGCGGGGCGGTGGGTGAAGCCGGTGTATCGGAGGGGTTTGAAGGCGGGCTTGTGGATGACGGGTCAGTTGGAGCGGGCGCGCCGTTTGGCCCGCGCCCCGCAGTTGGTGGAGCGGGAGGTGTGGCTGGAGAATCTGCCGGCGGGGTTTGACGGGTTCCGGGTTCTGCAGCTGACGGATTTTCATTTTGATTACACGCCGGAGCTGGCGGGGATTTTGAAGGCGCAACTGAGGGAGGTGGCGTTTGATGTGTGTGTGTTGACGGGGGATTACCGGGGAGAGGATTTCGGGCCGTATGAGGAGTCGCTGACGGCGTTGGAGGAGGTACGGGGCGCGTTGGGGGACCCGGTGTATGCGGTGCTGGGGAATCATGACAGCATCGAAATCATGCTGCGGTTGCCGGAGATGGGGATTCGCGGGCTGGTGAACGAGGCGGTGTGGCTGGAGCGCGGCGGGGACCGGATTTTGTTGTCGGGGGTGGACGACGGTCATTGGTACCGGACGCATGATTTCGGGCCGATGCGGGATCAGGTGGCGGAGGCGGCGGTGTCGGTGTTGCTGTCACACAGTCCGGAGCTGTATCGGGCGGGGGCGGCGGAGGGGTATGATCTGATGCTGTCGGGGCATACGCACGGGGGGCAGTTGTGTTTGCCGGGCGGCTGTCCGCTGGTGGCGCATGTGAAGGACACGCCGCGGGCGATGATCCGCGGGGCGTGGGCGTGGGAGGGAATGCTGGGGTACACCTCGCGCGGGGCCGGAACATCGTCGATTGACTGTCGGTTGAATTGCCCGGGCGAAGTGACGGTGCATGTGTTGAGAGGGACGAGGGAAGAATGACGAGTGACGAGTGACGAATGACGAGTGGTGAAAGACGAGGAACGAGTGTGGAGTGTCGAATGACGAATGCGGGTTCCGAACTTCGGAAAACAGGTGGACCGATTTTCCGAACATCGGAATTTGCGTGTTCTCCCCGCTCACCTCTCAGACGGGCGAACCCAAAGGGCGGCGGTGAGGAGGATCAGGGAGACGGGCGTGAGCCAGAGGGCGAGGAGGGAGGCGGCGGGGAGGGTTTGGGCGGAGGCGGCGAGTTCGGTGGCGGTGAACCCCCAGACGCTGAGGCCGCCGAGGATGTGGAGGTTTTTTCGCAAAGGCCCGGGGCAGGCGCGGAGCAGGTGGAGTCCGAGGGCGGCGAGGGCGATGCGCAGGAGAATGCGCAGGCCGCGGTTGGCATCGGGCAGGGTTACGGGGGGTGGACGGACATCCCGGGCCTGCCAGCGGACGGGTTCGAGGTGGCCGGTGTCGTATAAATTGCGGAGTTCGGCTTCGGCGGCGGTGAGGGGGAGATCCCAGGTTCGGGCGTAGGTTTCGGCGGTGAGGGGCGGGGTGTCGGGACCGAGGTCGAGGAGGGTGAGAATTTGGCGGGGAAGCAGTTCGTTGGCGAGGCGGGCGCGGTGGTTGGCGGAGAAGCGGAGGAGGGCGGAGCCGGGGCGGACCGGGAGGAGGACTTCGTTGCGGCGGGCTTCGCGGAGGAGGTCGGCGGAGAGGGTTTCGGGATTGATACCGGCGTGGGCGCGGAGTTTTTCGACCCAGAGGAGGTAGTCGGGGGCGAGGTGTTCGGCGGGGTCGAGGGTGAAGGCTTCGGAGGGAATGTGGAAACCGTGGCGGTCATGCTGAATGAAGCCGTAGACGCGGAGGGCGCGGATCATTTCGTCGGGCGGGAGCGGCGCGTTTTCGAAGAGGGCGCGGAGGGCGGGGCGGCTGAGGGCGGTTTGGCGGGCGTGGATCAAGGCGACGAGTTGCGGGCTGAAGTCCCCGGGGAGGGCCGGGGGGGCGTCGGGCGCGGGACGGTAGCGGGGCGCGGGGGCGGTGCCGGGAGCGCGTTCGCGGGCCTCGGCGGTGGTCATCCGCGCGGTGGTTTGCCAGTAATGGAGAGGGGTGAGATGGAGGGTGAGGAGAAGGAGGGCGAGGGAGGTGGCGGCAGCGGGAAAGGCGAAAAAGTGCCAGGGTTTGCGGAGGCAAAGGGCGAGGGGCAGGAATAAAAAGAGAATGCCGGGAAGCAGGGCCGAGAGCGCGGGGCCGTCGGTTTGGCCGATCCAAAGGGTGAGGGCGGCGGAACCGGCGAAGGCGAGCGCGAGATGAAGGCTGCGGGGCTGACGGGCGGTGCGGGAGAGGAGCAGCAGGGGGAGCAGATAGAGGCAGGCTTCGAGTACGGCGGGGAAAATCGGAAAGACACGCGGCAGGGCGAGGGGAAGAAGCAGGGTGCTCCAAAGAACGCGGGGGCGGTTGGCGGCGAAGGGCGGGAGGCGGCGCAGAATTTCGGTGGCGATGCCGGCGCCGAGGGCGGTGAGGAGCATCATCCGCATAAAGGTTCCGGGGACGATGGCCTCCGCGGGCGGAACGAGGGGAAGACAGAGCAGCAGGATGCCGAGGCCGGTTTTGAGGCGGGCGGAGTTCGTGTGTTTCGGCGGTGTGTGTTCTTTTGACATTTGCATTCCTGAAAGGTATAGAGCGAAGCCACTTTTGTTTGTTCACCCTCTTTTTAAGGAATCCAATGTACACAACCAGCGACTTACGTAAAGGCCTCAAAATCGAAATCGACGGCGATCCGTATGTGATTACGGACTTTCAGTTTGTCAAACCCGGTAAAGGCCAGGCGCTGTACCGGTGCAAATTGAAGAATATTCTCACCGGAAGCACCATGGACCGCACCTACCGTTCCGCCGACAAGGTGGGCAAGCCGGATTTGATGCAGCGGGAAATGGTCTATTCCTACCCCGAAGGCGATCATTTTGTGTTCATGGACGATTCCACCTATGAGCAGGTGACGGTGGACAAGGACGTGATTGGGGACATGAAATATTTCCTGACAGAGGACATGCCGGTGAAGGTCTTGTTTTTCAATGATGTGGCGATCGACCTTGAAATGCCGAACTTTGTGGAGAAAGAAATCACTGAAACCGAGCCCGGCGCCCGCGGGGACACGGCCACGAACGTGACCAAGCCTGCGAAGGTGGACAACGGATACGAGATTCACGTGCCGCTGTTCATCAAGGAGGGCGACTGGGTGCGGATCGACACCCGCACCGGCGAATACGCGGACCGGATCAGCAAGAAATAATGAGCCTTTCGGCCCGAAAGAAAACCCTCGAGCTTCGCGCCCGCATTCTGAAAACGATGCGGGCGTTTTTTGATGCGCGGGGCTACATGGAGGTGGAGACGCCGGTCAGGGTGGAGACGCCGGCGATGGAGGAGCATATTGACGCGGAAGCCTCGGGAGACCATTGGCTGCGCACCTCCCCGGAGCTGCACATGAAGCGGATGGTGTGTGCGGGGTATGAGCGGATTTATCAGATCGGACCGTGTTTCCGCCGGGGGGAAAGCGGTGCCCGGCATCGGCCGGAGTATACGATGCTGGAGTGGTACCGGGCGGGGGCAACGTATCGGGATCTGGAAATCGAAACGCATGAGCTGCTCCGGGCGGTCTGTGAAACCGCGGGGCAAACTGAATTCATGGGCGTGGATTTGAGCGCGGAGCCGGTGCGGTATACGGTGCGGGACGCGTTTTGGCTGTGGGCGGGCTGGGATCCGGTGGAGGCCTTTGATGAGGATCGCTTTGACTTGGATTTGGTTGAAAAAGTGGAGCCGCGGCTGGCGGAGTTTCCGGTGCCGGTGATTTTGACCGATTTTCCGGCCGCGCGCGCCGCTCTGGCCCGGTTGAAAGAGGGGGCGGAGGGCGCGGCTCCGGTGGCGGAGCGATGGGAGTTGTATTTGGCGGGAATGGAACTGGCGAACGCCTATACGGAACTGACGGATGCTGCCGAGCAGCGGGCGCGCTTTGAGGCCTGCGGCCGGGCGAGGGCGGAACGGGGGCAGGAGGTCTATCCCTTAGACGAAGAGTTTTTGACGGCCCTGGAGAAAGGAATGCCCGCCTGCGCGGGGATCGCCCTTGGGGTGGATCGACTCATGATGATTCTCGCGGAGACCGGGAGCATCATGGATGTCCGGTCATTTTAAAGCCGGAATTATTCGATGAGCAGGCCGAAGAGGATTTGTCCGGGGCTTTGGGGGAGCAGATAGAGTTCGCGGGTTTGGACGGTGATGTTGTGCCGGTGCGCGTGTTGCCGGAGTCGGGCGGCGGCGGCGGCAAGGTTGGATTCGGTGCGGCGGGCGGTGTCGGCTTCGATGGAGGTGACCAGCAGGCGCCGCTCGGGCATGTAACTGAGGTCGGTACCCAGGGGCAGGGGGGTGGATTCGGTCATGTTGACGCGGCATCCGACGCTGACGTTGCCGTCGGTGTGAATCAGGACGACGAGAGGCGCGACAGGTGCGAGGTCCGCTTGAAGGAGGGCGCGGCTGAGGAGGGTGTATGCGTCGGGGAGGTTTACCGGGTTGGGGACCGCGAGAAAAAGGCCCGCGGGCAGGGTGAGCGTTTGAACCGCCTCCACTTCAGGCAGCGGGGTGCGGAGTGCTTCGGGCAGGCGGTCCCAGGCTTCGAACAGGTTCCGGTTTTCCTCCGGAGGCTCCCGGAGTTGTCGGGCGGGGAGTTGAAGTCCGCTGAGATCCAGATCGCGGGTGAAGAGGTCAATGTCATCCGCCCGCACCGGCAGACACAGCAGGGCGGTCCGCAGAACGGCGAGGGTCATGGACAGGAGAAAAGATCTCATGCGTATCCGAGTTTTCGAAGGATCCAGAAGTTTTTATCCCAGTCTTTCAGGACTTTGACGATGAGCGTGAGTTTGATTTTGACGCCGTAGATTTCCGCAATTTCGCTGGCAGCCTCTCCGCGGACCGCTTTCATGAGCCGGCCTTTGTTGCCGATGACCATGCCTTTCTGGGAGTTTTGCCGGACGTAAATGTGGGCCTCCACATTCCATTGCCCGTCGGTTTCGACGAGATGTTCAACCCAGACGGCGATGGAGTGGGGGAGTTCCTGATGGAGCCGCATAAAGTATTTCTCGCGGATGACATCGCCGATGGCGAGTTTTCGGGGGAAATCGGAGACGATGTCTTCGGGAAAAAGAGGCGGTCCGGGGGGCATAAGCTGGAAGAGTCGGGCGAGCAGCGGGTCAATGCCTTCACCGGACTGGGCGGAGGTGAGGAACCATTCGGGTTCGGGGGCGTCGGGGTTTTCGCCGAGGATGCGGGCGAAGCATTCGCGGATGGCGGGTTCATGCTTTTGGGTGAGGTCGCATTTGTTCAGCACCACCAGAACGGTCGGCCGGTCTTCGGCGGGCAGTTGACACAATTTCTGGAACCAGCCTTCAACTTCGAGGGCGGGCGCTTCGGAGCGGTCGATCACCAGCATGACTGCGTCGGTGCCGTCGGTGGAGGTGCGGGCCACCTTGTTCATCTGCTTGTTGAGGGCTTTTTTGCCCTGATGATGGACACCGGGGGTGTCGAGAAAGACAATTTGACCGCGTTCTTCGGTGTGAATTCCCCGGACGAGGTTGCGGGTGGTCTGGGCGACGGGACTGACGATGGAGACTTTCTCGCCCATGATGCGGTTGATCAGCGAGGATTTTCCGGCATTCGCGGCGCCGACGACCGCCACCATGCCGGCGCGTTCGTTGGGAGAGGGGGAGGGGGAATCTGTCATGTGAGGTTGATAGCGTATGTTTGATGCGGCTTCCACTAAATTCCGAGGGATGAATTTTGCTTTCTATGCGCGCGGGGATTTCTTATAGCGTGTATATGCCGATTTCTCCATCCTCATTATCGACGTTGCCCGACGCGGAACTGTCTCAGCCTGAAAACGCCTGGATTCACACCGAGAGTGTTCAAGGTCCTTTCGGGATTACAGCCTCGGTGCGGAATTTTGACGAGGTGCTGGACTGGCAGGAAAAGCGCCGGGTGTTGACCCAGGGGTATTATCGGCTGATTCATCCGCCCCGGCTTCAGACCCTGAAGGCACGGTTTGAGAAACGATACTCCGGCTATACTGCGGTGTTTTTCACCAGCGGGAAGCTGGCCGCGCGGGAGTGGAGTGATTACGCCTCGTTAAGCGGGTTTACCGGAAAAACGGTTCAGTGTAAGAAGCTGCCTGATGATCCGGAGGCGGAGGCCTGCGTTTTGCATGTGTCCGACAAGAACGGGGTGGAGGCGGGCGTGGTGCTGCTGAAGAATCTGCGGGACGCGGCGGAACTGCATGAGCGGAACCGCCGCCGCGGCGGCGCGTTGTCGGTGCGGAATGTCGATTATTTGACGGGGGGTCACGCTGAAGAAAGTCCCGACGCCTCCTTTCAGGAGGAGGCCGCGAAAATCCTGTTGCGGCTGGCGTCGGCGGACCATGTTCTGTTTTATCCGTCGGGAATGGCGGCGGTGACGGCGGCGCTGGAGCAGGTGTTAACGTCTGAAACGCCGGGCATCGCGGTGATGGGCAATGTTTACCGCGACACGCACCTGTTGCTGGAGGAGATGCCGTGGGCGGATATGGCGGTGGAGGCGCATCTTCTGGACACCGGAGATCTTTCAGGTTTGCGTAAGGTGTTGGCGGATCCGAAGGTCGGGGCGGTCTTTTTTGAAACCATCACCAATCCTCTGATCGAAGTTCCGGATTTACCTGAAATTGTGAAGCTGGCGCAGAATGCCGGTAAAGCGGTAATTGTTGACAGCACCATGGCGTCGCCCTTGAACTGCCGGCCGCTGGAGTGGGGGGCGGATGTGGTGATTCACAGCACCAGCAAGTATCTGAGCGGCAGTAATCAGCACGGGGGGGGCGTGGTGCTGACCCGGTCACCGGACCGGGCGAAGCGGCTCCGTCAGGCGCAGGTGCGGGACGGGAATGAACTTTCTCCGCTGGAGTTTCCGCCGCTGTTGTCGGGTTTGCGAACGTTTTCGGACCGCATGCCGCGCTTTAACCGCAACGGGAGGGCTTTGGCGGATGTTTTGCGGTCGCATCCGGCGGCGGGCACAGTTTATTTCGGAGATAAATCTCTTCCGGAATGGCTTACGGGATTGGGGAGCGTGGTCAGTTGTGAATTAAAAGACCGTTCGCAGGAGGCCTTGGCGAGGTTTTTTAACGCGGAGATGCCGGGGGTGATTAAAGCGCCGTCGCTGGGAAGCGACCGGACCCTGTTTTGTCCGTATGTGTTTCTGACCTACTATGACAAGGATGCCGCGTACCTGGAGGCCTGCCATTTGCCGCGGCACCTGTTGCGTTTCGCCGTGGGGTGCGAGGCGGATTTTGAGCCGGTGCTGTCGTCGGTTCGACGGGCGCTGGACCTTTGTTCCGCAGATTAATCGATCTCGAGGCGGTAGCCAAGCATGGTGTCGCCGTCGAAGAGAAAGGTGCCTTCGATGTTGTGACCGTTGAGCATGTGGGGAAGCCAGAGGATGTCATCGGCCCACATGCGTTCGTATGGGATTTGATCCAGAGGGGTCCAGAGCGGAACGGCCTCGTCGGTTTCGGTGGCGGTTCCTTGGTGTTCGGTGGCGGAGAACACCCAGCATTCGAGTGAATAGCCGTCCGTGAATTGAAAGCGGAGCCGCCCCCGGTTGACGGGATTTAACGGTTTGACGTGAAGTTCCTCCATGGTTTCTCTGACCGCGCACGCTTCCGGGGTTTCTCCCGGATCGATTCTTCCTCCGGGGGCATTGACTTTTCCCTGACCCAGTCCACGTTTTTTCTCGATCAACAGGATTTGTTGATTCATAAGGACAAAGCAGAGCGTCGCCTGGTCTTTCGGGCGCCACTCGTTCCAATTTATGCTGTCGTACGCCGGATGAGCTTGTTGAAATTTCATGCGGGTACGGTGCGTGACGTTCTTGAGGAATCAAGAAAAACCTTTCAGAAAAAAAACTATGGCTCAAAAATACACCCGCAGAACAAAAATTATCGCCACCCTGGGGCCCGCCACGGAATCGCCGGAAATGATCCGGGATCTGATCCGCGCGGGTGTGGGTATCTTTCGGATTAATATGTCGCACGCCACCCACGAGCAGGTGCGGAAATGTGTGAAAGAAATCCGGGAGGCGAGCCGGGAACTGATCACGCGCACGGCGATTATGATGGACTCCCGGGGGCCGGAAATCCGGACCGGGGATGTGACGCAAAGTTTGAATCTGCGGGCAGGTCAGCGGATTGGTTTGACGGTCCGGGGGGAAAAGTCTGCCGAAGAGGTGAGTGTGGACGTGAATTATGACAATCTCGTGGACGATATTCGGGTGGGCGATGTGGTGCTGATCGACAGCGGCACGATCGAACTGAAGGTGCTGGAGAAGAAGCGGAATCAGTTGGTGTGCGATGTGTTGACCCCGGGAACGCTGAAGAGCCGGCGGCATGTGAATTTGCCCGGGGTGCGGGTGAATTTGCCCTCCCTGACCCCGCAGGACAAGGAGGATATTAAACTCGGGATTGATCTGGGTGTGGACTGGTTCGCGATGTCGTTTGTGCGGGAGCCGGAGGATGTGTTGCGGATGAAGGCGATTCTGGATTATCACAACGCGCCTCAGAAAGTGATCGCGAAGCTGGAGGATCAGGAGGGGATTCGGAATCTGGAGCAGATTATTGAGATTTCGGACGGGATTATGGTGGCGCGCGGGGACCTGGGGATCGAGTGTCCCTATGAGGAGTTGCCGATCATTCAGCGGCGCATTGTGCGGTACTGCGCCAAGATGGGCAAGCCGGTGATCGTGGCGACGCATATGCTGGAGTCGATGATTGAGAATCCGTCTCCGACGCGGGCGGAGATTACCGATACGGCGAACGCGGTGTATGAGCAGGCGGACGCGATTATGCTCAGCGGTGAGACGAGTGTGGGACGGTATCCGCTGAAGTGTGTGGAGATTATGAACCGGATTGCCAGCCGGATCGAGCAGAGCGGCGGCGCCGGGTATTACGACAATGTGGTGATGACGAGCAAGTACGCCAAGCTGGTGAAATCGGCGGCGGTGTTGGCGGAGCAATGCAAGGCGGATGCGCTGATTGTGTTCACGAGCACGGGGGTGATCGCTCAGAACGCGGCCTGGCTGCGGCTGGTTTCGACACCGATTTATGCGTTTTGCAGTGATGAGGTGTTGCTGAATCAGATGCCGATGTATTGGGGAATTCAGTCGTCTTTTCTTGAGACGGGGCATGATCCCGAGCAGAACGTCAGCCGGGCGGTGGCCAAGCTGAAAGAACGCGGGCATCTGGCGGGGGGTGACACGGTGGTGGCGGTGACGGAGGTGATGATCAACGGGCGTTTTGTGGACACAATCCTCATGGAGACCGTGGAGGGATGAGCCGCCCCTTGCGGGTGTGGTTGTTCTGCGGCCTGGTAGTATTGAGGGCGGGAACACCGTTGCCCGTCGCGCCGGATTCCGCATTGATGAACGAGGACGTCCCTGAAGAGTCCGCGAAGGCGGACGGCCAGAAAACAGAGGATACACAGAGGGGGGAATCAAACGCTGGTGGCGAACGGAACGGCTTGATATGGGTTGACCATTCTCAGGAGTGGGTGACCGAGGCTTTGTTCCGTCGCTTGGTTTGGTTTGATTCGATGTTTTACGAGAATCCTCAGGCGGGACGGGAAGATCCCCGGTCACGCTTTCGGGTGAAGGTCTTCAGCATCATGGACCTTGAAAATCCGTCCCGTCCGGAGCCGGATGTGGAGCTTTCCGCTTCGGTGCGGCTGCCGGGGCTGCGGGACCGGTTTCGTATTGTGCTTGATTCCGAAGAGCTGGGCGCGTTTCCCGGCCGTAATCCTGAAGATCGGACCAACCAGCCTCAACTGGCTTTGCGCCGCGTGGGCCGGTGGCTGGATGCGGATATCGGTGCAAAACTAAGCCACCCTCCCCGCGTGTTCACCCGTCTGACCGCCAGGCAGTACTGGGACACGGGGGATCTCGCCTGGTCTTCGAGTCAGCGCGGGTTTTATGATACGGATGAGGGGTTCGGGACGGTGGGTAATCTTTCACAGCATTTATGGCCCTGGACACGGTTTATGATCGGCCATTCCTCCTCGGTACGCTGGTCGGAATCGACAATCGGAGTGGAGTGGCAGGATAGTGTCATGCTGGCGTATGTGCCGAGGCTGATTGAAGAGGAGCGGCACGGTCAGTTTGTGGGGCACAGCGACATGGCGGACTGTCTGGCGCTTCGTCTGAGTGTGCGCGGGCATCACGACGGGTCCCACGCGATGGAACTGTACCGGGCCTCGGTGATTTACCGCCGCCAATTGTTTAACCGGGACTATCTTTATCTCGAAATTGTGCCCGAGGTGGAGTGGAGTCAGGAAAATGACTGGGACCCGGTTTACACGCTCCGCACCGGTCTGGATATATTATTTTGGCGGGATTTGTGAGGGCGTGCGGTGGAGGGTTTGGTACACGGTTTCGGCGAAGCGTTTGCCGATGCCGGGCGCGAGCGCGATGTCTTCGACCGGAGCCTTTTGGAGGCGTTGAACGGACCCGAAGTGGGTGAGAAGGATTTGTTTCCGTTTTTCGCCGATTCCGGGGATGTCATCGAGGAGCGATTCGCGGATGCGGCGGTCGCGCAGAGAGCGGTGATAGGTGAGGGCGAAGCGGTGGGCTTCATCGCGAATGCCCCGCAGCACGCGGAGGCCGGGTGAATTCATGGGGAGCCGCAGGGGCGGTTCGCGGTTGGTGATGTCCCAGACGACTTCTTCAAAGCGCTTGGCGAGACCGACGGCGGGGAGATCGTGAAGCCCGAGTTCGTCGAGGGCGCGGCGGCCGGCGCGGAGCTGGGTGATGCCGCCGTCGAACACGACAAGGTCCGGCAGGGGTTTCTTTTCTTTGAGCAGACGGCTGTAGCGGCGGCGGGCGGCCTCGGCGATCATGCCGGGATCGTCCGGACCCTCGGTGAATTTAATTTTGAAGCGCTTGTAGCGGCTGCGGTTCGGCCGTCCGTCCACGGCGCAGACCATGGACGCCACCGACTGCTGTCCGAGGGTGTTGGAGATATCGAAGGTTTCGATCACACGCGGGGTCACCTTGAGGCGGAGGGCTTCACGCAGTTCCCGGAGGCCCGTGAGGGCGTCCTCCTGATCGCGTTCGATGTCGCGGGTGCCGGTGGCGCGCTGTTTGACGGCGCGGCGCAACTGCAGGAGGGTGTCGCGGAGGCGGGCGGCGGCCTCGAAATCGAGTTTTTTTGCGGCGGCCTCCATTTCGGCCTGCAGTTCTTTGAGGATTTCGGAACGTTCGCCGCGGAGGAACGCGACGGCTTCGGCGGCGCGTTCGCGGTAGGCTTCTGGGGAGATGCGCCCGATGCAGGGGGCGGAACAGAAGCTGATGATATCCGCCAGGCAGTGTTTATGGGTGTCCGCGTCCGGTTCCAGAGGGCGGCAGCGGCGGAGGCCGAAGCGGCGCTCCACAAATTCTTTGGCGGTGCGGGCGGAGGTGGCGGAGGCATAAGGGCCCAGATAGACAGCCCCGTCCTGTTTGCGGAAACGGGCGACGCTGAACGCGGGGAAAGGGTCCTGTAGATTGATCTTCAACAGGATGAAACGTTTATCATCCTTGAACAGGGTGTTGTAGTAGGGCTTGTACTCTTTGATGAGACGGCCCTCTGTGAGGATGGCATCGGCCTCGTTGCGGACGATGATGATATCCAGATCCTCGATGCTGTTGATCAGACCCCGGATCTTGGGATCGGCATGACGGAGGGTGGCCTTTTGAAAATAATTCCGGACCCGGTTGCGCAGGGATTTGGCTTTTCCCACATAAACCACTTTCCCGTTGCGGTCACGCATGAGATATACGCCGGGTTTCGCGGGAAGCAGGGCCAGTTTTTGTTTAAGCGTATCGTTCACGAAAGGAATATATCCCGTAAATTGAAAATGGGAAAAGCGGAAGATCAGACGGACCGGACGGAGCGCCGGAGGTAGAGAAAGGCCAGCCAGGCCAGGGTGGTCAGGAACACAATGCCCCAGATGGCGGGGCCGGGGTGTTCCCGCGCCTGTGCGCCCAGCCAGGTGTAGGCGAGCGCCGGGGCCAGGGAGCCGACCAGAGTGGCTCCGAAAAACCGTGAAAACTTCATGCCATAGAGACCGGACAACACGCTGAGAACCTCGGGGAGAATCGGCAGGAGGCGGGTGATCACAATGGCGAGGCTTCCCCAGGTGTTGAAGAGGTGCTGATAGCGCTGGCGCTCCTCCTCCGGGGCCAGTTTCGAGGCCCACCGCGTTCCGCCCCAGCGCGTGGAGCCATATCCGCAAGTGCCGGAGAGCACCAGGCCGGCCCATCCCCACAGGAACGCGGGGCCAACGCCCATGACCGCGCCCATTCCGCCCAACACCCCGGTGCTGGGGATGGGCAGGACCAAATCGGCGATCAGCAGGCCGGCGCCGAGGGGCCCTGCTAGGTGTGAATAGCGTTCAAAAAAACGGGTGCTGCCTTCCAAAGAAAACAGCGCGTCGAAGCCGGACCCCCAGATTGAAAAACTGATGATAATCAGGGCGCTGAGAAGTACAAAAAGTAAAATGAGTGTGTTTCGTGAGGACATAGAGGGTGATTGGTAGTTTTCGCCATTCAGGATAAGATAAAATGGATAAGTTTCTGAAAGCCTTTCATTGACCCGGACGGGTTGAACGGTGTAAAGGATGGATCCTCCCTGTTGAAGAAGGGATGTCAATTTTGCAAAGGAAAAAATTTGATCCAGTTCTGCTGCCCCGCTTGTTGTGTTCCGCTTACGGTAAAGGAAAGTGTTGCCGGTGGGCAGGTGAATTGTCCCAAATGCCAGAAGCTGATTCTGATCCCGAATTCGCAACCCTTTGCCGGTGAGGATGATCCGTTTCAAGCGGAGGCATTGCATAGGGGCGCGGCGGTTGCCAGAGCGGTGGCGGCGTGTGTGGAGCCGTATCGAAAAGAGCTTGAGGCGAAAACCGAGCTGTTGAATGACGCGGTGGAGATGGTCAAGACCCGGAATTCCCGGATACGCGAGGTGGAATCCCTGTTGTTGAGGGTGCAAAAAGATTTATGGGCGCTTGAGGTGGGGTATGATGAAGAGAAGGAGGATTACGTCCGTTCTCAGGCGGACCGGAAGCGCTTGAAACAAAAACTGGATCAGATGGAGGCGCTTCAGGAGAGCGGCCGGATTGTGGATCAGCGCTTTGAGAAAACGCTCAGCAGTCTTATTTTTGCCCATGAACAGCTGACAGAAATCTGGGACCGGTCACAATCGTTTGAAGAGGCGTTGCAAACCCTGAACGCGCTGGAGAGTCAGTTGGACAGTGAACTGGAGCGTCTGGGTGACGGAGACGCCGTCCTGAAAGAAATGGGACAGGCGTTTCGGGATGCGGTGGATCTCCTGAAAAAATCCTCCGCCCGCATTCATGAGTTGGAGATCTCTCAGGAAGCTCTCTTAAAAAAGAACGAAAGTCTGGATGCGCGCCGTACAGAGTTGAAAGCGCTGCTTCGGGATGCGATTGACCAGATAGAATCCGTAAAATAACGCGGGGGAAAGGACGCGC
Organism: Verrucomicrobiota bacterium; assembly: GCA_020831625.1. Taxonomy (GTDB): domain Bacteria; phylum Verrucomicrobiota; class Kiritimatiellia; order SS1-B-03-39; family UBA6053; genus PXAS01. The sequence goes on along the minus strand of JAFIGD010000027.1, from coordinate 19,710 downwards.
CTTTCCCCCGTGGAGAATCCGGTACAGGGTCCCGGATCAGCTTTTCTTTTTGGCCGGAGCTTTTTTCGCCGCCGTTTTCTTCGCCGGAGCTTTTTTCGCTACTGCCTTTTTAGCCGGAGCTTTTTTTGCAACCGCTTTTTTTGCCGGGGCCTTTTTCGCTACGGCCTTTTTAGCCGGGGCTTTTTTTGCAACCGCTTTTTTCGCCGGGGCTTTCTTGGCTACTGCTTTTTTAGCCGGGGCTTTTTTCGCAACCGCTTTTTTGGCCGGGGCCTTTTTGGCGGGTACTTTTTTCGTCACCACTTTTTTAGCGGGAGCCTTCTTTGCGGAAGGTTTCTTGGCCACAACTTTTTTGGCGGGGGCTTTTTTAGCCGGCACCTTCTTAGCGGGCGCTTTTTTGGCGACCGTTTTTTTGGCCGGGGCTTTTTTCGCAACGGCCTTTTTCACCGGAGCTTTTTTGGCGGCGGTTTTTGAGGCGGGAGCCTTTTTCGCAACGGCTTTTTTCGCCGGTGTTTTTTTGGCTGCGGGAGCTTTTTTCGCTACCGTTTTTTTAGCAGGGGCCTTTTTGGGGGCCGGAGTTTTTTTTGCAGGCACTCTTTCATCTCCTATTGATGACGGGTCTTTGTGAAAAGGTTGACCCGGGGGCTTGTCTGCTGGAAAAACGTTTCCCAGCGATATGGTTAAACACTACACCCTTTCATTCCGGGAGGTCAAAGACCGTGACGATTACGGAATTTAAATTTTTAATTTGCCTACTAATGTAGGCATAGGGGTTATGTGCGACCGGTGTGCCAGGTCCGATAGGCCGCCGCGCGGTAAATCGACTGAAAGGTCAGCACCGCTTCATTGAGGTCCCCGTTTTGAAATTGATACTGATACCGGTTCGCCTCTTGAATTTCAGACTCCGCCTGTTCCAGCCGGTGTTGAATGACATCCTCACGGTCTTTTCCGCGCTGAGTGAGGCGCTGTTTTAAGGCCTGAAGAGAAGGGGGGAGCACGAAGACATCGCAGAAAGCCTGCCGCAACCGGGGGTCGATTCCGGGACGTTGCAGCGCGGATCTGATTTTTTCCGCGCCCTGCACATCCACATCCAGAAGCACCGAGTTTCCGTTTGCGATCGCCCGGGTCACAAACGAGACTTCGGTGCCGTAGTAGTTTCCGTAGACTTCGGCGTGTTCGAGAAAATCATCGGTCATGATTTTGGCTTCGAAGGCCTCCCGGCTCATGAAAAAATAATCCTCGCCGTGTTTTTCCCCCTCGCGGGGCGGGCGGGTGGTGCAACTAACGGAATAGCGGAGTTCCGGATGGGTCGCGAGCAGTTGTTTGCAAAGAGTGGTTTTGCCTGCGCCGGAGGGGGCGCTGACCAGAAAGAGAACGGGATGGGGTGTGGGTTGCATCGTTTATTCGACGTTTTGAGCCTGCTCGCGGATCATTTCGAGTTGTTCTTTTCCAGCGAGGGCGAGACGGTTGATTTCGGATGAGGCGGCTTTGACGGAAAGGGTGTTGAGTTCCCGGCCCAGCTCCTGACAGAGAAAATCGAGTGCGCGTCCGCAGGGGCCTTCGGCTTTGATTTTTTCGCGGGCCTGCTGGATGTGTCCCTGAATGCGGTCGGTTTCCTCGCGGATGTCGCTCCGTTCGCCATAGAGCGCGATTTCCTGTAGCAGGCGGGGCTGCGCGTCGGCGAGATCGACGTTCAGGGCCTGCACGGAGTCGCGGAGTTTGTCGATCATGCTGTTTCGCGCGGGTTCAATGAGCGGATCAATCTCCCGGAGCAGGGCTTCGAGCTGATCGAGTTGCGCGGCGAGCACTTCGGCGAGGTGGGCGCCTTCCCGCGCCCGCATGGCCAGCAGTTCGTCGAGGGCGTCGGTGAGCGCGGTGTCCAGAAGATCCCGGAGGTTTTCGGCGGCGGATTGTTCGTCGGGAACGGTCAGGGCGAAGCGGAGAAGATCGGCGACCGCGTCGACGGGTTTCAACTGATGGTCGGCGGCAAAGCGGTTGGCCTGTTCAAGCATGTCCTTCGCGCGGGCGGCGTCAAAGGCGAGGCCCGTGGCGGCGTTGTCGGTCAGGATTTCGACACGAACCTGAATGCGTCCGCGGTGAAGGGCTTTCTGAATTCGGGACTGGCCGTGGGCCTCCCAGGCGGCATAGGCGCGGGGCAGGGTGGTGTTGATGTCGAGATTTTTGCGGTTGACGGCGCTGAGTTCCACGCGCACAGCGTGTCCGTCGCGACTTGCGGAACCCTGGCCGAATCCGGTCATGCTCATCATGGCGCGGGGTGCTCCGATCCGGCTGAGGCTTGTTTGTCCTGCTGGCGCTTTTCCCAGGCGGCGAGTTCCTGCACGTCTTTGTCCCCGCGGCCGGAGCAGTTGATGATGATGATTTTATCTTTGCGCATTTTCGGAGCGATCCGGATGGCGTGGGCGACCCCGTGGGCGCTTTCGAGGGCGGGGAGAATGCCCTCCCAGCGGCTGAGGCTTCCGAGGGCGTCGACGGCCTCCTGATCGCCGCAGGAGGTGTATTCCACCCGTCCGCGGTCTTTGAGCCAGGCGTGTTCGGGGCCGACGGCGGCGTAATCCAGACCGGCGCTGACCGAGTGCGTGAGGCTGATTTGGCCCTCGTCGTCCTGCAGGACATAGGTTTTGGTTCCCTGCAGAATGCCGAGGGAACCGCCGTTGAAGCGGGCGGCGTGTTCGCCGAGACCGGAGCCGAGTCCGCCGGCCTCCACGCCGGTCATGCGCACGGATTCATCGCCGAGGAAGGGATGAAAGAGTCCGATGGCGTTGCTGCCGCCGCCGACGCAGGCGATGAGGTGATCGGGAAGACGGCCCTCTTTTTCAAGAATCTGGCGGCGGGCCTCTTTGCCGATGACGGACTGAAAATCGCGGACCATCATGGGGTAGGGGTGCGCGCCGAGGGCGGAGCCGATGATGTAGTGGGTGTCCTCAATATTGGTCACCCAGTCACGCATGGCCTCGCTGATGGCCTCTTTCAGGGTTTGCTGTCCGGCGGTGACGCCGACGACTTTCGCGCCGAGCCGTCTCATGCGGTAGACATTGAGGGCCTGGCGCTCCATATCGACCGCGCCCATGTACACGACGCATTCGAGGCCGAACATGGCGGAGACGGTGGCGGTGGCGACCCCGTGCTGTCCGGCACCGGTTTCGGCGATGATCCGGGTTTTGCCCATGCGGCGGGCGAGGAGAACCTGTCCGAGGCTGTTGTTGATTTTATGGGCGCCGGTATGGCAGAGATCCTCGCGCTTGAGGTAGATTTTCGCGCCGCCGAGGGCTTCGGTCATGCGTTTGGCGAAATAGAGGGAGGTGGGACGTCCCACATATTCGTGGAGCAGGTTGCTCAGTTCGGCCTGAAAGGATTCATCCTCACGGGCCTTCATATAGGCGGCGGTGAGTTCCTGCAGCGGATGCACAAGAATTTCCGGAACAAACATGCCGCCGTAGGGACCGAAATGGCCGCCGGCGTCGGGTTGGGAGGTGAAAGCTGTCATGATAGAGATTCGGATGAGGTTGAAAGCAAATGAAAGGCCTTGCGGGCCTGGCGGACAAAATCGGAGACCGCCTCCGGGGATTTGATTCCCGGAGCGGTTTCTATTCCGGAACTGACATCCACACCGAAGGGTTGCACGGCGTGGACGGCACCCGCTACCGTACCCGCTTTCAGTCCGCCCGCAAGCAGAACTTTGTGCCGGGTTTTCGCGACGAAGGCCGCCGCGCGGTCCACATCCACCGCCATGCCGGTGCCGCCGGGCATTTCCACGGTGCCGCTGTCGATCAGGAGCGCCTCGACGGGAAGCGTTTCCCAGTCGGGGGGGAGCCGGTCGAGATGCAGTGCTTTCCAGACGGGGAGGTTTAAGGCGCGGATATAGTCCGCGTCCTCGTCTCCGTGCAGTTGCACGATGTTGAGGTTCGCGGTTTGGAAAGCTTCCCGAATGAATTCCGGGGGCTGGTTGACAAACACGCCCACTTTGAGGCGGTCCGTCGGAACCTTGAATCCGGCGACATGTTCCGCGGTGACGCAGCGCGGACTTTTGGGCCAGAAGATGAAGCCGAGCGCGTCCGTTCCCGCGTGTACGGCGTGATTCACATCGACCTCCCGGGTGAAGCCGCAAAGTTTGATGAATCCGTTCATGTCCCCATAAGATCCCGGACCGCGGCGCGGAGATCGGGTTGACGGAGCAACTGTTCGCCGACGAGAATGCCCGCCGTCCCGGCGTCGCGCAGGCGCTCGACATCCTCGCGGGTGCGGATGCCGCTTTCGCTGATGACGCGGATATCTTTTCCGACCTTCGGAAGCAGGCGGAGGGTGGTCTCCAGCGAGGTCTCAAAGGTTTTGAGATTGCGGTTGTTGATGCCGATCAGCGGGGCGTCGAGTTTCAGGGCGGTTTCGAGTTCCTCCTCGTTGTGCACTTCGAAGAGAACCTCGAGGCCGGCGAGACGGATCTCGGTCATGAGGCCCGCCAACAGGGTTTCCGGCATGGCGGCGGCGATGAGCAGCACCGCGGACGCGCCCAGTTTTTTCGCGTGCCAGACCTGCCAGGGATCAACGACGAACTCTTTGTAGAGCATGGGCAGGTTGATTTGGTCGCGGACGGCCTGGAAGTGTTCCTCGCCGCCGCCGAAGAATTCGCGGTCCATCAGCACCGAAACGCACTGGGCGCCGGCGGCTTCGTAGTCGGCGGCAATGGCGGCGGGATCGAACGGCTCGCGGATCACCCCGGCGCTGGGGCTTTTATGCTTCACTTCGGCGATGAGGCCGATTGGCGCGGCGCAGAGGGCGTCCGCGAATTTGGGCGGGGCGGGGCGGCCGGAGGACTGGTCGCGCAGTTGTCCCATGGTGAAGTTGAAGCGGTGGTTGCCGACTTCGGTGCGTTTATGGGAGATAATCTTATCGAGGATGTTCATGCTTCCTGTTTCCGTTTGTCTTTGAGGTACGCCTCGATGAAGGGCATGATTTCGCCGTCGAGGACCCCCTGGGCGTTCCCGGCCTCCTCATTGGTGCGGTGGTCTTTGACCATGGTGTACGGCTGCAGCACATAGGACCGGATCTGGCTTCCCCAGGCGATGGCGCCCTTGGGGTCGTAGAATTTTTCGATTTCCTTGCGCTTCTGGTCCATCTGCCATTCGTAGACTTTGGCGGTCAGGAGTTTGATGACCTTGTCGCGGTTGGCGTGCTGACTGCGTTCGGACTGACAGGCGACGACAATCCCGGTGGGGATGTGGGTCATGCGCACGGCGGAGTCGGTGGTGTTGACGTGCTGGCCGCCCGATCCGCTGGCGCGGTAGGTGTCCACCCGGATATCGGCGTCGTTGATTTCGACATCGACATCGTCATCGATTTCCGCGACCACGTCCACGGCGGTGAACGAGGTGTGGCGGCGGCTGGCGGAGTCGAAGGGGGAGATCCGCACGAGGCGGTGCACGCCGCGTTCGGCTTTGAGCATGCCGTAGGCGTAGGGCCCTTCGATGTGGGCGGAGACGCTTTTGATGCCGGCCTCTTCACCGTCCTGCATGTCGAGGACGCTGAATTTGAAGCCGTTCCGTTCGCAGAAGCGGTAATACATGCGGTAGAGCATGGAGGCCCAGTCGCAGGATTCGGTGCCTCCGGCCCCGGCGTTGATGGTGAGGTAGGCGTTGTTGGCGTCGAATTTATTGCCCAAAAGCGACTTCAGCTCCATCTCATTAAAGAGCTTGGTGATTTTTTTAAGCGAGGCGTTCAGTTCAGCCTCGCCCTGGGCGAGCTGGGTTTCGTCCTCTTCGAGTTCGAGCAGTTCGAGCATGACATCGGCATCATCGAGCACCGACATCATTTCATCAAAGGGGGCGGTGATGCCTTTTATGGCGTTTGCTTCGGCAATGACGGTGCGGGCGGTTTTCTGGTCGTTCCAGAATTCCGGATCGGCGATTTTGGCTTCGAGAGCCGCGAGTTGTTCTTTGCGTTCGGCGACGTCAAAGATACCCCCGCATCTCTTCGAGTTTGTCGCGCCATTCTTTTAAGTGAAGATCGATATTTTCCTGCATGATACTCTCCAAAGGGTTGTTGTGGAATGCTTCCCGGGTCTTAACGGATTCCGCCTGGAATGGCAAGTGCCGCCCGGGAAGGAAAAAGCCCCCGGAAGACCGGAGGCTTTGAAGGGTTCAGGGGTTGGGGTCAGTTTCCGATGCTGATCAGTTCCACTTCAAAATCCAGAACCTGGTTGGGTCCGATCTGGGGCGGGGCGTTTTCGCCGTAGGCGAGGTTGGCCGGGATCCAGAAGCGGAAGCGGGCACCGGGGGACATCAACTGAAGGCCTTCCGTCCAGCCGGGAATGACCTGGTTGAGGGGGAAGCGGGCCGGTTCGCCGCGTTCGACGGAACTGTCGAACACATCACCGCTGAGCAGTCGGCCGGTGTAATGAACGGTGACGGTGTCGGTGGCGGCGGGGGAATCGCCTTCGCCGTCTTCGAGGACTTCGTACTGCAGGCCGCTGAGGGTGGTGACTACTTCGTCACGGGCGGCGTTTTCACGCAGGAATTCCTCGCCGGCGGCTTTGTTTTCCTGGGCTTTGCGGGACTGATCGCCTTGAGCCTGCTGCATTTTTTGCTGGCGCTCCTGTTGGAGTTTCTGGATGATTTCAAAGGCGGCCATCACCTCCTCTTCGGAATACGCCGGGTCGTTACCGGCCATCACATCCTGAATACCTTTAAGGACAGACTCCGCTTTCGCGCCCTGCTGCATGGCCTGCATGGCGCTCTGGGCACCGCTGGCATAGAGCATTGCGTCTTCATCCGGCTCCTGGGCGAGGGCGTCCTGAAAGCCCTGGATAAACCGGGCCTGCATTTCTTCGGGCACCTGCTCAACCAGCTGTTGACCCAGAGAAAACCCCTGTTGATAGCTCAGTTTTTCGCGCACATCCTCGGGGATGTCCTGCGCGTTCACGGAAAGGGCGAAAAGGGCGGCGGCCGCGGTGGTCAGGGCCAATGTTAATCTGTTCTTCATAAGTCTCCAAGGGTTATTTGAGGTTAAAACGATCTCCAATGTGGAGAAAATAGGCCGGTTTGTCGATTCCTTAATCCGGGAAAGCTGAATTTTCTGTTGAAAAAGCCGTAACATTTCCCTTGCCAAGAGGCTGAACATTAGGGTAGACAGAGCCGCAGTCAAAACGTTCGACCTTTTTTCCCAAACTCGGGTGGTGGAATGGCAGACACGCCAGCTTGAGGGGCTGGTGCCCGTTAGGGCGTGTGGGTTCGACTCCCACCCCGAGTACCATTTTACGCGATCGGCATTTGCTTCTGCATGTCCGGCCGCGTTTTTTTGTGGCGTTGTTCAAACCGCCAGGCCGAAGAGAAACCCGATCAGGAGCAGGACGCTTGTGCGTTTCCACGGCAAATTGGTTTTCACCCAGCGCTGAATTTGGGCTCTGCGGGTTACCTGCATAATGGAGACCGGCTGTCCCCTCCGGAATTTCTGGATGTCCGATACAAAATCGTTCATGGTCGCGTACCGGTCTTTCGGCGCTTTCTCGAGTGCTTTCATGACGATGGCGTCGAGTTCCGGGGGAATCATGCGGATGGGCTCTTTTTTCGCGGGCGAAACAAAGGGCTCTTCACAGATTTTCTTGAGAAGCTCCTCGCGGTTGGAGCCGAAGACCAGGGGACGGTAAATGAGGCACTCGTATAAAACCGCGCCCAGACTGAAGATGTCCACGCGGTGATCAATATCGGTTTGTCCCTTGGCCTGCTCCGGCGCCATGTAGCGGGGGGTTCCGTAGACTTTGCCGTACACGGTCATTTCCGGATCCAGGGTCAGTTCTTCGTAAGGCGCGTGATCGGCGTCATCCTCGCCGTCCATGATTTTGGCCACGCCCCAGTCCATGACCATGACCTCGCCAAAGGCGCCGACCATAATGTTGCCAGGTTTGATGTCCCGGTGAATCACGTCGCAGGCGTGGGCATAGGCGAGGGCCTGACCCACCTGGATGAGAATATCGAGCAGTGCGTCGCGTGAGCGGTAGGCATCGTATTTCCGGTCGTGGGCGACGATTCCGGCGAGAATTTTCTGGAGAGAGTCCCCTTGAATTTCCTTCATGGTGAAAAAGGGGTTGCCCTCCGGGTCGCGGCCCATTTCGTAAATGGGAACGGTGGCCGGGTGCTGAATCAGCGCGGTAACCCGGGCTTCCCTGAGGAATCTCCGCTGCACGTCGGGGTTGTCTCTGAATTCCGGACGGAGGGTTTTGAAGATCACCTCCCGGCCGAGATAAGGGTCCATGGCGCGGGTGAGGATGCCGCCGCCGCCCTCTTTAAAAGGTTCCTGCACACCAAAGCGCGCGTAGCCGCCCGGAGCGGATTCGGGAAGCGGGTGGTCCGTCATCTGCCGGGTCAGAGGGAGTTGATTCGGATGGGGGGCGGGTGGACTCATAGGAGAATGCCGTTCTGTTTAGGTTCTTTTGGACAATGAGACCTGAAAACGCAATATTTATTTTGATGGGGGTGGCCTTTGTTAGAAAACGGTAATTTGCATTCAAAAACGTAGTTCTCTGACGGTATGGAGACAATTTTGTATCTCTTGTCAAAATCGTATGTTTTTTGTCCGATTAGATTAAAATTACGTAAAGTGTTCTTTATTAGTATTTTACGAATTTTAAAAATATGTTGGCACGCCCATTGCTATTCTGTTTCTGCCTCACTACCGAGATTTGTACCCACCGGGCCGGAGAGCCTGAGGCAGGTTCAAAAGCCATCAAGTAAACCCGAATAAGGAAATAGAACATGAAGAAAACGTTATTGTATATCTTGACCGGACTGGCTTTGGCCGGCTCTATGGTCTTCGCGCAGGAAGCTGCCGAGTACGCCGAAGACGTTGTGGAGGCCGTTGAGGAAGCGGCTTTCTACTCCGACTCGGAAGTTCTCGCCATTGTGATCGACAACCTGTTCCTGATGATTTGTACCGTACTGGTCATTTTCATGCAGGCCGGTTTCGCGATTCTGGAATCCGGTTTGAACCATTCCAAGAACACCGTGAATATTTTGATGAAAAACGTGATGGACTTCTCTCTGGGGGTTCTTCTGTACTTCTTCATCGGATACGGAATCATGTACGGTGACGGAAACGGTGTGATCGCCGCTCCCAGCGTCTTCGGGTCTCCCGAACTTGGACCGGGCGGAGAATACACCACCATCGCCGAAGTCGAAGCCGACTTCGAAATGTCCTGGTCTCTTTTCAGCACCCAGATCGACTTCCTGTTCCAGGCCGCGTTCGCCGCCACCGCTGCGACGATTGTCTCCGGCGCGGTTGCCGGCCGTATGAAATTCGCCGCCTACCTGATCTACACCGCCGTTTTGACGGGCATCATTTACCCGATCTCCGGTTACTGGACCTGGGGTGAAGGCTGGCTCTACGAAATGGGCTTCCACGACTTCGCCGGTTCGGTGATTGTGCACGCGGTCGGCGGTTTCGGCGGTCTGGCCGGCGCGATTGTTCTCGGTCCCCGGATCGGGCGCTTCGGCAAAGACAAGACGCCGATGCCTGGACACAACCTGACCTTTGCCGCCCTGGGTGTTTTCATCCTTCTGATCGGCTGGTACGGTTTCAACCCCGGTTCGGTGCTTGAATTCCACACCATTGACGCGGTTCAGAACACCATGCTGGTGGCCCTGAACACCACCCTGGCCGCCGCCGCCGGCGCCGTGTTCGCCCTGGCCATCTCCTGGGTGCTCGACAAGAAACCCGACCTCACCATGGCGCTGAACGGCATTCTCGCCGGTCTGGTGGGCATCACCGCCAACGCTGATGTTGTCGGCAACGGCTCCTCCATCATCATTGGCGCGATTGCCGGTGTTCTGGTGGTCGCCGGGATCAAGCTGCTGGAAGTCGCGAAAATCGACGACCCCGTCGGCGCCTGGCCGGTGCACGGTCTCTGCGGAATCTGGGGCGTGATCGCCGCGGCGATCTTCAGTCCCGACATCGAACTGATGCCGCAGATCGTCGGCGCCATCGCCATCCCGGTCTACGCCTTCATCGCGATGTTCATCGTCTTCTCCATCCTCAAAGCCGTCGGTGTCCTCCGCGTCTCTGAAGAAGAAGAAATGGTGGGCCTTGACCTGAGCGAACACGGTCAGAGCGCCTACGGCGAATAATGTAGTGTCTCCACTCCTACCGGATCCGGCCTGGTAAACCGGATCCGACCCTGGGCCCCCTCTTCCGTTGTCTCCCGGAAGAGGGGGCTTTTTTTTGCGAATGCGCGGTTGATTCCCGCATCCTTTCGCGTATAAGGCGGGTCCATTTCGCCCTACGTCCCAAAATTACTGGATAAATTAGTCTATGAAAAAAGTTTTAATTCCCACCAAGCTTGACGCTGTCGCCCGCACACTTTTGCAGGAACACGGCGGTTACGAGGTTGTTCAGCTCCCCGGCGTTTCGTTTGAGGACCTCGCCAAAGACCACAGCGACGCCCACGCGTTCATTGTCCGCAGCGAAAAAGTCACCGAAGCGGTGCTGGATCTGTTCCCGAAACTGAAAGTGATCATCCGGGCCGGCGCCGGATACAACACCATTGATATTCAGGCCGCCCGCAAGCGGGGCATTGATGTGATGAACACCCCCGGCGCGAATTCCAACGGCGTGGCCGAGGAAGTGGTGGCTCTGATGCTGGCGGACGCGCGCCATTTGATTCCCGCAGACGCCTCCTGCCGTTCCGGCGCCTGGGAAAAAGCCAAATTCATGGGCCGTGAAATCACCGGCAAAACCATCGGTGTGGTCGGCCTGGGGCATATCGGCCGTCTGACGATCCGCCGCCTGTCGGGTTTCGATATGCGGGTGGTGGGCTTTGATCCGATGATCAGCTCCGACCGCGCCGAAGAGCTGGGCGTGGAACTGATGAGCCTCGAGGATCTGTTCGCGGTCAGTGATTATGTCACCCTGCACATTCCGGCCAACAACGCCACAAAGGGGATTGTGAACCGCGATCTGCTTTCGCGCATGAAAGACGGGGCGACGCTGATCAACTGCGCCCGCTGCGAAGTGCTGAATGAAGAGGATCTCCGCGCCGTCAAGGCGGACAAAAAACTTCGTTATCTCAACGATGTGTATCCCAAAGACGAGGCCGGCCCCAAGTCGGTGGCGGATGTCGCGGATATCATGCTCCCGCATTTGGGGGCGAGCACCTTTGAGGCCAACGAAAACGCCGCGAAAATGGCGGCCCGCATTTTGGTCGATTTTGATGAAAAAGGCATCACCAGTTATATCGTCAACCGCGATATTCCCGAAGGGTTGGACGAGGCCTACGGCGATCTGGCCTACACGCTGATCGCGCTGGCCAAAGGTCTCCTGGGACCGAAGAGCCGTCTCAAACTCCTGGAAACCAGCGTGTACGGCGACCTGTCGCAATATGCGGAGTGGCTGGTGGTTCCGATGGTGACCGCGCTGAACAGCGAGTTTGACCGTTCGCTGGATCACCGGGCCGCGCTGGCGGTTCTTAAGGAGCACGGGATTGACTACAGCAACCGCGATGTGGACAACCGCAAGGGCTACGGGGATTCCATCACCGTGGATCTGACCGCCGAAACCGGAAAAGACACCCTGCACAGTGTCTCCGTGCGCGGCACGGTCACCGAAGGCCATTTGATGGTCTCCCGCATCAATGATTTCGAGAAGCTGTATTTTGATCCCAAAGGGCACACCCTGGTTTTCAGCTTTGAGGACCGTCCCGGCGTGCTCGGCACCATCGCCGCCGCCGTCGCGGACGCGGGCATCAACATCGACGATGTCCGGAATCCCCACGATGAGAGCGGTAAAAACTCCATTGCGGTGATCAAGGTCAGTCAGCCGGTGCCTCAGGCGACGGTGGAGAACATCGCTTCGCAGATTCAGGCGCGCATGGCCGCGTGCATCAGCGTTTCATAAGGGAGACAAACATGGACACATCAGATTTTTCTCCCCGTGAGCACGGGGATTCGCCCCGTCCGCGTTCCCGTTTCTCGGAAGATCCCATGGAAATGAAAATTTTCGGGGTGAACGCCTGCAAATCGTTTTTTGAAAACCGTCCCGAACAGATCGTCCGCGCGTATTTCGCGGAGGATGTGGCGTACCGCTTTGGATACATCATGAAAGCCTGCGCGCAGGCCCGCAAGGCGTACCGGATCATTGACACCTTTGAAATGGACAAAATCGCCGAAACCAAGAGCCATCAGGGCATTTGTTTTTTGGTGAAAAAGACGGACCCGTTCACGATCAAGGAATATCTCGAGGCCTCGATTGATCTGGATACCGACTGCATTGTGGCCCTGGAGCGTCTGGGGAATCCGCATAACGTCGGTTCAATCTTGCGGACCTGCTCGCATTTCGGCGTCGAAGGCCTGTTGGTGGGCGACGCGGTGATCGCCCAGTCGGGCGCCGCGATCCGCAGCGCCGAGGGCGGAGCCGAGTTTGTGCAGTTCGTGGAGGCGGGACGCATCAGCGAATCGCTCCCGATCTTCAAGGCGGCGGGATACACCGTGGTCGGCACCAGCAGTCACCAGGGCGAAAACCTCTACACCAGCACGCTGCCGGACAAGATGTTGCTGATGATGGGGCCGGAGTCCAGCGGACTCAGCGATTTCCTCATCGAGGAAGCCGACATGATGATTAAGATCCCCGGCTCCGAAAATGTGGAGAGCCTGAATGTGGCCACGGCCACCGGAATTATTCTGGGCGAATACTGGCGGCAAAAGGAGTTTGAACCCGGACAGCCGATGACGCAAGCCGAGGATGACGGACCCATGTTCGCGGGCCTGGAGGATGAAGAGGACGAGGGTTTTGAGGATTGACCGCCCCGCGGCCCTCTGAACGCGTTCACGCCCTTCGCCTCCTGCGCGGGTGGGTGAAAACCGGTCAGCCGCCCGACGAGGAGGCCGACTGGTTTGAGGCCACCCCGCTCACCCGCGAGTTGGTGTTGACCTCCCTGCGGAACAAGGGGCTGCTCGATGCGGTGATTCACCACTTGAGCAGCCGCCCCCCCGCCGCGGAGTTCCGTCCGGTGCTCTGGATCGGACTGACACAGCTGCTGTTGCTCGACGGTGTGGCCGAACATGCCGCTGTGCATGAAACGCTCGAAGCCGCCCATAAAGCGAAATTTCCCAAGCCGATGATCGGGTATGCCAACGGACTGTTGCGCAATGTTTCACGCCGGCGCGGGGAGATTGAAACCTGGATCGCGCAACAGCCGCTGCCGGTGCGCTTGTCGCATCCCGAACTGCTCGTTCGCCGCTGGACGGAAGCCTTCGGCGCGGCGGAGGCGGAACGGATTTGCGCCTGGAATCAGCGGCGGGCGGTGACGGTCGCGCGGCTCACCCGGCGCGGCGGGGGACGGGCGGTGCCGGAGGATCTGACTCCGGTGGAGGACGCGGATGGTTTTTACGTGCTGCCGCGCGGGCTTTCACCCACCGAGCTTCCCGGATTTGATGACGGACACTGGTATCTTCAGGATGCCTCCACCGCCCTGGCCCCGGGGCTGCTCGGGGCGAAACCGGGCGAGCGGATTTTGGACGCCTGCGCCGCGCCGGGCGGCAAAGCGGCTCTGCTTGCGGAGGCGTTGGGCGGTGACGGGAAGGGGCTGACCGCTCTGGACCCCAACCCCGCGCGCATCGGACGGCTCAAGGAAAATCTCGAACGCCTCCTCCTCGACGGCGTGGAGATTCTCTGCAAAGAAATGAACGGTCTGGAAACGGACAGTTTTGACGGGGTGCTTCTGGATGTGCCCTGCTCGAACACCGGCGTGCTTCAACGCCGGGTGGACGCCCGCTGGCGGTTCAGCCGACGCGCGCTGAGCGAAGTCGCCGAATTGCAGACTCACCTTTTAGACCAGGGGGCCGCGCTCGTGAAACCCGGAGGCCGAATGGTGTACAGCACCTGCTCCATTGAGCCCGAGGAAACCACGCAACAGGTGAAATCGTGGCTGGCGGCCCGTCCCGAATGGCGTTTGGAGGAGGAGATTCTGCGGCTCCCCGGCGAAAAAAACAGCGACGGCGCATACGCAGCGCGGCTGCGGTGCACTATTACATAAACCGTTCCAGGCCGAGTTCCCGGATTCGGGAGCTGAGCGGATGATTTGCGGAGATAAGCTGGAAATCGGCGAAATCAAACCCGGGAGCGACCGTGCAACCCACCAGGCATTCGTTATCCAGCGGTTCGGCCGCCTGCCAGGCTCCGGCGGGGATGACTGTGCAGAAGGTATTGGCCGATTCGGAAAGGACGATGTCCGAATACCCGCCCGCTTCGGTGAGCAAATGCAAGCGGAGCGAGCCAGCGTAGAGGTTCCAAACCTCCTCCTGCTCCACCCGGTGGAAGCGGCTGCGTTCGCCGGCGTTAAGATGATAATAGATATGGGTCAGCGCCGGGCGCGAGCGGCCGTCGGTCAAGGCCACGGAGTCTTCAGAACGGTGGATTTCCCGAAAGCGACCGCCTTCGGGGTGGGGGATGAGATTGAGATTTTGAAGGTTCATGCGCGCACCTAAAGCGATTTGGCGCGTTTCGTCAATGCGGACATTCCATTTTAACGCGAAGTAATGTATGGTGCCGGTAACCGACGCTTAATTATGACAGACTTCAAAAAACGTAAACGAATTATTTTCATCACCCGCCTGCAATGTATGGGCGTATTGTTCCTGCTCGCGCTGTTGGAGATCGGTCCTGTTCCCATCGCGCCTTTTTTCGGGATGTATCTGGTTCTCTGGCGCCCGCCCTGGTTTAAAGAACTGGTGGAGCGACTCTACGGAGTCTGACACAGGTTCAATCGCGCTCAGTACAGACGAATTTCACCACGAGGACCGCTTTGTTTTCGGTGAACGTCCGGGCCATTTCGGTATGGATGACGTTCATGACCGCGTTGTATTCGCCGAAAAGCTGGGTGCTCAGCGCGTTCCGGCGGACTTCGATTTCCGGATAGCTCTCAAAGCGCGCGATGATGGCGTCGATGGGCGGAATGTAGGTTTCGGTAAGCGGATAAAGACTGATGTCGGCTGCGAGTTTCATCCCGTCTGCTTGGCAGATTCCGGGGGTAAAACAAGTTGAAAAACTCCTAAATTAACAGGTAATTTAAAAGATTAATAATTTTATTTATGTTATGTATTCTATAGCTAAAATCTATCTCAGTGACTGAGGCGGTTTTTGAGGCAGCCGATGCGGTGGCGGGTGTCGGCGCGGTTGACGGCCATGGCGATGGCTTTGTTGTTGCCGACGAGGATGACCAGGCGTTTGCCGCGGGTGATGGCGGTGTAGAGGAGATTGCGCTGCAGCATCATGTAATGCTGGGTGTGCAGCGGCAGAATCACGCAGGGGTATTCGGAGCCCTGGGATTTGTGAATGGTGATGGCGTAGCTGAGGACGAGTTCGTCGAGTTCGTTGAAGGAGTATGAGACCTTGTGACCGGCCATGTCGACCCAGAGTTCGCGCTCCATGGGATCGATGGAGACCACCCGGCCCATGTCGCCGTTGAAAACATCTTTATCGTAGTTGTTGAGGGTCTGCATGACCCGGTCGCCGACGCGGAAGGTGGTGCCGAAGCGTTCGACGAAGTCGCCCCGGGGATTGAGGAGGGTTTGGATCTCGGTGTTCAGCGCGCGGGCGCCGAGGCCGCCGCGCTGCATGGGGGTGAGGAGCTGGGCGTCGCGGCGGGGATCGATGCCGAATTTGTTTTGCAGGGCCCCTTTGAGGAGGCCGCGGATTTTGCTCCAGACCTCTTCGGGGGTTTCGGCGGGCACAATGTAAAAATCGCCGGGGTGGGCCTGGGAGCCGCTTACGGGGAATTCGCCGCGGTTGACTCGGTGGGCGTTCATGACGATGGCGCTGTTTTGGGCCTGGCGGAAGATTTCGGTGAGTCGGCAGACGGGCACGGATCCGCTTTCGATTACATCGCGGAGGACGGAGCCGGGGCCGACGGAGGGGAGCTGGTCGACATCACCGACCAGGAGGAGCACGGCGTTGGCGGGCAGGGCGCGGATGACCTGATAGGCGAGATGCAGATCGAGCATGGAGGCTTCGTCGATGATGAAGACCTCGCCCTTGAGCGGGCTGGAGCGGTTGTGTTTGAAGCCGCCGGTGGCGGGATCGAACACCAGCAGGCGGTGAAGGGTCATGGCGTGTTCGCCGGTGGTTTCGGAGAGGCGCTTGGCGGCGCGCCCGGTGGGGGCGGCGAGTTTTACCTTGAGCTTGCGGGCCTTGAAGATGCGGATGATGGCGTTTACGATGGTGGTTTTGCCCACGCCGGGTCCGCCGGTGATGACCATGACCTTGCTGCGGAGGGCGGTCGCGACCGCATCGCGCTGGGCGGGGGCGAGGTCGATTTTGATTTGCTTCTGGACCCAGTCGAGGGCTTTGTCCTCCGGGATGGGTTCGAAGGGGAAGGGGGCGGAGAGGAGTTTGCGGAGGTCGTCGGCCAGTTCGGTTTCGGCGCGGTGGAGAGCGGACAGGTAGATCAGCGGGTCATCGGCATGTTGGACTTCGAGGATGAGCCGCTTTTCAGCGAGTCCGTGGAGAATGGCGTCCTCGACGATTTGCCTGTCGATATCGAGCAGTTCGGCGCTTTGCCGGGTGAGTTCATCGCGGGGGCAGGCGCAATGGCCCTGGCCGGAGATTTCGGCGAGCATGTGTTCGACCCCGGCGCGGGCGCGGAGGGGGGAGTTTTTGTCGAAGCCGAAATGGGAGGCGATTTCGTCGGCGGTTTTGAAGCCGATGCCGCGGATATCGCGGGCGAGGCAGTAGGGATCGGCCTGAACCTTGACCATGGCCTCCTCGCCGTAGGTTTTGTGGATGCGGAAGGCGCGGGCGGTGCTGACCCCGTGGCTCATGAGGAAGGTCATGATTTCGCGCACGGATTTGGCCTCCTGCCAGCTTTCCTTGATGGCCTTGCGGCGGGTGGGGCCGATGCCCTCGACCTCCTGGAGGCGGGCGGACTGTTCGTCGATGATCTTCAGCACGTCCCTGCCGAAATGCCCGACCAGTTTTTTTGCGTAAACGGGGCCGATGCCTTTCACGAGGCCGGAGCCGAGAAATTTTTCAATGCCCTCGGGGCTGTCCGGCGGGGTGGCGCGGATCATTTCGGCTTTGAACTGGCGGCCGTGGGTTCGGTCGATGTTCCAGACTCCTTCCGCGACAACATGTTCCCCGGCGGTGATTTGCGCCACGCGGCCCACGAGGGTGACCGGCTCTTTTTGGCCCTTGACCTGCACCTTGAGCACCGAGAATCCGTTGTCCTCGTTGTGGAAGGTGACGCGGTCGACGAGACCGCTGATCATTTCATGGGAATTTTCTGCTGGCATTGCGATAAATTTCGCTATTGAGTATACGAAAGCAACATTTTCGTGTAGGTTTTAAGAAGATGTTATTCCGTACCTATGATTTGGAGACAAGACTGATGAGACCTGATAACCGAATGACAAAGAAAAACAAGCAGGGGATGACTCTGATGGAACTGATGGTGGTGATTGCCATCATTATGATTCTGATGGGGATTGTCGTCGGAATCTCCGGCGGAGCCCAGCGCGGCGCCGCCGAAGCCAAGGCCCGGGCAGAAATCGGGAGCATGGCGCTGGAGTTGGAGAGTTATCGGGCTGATAAGGGCAGTTATCCGACTATCGATCAAGGTGGATTGTCTGAGCTTGTGCGTTGGTATAGATCAGAGCGCTACGTTGGCGTCGAATGGGATCTTACAGATTTAAACGGTCAAACACCGATTGATCCCTGGGGACGGGATTACTATTATGCACCACAGAGTTCCGGCCTGTTTTTCCGACTCGGAAGCCGAGGCCCAGATGGTCGTTTTGGTTCGTCACCCGACGCAAATACCCCAGCGTCTTTTGGACGTGGAGACGACATTACACTTCGAAATTAATATAATGAATTATTTAAGATATTGGAGAAAATCATGAAAAAAACCCCTTCTCATAAACGTTCCGGTTTCACGCTCATCGAAATGCTGGTGGTGATCGCGATTATTGCGATTCTCGCCGGCCTGCTGTTTCCGGCGATTAACCGGGCCCTCGAAACCGCCAAGCGCAATCAGGCGTCGGCGGATGTCCGCAGCATCGCCGCGGCGATCACGATGTTTTATAATGATTATGGATATTTACCCGTACCTTTTGGAGAACAAGGTGTTCAACCCGGCTCCGGCAGTGGAGATTTTGGTATTGAACAAACTCAACCATTTCCTGGTAACAATGACAGGTCTGATCAATTGGGTGCTAATTGGGCCGTGAGGTCGAGACGTATTATTCAGGTTCTTACTAATGAAACAACCGGCTTACCCGAAACATGGCGAAATCTTAATCCAAGAGGTAAAGTATTTCTCTCAATGCAAACATTAGGAAATCAGCCAGGTGAAATGCTCGATCCGTGGGGGGGGCAATACGCAATAAAACTGGATTTAGATCTAAATAACATGATTGAATATTATTCCGATCCTCGTCAACATCGAACTCGATCAGTTGTTGTATCTGCAGGCCGAAGTAGGGTTTTTGCAGGGGGTACTAACCACCGAGATAATGTCGCAAATGTTGAGATAAAGAACTAATTAGGCTTTGCAAGCATTTCGCACCAGATATTACCCTGAGGTCCCTGACGCTCAGTGGACGGACTGGCGGTGGCAGTTGCGGAACCGGATTCGGGATCTGGAGGGCGCTGAGCGTTTGTTCCGTCTGACGGATTCAGAGCGGGAGGCGATCCGGCGTCGGTCGGGGATGCTGCCGCTGGGCATTACCCCGTATTATGCGTCGCTGATTGATCCGGAGGATCCGGAGCAGGCGATCCGCCGCACCAAGATTCCGACGATGGCGGAGTTTGAGCGCAGCGGCGATGAGTGTGAGGATCCGCTGGGGGAGGATGCGCACAGTCCGCTTCCGGGTCTGGTGCACACGTATCCGGACAAGGTGCTGTTTCTGGTCACGGATTTTTGCGCGACCTACTGTCGGTATTGCACCCGGGCGCGGATGGTGGGCGGCGGAGAGTTTCTGCCGGAAAAAAAGATGTGGGAACGGGCGCTGGACTATATCCGTGAACATACGGAAATCCGGGATGTGCTGTTGAGCGGCGGGGATCCGCTGATCCTGGCGGATGAGCGGCTGGAATGGATCTTGACCCGGCTGCGGGAGATTCCGCATGTGGAGTTTCTGCGGATCGGCACCAAGGTGCCGGCGGTGCTGCCGTACCGGATCACCGACGGACTGCTCGATATTCTGAAGAAGGTGCATCCGCTGTTTTTCAGTATTCACTTCACGCATCCGGATGAACTGACCCCGGAGGTGCGAACGGCCTGCAACCGGCTGGCGGACGCCGGGATTCCGCTGGGCGGTCAGACGGTGTTGTTAAAGGGGGTAAACGATGACCCGGAGGTGATGAAGCGTTTGAATCTGGGGCTCTTGCGGGTGCGGTGCAAGCCGTATTATCTGCATCAGTGCGATCCGATTCAGGGCAGCGCCCATTTCCGGACGTCGGTGGCGGCGGGTCAGGAGATTATCCGGTCGTTGCATGGTCACACCACGGGGTACGCGGTGCCGACATATATGGTGGACACGGCGGGCGGCGGCGGAAAAGTGCCGGTGGGGCCGGGGTATGTGCGGGAGCGGGACGGGGATTATCTGGTGCTGCGGAATTATCGGGGTGAGGTGACGCGGTATTGGGATCCCGGGGAGAGTGATGAGTGACGAGTGACGAGTGACGAATGACGAGTGACGAATGACGAGTGACGAATGA
>JAFIGD010000079.1 GCA_020831625.1 Verrucomicrobiota bacterium | reverse complement strand
TGCTGACAGTGTAGTCACCCCTTCGATCATTGAACCTCTGGAATCCGAATCAGACGATGCATTTGAATCTGCGATCCGTTTCGAGGAAATCCATCTTCAAATTAAGGTCTGGTCTTCGAGCCTTCGTGTGAATCAACCTCAAGAGTCGCCATGATCCGCTACAATCCCATCGCCGAATCGAACACGTTCATCGTTCTTGACCGCTATGAGCGGCTTCGTGTGGTCAAGGAGGAATACCAGAGTGAACATTCTCTGGAGCGTGAATTCATCCGGGATTTGGAGGATCAGGGGTATCTTTATGCGGAGAATATCCGCTCGCCGGAGGCGATGCTGGCGAATGTGCGGGTGCAGCTTGAGGAGCTGAACAATGTGAAATTCACGGAGGAGGAGTGGAAGCGTTTTCAGGAGAGCTATCTGGATCCGGCCAATGAAAACAGCACGGACAAGGCCCGGAAGCTCCATGAGGACTACATTCATGACTTTGTGTTTGATGACGGGCACATCGAGAACATTTATCTGCTGGACAAGAAGAATGTGGTCAACAACACGCTGCAGGTCATCAAGCAGTTCGAGCAGACGGGGAGTCAGGCGAACCGCTATGATGTCACAATTCTGGTGAACGGTCTGCCGCTGGTGCAGGTGGAGCTGAAAAAGCGCGGGGTGGCGATTCGCGAGGCCTTCAACCAGGTGCACCGCTACAGCAAGGAGAGTTTTAATTCGGAGCATTCGCTCTATAAGTATTTGCAGCTTTTCGTGATTTCGAACGGGACGGACACCCGCTATTTTGCCAACACGACGAAGCGGGATAAAAACAGCTTCGACTTCACCATGAACTGGGCGAAGGCGGACAATTCGCTGATCAGGGACCTCAAGGATTTCACCGCGACGTTTTTCGAGAAGCGCACCCTCCTGGAGATTCTGTTGAAGTATTCGGTGTTCGATTCGGGGAACACGCTGCTGGTGATGCGTCCTTATCAGATTGCGGCCACGGAGCGGATTTTATGGAAGATCAGGAGCGCGTACAACGCGAAGAGCTGGAGCAGGCCGGAGGGCGGGGGGTTCATCTGGCACACCACGGGGTCGGGAAAGACGCTGACGAGCTTCAAGGCGGCGCGGCTGGCGACGGAGCTGGAGTTTGTGGACAAGGTGCTTTTTGTGGTGGACCGGAAAGACCTCGATTATCAGACGATGCGGGAGTATCAGCGTTTCTCGCCGGACAGTGTGAACGGTTCGGAGAACACGGCCGGGCTGAGGCGGAATCTTGAGAAGGATGACAACAAGATCCTGGTGACGACGATTCAGAAGCTGAACAATCTGATGCGGGGGGAGGGGGATCTGCCGATTTATCATCAGCAGGTGGTGTTTATTTTTGACGAGTGCCACCGGAGTCAGTTCGGGGAGGCGCAGAAGAATTTGCGCAAGAAGTTCAGGCGGTATTATCAGTTTGGGTTCACGGGCACGCCGATTTTTCCGCAGAACGCGCTGGGGGCGGAGACGACGGGGAGTGTCTTCGGGCGCGAGCTGCACGCGTATGTGATCACGGACGCGATCCGGGACGAGAAGGTGCTGAAGTTCAAGGTGGATTACAATGATGTGCGTCCGCGGTTCAAAGCCCTGGAGGCGGAACAGGACGAGACGAAGCTCAGCGCGGCGGAGAACAGGCAGGCGTTGCTGCATCCGGACCGCATCCGTGAGATTACGGGCTACATTCTCCGGAATTTTCCGTTGAAGACACACCGGGCGCACATGGGGACGAAGGGGTTCAACGCCATGTTTGCGGTGAGCAGTGTGGATGCGGCCAAGGCCTATTATGAGGCGTTCCGCGAACTGCAGGAGGGGGTGGAGGCGAAGAGGCGGCTCCGGGTCGCCACGATTTTTTCGTTTGCGGCCAACGAGGAGCAGAATGCGGTGGGGGACATTCCCGACGAGAGTTTTGAGGTGTCGGCGATGAACAGCAGCGCCAAGGAGTTTCTCAGTGCGGCGATTGCCGACTACAACGCGGCGTTCAAGACGAATTACGGGGTGGACAGCCGGGGATTCGAGCATTATTACCGCGATCTGGCGCAGAGGGTGCAGAAGCAGGAGGTGGATGTGCTGATTGTGGTGGGGATGTTCCTGACGGGGTTTGACGCGCCGAGTTTGAACACGCTGTTTGTGGACAAGAATCTGCGGTACCACGGGCTGTTGCAGGCGTATTCGCGCACGAACCGGATTTATGACGCCACCAAGACCTTCGGCAACATTGTGACCTTCCGCGATCTGGAGCAGAGCACGATTGACGCGATCACGCTGTTCGGCAATGCGAACACCAAAAACGTGGTGCTGGAGAAGAGTTACCGGGAATACATGGAGGGCTTTACCGACATCGCCACCGGCCGGGCGTGCCGCGGGTATGTGGAGGTGGTGAATGAGCTGCAGAGCCGTTTTCCCGATCCGGGGGAGATTGAGAGGGAGCAGGAGAAGAAGGACTTTGTGAAGCTGTTCGGTGAATACCTGCGGGTGGAGAATATTCTCCGGAACTACGATGAGTTCACCGGACTCAACGCGCTCCAGGAGGTGGATCTGGGGGATGCGGAGGCGGTCGAAGCCTTTAAGGCGAAGCATTACGTGAGTGATGATGACCTGGAGGCGATGCGGAAAATCGAGGTGCCCTCGGAGCGGCTGGTTCAGGATTATCGGTCGGTCTATAACGACACCCGCGACTGGCTGCGGCGTCAGAAGGACGGGGAGCAGCAGGACGAATCGACGGTGGATTGGGATGACGTGGTTTTTGAGGTGGATTTGTTGAAATCGCAGGAGATCAATCTGGATTATATCTTGGAGCTGATCTTTGAGAACAACAAGAAGACGCGGAACAAGGATGAACTGATTGATGAGGTGAGGCGGGTGATCCGGGCGAGCATCGGGAGCCGGGCCAAAGAGAGTCTGATTGTTGATTTCATTCATCAAACCGATCTGGACGATATTGGGGACAAGCCGAGTGTGATTGACGCGTTCTTTGCGTTTGCCCAGGCGGAGCAAAAGCGCGAGGCGGAGGCGCTGATTGAGGCCGAGGCGCTGAATCCCGAGGAGGCGCGGCGCTACATCAAGGCGTCCCTGAAGCGGGAATACGCGACCGAAAACGGCACCGCGCTCAATGCGACGCTGCCGAAAATGAGTCCGCTGAACCCGCAATACAAGGCGAAGAAAGAGACGGTTTTCCAAAAAGTCTCGGCATTTGTGGAGAAATACAAAGGGGTCGGGGGGCGGATATAGGCGGCGGCGGGGGTGGGGGCGTGCTCGTCATCGGGATCGGGTTCGGGATCGGGGTCGGTTACGATTAAGATTACGATTAAGATTAAGATTACGATTAAGATTAAGATTAGGAATAAGATGAAGGGGAGTCTGGGGAGGGATCGAAGAATGGATCCACGGATGGACACGGATGCCTGGGTGATGGGGAATTTGGGTTTGGAGGGGAGGGATTTGGTGGCTGTGTGGATATCCTGAAGGGATAGAATTCGACAGCCGGGGGCAACGCCCTGACGAGTATACACATTTCAAATGAGTGATCGCATGGGGCAAAAAACAATAAAGTGCGCATAGCGCATCCACAATAGCGATGGGTTTTACAGAAGGTAACAAAGAAAACAAAGCATTTCCCCCGCATGCCCCCACGTCCGCGTGGCAAGCTGCCCCAAAGCCTTCGTTTCCTTCCTTTCCTTCTGTAAAAAACTCGGCGGATTGGAAAGGGAGGAATGAAAGAGGGGTTTAAACAGGAGGTGGCAGAGAAAACAGAGCAAATCCAACGCATTTCCCTCTGCTCTCTCCGTTATCTCCTGTTCAAAAAAATGTGTATACTCGTCAGGGCGTTGCCCCTTGCTGACGAATGTGATGCCGTTGGCATCAAGATTGTAACGAGTCTGAAGCCGTTGCCATCAAGAGTGGGGCCTGTGCGCCGGAGGCGCGTTGCGATTGCGATTACGATTAGGATTACGATTACGATTAAGATTAAGATTAAGATTAAGATTAGGAATAAGATGAAGGGGAGTCTGGGGAGGGATCGAAGAATGGATCCACGGACCCGCCTGCAACGACTCTGTCGCAGACATTGCGGGCAGGTGAACACGGATGGACACGGATGCCTGGGTGATGGGGGATTGGGGTTTGGTTGGGGTGGGGCCCGGTGGATGTCATGAAGGGATATCATCCGACAGCCGTGGGGCAAATCCTACAGGACATCCCCCATTTTTTCGCGCAGGATGAGAGATTAGCCTTTAAAGACAGGAAATATCCGAATATCTTATGTGAAAAGCGGGAATTTTGGACCGGATAACAGGATTGGCAGGATCAAGTCATGAATCCTGTTTATCTGTTTTCCTTATTCCCCAAAGATCTTTTGCCTCCAAGACTGAGTTCGATGAGTTTCATGCTCAGGCCCTGACCTTCTGGAGGAATGCGCAACAATACAGCCGCGCCGAACCCCGGGAAAGTGCTCCGGCGGGCGGAGATGCCGGCTAAGGTATTGAAGATGGCAATGGGTTGAGATCGAGTGGGGAGCTCCCCGCCCGGGTAAGGATGGGTCATCGTCCCCGTCGTAACCGGCCAAGTCGAATGACTGGAAAGAAACACCTGTGACGAATTGAAGTATGCCGGCACTGAATCCGAAACGCACATTTCCATTGCACCCCGCATGGGATTGGGTTATTGGATCAGTTTTCTGATGTTTACACGAGGATCCTGTTTATGAGAGTGCTTTCCGGAATACAGCCTTCGGGCCATTTGCATATCGGCAACTACTTCGGCATGATGAAACCCGCGCTCGCCCTTCAGGAGGCGAACGAGGTGTTTTTGTTTATTGCCGATTACCATGCGTTGACGACGGTGAAGGACGCCGAGCGCTTGCGCAGGTATGTCCGGGATGTGGCCTATGATTTTCTGGCCTGCGGGCTGGATCCGGCGCGGACGGTGTTTTACCGTCAGAGTGATGTGCCGGAGGTGCATGAACTGGCCTGGCTGTTGAGTGTGGTGTGTCCGATGGGGCTGTTGGAGCGGGCGCACAGTTATAAAGACAAAACCGCGCGGGGGGTGGACGCGAATCACGCGCTGTTCGCGTATCCGGTGCTGATGGCGGCGGATATCCTCGCGGTGAACGCGGACATTGTGCCGGTGGGGCGGGATCAGAAGCAGCATTTGGAAATCGCGCGGGATCTGGCCGGAAAGTTCAACCGTCACACCGGACAGGAGGTGTTCAAACTGCCGGATCCGATGATTCGCGGCGAGGTTGCGGTGGTGCCGGGCGTGGACGGTCAGAAAATGTCCAAATCCTACGGCAACACGATTGAAATTTTCGGGCCGCCCAAGCAGGTGCGCAAGACGATCATGCGGGTGGTGACCGACAGCACCCCGCTGGAGGAGCCCAAGGATCCGGAAACCTGCAATGTGTTCGCGCTGTACAGGCTGTTCGCCACCGAAGGGGAGACGGCGGAGCTGGCGGAGCGGTACCGCGCCGGGGGCATGGGCTACGGGGAGGCGAAAAAGGCGCTGGCGGAGAAATTTGACGCGCATTTTGAGCCGTTCCGCGAAAAGCGCGCGTATTTGGAGGCGCATCCCGATGAGGTCGAGGATGTGCTGCGGGAGGGCGCGAAGCGGGCCCGGGAAACCGTTCGTCCGGTGTTACAGGCCGCGCGGGCCGCAATTGGTTTGGAGTAAATCTATGGAAAACGATTCGACCGACTACAATGTGAAGCTGGACGTCTTTGAGGGTCCGCTCGATCTGCTGCTCTATCTGATTAAGAAGGATGAGGTGGATATTTATGATATTCCGATTGAGCGGATCTGCACGCAGTATTCGGAGTATCTGAAACTGATGCGGATGCTGGATCTGAACATCGCGGGGGAATTTCTGGTGATGTCGGCGACGCTGATGCTGATCAAAAGCCGGATGCTGCTGCCGGAGGAGGAGCGGCAGGCGCTGGAGGAGGACGAGGAGGACCCGCGGCTGGATCTGGTGCGTCAGTTGGTGGAATACAAAAAATTCAAAGACGCGGCCGGATTTCTGGAGGAGCTGGAGGAATCACAGCACAATGTGTTTTTCCCGGACGATGACAACGTGGTGCTCGGGAAGGATCCCGATCTTTCGCTGCGGGATGTGAGTATTTTTGATCTGCTGAGCAGCTTCAGCGAAATTTTGAGACGCTCCGAGAAGGAGGAGCTGACCGAAATTTTCGCCGAGCGCTACACGGTGGCGGACAAGGTGGACTTTCTGATGCGGGAGGTGGTGCGCCGGGGGAAAAAGCAGTCGCTGCACGGATTGTTTAAAGGCATGAAGAGCCGGAGCGAGATGGTGTGCATGTTCCTGGCGATTCTGGAGCTGATCCGTCTCAAGCAGATCCGCGCGGCGCAGGAGCCGGGCGATTTCACGGATATTGTGATTTTGAAGGCGGAGGAGGAAGAGGACCCGGTGGAGGAAATGACGCTGGAGGATGTGTTGGAGGAGGCGAAACATGAGTCATGATGCGGATGTGCTGCCGGAGATCAAAGAGATTATCGGCGCGATGCTGTTCGCCACCCGTGAGCCGCTGAGCATTCGGCAGATGGTGAATGTGTTCCGCCGCGCGGCCCAGAATTACGAGGGCGTGGCGGCAGGTTTCGCCGATATTTCGGCGAAGGAGGTGACCGAGGCGCTGGAGGAGCTTCGCCAGGAGCTGGACGAGAGCGCGCTGGGGGTGGAGATCACCGAGATCGCGGACGGGTACCGGATGCGGAACACGAAAGCGGCCGGACCCTGGCTGCGGGAGCTGCTGGACAAGGGCAAGCCGAACAAGCTGTCGAAACCGGCGCTGGAAACGCTGTCGATTATTGCGTACCGCCAGCCGATTCAGCGTTCGCAGATCGAGTCGATCCGCGGGGTGGCGGTGGATTCGATTGTGCGGTCGCTGCTGGAGATGGGCCTGATTAAAGTGGTGGGCCGCAGTGAGCTGCCGGGGAAACCCTGGCTGTATGGAACCACTCAGAGCTTTTTGGAGCACTTCGGCCTGAAGAATCTCGATGAACTGCCGGGAATGGCGGAAATGCGGCGGAATCTGGAGGTGCAGCAGGAGATGGACTTGCAGGCCTCCGCCGCTGAGCCGCACAGCGAGCCGGAACCCGAACCGCAAGCCGAACCGGAGACGGATGAAACCGGCGAACCGGGGGATGAGGACGAAACGGATGCCCCGTCCGGTGTTTAAAAACCCGACCCGGTTCTTGCACTTGCAAACGGCCTTGATCCTTTTATTTTACTCTATCCGGCTTGAAATCAGGCCACAAGAAAAAGGAGATTTCCAATGAAAAAATGGATGATGTTTGGCGGATTTTTGTGGATAGTGCTTTTTGCGGATGGGGAGGAAACACAAGCGGTGCAAAAGAAAGTCGTTGCACTTGAAAAGGAGATAGCCGCGGCGTTGATCGTCGAAGATCTGGAGACGCTGACGCGGTTGCTGGCGGAAGATTTTCTGGTGAATAATCCCGCGAACATGGTGCTCACAAGCCGGGATCAGGTGATGGACCGGATTCATTCGGGGATCATCCGGTATGAGGGATTTGAGCAGCGGTTCGAGGAAGTCAGGGTGTACGAAGGCCTGGTGATGGTGATGGGGGAGGAGACGGTTCGCCCCGGCGGGATCGCCCCCGGAGCTGGACAGATTCTTCGCCGCCGGTTCACCAATATCTGGATGTTCAGAGAGGGCGCATGGGTTCTCTCCGCGCGTCACGCGAACATTATCGATTCTTCCCCCGTTGAAACGGATTAATCCACGTGAACGTTTTATGAGGGGCTCCCGCCTTTTTATCCGCAAGGCACAGTTTCGGCTGATCGTTTTGGCGTTGTCGGGTCTGGCGCTCCAGAACATTCCCGGCACTTATGTGCTGGAGGAGATTGAGGAGCGGGTGGATCTGGAGTCTCCGGTTGGAAGGGCGATGAGTTCACTGGGGAAAACGGAGGTGAACGGGCGCTTTTATTTCAGTGAGCCCGCCCGTCACCGCATCAGCCGCAATGCGGAAATCGAGGTGCCCGCGGACACGACGCTGACGCTTCGCGCGGTGATGGTTCCGTACCTTCAGGGGGACGAATGGATTCTGGAGCCGGCAGAACTGACGGTTGAGGCGGATCGTCCTTTGGTGTTTATTTACCGCCGGGTGACGGTGGCGCGGGCGAGGACGTTGACCCTGAATGAAAACGGGCGGTTGGAGGCGGTCGGGTATTATCAGGTGCTCAGCGCGCTGCGCACCGCGCATGCGTACGAGCGGCAACGGGAGATCCGGCGGGCGTACGAGGTTCCGGCCGAGGCGCGGGTGAGTCTGTCACTGGCGTTGACGGATTTGGAGCCGATGGTCAACCGTTTGCTGGGGGACATCATTCCGAACGAGTTTGATTTGGGATCGCTGTTTGAAGTCCGCCTGGGCCGGCTGCACCATCTTCAGTTTTCAGACAACCATCTGGATCTGCATGTGGACGGAACTCTGCGTTCCGCGCGGTCGCGGCGGGTCACGCGGGTGATGCAGCCGAGTTTCAGATCGCGGCTGGGGGTGGACGTGCATCTTCCGCATGAACGAGGACTCGCGGATGCCGAATTCGGGGTCAGTTTGCGGAATATCCACACCTTTAATTTCAGCGGTTTGAATCCGATTTTTGACAAACTGATTCGGGACACCGTCCGGTCGTACCGGGATCAGGCCCGGGTGCTGTTTTCGGTCTCGGAGGATTTTCCCGAGGCGCTGGACTGGCCGGGAACGCTGTTCATCGAGGATTTCCGACTGCGGGGAGAGGGCGGAGACGATGCGGAAATTCTGCTGCGGATTCATTGGGAAAAGGACCACGGATGTTTATCCGCCGCAGGTGGGCTGTGAGGCAGGAAAGGATAAACCACTGATGAACACTGATGAACACTGATCTTCGGGGCAGGGGAAGGTTTTGAACTGAGGGAATATTTTTTACGAAAAAAGGAGGTCGGGCTTTCAAGGCTGCGGCAAACACAATTCCATTACATCATCACTTCAAAACTGCACCATACCATCACCCCATCACCCCGCTCTATTCCCCGTGGGGGCGGCGGAGGTCGAAGGTGCAGGGGAAGTCGGGGTCGACGGGCCGTAAAATAACAGGTCCTTTAAACGGAGGCGGCGGATGGATGCAGCGGATGAGCGAGGCGATTGAGCGCGATACCGGGGCGGCGTTGACCCTACTGGCGGATGAGGGGCCTCTTGCCGGGGCCCGGGCCCTGCAGGTTGTCGTGGACAAATACGGGAGCGCCCCGGCAAAACAGGCCGGATTAGCCTTGGATCAACTGCGTTAGGATCCGGCGTTTGTTCGGGAACAGGCCGCCGCGGAAATCCTGCAGAACATTCAGAGGGGACATGCCGCAAACGGGATGGAGAAAACGGCGGAGTTCTTAAGACGGCTGGTCGCTGAGTATCCGGAAACCACCGCCGCGGATCAGGCGAAACAGGCTCTTGCAGCTATCGCGGCAAGAACCAGTCATTGAGCGTTAAAAAGCGTTCAAAGTTTTGTTTTCAGGTTTTCCGAGCGTCGGAAAATGAACCGGGCGGTTTTCCGAGGATCGGAATGACATTAAGAGCAGGGAACCCAGGATTACCATCAGTATCTGATTGGGTTCCGGTATTGCGTTTGCGGATATCTCTAAACTGAAATTCTTCGCCACAGCGAAATTTTCCCATTCGCCATTGCCATATTTTAACAAAAAACCCTGGTTCGGGCTTGCAGAACCGGTGAACGGATTTTCCGAAACCGTCCAGTTAATTTGCGCGAATCCACTGTCTGGATTGTCTAGTTGGAAAACCAGGAAATAATTCGTGGAAGGCGAAAAGGTAAATTCTGTATCCGGAACAAATAAATAATCCTGAAAAGCTAGGCCGTATTGGTAGGTCGTGGTGGGGTTTAAGCCCACTTGTTCCTGTCCAGGGAGTCCATCTGAAGCTTCAAACACACCCACGGAAAGATCTCCAGGCAAACCGAATGTGAAGTTCAGCTTCACATGATTCAGATCATACGGAACACTGGGTGTTGAAAATCCAAAAGCTATCGAAGTATCTCCCTGGAACTGTGGAGAAACCGTTGTGTCCAGGGGGAAATTGGAAATGAGCATATTGCCCTGAGTGACCCAAGGGCACATGAAAAATACGATTAAGTAAATTTTGTTCATAGGAGTTTAAAGTACGCGATGTTCTGTTATCGTTCAGCTGTTATGCCTTGATTCAGAGTTGTCGATCACAAAGGGGAACCAGCCGGGCTCCAACGGTTCCCCTGAGGAGGTGCTTTTATACCACAGGGCCTAAATTCTGGCAGCCGCCGCCAACAGAGAGAATGTTTTTGTATGTATGAGTACTTCTGAAAGATTGATCTCAAAATAACAATGCCAAAATTATAGATGGTTGAGCGGGACGGGGTGAGTTCCTTGCATATTTGTGTGTGTGGGGGGGCCGTAAAATAACAGGCAGTAAAATAACAGGTATTTTAAGGAGCAGCGGTAGCTGTTCCGCATTCCTCTTAAAGTGTTCGCACCGGCGGGAAAACGATGAACCACGGATAGCCCTGCCGGACCACGGATGAAGGCGGGGAGGAGCCAACGGATGGCTTTGCCGGACAACGGATGGAGGCATTGAATCGCTAAAGGTTGTCGTCAGGGTTTTCCGATGAGGCGGAAAATGAACGGTGACGTTTTCCGAACGCCGGAAAAGGGACCACGGATGTTTATCCGCCGCAGGTGGGCTGTGAGGCAGGAAAGAATAAACCACTGATGAACACTGATCTTCGGGGCAGGGGAAGGTTTTGAACTGAGGGAATATTTTTTACGAAAAAAGGAGGTCGGCTTTCAAGGCTGACATGCAGCGGCCGTAAAATAACAGGTACTTTAAAGCCTATTATCAGGTAATTTAAACCTATCCACCGTTTTGTTTGACGGGATCGACGGGATGAATAGAAGTGGGGGGGATGGATGAGAGCTTTGAACGGCTATATACTGTCGTCGCCAGTCTGAAAGTGGTTTAAAACTGCCGGTTTGAACGTACCTTTAC
>JAFIGD010000078.1 GCA_020831625.1 Verrucomicrobiota bacterium | reverse complement strand
GGCTGGGAATCGGGTTCATCCGATGGAACGCGGGCTGAAAGTCCGCGCAAATCACCGCCGCAAACAGGCACCGGAAATCAGTGCGGACCTACGGCCCGCGCCCCTCTGTTTCTTCCCAAACCCAGCCCGGACGCAGGTTCCCCCTGCGCGGCTCCTGCGTCTGGACTGGGCTTCTGGTATCCGTTTTGAAAAGGAGTTTACAGAGGGAACATCCCTGCGGGGGGACCACAGTTGCCCACGACTTCCTTCACGTTTTCTCATCAACGGTTCACCCAAGTGATCGGCGGGCTTTCATTTCCGCGTCATTCAGCACGATATGAACAGTTCGTAATTCATTTACATATAAAACGAACATTTTTTACATTTTTGCTTGTCATGGATGTATGTAATTGCTTTTCGGATGAAATTTTTTTCAAAAATATGGATTTTCATGTGAGCGTTATAAAATTCACATTTCCAATGTAACCTATTGATTTTTATGATGTTTTTAAAAGAGTTGCCTATTAAAACCTGTAAAATTCATTCCTAAAACCTGAAAAGTAAAAAAAAGTTCTCAAAAGATAATCATCCTAATAAACAATATAACCTTTATAGGTTAAAGCGTTTTTTATCAAACTGTTCAATCACAAATGCACGATCCCATTTAACCCCTTAAGGAAATTCGATCATGAAAAACCACAAGCTTTTTAAGCAGATCCGCTGTGTATCGCTCCTCGTTTGCCTTCTTTACGCTGCACCGGCCTCGGCGGGCGAACAATCCCCGGGCACTTTGATCCTTATCAGCTCTCTTGGAGGCTGGACCTTGTTCGGACTGATTCCCTGGCTGGTTCTCCGGATCCGAAAAGTCATTCTGGCCCGGTCATCCGCAAACGCCGATTCCGGAAACGCCGAATCCTGAGACGCGGTTCGTGAACTGTCCGTCCTGTCCGACGGCTTGTCCCGCCCGCCCAATCTCCCATTCCCTGAAGAAGGCCCCATGACACCTCTTACAAGCCGTTTCCTCCGCGTTTCTGTTATTACCCTGCTTCTTTGCCTCCGGGGCCACGCGGTCCTTGCGGCCGGAAGCGCCGCCGGCATCCCGGTGCCGTTTTCCACCGGCTTTGAAAGCGATGAGGGGTTTCAGCCGGGCCCGCTGCCGACATTGCCCGGCTGGTCGCTCACGGATGACCTGTCCGCGGAAATCCTTGCCGCCGACGCGCCCGACGGTCCGGTCCTGTCCCTCGCCGGCGACGGCTGGTTGATTCTGGATGCGGATCACAGCGATCCGCAAGCCGTTCAGGACGGTGTCCTTTGGCTGGACCTGTGGGTCAAACCGGTCTTTTCAGAGTTCACGGCAGACCCGGAGCCTGGCATGGAGATTGACGGGGCGGTCAAATTCGCCTTCAGCGCCGAAGCGGGGCAGGGGAGGGTGCTGGTCTTGGACGGTGTGGGAGAGGGACAATGGATTCCGCTTTCCCAAACCTTTCCGCTGGAACCCGCGACCGGACGCTCCGAAGACTGGATCCGGCTCTCCGTCCGCCTGGACTACACCCGACAAAGCTGGGATGTGTATGTGAATGAGGCCCTTTCCTGTATTCATCTCGGGTTTTCCGGACAGGCGGCCGCGGCATTTCATTTTTTCGCCCTGCGGGGGAGCCCGGCCGCGTCCGTCCGGGTGGACGTTCTCCAAATCGACCCCGAAAACCCCCTCTTTGAAGACAGCTCCGGTGACGGACTCCCCGACGACTGGCTGCTGGCCTACGGATTGGATATCCACATCAATCAACGGGATCTGGATCCGGACAACGACGGCTTGACCAATCTTCAGGAATTTCTGCTGGGGACAAATCCCGTCAACCCCGACACCGACGGGGACGGTCTCAGCGACGGCATGGAGGTGCTGCTCGGTCTGAATCCGCTTCAGGCGGACAGTTTCGTTCTGGGATCTGTCCCCTTCACCGACGGATTTGAATCCGACACCCCCGGGCCTTTCGCCCACGGCACCCGGCTTTGGAGCCTGGACAGCGGCGAAGCTGAAATTGTATCCGCGCCGGACGCCCCCGAAGGACTTCAATTTCTCGAATTCGTCAGCCATCCCTCCGCGCTCAGCCGGTTTTTTAATGTCACACAAACCCTGCAGTACAGCTCGGTGCATGTGGATATGCGCATGAAAGTCGCCTACCGGGAACATGGCGGACTGGAGGCGCTGGAGCCTTACAACCGCGCCGCCGTCTTTTATGTGGGCCCCGACGGACGGGTCCGGGCCTTTTCCGGAAATGCCGGGCCGGGCGGTCAGTGGTTCGCCCTGGATCATGCGCCTCTCCCCGACCGCCAGTGGGCGCGCTTCACTGTCCGGCTCAACTACCCCGCCCAAACCTGGTCCCTGTGGGTCAACAACGTCCGTTATGCCGAAAACTTCGGCTTCCGCGACCCGGTTCCCGCGTTTTCGCTGGTTCAGTTTGATGAGCTTAAAGCCCTGGACGGCTTTGCGGTCACGCCGGAGGAACCCGACGGGCTCGACAACGACGGCGACGGCCTCACCAACGCCGAGGAACTCGCCCTCGGCACCGACCCCGACAACCCCGACACCTCCGGCGACGGCATGACCGACGGCGACAAGGTCCGCCTCGGCCTCGATCCGCTGCAAACCGCCGACTTCTTCGCCACCCTTGAGCCCGACGGGCAGGGGGGATATCACTGGCACACCGCCTTCACCGCCGCCGAAGGTTACCTCCCCGGCGGACTTGACGGACAGAACGACTGGTTTGCTGAGGGCGCGGACGTCACCGTCGACGAAACCGTCGGCTTCAGCGACAGCGACAGCGCCGCCGTCTTTCACCGCTTTGCCGCCACGCATCCCGTGGACCGCATCTGGCTCAGATTCCGCGCCCGCCTCCAGCCCGGCCGCCTGCCCAATCCCCCTTTCGCCCCCGGCGAACCCGTCACCGTCGCCTTCGGGTACACCGCTCCTCATGCCCTTCGTGTTTGGAACAGCGACACCCAGTCCTGGTACGCCCGCACCCTGGAGGAGGACGGACGCGACTGGAACGACTATGCCCTCTATCTCGATTATCAAAACCGCCGGGCCATGCTGCTGGTCAATGGAAACGTGGTGGCCGCCGACATTCCCCACGCCACCGACCTGATTTCCACCTTTTCCCGCTTCCGCATCCTCCGCGAAGCCCTGGCCCAGGCCGATCCCGCCGCCGAAAACCATTTTGAAATCGATCACATCACCCTCTCCACCCTCGAACCGCCGGAGTACGACTTTTCCGGCGACGGCATGACCAATGCGGAAAAACGGGCTCTCGGCCTCGACCCCTGGCTCAATGACAACTCCGGGGACGGCTTTTCAGATGTCTGGCTCATCGCCCACGGCCTCGATCCCCTCACCAAACACGATCCCAACCTCGATCTTGACGGCGACGGGCTCACGCTGGCACAGGAGTACGCACTCGGCCTCAGCCCGAATCATAACGATGATCGGCATCCCGGGCTGGTGATGTTCGAGCGCTGGAACAACCTTGGCGGTGGAAAAATCAGTGATCTCATTCAAAACAGCGCGTTTTCTCAGCCCCCGAATCAACGCCAGCTGTTAACGGGTTTGGTCAGTACCCAGAGGCAGGGAGATCTGTATGGAGCCCGTATACGCGGATACATTGTGCCCTCCGAAACCGGATACCATCAGTTCTTTCTTGCATCCGACGACCAGGGCGAGCTTTGGCTGAGTCCGACGGACAGTCCCTTCGACCGGAAACGAATCGCGCGCGCGCCGCAATACACCGGGATAAACCAGTTTGATAAGTTCTCTGAACAAACCTCGGAACCGATATATTTACAGGCTGGATCTTATTATTATGTCGAAATTCTGCAAAAAGAGGCCGCCGGAAACGACTTCGTGCGGGTGGCCTGGACCCGGCCGGGAATCCCCGCTATTGAAACCGTGGGCGCGGAGCATATCGCCTATTTCGCCCCCCGCGAAGACGATCCCGCCGGTGACGGCCTGCCCGCCGCCTGGAAAATCGCCCACGGCCTCAATCCCAATCTCCGCCACGGCATTCACGGGGCCTACGGCGACTTCGACGGTGACGGCCTCAGTAACCTCGAGGAATACCAACTGGGCACCCACCCGGGACTTTGGGATACTTCCGGGGATGGGATATCCGACAGTGAGGCGATGTGGGTCTATGGTTTAAGCCCATTGGATCAGATAACACGCTCACAGACACAGCACATCAACGGGGATGCGGCCACCGTGAATCAGGGCGAGTGGAAACAGGCCGATGGCGGCCTGTATGCGGAGGAGGGCAGGGGAAGCTTGGATCTTGCGCTGGAGATTCCTGAAGCCGGACTGTATGAATTAATCGTAAATACCCATGCCCGCAGTGGAGCCTCATTGGTAAGCGGCTATGACTATGCGGTGTACATCGGCGGGGAATTTGTCCGCCGGGTTCAGGTTCCCGCCGGTGGCGCCCCCTTCGATGGAAAGGTTTTGACCCCCTGGCTGGACCCCGGTTTTCACTCCTTGGAACTTGTCATGGAAAACACTCTCACCGGACGACAAATCCAAGTCAATTCCTTTGCCCTGTCCCGTGTCGAAGGACCGTTTATCGATGAACACGGTGTCGACATCTGGGCGAAAAACATCCTGGAAAGCCGTAACGGAGTGGAAACGGTCATCTTTCACAGCCACACCTCTCCCTTCAACCTGGAGGGGAGGGCACGTTACCTCACCATGCTTACGGTCAACGAAGGCACTCTGGTTGCCCAACCCGCGCCCGATGACCGCTTCCATCTGGACGTGCCGCTGAATGCCGTGGAAACCACGCCTCTCACCCTCCGCTTTGAAAACGGCGGACTCGAGGACAGCGCAACCCTTCAATGGACACCGTACAGTCTCGCGGTTGAAAATGATCCCATGATCCTGCGAAAAGGCGAAACTCTTCAGCTCGTCTGGGAGGAGAACGACCCTGTGTCGGGAATGGTCGAGTATCGGCTCGATGACGTGCTGATCGCCACGCAGCCCGCGGATGAGCAGCTGTTCATTGAAATGGATACAGCGGGTGTCTATGAATTCACCGCCAGTATCCCCGGCTCAATACGATCCATGCAACTGGATGTCCGGGAGGCTGATTTAGGGGAGGATTTTTACGTGTTGGCGACCGATGACCGGACCTGGACCCCGCCGGATGTGTCCGCAGCCCACGATATGGAGGGCGATCACCGTCTGAAATTCCTTCAAATTTCCGAATCGCCCATCCAGTACGGGGTGAGAAGTTCAGTGCCCGAACCCCGGCACATCGCCGTGCGCACCCATGGCGCCGGGCCGGATGAGGGGCGCATCCTCGACACCGTGGCGGTCAGAGGACTGCGGGTGGCCAGCAACAGTGAGGTCCATGCCAAAGAGGAGTATGTTTACGCGGACGGAACCCGCCTGGTCTCCGTGGGCATTGTCCTCAATGAAGTGCCGGAGGACTTGCAGGTGGAAGTGAAGATTTTTGTGGGGGGCGTGACGTTCACCGATGGATCGTTGGTCAAAATTCTGACCGCCGCCGATTTTGACGAGTACGGGCGGGCGCAATTCCAGTTTCTGAAGTCGCCCGAGGTCGACAACTCCGTCTGCCATCGTTTGTTTATCAGCATCGGAGACACCTACCTCGGGTCCAACTGATGAAAGCCCTCATGAAAATACGCCGGATCACCCTGCTGGGGATCAGTTCTGTTCTGATAATCCCGTCCGCCCGGAGCGAAGCGCCTTCGGGTGAGGCTCCCCCGCATGTTCTGGAGCGCCGCGCGGTGACGCGCGGCCGGCCGGTGGAGCAAAACACCCCGCAGGCCGTGCTCAATGTGGCAACCCTCCCGGTCTCGGCGGCGGACTACGACACCTTTCAGCGTGAACGCGAGACCCTGTTCACCTCGGCGACAGCCGAAGAGTGGCGGGTCTTTTTCCAACGGTTGCGCGCGGACGCCCGCCCGCACCGCATGATCCCCGGACAATGGCACGCCTGTGTGAACGATCTGTTTTCAAGGCTCACCCGTCAGACTCCTCCCGGATTCAACCTGGAGGAGGCGCTCATCACCACCGCCCGTGAGGCCGGCGACACCGTGATCCGCGACTATGCCCTGCAGCACCTCGCCATTCTCGGCGCCGGTTCGGAACACGGAGCGTCCCGCGCCCTTCTCCGGGAGGCCTCCGGGTGGAGCGAAAGCTCACTCTCCGGAACCGCCCTGCTGAATCTTTACCATCTCAAAGACGGGCTGGAGGACGGCACCCTGGCCGAACGCGCCCTGGCCGTGGCCGCCAACCCGGCCGCCCACGGGGCTTCCCGCTCCACCGCGCTGCAAATCGGCGTGCTGCTGGAGGACGAACGCTTCCTCGACCCGGCGGTGGACATCGCCCGCCGCACCCCCGTCGTCGCCCACCGCGTCTCCGCCCTCCGGGTGATCTCGGTTTTCGGCGGCCCCGAACACCGCGGCCTTTTATTGCAGCTCCGCCGCCGCGGACCCGAACCCGTCACCAATCTCGCCAACGAAGCCCTTACCCGACTTGACCATGAATCTTAAAAACAAACCCTTCGCCGCATTTTTTGTCCTCCTCTGCCTGTCCTCCGCGGCTTTGGCACAGATTAACCATAATCCGTGGATTATAGGGGAAGGAGATGATGCAGAAATCGACATCTTTACATTGCATGGACCTGACAATCAAAAGGCCGAAAATCCTGGTGAAAGCACTCTTACAATATATCGGTCTCAACTAACACAGGGTAATAATGGAGACACTACGCCGCCGTCAGTAGAGGTGAGGTTGGAGTTTGAAAAAAAGGGCAGCGCAAGTGAATTTGTATCTCTCCAAGGTGAAAAAACCCGAACCATAAGTTTAGCGGATCTTGAAAAAGGTAATTATGAAGAAGATTTCATTTTTACCAAGAAATTTGACGATGGGTCTAGTAAAGAACAAAAGATTTCATTCCCCATAAAATTGGAATGTGATCCTCCGCCAAGCGATGGTGATAGCAGCGTTCGCTCAACCCATGCGATCGGTACGGGTTTCACCGGCACTTCCGGCCACATCCAAATCTACTCCAAAAAAATCAATCCCGAAATCTACTTTCCTCACTCGCTCGTGCGGGGTTTTACTGAGGAGCATTACGAATTGATTTCAGATCATGATATTTCCGAAGGGCGCTTCGTCCTGACGGACTTTTTAGAGCCGGCGAGACGTTTCGCGCCGGAGGCGCCGGATATCGTCCTGGAGACACCCGCCCTTGCCGGAGGCGAGTATTTTGTTTGGGCCCGTGTGTACGCCGAGACGTTCCAGCAGAGTTCCGCCTGGTTCAGTGTGAACGGTGAATCAGATCTGGTCGTGCGTGCCGGCACGTATGAAAGTTGGGATTGGGTGTTGCTGAATGATTCTGGAATGAATCTTGAGTCCGGCCCGAACTCACTGCAGTTTAAGGTCCGCGATCCCGGCTTTGGACTGGACGCCGTGATTGTGACCGACGACGCCTCCTTCTTACCGGCGGGAAGCGTTCCCGTATTGCCGTCCGAGGGAGAGTCCTGGTTGATGGAGGCCGAAGCCGCCCAATACCTGCCGGAGTTTTTTCATGTTCAGGATGAAACCCAGGTGGATCCGGGGACATTAAGTACCCTCATCAATTCCATGCCGGTCGGGGACTATGATATTTGGATCCGCGTCCGCTCCGTGCTGGGCGCGCCGCTTTTTCTTTTCTGGGATGAGGCTGAGGAGGGAACAGAGGTGGTTTTTGATCATAACAGTGCGTGGACCTGGGTCAAACTCGCGGACATGGCTTCCGTTTCCACAGTCGGTGATTACGCATTGCATCTTGTTCTCCCGGAGGCGGGCCTTGACATTGACGCGTTAATTGTCACCGACGACTCTGAATTAGCGCCAGATGGCGTAACCCAACCCGATGCGGACCCGGGCACGTTTTGGCTTGAAGCGGAAAGCTTTACGGCATCGGCTGAAATCCTGGAAATTTCCGGTTTGGATGCCAATGAAGTTTCCAACAGCACGTATGTCACCAAGAACCAGCTCTATTCCGGAGGCGTCGCGTTAAGCTTTCACATAGAGTTGCAGCCAAACCGCACCGTTGCATCATCCGGCCCGCTGCATTTCCCTCTGGATTTCGAGGAAAGCGGTCAGCATTACCTTTGGGCCAGAGTACGGGTACCCTTTCCGGGCCGCGATTCTGTTTGGGTTTCTTCGCAGGTGTTTAACCCCGCTGCGGGCACCCCGCGTCAGGATGTGCCCTGGACGTTTGCTGTGTCGGGAAATGAGTGGGAATGGGTCCGCTTCGATGACGCGTCCCTCAATTTTCAGGGCGCGGGTGACCGTCGTGTTTCCCTCCGCTTCCGTGAGGGAGGCGTTCACATTGATCGGGTGATTGTGACCACGGATGATACCTTTACTCCTGTTGTACTGGATGCCGAGCCGGCCGGCAGCTTTTCCGCTTTCGAGGCCGAAGAGGCCGGAGTCTTCACCCCGTTTATCGCGCGCTCATCCATCCGTCAAATCCGGGGCTCGGACACCTTGGTCGATATCCTCCCGCTGCCCGCTCCGGATCAGGGCTATTCCATTAAACGCTACCTCGTTAATCCCTCTGTCACCCCCGAGGCATCCGGCATTTATGACATCAATCCGCTGGGCGACTCATACTCCACGACACTCATTCGGAATCCGGACCCGTACGATCATGTGAACGGCACCGGGAGTTACAATCAGCTCGAAATTGTTCGGCCCGGCGGAAACGTTTCGCACTTTACGTATAACGAGCTTCTTGGCAACTGGACACTCATCACCGGAGGCGGACTGAACCGGCTTGAACGCGAGGATCACATTTCGCCGAACGGCCTGGTTCGGACAACACTCAGGTCCATCTATGATGCCCAGGACAACCTGGTTGAGCAATACGCCGAGGTGTTCCAAACCTTTGCGTTTGGCGAAAGACGAATCGAGCGGGTTCGGGACCCGGAAGGACTCTCCATGGATGCCAACGGCACCCTCCTTGCGGCTTCAGGTCAACCGGCGGTTGACACCTGGAGCTATTACACAGAGCCTGGCGGCAGCCACGGGAAAATTCACTACACAACCACTGCGGCCGGCTCATGGACCATTTACGAATACGATGAAGAGGGCCGTCCCGCCAAAGAAATCCGCCAGTATAAAAATTCGGCGTTTGATGATGAACCCGCCAGCCGCGTTATCACGTTTGAATACGAAAATCCCGGGTTTGTGGCCGACGGGCTTATCCTTTTCACTCAGCGTGTGGAGAAAATACAAGAGGTGGAAGTATCCCGCCGCTACACCATTGATGTCCGGAACCCCGAAAACCGCGCCCGGGAACTCATTCATCAAATTCAGGCCGTCGTTCCGGGAGCCGCTTGGGATGATCCGTCCAACCTCGTCACCAAAACGTATCACATTCCGACAGGCACAGCCTTCGCCGGACGGGTCTCACGCGTCGAACGTCCTGACGGAACCGGAACAACATATGCATACAGCAACGTTGATACCGCGCTCCCCAATTATCCATTGATTTCCATAGGGGATTTTGTTGTCGAAGAGCGCACCGGCGCAATGAATTCTTCAGGAACCGTTATCGACGGCACCGAGACCATCACCTACCAATCCTTATCCTCCGGCACACGTTTACTGAGCATACGGAAAGACATCGCCTCCGGTTTGGTTCTTGACGAAACGAGCGTTCTCGATGTCGACCACTTCGGCCGCGCCATTATGATACTTCACGGGGACGGTTCAATTTCACAGCGTGAATACGCCGGCCTGAGCTGCGGCTGCGGTTCCGAAACCCTTAAATCCGAAACGGACCGTCAAGGCATCACCACCGAATACGCCTACGATGTCTTGGACCGCCGTATATCGATGACCCGTCTTGGAGTTACCGAGCATTACGAGCTGGATGCTCAGGGACGCACAATCCGCACCATCCGTGAAGCCGGACCCGAAACCCTCCTGATCGGGGAAATCGAATACGATTTGGCTGGCCGGGTCGTGGAACAACGCACCCCCGGTCCGGTGACCAACGGCACCCTGGTGACCACGGCCACCACCTACGAATACCCCTCCACCGGAGGCCAGGTGGTGACCACCACCTATCCGGATGGAGGTACCCGCATCGAGACCCTTTATCCCGACGGTCAGACCCGCACGGTGACCGGCACCGCCGCCGCGCCGATGAAAATGGACTACGGCACCTTCGATGACAATGGAACCGCCGGTGTCTACACCCGTCAGATTCTTTTGCGCGACGATCCGCAGGATCCCGGAAACTATCTCGAAACCGAATGGACCGAATCCCGCTCCGTGATGGGCCGTCAATTCAGCATTGTCTTCCCCGACGGAGCCAGCCAGACTGTCGCTTACGATAATGCGGGGCGCGTCATCGAACAGGTCGATCCGGACGGCGTCACCACCCGCTTCGCCTATGACAGCCGCGGCCGCCGCTACTTGACCGCACAGAAAACCTCCGATTCTCCCGGAATCGATTTACAAACCGACCGGGTCACAGAACAGGAATTCGAGATCCTTGAGGAACTCGCGGATTTCGGTGACGGACCTCAGTTCTACACCTTTAATCAAACCAAATCCTACATCTACCAAACGGTGAAACAAGTGGATGAACTGACGCAGGTGGAGACTGAAGTGAATGTGAAGACCCTCGTCTCCACCAGCCTGAGCGAAGTCAACGGACGCGGCAGCCTTTCCATCGATATTCATGGCAACGTCAGCCGCCAATTCCGCACCCTGGCCGTGGATGGCGACTGGGAGCAGAGATCCTACAGTCCCTCAGGAGCATACAGCAAAACCACCTACGTGGATGGCCTTATGCAGACCACCAGCCAATATGATGCCGACGAAACCCTCCTCAGCTCCACCTCCTTCACATACGACGCCTTCAACCGCCAGGCGGCCGTGACCGATTCCCGCACCGGCACCACCAGCTTCGAATTCTACGACAACGGCCAGGTGCGGGAAATCACCGCGCCCGACCCCGACGGAGCCGGACCGCTGTCCGCCCTCGTCACCACCTTTGAATACGACGACATGGGCCGTCAGGTCAAGCTGACCAAACCCGACGACTCCACCGTCCACACCCAATACGACCTGCGCGGACAGGTGGTGAAAACCTGGGGCTCGCAGACCAATCCCGTTGAATACACCTACGACGATCAGGGGCGCATGTTGACCCTGACCACCTGGAAAGACTTCGATCCCG
>JAFIGD010000077.1 GCA_020831625.1 Verrucomicrobiota bacterium | reverse complement strand
CTTTGAGTGGGCCGTTGCCGTCGTACGCGGGTGTCCGCTGTACGACGGCTCGGGTTGGTTTGGGTTTACGGTAAGCGTCCGGCGAACCCCACCCCTCCGCCCCGGGCCCGCCGGGAAGATTTACTTGATCTGCGGCAGTGCGGCTTCGGGGTGAGTCTCGATCCAGATGTGCGGCAGGAGACTGTCGAGTTGGTCGGCGGGCGTGGCGGGCAGGACCTTGATGATGTCGGTCAGGTATTCCAGAGGATTCACCCGGTTCGCCCAGCACGTCCCCAGCAGACTCATTAAGGTGGCGGCAGTTGCGCCTCCGTTTTCGCTTCCAAGGAACAGCCAGTTCTTCCGCCCGATCGCCACCCGGCGGATCGCCCGCTCGGCGGCATTGTTGTCGATGGGCAGACGCTCATCCTCCACGAAGGCACTGAGCTGTTTGCGGTGCCCCAAAATGTACTGTTGCGCCTTCCCGGGATCCGAGCCGGGCGTATCGCTCCGGGATTCCACCGCCTCAAACACTTTCGCAAGCTGAGCGCGGCTTTCGGTGTCCCGCACCCAGGCGCGGTCTTCGGCTGAGTGTTGCCGTCGCCGTTAATATCGTACGCGATTCCCAAATTGAGCCCGTAGAAAAGGGGTCGGATTCCCGCGTTGCGGTCGTAAAATGTTCCCGGAGGCGTCGTAGATTTTTGCGATGATGGGGGCATGTTTTGGGTTTTGAGTTGCGATGTGTGTGCCGTTGCCGTCGTACGCGGGTGTCCGCTGTACGACGGCTCGGGTCGGTTTGGGTTTATGCGAGGAGGAGGCGCATGGTTTCGATGAAGGACATGCCCCGGATTTTGACGAAGAAGTCGACGGCGTTGCCCGACTCGCCGGTGTTGGTGCATGGAGGCGGCGCATCCTGCGCCGGGTAGTTCCTAAAGAGGGAACACCATTACTCTTCTTTGGGAATCCGGCGCTGGAAGCACCGCCTCCATGGCTATTGTCAACTCTCGAAAACAATCGAAACCTGATTGACACCGTTGCGAACACTTGGGATACTACTCTCATCAGCCAGTTA
Organism: Verrucomicrobiota bacterium; assembly: GCA_020831625.1. Taxonomy (GTDB): domain Bacteria; phylum Verrucomicrobiota; class Kiritimatiellia; order SS1-B-03-39; family UBA6053; genus PXAS01. Next base: position 10,465 of record JAFIGD010000077.1, on the reverse strand, counting down.
GACTACACCAACGACAAAGCCGGCCGCCGCACCGCCCGCGAGGACAGCGGCACCGCCTTCACCTCCACCCAAAACAACATCTTCGGCTACAACGACCGCAACGAAGTCACCACCGCGACCATGAGAAACGGCGAGTCCATCTACAACTTCGACCAAATCGGAAACCGCGTACTCGCGGATGTACCGACCGCGCTCTTTTCTCCCGGAGGCGTTTTCGACTACACCACCAACCCCCTCAACCAATACACGTCCATCGCGTCCACCCCGTCCACTCCGTCCACCCCCACCCACGACGACGACGGCAACCTCACCGACGACGGCCAAGGGCTCTTCATCGTATGGAACGGCGAGAACCGCATGGTCCGCGTGGAGAAAGGGGACATGGTGATGCTCAACACCTTCGACGGCCAGGGCCGCCGCGTCCGCAAACAAGTCTTCGACGACGGAACCCCCGACAAAGACATCCGCTACTTCTACGACGGCTGGAACCTCATCTACGAAATCGATGTCCTCGCCGCCGCCGAACCCACCTACTACGTCTGGGGTCTCGATCTCAGCCAGAGCCTCCAAGGAGCAGGCGGGGTAGGGGGCTTGCTCATGGTCCACAATGACGGCACCACCTGGGCCCCCACTTACGACGCCAACGGCAACATCAGCGAATACATCAACCTCGCCAACGGCGACATCGATGCCCACCTCGAATACGACGCCTTCGGCCGCATCATCGCCTCCACCGGCACCGCTCCCAGCAATTTCGGTTTCTCCACCAAATATGAGGATGCCGAAACCGGCTACCTCTACTATGGGTTTAGATTTTACGACCCTGTCACAGGCCGCTGGCCAAATCGCGATCCGATTGAAGAAATGGGCGGTTACAACCTTTATGGGTTCGTGGGGAATGATGGGGTAAATCATTTTGATTATTTGGGATATCAGAGAGGTAGGTTTTATTGCCTTCGACTTGCCGCCAGAATTGCAGCAACCCGAGCTAGGGAAGCTGGAAAAACAGCAGCTGCTGCTAAGGAAGCTGCATCCGCGTCTGCAATAGGGGTATTTTTAGTAGGTGCGGAAGCCGCTGTTTTTGCAGCCGAAACAACTTATGATATCACCGTCGGACAGTATAACGCTTGTGTTTCAAAAAAATCAGAAGATTGCTGCAGCCGGTATAAAACTCTTATGGATAATGCAAAACATGCTTTAGATATAGCTATAAGAGTAAGAGATCCTATAAAAAATGACTATAATTTACATAAAACCCTTGCTGGCGAACTCCTCGGCGAAGCATTGCTTATCGGAGCAGAAGCTATGGCTTTGGATCAAGAATTTGGCAGAAATTGTTTATGGATGTAAAAATGTTTTTAATAATTGTATTTATTTTAATTGGCATGTTTATTCCGTTTATTTCTGGATTTTTTCATGAGATATATAAACTCAAAATTAAGTATATATCATATTTTATCTTTGTTCTCTATATAATTTTATACATAATGACATTAATAAATAACTACATGAAGGGTAAAGATATATTTATTTTCTTTTTATACTTTATCTATTCATTTTACACTTTTAAATTAGGGGGAAGGTTAAAACATTTCATAGATAAAGAGGGTATAAAGCGAAAGTAAAAAATCGTATTTTAAAGACGACAGCGGCACCGCCTTCACCTCCACTCAAAACAACACCTTCGGCTACAACGACCGCAACGAAGTCACCACCGCGACCATGAGAAACGGCGAGTCCACCTACACCTTCGACCAAATCGGAAACCGCGTAATAGCGGCTGTCTCAGCTGTTACCGACCGCGTTATCATCGTATACGATTCCCAAATTGACACCGTAGAAAAGGGGTCGGATTACCGCGTTGCGGTCGTAAAATGTTCCCGTTGCGGTCGTAAAATTCCCGGTGAGGTTGTATCGCTTTCGCGATGATCTTGCCAATGCGGTCATATGATTTCTTTGAGTGGGCCGTTGCCGTCGTACGCGGGTGTCCGCTGTACGACGGCTCGGGTTGGTTTGGGTTTACGCGAGGAGGAGGCGCATGGTTTCGATGAAGGACATGCCCCGGATTTTGACGAAGAAGTCGACGGCATTGCCCGACTCGCCGGTGTCGGTGCGGATCCAGTAGTTCTCTTTTACGACGAGGTTGCCGGGTTCGCCGACGAGGCGGTGGTTTCCGTCCTCGAGGGGCTGGAGGGGGTGGCCCATGGCGGCGAGGAGGGGGGCGAGTTCGCGCTGGCGGGCGCGGCGGATGTCCGCCGCGTCCCAGCGCTTGAGGGGATGCTTTGCGGTCGGGTCAGCGGGCGGGGAGGTCACGTTCGGTTCTCCAGTGGGGTTGCATGAGGACGCGGTTGACCTGGGGGAGGTCAACGGTTTTGCTGTGGTCGCGGACGGCTTCGAGCAGGGCGGAGACGCAGAGGTGTTACCGACCGCACTGACATCGTACGCGATTCCCAAATTGAGCTCGTAGAAAAGGGGGCGGATTATCGCGTTGTGATCGTATAATGTTCCCGCAGGCGTCGTAGATTTTTGCGATGATGGGGGCATGTTTTAGGTTTTGAGTTGCGATGAGTGGGCCGTTGCCGTCGTACGCGGGTGTCCGCGGTACGACGGCTCGGGTCGGTTTGGGTTTACGCGAGGAGGAGGCGCATGGTTTCGATGAAGCTCATTCCCCGGATTTTGACGAAGAAGTCGACGGCGTTGCCCGACACGGAACGTGGATCGCGGAGCGGCTGAGGATGGGACATCGAACCAACTGCTCCCGGGCGATCAGCCGGTTTCGACACGGCGAGGGGCGTGAAGTGAAGAAGTTGAGGGAGAGAATGTTAAAATGCACGGGCCCTTTGCCTTTTGCCCGAATATGATGTTGTTGGCTTCAAGAGGAGAGGAAGATGCCGGGGCAGGATGCCCCGCGTCCGGTATTGGAAACCGGTGGATGATGAGCAATGGGGTTGAGTGGTGAGAGAAAGAGGATGTCGTCACCATTGAGGGCCGGGGGGCGGAGATGGATTTTGGTTCCGGATTTGTTGGTGAATCATGTTGAGTTTGTCGAGGACGGCGGGGGAGAGGACGAAGGGATAGGCGTCTTCGTGGCCCATGCTGCGGTTGAGGCTGTTCATGGCGTGGGTGAGGGGGAGCCAGTGGGCGATGAGATCCTCGAAGGAGGAATGGGTGTAGGGATCGAAATCGTCGGGAGGATCGGTGGGCGGGAGTTTTCCGGTGCGGGGGCGGATGCGGATCCCGAAGTTTGAGGCGGTGTCGAGGGTGTCGATCATGTGAAGGTAGTGCGCCCAGGTTTCGGCCCAGTCCTCCCAGGGGTGGCAGGAGGCGTAGGCGCTGACATGACGCTGCTGCCAGTCGGCCGGGGGGCCGTTTTGATGATAGGCTTCAAGGGCGCGGGCGTAGTCTTGCCGTTCGTCGCCGAAGAGGCTGCGGAAGGCGCCGGGAAAGCCGGGACGGAATTGGAAGCGCTCCCAGAAGTAATGGCCGGATTCGTGGCGGAAATGGCCGAGCAGGGTGCGGTAGGGTTCGTCCATGTCCTCGCGCATTTTTTCGCGGAGCACGGGGTCGGCCTCGGCGATGTTGAGGGTGATGAGGCCGTTTTTGTGGCCGGTGAGGACGCGGCCGCTGTCCTGGAAGGTGGGGGCGGTGTCGGCGAGAAATTCAAAGGCGAGGCCGGGGATTCCGCCGCTTTGGGGGGTGAAGTCGAGGTGAAAACGGAGGAGAGAATAGAGGAGACGGCGCTTGGCGGTTTCGATGTCGCGCCAGCGCTCGAGGTTTTCGGGGGTGTCGAGGTTGGGAATGGTGCGGTTGAGGGCGCAGGCGGTGCAGAAGGGGCCGGGGGCGTCGGCGGGAATCATCCAGTTGCAGACGGCGTGATCGCGGCTGTTTTGGCAGAGCCGGTAGGCGGAGCCGTCCGGCGTTTGCCAGAGATCCCCGCCGAGCGGCCGCAGGGAGGCCATGCGGAGGGAATCGGGTAAAAATCCGAGAAGGCTGCCGCATCCGGTGCATTGGGTGTTTTCAAAATAAACGCGCTGTCCGCAGACATCACATGAAAAGAGTTTCATAACGTTATCTGTACGGGGCGGGGGGGATTGCGCAAGGGTTATATCTTCAGGACTTCCTCTATTTTTTGAGAGGCATAAGCTTGCTAAGTGAACGTTTATTTTTTGACAGGCTAACAGGATTAAAAAGGACAAATCAATATTTTGAGGGGATACAAACGCGATGAACATTGCGGGCAACAACACCCTATGAAGCTTTGTGTACGACGGGGGGAATTAGACCCGCTTGGTTCGTTTTTGAGACTGACATTCCATTTTGGAGTTGTTAAGCCCCTCATTTATGAAAGCTTTACTTCTATTTACCGGTGTCTTTTTCTGGATGTGCCTCGGTCTGGCCGGGGAGGCTGAAGCGGCTGCGGATGTGCCGACGTTTGACGTGATGGTGGTCGCGGACCGCGTGAATCTCCGCAACGCGGGGAGTCTGGACAGCGATGTGGTCGGTCAGGTGAACTATGGGGATATGCTGACGGGTCTGGAGCTTGAGGAGGAGTGGGTGCGGATTCGTCCGCCGCAGGGGATGGCGGTCTGGGTTCACGGCGGATTGCTGTTTGAGGACCGGGAGGTCCGGGCGCGGGTGCTGAACATGCGCAGCGGGCCGGGCACCCAGTTTGATGTGCTGGGTCAGTTGGAGCGGATGGATCCGGTGACGGTGGTGGAGCGCTATGATGAATGGCGGCGGATTGTTCCCACGGACGCGGTGCAGGTCTGGATTTTCCGGGAACTGCTGCAGGTGATGGATCCGCCGGAAGCGGAGGAGGCGGAAGCGGATGCTGAAGCGGATCCGGTTGCGGAGGAAGCTTCGGTCGAAGCTGCGGAGGAACCTGCGGACAAAGATGCGGAGGAGGTTGCGGATGCGCCTATGGACGAACCTGCGGAAGAGCCTGCGGAAGACGTTCAGATCCCCGAAGCGGAGGAGGCGGCGGATGAGGCGGTGGTTGAGGCGGCGGATGAGGAGGAGGCTGAACCGCTCCCGTTGACAGAGGTGGAGACGGTGCCGGAAGTGGTTCCGGTTGTCGAGGAACCGGTTGAGGCGGAAGAAGAGATTGAGGCCCCCGATGATGTGCGGCTGGTGCCGCTGGAGGGTCAGGGAACCGCGTCGGTGCGCCGAGGCTGGGTGAAGGCGTATTTGATCGCGGGGTCGGCGCCGAGCCGGTTTCAACTGGTTTTCCGTGAACGGGGCCGGGAAGAGGCTCTGGCGTATTTGCGCGGGGACGAGGAGGAAATCCGCTCGCTGGTGGGCCGGCAGGTGCTGGTGCGCGGCCGCGATTTCTGGGTGGCGGGTCAGCGGGTGCCGCTGATGCGGATTGAGTCGATTGAGGTGGAACGGGAGCCGGGACAATGACGTTCACGCTTCCTGCTGTTTTTCGATTGCACCGCGGTCCGCTTTTCTGGCCGGTGTTCGCGTTCGGGCTGTGTGTGTTCGCGTTGTCGCGCTGGTTGCCGGGCGTGAACGGGAGCGCGGGGACGGACGAGGCCCGGTTTCTGGACCAGGCCTATGTTCAGGTGTTGCGGGATCAGCCCGGAACCTATGGGGTTTTGGAAGGCGTGCCGCAGACCTTCGGGGCGCGGGTGCTGCCGCGGGTGCTGCTTGCGGGGGTGTCGACGTTTACCGGTGACATCGAGCGGGCGGGCCTGTGGCTGAGCCTGGCCGGTCTGGTGGCGGCGCTGGCGGGCATGTACTGGCTGTGTCTGAGTGTTTTTCCTTTCCGGGCCTTCGCGGTGGCGACGGTGGCGGCCTTCGCCGGCCTGGGAGCGGTCCAGGCGGGCCTTTCCCCGGATCCCTCCATCGCCCTGGGCATGGCGCTGGTGGTGTGGGGCGTGGCCTCTTTTTTCTCTTCGCTGGAAAAAGTGATGCCCGAGCGGGTGTTTCTGTCCGGATTTCTGATCGGTCTGGCCGGGTATGTTCAGATTGAGCTGAGTCTGATCTGGGTGCTTCTGGCCCTGTACTTAATCAGTCAGACCTTTTACAACAGCCCGGCAAAGGCGAGGGGCGTGCCGCTGACCGGCATGGCGTTCGGGGGACTGCTGATGGTGCTGGCGGTGCTTTGGCCGATGATTGACCGCAATCTGTTTCTGGCCCAGTCGCCGATTCTGCCGGGATACGACGCGCAACTGCTGCTCGGCGCGCCCGCCGCCTCCCGTGCGGCCGGAGATCTGGATTTGATCAACCGTTTTCTGACGGGATTCCGGATGCTGGCCGCGGACGCCGGGGCGCTGGGCATTTTCGCGGGTCTGCTCTGGCCGCTGGGCATCGTCCTGTGCACGGTGCTGAACCGTCACAAAGCCCTTCCGTTTTTCTGGGTGCCGTTCATGGTGTTGTGGGTGGTGGTGCTGACGGTGATGAGTCCGGTGACCGGCATGACCAGTTTTGAGACCTGTCTGCGGATCACGACGCCGCTGCTGATTCCGTTCGCGGTTTTGGTGCTGGTGTATCCGCTGTTCCACTGGTTTCAGAGCCACGAGGCCCCGCCGGGCCGTCTGGCGCTGGGCGGCGCCGGTTTGACGGCGGTCGCGTTCGGGATGGCGGTGCTTCCGCGGATCGCGGGCGGGGCCGCGGCGGAGCCCGGGGAGCGCGTGCGGGGAATGGACGTGGTGATCCGTTTGTTTGAGGAAAACGCGGATCTGCGGAATGATCCCCTGCTCACGGACCGGCCGGGCCTGTTTCTGGGGCACGGAAAACAGCAGGTTCACGGGATGAACGGCGAAACCGACTGGTCGATTATGCTGGCCAAAACCGCTGACGGGTCGATTCAGGCCGACGCCCTGCTCGGGTATCTCCGGCAGCACAACATCCGCACCATTCATCTGGCCCGGCACGACGATCCGCTGCTCGACCGGCTTGCGGATCTGCCGGACTTTCAGGGAGGCGAGCTTATGACGGTGGCACCCCCGCACCGGGTTTACCGACTTCATGATTTCGAACCGCTTTAAAGAAGCCTAAAAACTGCTGTTTGCAGGGTTCCTCCATCCAGCCGGAGAGAATCTCGGGGCGGTGACAGGTGTCGGGACTGGTGAGAATGCCGAAACGGCTTTCGCCGCCGCGTTTGGTGTCGGTGAGTCCCCACACGACCCGGCGGACGCGGCTGAACACGATGGCTCCGGCGCACATGGGGCAGGGTTCTTTGGTGACGTACAGGGTGCAGTCCTCCAGCCGCCAGTCCTCCAGTGAGGCGGAGGCCTGGGTGATGGCGAGGATTTCGGCGTGGGCGGTCGCGTCTTTGAGGGTTTCCACCTGATTGTGGGCTTTGCCGACGATGCCGCGCTCCGGATGCACCAGAACCGCGCCCACCGGCACTTCGCCCGCCTGACCGGCGCGGTGCGCCTCGCGCATGGCCATGTCCATATAAAACTCGTCGGGATGCATCGGGTTTATTCCCAGGCCGATTCCGCCGGTGTAATGGTCTTCAGGACGGCCAGGGCGGGGGGATGCAGCGCCCCGTTGGTGGCGAGAACGCCCCGGTTGTTCTTGAGGGTCTCTCCCTGGCCGAAATCGAGGGCTTTGCCGTTGAGATCGGTGACTTTTCCGCCCGCGGCCTGAATGACGGCCACGCCCGCGGCGTGATCCCAGATTTTTTCGCGGTAGCCTTTTTTGACCGGAAGGCGCATGTACACGCCCGCCGCGCCGTGGGCGACGGCGGCATATTTGGCCTGACTGTCCATGCGCACCACCTCTTTGGACAGCCCGAGCTTTTCGATCAGTTGCGCGGAGCGGTCGTGGCTTGTGTGGCCGCTTTCGACCGACTCGCAGAGTTTGGCGTCGCAGGTCTGCAGGGCTTCGGAGACGTGAACCGCCCGGGGTTTGGCGCCGGGGGCGGTGACCATGGCGGCGGCGAGGCTTTCGCCGCCGTAGAACACCACGCCCGTGCGGCCGGAATCATCGGCCGCATAGCGCGGACAGCCCAGCACGCCGAACACGGGACGGCCGTTTTCGATGAGGGCGAGGGCGATGGCGTACTGTCCGCCGCGAAGATAGCCTTTGGTGCCGTCGATGGGATCGAGCGTCCAGAAGGTGCCGGTGTCCCCGCCGGGATGATTGCCGCGGTCGAGAAGATCGGGGATGCGCTCGGCGGTGAGGGCGGGATCGACCGATTGGGCGAAGGCGGCGACGCGGGCGCACATGTCGGGCCGTTCGCGCAGTTCACCGCCCTGTTCCTCGGCGACGACGCCGATGTCGGGGGTGATGTCTGCCAGGCGCTGAAGAATCAGGGCCTGGCTGCAATAATCGGCGATGGTGACCGGAGAGGCGTCGTCTTTGGTGTGATGATCCTGCTTCTGAAAATCCTCGGCAATGCGTTCGCAGCATCCGGCCGCCTCCCAGACTGCCTCCAGGACCGACTGGAGGACCGGAGCGAGAAATGAGGTGGACGTCATGTTTTTTTCCTGTTCGGAGAGGTTGCGGTTGCCATTTGGGTTCTGATTAGTAGGGAAGAGACACAATGGCAAATGAAATCCTGAAAGGAACACGCCCGTGAACGCAAACGCACTGAAAACGCTGCTCCGACTGCAGGAGCAGGATCTGACCCTGTTGCAGCTCAAAAAAGAGGCGCAGGGCATTCCGGCCCGGCGGGAATCCATTTTAAGCCGGTCGGCAAGCGCCGAGGCGGGACTGGAGGCGGCCAAAACCGCGTTGCGGGCGCGGGAGGCGGAGATTAAAGCGGTGGAGGGCGCGGTGGAGGGGCTCAAAGAGCGGATCACCCGCTACCGGGTGCAGGAGATGGAGGTGAAGACCAACGAATCCTACCGGGCCCTCGAACAGGAGATCGCCACCTGCGAGCAGGAGATCCGGACCGAGGAGGACCGGGAACTGGAATTGATGGACACGCTGGAGGATTTACAAAAGGACGTCGCCAGGGCGCAAAAAGAGCTGAACGCCGCCAAAGAGGCGGTGCAGGTGGACCTGACCCGGCTCGACGAGCGCATGGACACGGTGCGGGAGCAGTTCAACGGGATTAAACAAACCCGCGAGGCTTTGATCGCTGAACTGGATCCGGAACTGGTGAAACGATACCTCGCGCATCTCTCCTCCAAGGAGGACGCCTACGTGGTGCCCGCCAAGCAGCAGACCTGCGGGGGATGCCATATGAAACTCAGTCCGCAAACCCTGCACGATTTAAACGCGGCGGTGAAATGGACCCCCTGCACGTTCTGCGGCCGGCTGCTCTACGATCCGGCTCAAATCTCCGCGTAAATTTTTTCAAGTTTTTTTAATCAGGGGCTTGACCTGCGGGTCACACCCGTATAGCATACGAATGTTATGAAAGAAAAAGAACCCCTGACGACCAAGCAACGCGCCGTGTACGAATTCATCCGCTCCCAGATTGAGGAGGAGCGCCGGCCGCCCACCGTCCGTGAGATTGTGGACCATTTCAATATCCGCTCCCCCAAAGGCGGAACCGACCATCTGGCCATGCTGGAGCGCAAGGGCTGGATCATCCGCACCCCCGGCATCAGCCGCGGCATCCGCCTGGCGGATGACGAGGAGGGCATTCCGATTCTGGGGCGCGCCGCCGCCGGACATCCGATCCTGGCCTCCGAGCACATTCTCGGTCACCTCAGTTTCGCCAAACTCTTCGGCGTGCACGACCGCTTTTCGCTGGAAGTCTCCGGCGACAGCATGGAGGACGCCGGCATTCATGACAAAGATTATGTGATTGTGCAGCGGGGAACCTCCTTTCAGGACGGCGACATCGTGGTGGCCATTGTCGAAGGCGACGCCACCATCAAGCGCATCTACAAAGAGAGCGCCAAGAAATACCGGCTTCAGCCCGAAAACAAACGCATGAAGCCAATTTTCGTGGAACCCAAACAGTCCGATTTCCACATCGCCGGCCGCGTCGTCGGTGTTGTGCGGCGGTACTGAGAATCCGGTCATGCACAAGGTTTCCGAGGTTCGGAAAACCGGACAACGGTTTTTCCGAATGTCGGAAAACGGTTTCGGTGGTGCTGTAAGGAATGAACCAGAATCTCTAAAGGAAGACGAAACGCACCTTGCGTCCCGCAGACCGGGGAACGAAAAAGCTGACAGAATTTTATGGTGAGCGACTGGTGGCGGTCCGGTATCGATATGATCCCAAAAAAAATTTTGGAATCTACAACAACGAATCATGACCGAAAAAACCTGGAGAGCCAAAATGAATGCCAATACATATAGATGCAAAAAGCATATACATGTGGATGCAACACATGCAATACATGCAATTCAGGCGCACATAGATGCTTTTCACCTTCCGTAGTATTGAAACGAGGGACGGAAGCCTTCGTAAATCTATGTAATTGGATGCTTGAAAGCTCACCACGAAAAACTAATGCAGAACCAGACGGTGCTGGACAACGTCACTAACGCGCCGTGCCAGACCTCAATTTGAAGATGGATTTCCTCGAAACGGATCGCAGATTCAAATGCA
>JAFIGD010000026.1 GCA_020831625.1 Verrucomicrobiota bacterium | reverse complement strand
CGTGGTCTCCCCTACCCCTGCCCCACAGCATCTGCGGTCTTCCATCCGTGGTCTCTCTCGCGCCCCACGCGCTTGCTCGGGCAAGGGCGCAATCATCTCATTCCACGAACCGCTCCCCCCAAAAAAAAGCGATCCACCAGCTTGCTCGTGGATCGCAACCCATCGTAACGGACGGGATGAGATGGTTCCGCGCAACGAGCAAGCTCGATGCGCGGTGTTTGTAGACGCCTCCATCCGGATATGAGATGCGTGCGGTCGGCCGAGCAAGCTCAGCCTGCACGAAATCGATTAAGATTACGATTAGGATTAGGATTAGGATTAAGATTAAGATTAAGATTAAGATTAAGAAAGGAGCATTCGATGTCCGGCGCAAGCCATGCTCCTTCGAATCTGGCTTCGGCGAACACGTCCGTTTTGGACTCCTCCATTTTCATTCGCGGGACGGCAAAGCTGTTTGCGGGTTACCTCTTCTTCTTCATCCGTGGTCTTCCATCCGTGGTCTCCCCTCCCCCTGCCCCACAGCATCCGTGGTCTTCCATCCGTGGTCTCCCCTACCCCTGCCCCTGAGCTTCTTTTGCTGGAGATTGACTTTTCGCGGTTTCGATGCAGAATATTCAGATTATGAATTCACTCATCTCCCCCGACTACCTCGCCGCGCTCCCCAAGACGGATCTGCATGTGCATCTCGACGGCTCCCTCCGGCTGCCGACCCTCATCGAACTGGCCAAAGCTCAAAAGGTTAACCTGCCAAGTTACGAACCCGAGGGCCTGAAGGAGACCGTTTTCAAACCGGCCTATGCGGACCTCTGGGAATATCTCGCGGGATTTCAATACACCGTGGGGGTGATGCAGAACGCCGAGGCGCTGGAGCGCATCGCCCGCGAACTGGCCGAGGACAACCTCGCCGAAAATGTCCGCTACCTCGAAGTCCGTTTCGCGCCACAGCTTCACCTCAACGACGATCTGGACATGCGCAAAGTGCTCGAGGCCGTCACCTGCGGTCTCGAAGCCGCGCAAACCGCCCACAACCGCAGCGGGGCCGTGGTCCGGGGCGAAGACGTCCCCTTCCACTTCGGCATCATCGTCTGCGCCCTCCGCTGGTTCGCCCCCGGCATGTCCGCCTACTACCGAAACCTCCATGCGGTCATGTCCTACGCCCGGGACAAGGATATTTTCGCCGCCGCCTCCCTGGAGCTGGCCCGCGCCGCCGTCCGCCTCCGCGACGAACTCGGCCTCCCCATCGTCGCCTTCGACCTCGCCGGCGCCGAGGACGGCAACCCCGCCGTCGACCACAAAGACGCCTTCCTCTACGCCCACCGGCACTTTCTCCGCAAAACCGTCCACGCCGGCGAGGCCTACGGCCCCGAATCCATTTTTCAGGCGCTGACCGACTGCCATGCGGACCGTATCGGCCACGGCACCTTTCTCTTCGACACCGACCGCATCCGCGATCCGTCCATCACCCGCCGGGACCGCTACATCCACCAGCTCGTCGAAAGCGTCGCCCACCGCCGCATCTGCGTGGAGGTCAACCTCACCAGCAACCTCCAGACCCTGCCCGACCTCAAAGGCATCGGCGATCACCCCCTCCGGCAAATGGTCGACCACAATCTCAGCGCCACCATCTGCACCGACAACCGCCTCGTGTCCCACACCACCGTCACCCGCGAACTGCAGTTGGCGGTCGATCATTTCGATCTCACCCCCTCCCAGCTCCGCAACCTCGTGGTGGCCGGCTTCAAAGGAAGCTTCTTCCCCGGCGACTACCGCGCCAAACGCGCCTTTGTCCGCAAAGTGCTCAACCGGATTGACGAACTGGAGGCGTCCCACATCGGGACCTTCATTAAAGAGTAGCGGATCAGTCCGCCCGGGTGCTGAACTCCAGCTTCCAGGCGTGACCTCCCCGCGCGTGGCGCATGCGCAACTCCAGCGCCCCCACATCCGAGAGCAGCACCTCCATGTGCACCGGCACCACCTGTCCGGCCTCAAGGCCCGCCTCCACCGGCAGGGTGATTTCGATGCCGGAGGTCTCCTCCAGCTTCTCCCCGGCGCGGTCCACCACATCGCCAAGCACGTCTCCCCCCCGGGTCGCGCTGCGGAACAGCCGGAACTCCGCCGGCTCTCCCACCACCAGGCCGAATTCACGGTCCGACAGCAGCACCCGGCTCCCCTCCTCCAGCCCCAGCGGCGCCACACACACCGCCTGCACCGGCGGCGTGAACCCCGGAATCGCCATCCCGCCGCTTTCCAGTCCCAGATAATACGACCGCGTTGTCGCCGATTTGATCCGCAGGCCCTCGCCCCGCACCACCTGCCGCGCAAACGCGGCCGCACCCATCGCCACCGCCAAATCCGGCTCCCCGCCTGTCAGCGTTTTTAACGCCTTACCTTCATTCCACCCCGCCAACAGCGCCTCCACCCGTTCCCGCAACGGATCCGCCTTGAAAAATCCGCCGTTAAACAAAATCGCCGTGGGAATCAGCAGACCGGATTCATGCCCCAGCCGCGCCTCCCCCAACAGCGCCGCGTGTTCACTGTGGCTGGCGATCGCCTCCCGGCTCCGCGCCAGAAAAGCGGCCAGATGCTTGCTGATCACCGGATCCGAGGCATAGGGCAGCCCGAACTGCCGCAAACCCGCCCGCGAACCTTTCAACGGCATGTCGCCCGGTTCGGTCAGCGGCAAAAACCCGTCCAGCGCGATCGCCCGCAGCAGCTCCCGGGTCAGGGTCAGATTCACCGTCGAGGCGAACAGGCTCGATCCCCGTCCGGCGATCGAGACCGGAACCTCCTCCAGATCCGGCCGCGAAAACAGGGTCTCCTTCGCCTGCCGCGCCGCGTGCGTCAGCGCCAGAAACTGCCAGGCGTCCAGGGTCGCGCCCTCCGCCTCCGCGTTCGCCTTCATCGCGTGCGCCAGCGCCAGGTCCAGATTGTCCCCGCCCAAAAGAATATGCTCGCCCACACTCAGACGCTCCAGGGTCAGATTGCCCGAGCCGTCATCCGCCACCGCGATCAGACTGAAATCCGCCGTGCCACCGCCCACATCACAGACCAGCACCAGATCGCCCGGCCCCACCTGCTCGCGCCACGAATCCGGATTGTTCGCGATCCACGCGTAAAACGCAGCCTGCGGCTCCTCCAGCAGCAGCACATCGGCGAGCCCGGCGGACTCCGCCGCCTCCAGCGTCAGCGCCCGCGCCGCCTCGTCAAACGAGGCCGGAATCGTCAACACGCATTTCGCCGGTGCTTCGCCGTTCAAAGCCTGCGCGGTGCTCTCGCGCAAATGACGCAGCAGGCGGGCCGACACCTCAAGGGGTGACACCTTTTGCACCGGCGCCTGACTGTTCCACGGCAGAATCGCCCCCCGCCGGTCCGCCTGCGCATGGCAAAGCCATGACTTGGCCGAACTGATCTGACGGTCCGGAGCCAGCGGTCCCCGCTCCCGCGCGAACGCGCCCACCACAAACCCGGCATCCTCCCGCCATGCCAGTCCGAAATCCCCCTCCCCGAACTCATCCGGCAAAGGCAAAAACGCGGACGACGCCAGGGTGGACAAGGCCTCCACCGCGCCCGGACGCACGCACTGCGGAACCGGCAGCACCTCCACCGCCTCCCCGTCCAGTGCCGCCCGCGCCACCGCGCAGTTGCTGGTTCCCAAATCAATCCCAATCACCGATGCACTTTCACTCATGATCTGTCCTTATCCCAGTTCCAGTTCGGCCGGAGCAATCACATATCCGGACGCGTCTTCCCGCGGTTCTTTCGAAAATTCCGGCAGGTTCACCGCCTTCGCCCTCCACCCGCGATGCACCAGCCGGCCCCTGGGCGCGCCCTCCGCCGCGGTGCCGATGAGGCGGTACGCCTCCGGCGCATAGCCGGCTTCAAGCGACAGCGGATCCCCTTCCGCCACCCCGGACTCCACCGGCTCCGGCGAGAAGGCCTTCAAAATCACCTCGCGGCATCCCTGATGCACCACCCGGGCCACCTGTCCCACCCGCGCGTCCGGCTGGGCATTCAGATCCTCCATGACAAAATCCACCAGCCGACCCTTTTCCTGCAGCATCCCCAGAAACGCGGCCAGCTCATGCTTCGCCCGCTCATCCCGCGACACCACCGGCGGCAGCACCGGCGCGGATATCGGTTGCGGCGGCGCGGTCCCTGTTTCAGGTTCTGTTCCGGACCCCGCACCCCGCATGCCCAAAGCGCCGAAAACCGCCAACACCGCGATCCCCCCCGCATTGAGAAGAGGCATCCACGCCGAAAATGGCAGCGACACCGCATAGTCCAACCCGTTCAGAACCGCCAATACGGCGGCAAGCAAAACAAAAAAAGCAGTTTTCATAGGGTAGTTTCCTTTAAAGCCATTGATCCCTCCGTGAACCAACCCTGCAAAAAATCAAGTCATAACCCTGAATATGCATGATCTTTTGACTGTAACCTGCTAAGGATGAGGAACAAATCAATGTGACACCCTCCAAAGGACCCTTTTATGGCCACAAAAAAAACTGGACTCGGACGCGGACTCAACGCCCTGATTTCGCAGGGAACCCCCACCTCCACCGGCACCGCCCGCAAACAGGCGCAGGCGAACCCGCCGCCTAAATCCGCCAAAGCCGGATCAAAACCCGCGGAAGACGGTTCGCAGGCTTCAGAATCCCCCCGCGAAGTGCCGGTCCACCTCATCGTCGCCAATCCCTGGCAGCCGCGCGAGTATTTCGACGAGGAAGGCCTGGAGGAACTGGCCGCCTCCATCCGCGAAATGGGCGTGCTCTCCCCGCTCCTCGTCCGTCAGCGCAAAGAGGACGGCTCCGGATATCAGTTGATCGCCGGGGAGCGCCGCTTCCGCGCCGCGCAGCGTGCCGGGCTGAAAACCGTGCCCATTCTGCTGCGCGATCTCACAGATCAGGAGGCCCTGGAAATTGCTCTGGTGGAAAACCTTCAGCGCCGCGACCTGAACATCATCGAGGAGGCCGAGGGCTATCAGCGTCTGGCGGAGGATTTCGGGCTCACGCAGGAGGCCATCGCCAAACGGGTCGGCAAAGGCCGGGCCACGGTGGCAAACGCCATGCGCCTGCTGTCGCTCGATCCCAAAGTCCGCGCCATGGTCTCGGAAAACCGCCTCAGCGCCGGACACGCCAAAGTGCTCCTGGCCCTGGAGATTCCGGAGGAGCAAACCCTGCTCGCCGCCCAGTGCGAACGGGAGCGCTGGAGTGTCCGCGAACTGGAGCGCCAGGTCAAGACCCGCCTCGCGGCCCCCAAACAACCCAAACCCGGCGCCAAAGCCAAACTCGATATCCCCGCCGACCATCTACAGTATCTCACCGACCGACTGCACCAGCGTCTCGGCACCAGTGTCCGCATTTCCCCCACCCGCACCCTGCCCAACGGAAAAAAACAGCGCGGCAAAGTGGAAATTGATTTCTACTCCAACGACGATCTCGACCGCGTGCTCGATCTGCTCGGCCTGACCGGCGATCTGTAACCGGCGGATACAGGAGCTTTACCGAGGTGTTTTCCCAACTCTTAGCCGTTTCCCAGGTCTTCGGGGGACTTGCGCTCTTCATTTTCGGCATGAAGGAGATGTCCCGCGGTCTCCAGGAAACCGCCGGCAAACAACTCCGCTCTCTGCTGCAAAGCGCCACCCGCTCCCGGCTCCGGGGACTCGGCCTTGGCACCACCCTTGGCTTCTTTCTGCACAGCAGCGGCGCCTCCGTGCTGCTGGTGGGCTTCCTGAACGCGGGTCTCATCACTCTCCCCCAGGCGATCCCGGTCATTTTCGGGGCCAACATCGGCACCACCCTGAGCATGCAGGCGGTATCCTTTAAACTGAGCAATTTCAGCTACATTGCCATCGCCGTCGGTCTCGGAGCCACCTTCACCAAACACAGCAAAGCCCGGGCGCTCGGCCGCAGCCTCTTCGGTTTTGGTCTGCTGTTTCTCGGCATGGAAATCATGAGCCAGGGGGTCTTCCCCTACCGCGAGGCTCTGCGGCCGGTCCTGCAGCGCATCGACGGCACCGAACTCACCGGCATGCTCGCCGGGGTCCTCCTCGCCACCCTGGTCACCGCCGTCATCCAGAGCAGCGGCGCCACCATCGGCATGGCCTTCGCCCTGGTGAACGCCGGCGTGTTCTCCTCCCTCAGTCAAACCATGCCCATCATCCTCGGCGCGCACATCGGCACCTGCGCCACCGCCATGCTCGCCAGCATCGGCACCCAGAGCGCCGCCCGCCGGGCCGCGCTCTCCCATTTGCTCTTCAACATCTTCAACGTCACCCTCTGCATTCTCCTCCGCGCGCCGCTGATCCGGCTGCTGGAGAGCATGACCCCCGATGTGGTCCGGCAAACCGCCAACCTCCACACCGTCGCCATGGCCGGCGCCACCGTGATTCTGCTGCCGCTGCTGAGGCCCTTCACCCGGCTGATTCTCAAACTCACCCCCAGCAAAAAACCGGAGCCGGAACCCTCCTTTCTCAGTGCCGAGGCCATGAGCGACATCGAAACCGCCCTCCCGGCCGTCCGCCTCGAAATCGCCCGCCTCCTGCGGATGACCAGCCGGAGTCTGGAAAAAAACCGCCAACTCCTCGAAGCCAAGAGTCCGGAGGCCGAGCGCGAAATCCGTCTGATCGAAGACGCCATCGACTCCATCAAAGTCACCATGATCCGCGCCCTGCGGGATTTGGTCCATGAGGATATCGACCGAAGCCATCTGCCGGAAATTGATCAGTGGACCCGCTGCATGATTGAGGTGGAGCGCATCGGGGACCACCTCAACATCCTCCGCAAGCTTTCAAGCGAACGCCAGAACGAACCCGGGCACATTCTCTTTGGACGGGAACTCACCCACCGCCTGAATCAGCAATTCGCGGATACCCGGAACATTCTCGAGGAACTTGAGTCCCTGTTTCTCGCGGAAAGCGAGGATTTCTACGCCCGCGTGGACGACATCCTCCGCAAGCGTGTCGATCTGCTCGAAGCCTGTATGGATGCCCGGGAACTGCTCACCAAACGTCTCACCGAAAACCGGATCCCCCCGAAAGCCATGTTCTACCTGTCCTCTTATCTGGAAATCTTTGAACGGCTGGCCCGTCACGCCCAGATTCTCGCGACCACCTCACCCGTTCCCCCCGGCATCTCCGAGCTGAGTGAGCTGTAGCCTGGGAAAAGGTGGGCGCTTGCCACGCGGATCGCGTGTGTGGGAGGTGATGGGTGGGGGGGGGATTACGATTACGATTACGATTACGATTACGATTAGGATTAAGGGGAATTATGGGTGGTCCGGCGGGGAGATCAGTGATGAGCCATCCAGCGGGCGTAGGATCCGCTGGGCAGCGGGTTCACAGCCTCCGCCCCGGTTAAGAGCATCTCGCCGGAATCCACATCTCCGCTCAGTCCCCGCAAATGCTGCCGCAGCAGATTCTCCAGCACCTGAGCCGAAAATCCCGGGGTGTGACAACTCAACAACACAAACAAAGGCCGGGAACTTAGCAGAGCCCGGACCTGTTCCAGCAGCGGGTTGATCCGCTCCTCGATTTTAAACAGTTCCCCTTTCGCTCCCCGTCCAAAACTCGGCGGATCCAGAATAATCCCGTCATAGGAACGCCCCCGCTTGATTTCCCGGGCCAAAAACTGAGGCACATCATCCACAATCCAGCGGATGGGGGCGTCTTTTAATCCGTTCCGGCGGGCGTTTTCCCGGGCCCATTCCGTCATCCCCTTGGACGCGTCCACATGGCATACCGACGCCCCGCCCTGTGCCGGAGCCAGGGTCGATCCTCCGGAATAGGCGAACAAATTCAACACCGAGGCATTCCGGCGCTTCGCGCAGGTCTCGCGAATCCAGTTCCACATGGGGCGCTGCTCGGGAAACACGCCAAGATGACCGAAATCCGTGGAGGAAAGCCGAAAGCGGATGCCCTCAATGTCCGCCTCCCATTCCTCCGGCAAACGGGTCCGGCCGTGCCAGCGGTTGCCTTCCACCCGGTCAAAGCGGGCGTCAGCTTTGGCCCAGACCGACTCGGGTTTTTCCGGTTTCCAAACCGCCTGGGCAGAGGGACGCTCGAGAATACAGGAGCCGAAACGCTCCAGTTTCCGACCCTCCCCGCTGTCCAGAAGCTCGTACCCGCTCGCGCGCCCGCTCATCAGAACCGCACGGTCACATTTTCACGGACACCGTTCCGAATCAACGTGAAAACCGCTTCAGAGCCGGGAAGTCCGTTCAGAATCTCACTAAGACCCTCACCGGTGGTGACCGCCTGGTCGCCCACCGCGATCAGCAAATCGCGGGCCTGGATACCCGCGCGATCAGCGGCGGACCCTTTCTGAACCTGCGCGACAAAAAGACCGACGCCATCGTCGAGGCCAAATAAATCCGTCAACTGAAGGGAAATCGGTTCGACCCCCACCCCCAGAACCCGGGGCGCGCGGGGGGCCGAAGCAGCGGGAGCAAGCACCGTTTCCCGACCTTCCCCCAGCGTCACGCGCACCAGCGCGGGGGCGCCGCCGCGAATCAACCGAAGTTCAACCGTGCGGCCGGCGGGGCTTTCCTGCACCAGCCGACGCAGCGCACGGGCACTTTCGACCTTTGTGCTGTTGAAACCAACAATCACATCGTCCACCTGTATGCCCGCCGCTTCAGCCGGACTTCCGGGCTGGACCGCCTCCACCAGCGCACCGTATTCTCCGGGCAGTTGAAACCGACCGACCTCATCGGCAAACACTTCGTGCAGGGCCACGCCAAGCATTCCCGGGGCGTGTGTATTCGCCTCCACCGCGCGGGTCACGGAAAGGCTTGAAATGGCGGCGAACGAAAGAAAGACAGCAAGATGTTTTTTGAGCATAAGAGAATCTCCGGATAATCGGTGAAAGGTGTCGAAGGGATATATGCCGGGATCGCAAGCGGCGCAAGAATTTTCCGGGACTTCAAACCACCACGGGTACAAAAACGGGTACCCCGCCAAGCCGCTCACGCCCGCCCAGGAAGGAGAGCTCCAGCAGAAAGGCGCATCCGACAACCTCTGCTCCCAGGCCCTTGCAGAGACTGATGGTGGCCTCAACCGTCCCGCCGGTGGCAAGCAGGTCGTCGAGAATGAGCACCCGGTCTCCGGGGGAGAGGGCGTCATCATGAATCTCGAGGGTGGCAGTACCGTATTCAAGTTCGTAGGAAATTTCGTGGGTGTTGAAAGGCAATTTACCTTTTTTACGGACAGGGACCAGACTGACGCCGAGGGCGTAGGCCAACGCCCCGCCAAAAAGAAAGCCGCGGGCGTCCACGGCGACAATCGCATCCAAATTCCGGTCCTTGTACTCGGCGATCAACAGATCGATAAAGGCCCGATAGGCCACCGGGTCGTGCAGAATCGGAGTGATGTCCTTGAAGACAATCCCGGGCTTGGGGAAGTCCGGGATGTCACGTATTGCGTCTTGAAGAATTTGAGCGTTCACTCACATCGCCATAGCATTCGGCGCGCGTTCCTTCAAGCGGGGTTCGTTGAAATCATCAAAAAGCGTTTTCAGTTTTTCCAACGCGCTTTTCTGAATTTGACGCACCCGCTCCCGGGTGATCGAGAACCGTTCCCCCACCCGCTCGAGCGTTTCCGGCTCGCCGCCGTCCAGCCCGTACCGATAATTGAGGATCTTCAGTTCGCGGTCATCCAAATGGTCCAAAAGTCCGCGCATGTTGGTTCGAACCTGAACGGCATCCAGAATTTCATAGCCGTTCCGACTGGCACTGTCAGAAATCAAATCCGAAAAACTGCCCCCGTCGCCGTCATCACCAATCGGTGCGTCCAACGAGGCGGGGTTCACAGACATCGCTTTCCAGTGGGCAATGTTTCCGGGCTTCACGCCCATGTGTTCCGCGATGACCGAATTGCTCGGTTCGCGCCCGTGCTGTTGCTGATAATCATGCATGAACGCCCGCATCCGGGTCAGTTTCTCAAGCAAATGCGACGGCAGACGGATGGTTTTGCTCTGATTGGTCAAGGCGCGTTTGATCGCCTGTTTGATCCACCAGGCCCCGTAGGTGCTCATCTTGGCACCTTTGTTCGGGTCAAACCGCTCCACCGCTTTCATCAGACCCGTGTTGCCCTCGGCAATCAAATCCATCAGCGGCACACCCAGTCCCGCGTAATTTCTGGCAATCTTAACCACCAGCCGGAGATTTGCCCTGACCATTTTATCAATCGCGGCCTGATCGCCCTGTTGAATCCGGACGGCCAGCTCATTCTCTTCCTCGCGGGTCAAAAGAGGCTCGCTGGAAATACTCCGCAAATAGGCTCGAAATGTACTGTCGTTTTCAATCATGATGTCCTCGTTGTTGAGATGCGTTACATATATGGAACGAACGATAATGGATCTGCTTACAAATGTTTTTTGGTTTTTATATTTTTTTCAGAATTTTCTGAAAAGAACGACTATAGGCTTAGCATGTAGCGTGAGACCGCGTCTATAGGAAAACGTTCAGAGTTAGATTCAAAATAATAAAAAGTACAGAATTGTAAAAATTACTCTCAAGACCATCAAAAATGTAGAACTATATGATCGACATAACATCCGGAGGATTCTGTTAACCTGTCCAAAAATAAACAGACACTTGCCTTGCTTCGTTCCGTCAAAAGGGGGAAAGTCCCTCCGAAAATTACATTGCAGGCCCTGTCCGGCTCTGCTACGCGTTTCCGAAATCTCAAGGAGTACAGATTCTATGTGTGGAATTGTTGGAATGGTTGGTCGTGAAAACGCCGTGTCTTACCTGATCGAGGGCC
This sequence comes from Verrucomicrobiota bacterium, assembly GCA_020831625.1. Taxonomy (GTDB): domain Bacteria; phylum Verrucomicrobiota; class Kiritimatiellia; order SS1-B-03-39; family UBA6053; genus PXAS01. The sequence continues at coordinate 57,554 of JAFIGD010000026.1, read as the reverse complement.
TGAAACGTCTGGAATATCGCGGATACGACTCCGCCGGGATCGCGGTTCCCTCAGCGGACGGACTCAAAACCCTTAAATCCATGGGCCGTCTGTCCGCTCTGGAGGCGAAGCAGAACCTCACGCCCCTCGCCGGGCCGGTCGGAATCGGCCACACCCGCTGGGCCACCCACGGCGAACCCAGCGAGCGGAACTCCCACCCCCACCTCAACCAGTCGAAAACCATTGCGGTTGTCCACAACGGGATCATCGAAAACTACCTCGAACTGAAGACCTCCCTGCTCGCCGACGGCGTCACCTTCCTGTCCGACACCGACACCGAAGTGCTCACCCATCATATTTCCCGCTGCGCGGCGGGCCGGCCGTTTCTCGACGGATTCCGTCAGGCTCTCCGGGACGCGCGCGGCGCCTACGCGCTGGGAGTCATTCACGCCGACGAACCCGGTGTCCTTTACGCCGCCCGTCTGGGCTCCCCGCTGATCATCGCCCGCGGGCCCAAAGGTCTCTTTATCGCCAGCGATGTTCCGGCGGTTCTCCCCCATGTGACCGAGGCGGTCTATCTGAACGACGGCGAACTGGCGCGGATCTCCGAAGACCGGGTCGAAATTTTCGGATTGGATGGAGCCGCCCGTCCCCTGAACTGGAAAACCATCGAACTCGAGGACACCGCCGCCGATGCCGGTGGCTTCGAAACCTTCATGCTCAAAGAAATTCACGAGCAGACCCGGGTCCTGCGCGGTCTGCTCAACGAGTATGTCCCCGGCGGCGCCGAAACCGTGCTGCCCGATCTGAATCTCGACCCGCAGGCCTTCGCCGCCATCAAGCGCATCATGATCGTCAGTTGCGGCACGGCCTACTACGCCGCCATGTACGGACGGCTCATGATCGAAAAATACACCTCGATTCCGGTGGAAACCGATCTCGGCAGCGAATTCCGCTACCGCGAGCCCAAGATTCTTCCCGGCACGCTGGTGATCGCCGTTTCGCAGTCCGGCGAAACCGCCGACACCCTCGCCTCCATCAAAATGGCCAAAGCCGCCGGCTGCAAAGTCCTGTCCATCTGCAACGTGCCCGGCAGCAGCCTGGTCCGCGAAAGCGATCACCTCATTTATACCCGGGCCGGTCCCGAAATCGGCGTGGCCTCCACCAAGGCGTTCACCGCCCAGCTCATGGCCTTCGCGCTGTTCGCCATCCACGCCGCCAACGCCCGCGGCGAAATGCCCGCGAATGAAACCCGCGCGCTTCTTGCCGATCTCACCAACCTCCCCGACGCCATTCACTACGTGCTCGGCGACAAAGCGGTCATTGAATCCATTGCCGGAAAACATCACGAGGGCCCCAGCGCCCTGTATCTCGGACGCCGCTTCAACTATCCCATTGCCCTCGAAGGCGCGCTGAAAAACAAAGAAATTTCCTACCAGCACGCCGAAGGCTATGCCGCCGGCGAAATGAAACACGGCCCCATCGCCCTCATCAACGAATACCTCCCCGTCATCTGCATCTGCACCGACACCGAGGACGAGGTCGCCGAAAAAATGATCTCCAACGTCAAAGAGGTGCAGGCCCGCAGCGGACGCATCATCGCCATCGCCACCGTAGGTGAAACCCGCCTGGACGGCGTGGCCGAGGACATTATTTTCGTGCCCCGCTGCCGCGAGCCGTTCTCCCCCATGGTCAATGTGGTCGCCCTGCAGCTGCTCGCCTACTACGCCGCCAAAGCCCGCGGCACCGACATCGACAAACCCCGCAACCTTGCCAAAAGCGTCACCGTCGAATAGACTCCATCCATGTCCCGATTTATCATTCGCGGCGGCACGCCGCTTTCCGGAACCTTCGAACCCGTGGGCAACAAAAACGCGGCCCTGCCCATGCTCGCCGCCGCCCTGCTCACCGATCAGCCGGTCATCCTCCGCCGGGTTCCCGACATCGCCGATGTGCGCGTCATGTGCGCGCTGCTCACGGATTTGGGCGTGGCCATCTCCCGGAACGGCAGCAGCCTGACCTTGCAAGCGCATGACCCGGATCCGGACGCGCTTTCCGCGGAGCACTGCAGGCAGATCCGCGGCAGCATCCTCCTCGCCGGCCCCCTGCTCGCCCGCTGCGGCCGCATCCGCCTCGCCCCGCCCGGCGGGGATGTCATCGGCCGACGCCGCCTCGACACCCATCTGCACGGCCTCACCGATATGGGTGCCGCCCTCGAAATCGATGCCGCCGGACTTTCCCTCCGCTGCGACCGGCTGACCCCCGCCGATCTGCTGCTCGACGAGGCCAGCGTCACCGCCACCGAAAACCTGGTCATGGCCGCCGCCGCCACGCCCGGACAAACCGTTCTCCACAACGCCGCCTGCGAACCCCACGTCCAGGATGTCTGCCGCCTCCTCGTTGCCATGGGCGCCGCCATCGACGGCATCGGCACCAACCGCCTCATCATCGAGGGCCGCGAACGCCTCGGCGGCGCCGAAATCGAAATCGGCCCCGACTACATCGAGGCCGCCAGCTATCTCGCCGCCTCCGCCATCACCGGCGGCACCCTCCGCGTCACCCGCGTGCACGACACCGAAATCCACCGCGTCATTCACCGCGCCTTCGCCCGCCTCGGCTCCGGATGGACCGTGGAGGACCGCGACTGGGTCCTCAAACCCGCGCGCCCCATGCGGGTGGCCGACGACCTGGGCGGGGCCATCCCTAAAATCGAAGACGGGATCTGGCCCGCCATCCCCTCCGACCTCATGAGCATCCTGCTTGTCCTCGCCACCCAGGCCGAAGGCAGCGTGCTCTTCTTCGAAAAACTCTTCGAAAGCCGCATGGTCTGGGTCGACCGCCTCATCAGCATGGGCGCCCGCATCGTGCAGTGCGATCCGCACCGCGTGCTCATCACCGGGCCCTGCCCGCTCACCGGCTCCCATCAAACCAGCCCCGACATCCGCGCCGGCATGGCTCTCATCCTCGCCGCCCTCGGCGCCGAAGGCGAAAGCATCATCGAAAACGCGCAGATGATCGACCGCGGATACGAGCGCGTCGACACCCGCCTCCGCGCCCTCGGAGCCGACATCATCCGGGAGGACTGACCCATGCGCCGCCGCGGATTCACGCTCCTCGAAATCCTGCTCGCCCTGAGTATTCTCTCCATCATCAGCGTGATGATTTTCGGAAGCTTCCGCAGCATCGTCGAGTCCGTCACCGCCACCGAAGAGGCCATGGAATCCCTGCACCACGGCGAAATCGTTTTCGAGCAGCTTGTCAGCTCCATGCGCTCCGCCGCGTATTTCGACAGCAACCCCGAAGCCTTCACCTTTCTGCACGAACCCGGCCTCGGCAATCCACCCGACGACATGCTGAGCTGGGTCACCGGCACCATGGCCTTTCTGCCCCCGCGCTACCCCACGCGTCAGGGCTTAAACCGCATCTTTCTCAGTATCGAGGATATCGACGGACAGCGCGGCCTCGCCGTCAGCGCCTATCCGCACCTCCTCAATCCCGAGGACGACCAGGTCGAGGAAATCGAACCCTGGATGATCAGCCCCCGCGTCAAAGGCCTCCGCGCCCGGTTCTACGACATGCGCACGGAAGAGTGGGTGGACGAATGGGAGGATGAGCGCCAAATCCCGCAAATTCTGGAGATCACGCTCTTTATGGAGCCCCTCGAAGAGCGCGGCCCGCTGCGGGAAATCGTCCGCCGCATCGACATCCCCGTGGCCCGCCTCAGCCGCGAGGTCCGCCGCGGCCGCCGCGCGGTCGGCGAATCCACGGCCGGTGCAGAAGACGGTGCGGGCGCCACAAGGGGGGAGCCGTCCAACCGCCCTCCGCAGCAGCCCCGCGGGCCAAGCCGCCCCCCCGGAGATCCGCGATGAAAAAAAACGGCTCCGCGCTGGTTTTGGCCCTGGTCACCATCGTCGTTCTCTCCGCGCTGGTGATGTCCTTTCTGTTTCAGATCCGCCTCGAAAGCGAACTGGCCGGCCGTTACCGCTTCCGCATGAAAGCCCAGTCCCTCGCCCGCGCCGGCACTGAATACGCGAAACTCCTGCTCATCAAATCCCTCCGGCCGGGCATTGAACCCGAGGAGGAATACGGCGAGGACTTTTTCATCCGCCTGCAGAATCTCAACCGCGGCCTCGCCCTCACCAACCACATCCACGAGATGGAGGACGGCTTTTTCACTCTCACCATCCAGCCCGAATCCGGCCGCCGCAATGTCAACCGCCTCGAACGCGCCGACTGGGAAGCCATGCTCGAATCCAACGGCGTGCCCGAACAACTTCACGACGCCCTCATCGACTGCTTTCTCGATTTCACCGACGGAAACGACCTCACCCGCCTCAACGGCGCCGAATCCGACGATCCCTTTTATGAGGAGCGCGGATACCCCGTCAAAAACGCCCCCCTCGAAACCCTGGAGGAACTCCTCCTGATCAAAGGCTTCACCCGGGCGATTGTCCACGGCGGCAACCTCGGCGAATTCTGGGACATGCCCGACGTGACCGTCCGCGGCATCGCCCCCCTGCTCACCGTCTACGGCGACGGACGCATCAACATCAACACCGCCACGCCCGAGGTGCTCATGACCATCTCCGGCATCACCGAACAGCAAATCGAGCGCATTCTTGAAGGCCGCCTCGGCATCGACGGCATCGCCGGAACCGAACTCGACGGCTTCCGCACCCCGCAGGAGGCCGTCGCATTTGCCGGGCTCCCCCCCGACGCCGCCCAATGGTTCACCACCGGCGAGCGCCGCTTCCTGCGCGTCACCTCCATCGGCGAGGCCGGCGGCGTCCGCAGCGCCGCCTGGACCATCTTCGAACAAACCGGAAACAACCTCTTCACCCTCTTCCACCGCGAAGAGGAACTTCCTTAAGAACTGTGAATATGCGATCTGCCCGATGACGCATGAGTGAGTTAAGCATACTTTACATCAACTTTCCCACTCTATGGGATGGCTGTGAGAAATTTATATTCTTTTTTCATAAACAAACAGTCAAAGTTCGTGTACTCTTTCACATGACCCTTACCAGATGGTTGTTGAACATTTCCATCTTTCGTATCTAACAGGAGACCACCATGAAACACATCATTCAGCTTTTAATCCCCCTCTCATTTTTCGGGGTGGTTTCCCAAACCGCGATTTTCTCTCAAGGTTCGGATTCATTATACACACTGAATGACGGATCCTTCACCCAGGGAACAGGTTCTTTTGTCAGAAGCGGTGACGATCAGGTTCAAGGAGTTGTCGCCAACTTCACCCCGATCAGTTTAAATGACGTCGGAGACTTTGTTCAAGCCACCTTCACATGGTCCGGCGGATCAAGCAACAACTCGGGACAAAACATCAATTTCGGTTTTTTCAGCGGGGATGCGGTAACGGGGAATGCGCAAACTTCGGTCACCGATGACTGGGAAGGATATTTCTCATCACATGGAGCGCGGACTGGAAACGCCACCCCGAATGGTGCATACGGTGTATACAGACAGGGTGAAGGAACGCAGCCGCTAATGGACAGAACCAGTTGGACTGGGGGAACATCTAACGCCGCAGTGAACGGCGCGGGCGGAAATGTGGGGTCTTCGGGTCTTCGGGCTGGATTCAATCATCCGATTACCAATACGGAAATAACTCTGAACTTGACCCGGATTTCCGAAACCCAGCTCATGCTGACCACTATATATCCCACCGGGCGTCAGGATGGTACGCATTCGGCCACGCTGGGTGGAATCCCCTACACAATGAATGTTGTCAGCGGCATCGCCACCACCACCGCGACATTCCTGGCTGCGGACGGGCCCACCAGCATCAACGGCATCGCCCTTGCGGCCCGGCAAAATTTCACCCTGACAAATCTGGAGATCACCGCCATCCCCGAGCCCGGGACGCTGGCCATGCTCGCCCTTGGACTGGGAGCACTGATCCACTTCCGCCGCCGCCGGCAATAACTTCAGCTCCCGCTGTTTTGCGATTCAACCGGCGTGGAGAGAAGACCCCGTTCAATCCCCTGTCGAACGGCCTCGGAGCGGCCGGCGACATCGAGTTTCGCGAAAATATGGGCAAGGTGGGTTTTCACCGTGGTTTCACTGATGCCGAGTTCGTCGGAGATTTCTTTGTTGGAGCGGCCGTTGTAAATGGCGGTAAGCACGTCCATTTCCCGGTCCGACAAATCCACCAGGTTGTTCATGCGGAAAAACACCTCGTCGGAGGTGCGGATCGTTTTTTTGCCGATGGCGGCATTCCGGACAGCACCGTGCAGATCCTCAATCGCATCGGATTTCCGCACCCAGGCCATGATGCCCCTTTCAAAGGCCGCGCGCACATTATGCTCCAGATAAAATCCGGAGTAAATAACAACACAGGCCCCGGGATGCCGCTCAATCCAGGGCAGAATGGACTCCTCCCCTTCAGCGCTGTGTATTCTGAAGTCCGCCACCAACACGTCTGGAGGCTGTTCACGGTACTTTTTTTCCAGGGTCTCCAAAGAGTCGGTTGACCAGAGAACCTCCATGCCTTCCACGCAGTCGAAGGAGGCACAGAGTCCGGCGGAAATTGCGGGATGGTCATCAAACAATCCCACATGGATAGGTCCTTTAGAGTTCATGCGTGTTTATTAGCTTGCAAAATAACCAAGCCAAGCCAAATGTTCAGGCGGTTTCATGCATACATCTCTACTGACCTCCGAAGCACCTGTCCGTGCCGAACTCCTGAAATTCTGCTCCTTTTTGGAGAACCAGAAGGAAGACCTGTTGCGGGAGTGGCTGCGAAGTCGGCGGCAGGCAAACCGGAAAGCGTTTAAACCCGGCCGCTCGTCACGGGTGTGGATCGACCATCTGCCGGATGTGCTCGAGGAGGTGATTCAGGGACTCCCACCCGGGGAGGAGGCGGATGAGGACGCCTCCCGGGTTCATGCCCTGCAAAGATGTCATCAGGGCTTTTCAGCCGATGAATCCGTGTTTGATTTGCATATCCTCGGACAAATCCTTCGGGAACAGCTCAGAATCTATATCTCCGGAAATCCCCGAATCGACACCGAAACGGTGCTCGCCCTGTCCCGGGGGCTCTCCGAAACGCTCGAACAACTCGTCGGAGAGTCGGTAAAAACATTCTTCCAGGTACGCAACAATCATCAACGCCTCCGGGAACAGATTTTCAAACGGAAGCTTCAGGCCCTGTCCGAGGAAATTTCCGGGACATGCGAGGCGGTGGACGGGTATTCGCACGACCTGAAAGGCTGCACCGACACCCTGATTCAGTTAACGGAATTCATTCGCGGCAAGCTCGGCAATGAGGCGGACGCCCTGCTCTCCTCCCTCGCCTGCGGCTTGCAATACAACCATAAGATTCTGGCCGATTTAGAGGCCCTCTCCCGGGATCCTGTCCACACCGACCCGGCCGACTTGGACCTTTCGGAGCTGGCACGGGATATCTGGCGGCGTCTGGCCTTCCCGGGGAGTCCGGCCCGGAAGATGCCGCTGCAATGGCTGACCTCAGACGAGGTGCGCCTCCGGGCGGACGCACTGGCCCTGGAGCGAATCCTCTCCAATCTGATCGACAACGCCATTCAGCACGGCGCGCCCGGACAGGAAATCCGCATCGGGTGCTGGAACGACCCGGAAGGCAGTGTCCGGTTTGAGATTGAAAATCAGACGGGGACCGGAGTACCGCAACCGGCCGGCGCGAACGGAGACTGGACGCCGGACGCGGTCTTCGCTTCCGAGGGCACCGGCATTTGCGTGGTCAGAAATCTGGTTCGGGAACTGGATGGCGAACTTTGGTTTCAGCGGTGCGGCGGGAACCGGGTCCGGGCGCGCGTACGGATTCAGCGCTCCACGGACCGGGATTGACCGGGAAATTCCCGCCGAATCCGGGCATCCTCCATAAGGATGACGGTATTCCGTTCGGGAGAACGGGGGTATTCGGGTATGATAAAGATAGACGGTGCACACAACCAACCTGTGAAACCGTCAGCGCCGGACACCGTATCGTTTGGCGAAACACGCAACACCACCCCAACACACAACAAAGGAACTCATCATGTTAAGCTGGTCACTCACCTTCTTCATTATCGCCATCATCGCGGGCGTACTCGGCTTCACCGGTATTGCCGGCGCCGCGGCGGAAATCGCGCAAATTATCTTCTTCCTCTTTATCGTGCTGCTGCTGATCTCGATGGTCGCGGGAGCCCTGCGCGGCCGTCCGCCCAGAGTGTAGACGAGAAGCGGTCTCAATCCCCCCCTGAAAAACGAACAGAACCCCAACAAAAGGAAACACAATGACAACTATAAATACCAACACACTGACCCGATGGATGCTTGCCCCGCTTCTGGGACTCTTCCTCATCGCCGCCGGGTGCTCCCAGTCCACCGAAGATCAGGCGGAAGACACCTATGAGGAAACCCGGGACGCCGCCGCGGACGCTCGCGACAGCGCCGCCGACACAACCGAAGGCGCCATGGACACCCTGCATGACGCGTGGGAAACCGTGGCCGACTTCACCGCCGAACAACGGGACCGGTTCACTTCGACGATGCGGAACGCCTACGACGGCATGCAGGAACGGGCCCAAAACCTTCGGTCCGATTCCGACGGTGTCTCGGATGACGTGAGGGAGAACTTCGAAAAGGCCTCCGAAGCGTTTAATGAACGAATGGAAAAGGTCGGAGACGCGTCCGCGGACGCATGGGACACCACCAAAGAAAAAACCGGGGAAGCCTGGCAGAATCTGGTGGAGGCCTATGAGGCCATGCGCGACGAAGCGTCCTCCAACTGAATCCGCTCAACCGTGAAAGGAGAACTCATATGAATTCAGATATTCTAAAAGGAAAATGGAAACAGCTTGTCGGCAGCGCCAAGGCCAAATGGGGCCGGCTGACCGACAACGAGCTGGACGAGGTCGCGGGCGATTCCGAACGTCTCGCCGGACTCATCCAGGAAAAATACGGCGTGACCAAAGAAGACGCCAAACGTCAAATCGACGACTGGAACAAAGAGCACGATATCGGCTGAACCCCCGAATCAATTGTTGTCTCTCTCAAAAAACGCCCGGTGACACCGGGCGTTTTTTTGGGTCAGGCAGGCAACCGCGCCGCGCCAGATTCTCCTCCCGGTGCTTTTCCCTTTCAATCGGTTCATTCACCGCTAGAAGGATGATCGTGTCCGTCCTGTTACTTCACCCGTTGCCCCTTCTCTCATGACCAGCGACCAGATTCTGATTTTCGCCCTGCTCATCATTACCCTTTGCCTGTTCGTCTGGAACCGGTGGCGCTACGATGTGGTGGCGGTCGGAGCGCTTTTGGCGGCGGGATTGACGGGGCTGGTGCCCGCGGACGACCTCTTTCTGGGCTTCGGCCACCCGGCGGTGATCACCGTTGCCGCCGTCCTCATCATCAGCCGCGGACTGCTCCACGCGGGAGTGGTGGACACCCTGGCCCGCCTCCTCACCCGCGTCGGCGACCGCCCCATCGCCCAGATCGCGGCCCTGACGGTGCTGGTGGCGGTCTGCTCGGGCTTTATGAACAACGTCGGAGCCCTCGCCCTGCTCATGCCCGTGGCGGTCATCATGTCCCGCCGCGCCCGCATCTCCCCCGGTCTCCTCCTCATGCCGCTGGCCTTCGGATCCCTGCTCGGAGGCACCATGACCATGATCGGCACTCCGCCCAACATCATCATCGCCAGCTACCGCGGCCGAATCACCGGCGAGCCATTCGGCATGTTCGATTTTTTCCCGGCGGGCGCGGGCCTCACCCTTGCCGGCGTGGGTTTCATCCTGCTCATCGGCTGGCGTCTCACCCCCCGCCGCAACAAAACGGCCGCCGGCGGTGAACTCTTCGAAGTGAGTGACTACCTCACCGAGGTTCTGGTCACCGAAGACGCGAAATACGCGGGAAAAACCCTGCACGAACTGCTCAGCGATCTGGAGGGCGAGGCGGATGTGGCCGTCACAAGCCGCTTCCGCGACGGCAAACGGCAGATCACCCCCTCGATGTACCAGGTGCTCAAACCCGGGGACATCCTGTTAATCAGCGCCTCCCAGGAAAGTTTGAAGGCCCTGCTCGACCGGAGCGGACTCGCGCTCGCCGAAAGCGAAAAAGCCGCGGAAACAGAAGACCGGGAGAACGGGGCGGACGAGGAGTCCGTCTCCAAAAAACCCTCCCGCAAAGACCTGCGCCTCAGCGAAGTGATTGTCACCCACGAATCTCCGCTGCTCGGCAAAAGTTCGCGCATTCTGGAGGTGAGGGAACGTCACGGTTTGAACATCCTGGGCGTGGCCCGGCGCGGACACCGCCTCCGCCAGCGCATCGCCGACATCCGCTTTCAGGTGGGTGACATTCTGCTGGTACAGGCCTCGGAAGAGGACTACGCCCCCGCCCTCGCCCGCCTGGGCTGTCTCCCCCTTGCCCAGCGCTCCCTCCGGCTCGGGGCCGCCAAACGCCTGATTCCGGCCGTGGCGATTTTCGGAACCGCGCTGGCCCTCACCGCCGTCAACCTTCTCCCGGCCGCCACCGCTCTGGTGCTTGCCGCGTTTGTCATGGTCCTGGTCGGTATTCTCAGCCCGGCCGAAGCCTGCAAAAGCGTGGATTTGCCGGTACTTATTTTGTTGGCGGCGATGATCCCCGTGGGCCGGGCCCTCGAAACCACCGGCGGCGCCAAACTCATCGCCGAGCAAATGGCCGGCCACGCCGCTGAAGCGCCCCTCGGCGTCATGATCGCCCTGCTCCTGCTCACCACCGCCCTGCTCTCCAATGTGGTGAACAATGCCGCCGCCGCCATTCTGGCCGCCCCCGTCGCCGTGGATCTCGCGCAGGCCGCGGGCTCCAATCCGGATCCGTTTCTCATGGCGGTGGCGGTCGGAGCCTCCTGCGCGTTCCTCACCCCGATCGGCCACCAGTCCAACACCCTGGTCATGGAGCCCGGCGGCTACCGCTTCGGCGACTACTGGCGCATGGGCCTCCCGCTCACAATCGTGGTCACCGCCGCCGCCGTGCCCCTGATCCTCTGGCGCTTCGGCTGAGGAATGAAATGCCGGCCATCCGTGGTTTACCCCCCCTGCCTCACAGCCTCTCTCCATCATCTCCCCTCCTTGCCTCACAGCCCTATCCGTGTCCATCCGTGTTCATCCGTGTTCATCCGTGGTTTGATTCTTTTTCCCTTCTGAATTGTGCAGAGTCTTGACGAACTTTCCGATTGTCCCGGCGGGCTCCGGTTGGTAAGGGGAACGCCCAACCGAAATCCAGCTTATGAAACCACTTCTTCTCCAAGGCCGTTCCACTTTTTCACCCTTCCGCGCCCAAGCCCTGCTCGCCGCCCTCCGCGACGCCCTGCCGGACGCCGCGATTGAGTCCCTGGAAGCCCGCGAACTCTATCTGCTCGAAACCGATGCCACCCTCGAAGGCGAAACCCGCGACCATGTGTTCGCGCTCCTGAACGCGGAGGCGCCCTTCTCCGCGACCGACGGCTTTTTTGTCACTCCCCGCAAAGGCACCATCTCCCCCTGGTCCTCCAAAGCCACCGACATTTTCCATCACTGCGGTCTCACCCACATCGCCCGCGTCGAACGCGGCCTGCATTTCACTCTCCGCGCCGCCTGCGGCCGCGTCCTCACCCCCGCCGATCTGGGCCTCGCCCTGCTGGCCCTGCACGACCGCATGACCGAGGCCGTCTACGAGGACCTTTCCGACTTCTTCGCCCATCCCGAACCCGCCCCCCTGCGCACCGTGCCCCTCCTCGCCGAAGGCCCTGAAGCCTTCCGCCGCGCCAACCTTGACTGGGGCCTCGCCATGAGCCCCGACGAAATCGATTACCTCGTCGCCGCCTATCAGAAGATGGGACGCGATCCGACCGACACCGAACTGGTCATGTTCTCACAGGTCAACTCCGAACACTGCCGTCACAAAATTTTCAACGCCGACTGGATTGTGGACGGAAAAGCCTCCCCAAAATCGCTTTTTCAGATGATCCGCAACACCCACGCGAAACATCCGCAGGGCACCCTGGTCGCCTACTCCGACAACTCCGGTGTCCTTGAAGGCGCGCCCGGCGACTGGTGGGAGGTTGATCCCTCCGCAGCGCTGAACACCTACCGCAAAACCCCGACCACCCTCGACATTCTCTGCAAAGTCGAGACCCACAACCACCCCACCGCCATCTCCCCCTTCCCCGGAGCCGCCACCGGCGTCGGCGGCGAAATCCGCGACGAAGGGGCCACCGGCATCGGCGGACGCCCCAAAGCCGGTCTCGCCGCCTTTATGGTCTCCCATCTCCGCCTCCCCGGCTACACCCTCCCCTGGGAGGAGCCGATCGCCGAGCACCCCTCGCGCCTAGCCTCCCCCCTCGACATCATGATCGAAGGCCCCATCGGCGGCGCCGCCTTCGGCAACGAATTCGGACGCCCCCAGCTCTGCGGTCTCTTCCGCACCCTCGAAATCGTCCACAACCAGCGCCACCGCGGCTACCACAAGCCCATCATGGCCGCCGGCGGCATGGGCAACCTCAAGCGCGAACACGTCGCCAAACACGACATTCCCCCCAAGGCCCTCATCCTCCAGTTGGGCGGACCCTCCATGAAGATCGGACTCGGCGGCGGCGCCGCCTCCTCCATCGGCGCCGGCAGTCAGTCTGAAGCCCTCGATTTCGATTCCGTCCAGCGCGGAAACCCCGAAATGCAGCGCCGCTGTCAACAGGTGATCGATGCCTGCATCGCCCTCGGCTCGGAAAATCCCATCCTCTCCATTCACGACATCGGTGCCGGCGGTCTCTCCAACGGACTCCCCGAACTTGTCGAAGCCACCGGCGGACGCTTCCACCTCCGCAAGGTCCACAATGAGGACCGCTCCATGAGCCCCATGGAAATCTGGTGCAACGAATCCCAGGAACGCTACGTCATGGGCATTCCGCCGGACCGCCTCGCGGAGTTCGAGGCCCTCTGCGCCCGCGAACGCTGTCCCTTCGCCGTGGTCGGCGAGGCCACCGACGACGGCCGCCTCGTCCTCGAGGATTCCCACTTCCAAAACCGTCCCATCGACATGGACATGAGCGTGCTCCTCGGCAAAACCCCGAAGATGCGCATCGAAGCCGAGCGGCTTGCGGAACAACACGCCCCGCTAAATCTCGGGAACCTGTCCTTCGCCGAAGCCATCGACCGCGTTCTCCGCTTCCCCGCCGTGGCCGACAAAACCTTTCTCATCACCATCGCCGACCGCAGCATCACCGGCATGGTCGCCCGCGATCAGATGGTCGGTCCCTGGCAGACCCCCGTCGCCGATGTCGCCGTCACCGCCTCCAGCATGGACAGCACCACCGGAGAAGCCATGGCCATGGGCGAGCGAACCCCCATCGCGCTGCTCGACGCCGCCGCCTCCGGCCGCATGGCCATCGGCGAGTGCATCACCAATCTCGCCGCCGCCAACATCGCCGAAATCGGTCACATCAAGCTCTCCGCCAACTGGATGGTCGCCGCCGGAGAACCCGGCGAGGACGCCAACCTGTACGACACCGTCAAGGCCGTGGGCATGGACCTCTGCCCCGCCCTCGGCATCAGCATCCCCGTCGGCAAAGACTCCATGTCAATGCGCACCGCGTGGAAGGACTCAAGCGGCCAGGACCAAAAACAGGTCTCCCCCCTGAGCCTGCTGGTCACCGGCTTCGCCCCCGTCAAAGACATCCGCAAAACCCTCACCCCCGACCTCAAAAGCACCGAAAGCCTGCTGCTCCTGATTGACCTCGGAGCAGGCAAAAACCGCCTCGGCGCCAGCACCCTCGCCCAGGTCACCAGCCAGTTGGGCGATGTGCCGCCCGATCTCGACCAGCCCGAACAGGTCGTCGCCTTTTTCGCGGTCATGCAGGAACTCATCACCCAGAATCTGGTCCTGGCCTATCATGACCGCTCCGACGGCGGACTCCTCGCCGCCGCCGCCGAAATGGCTTTCGCCGGGCGCAAAGGGGTCAATCTCGTCCTCAACGAAATCGCCGGAACCGACCGCGACAGCCAATTCGCCGCCCTCTTCACCGAAGAACTCGGCGCGGTCATCGAAGTCACGCCCCAAAACCTCCCCTGGGTGCTCAAAACCTTTGACGATCACGGGCTTTCCGATCTCTGTCATCCCGTCGGCGGCACAAAAAGCGAACCGACCCTCACCCTCGCCCACAAAACAGAGGTTCTCTTCGAATCCCCCCTCTCCGCCCTGCACCGCGCCTGGTCCGAACTCACCTGGCGCATGCAGACCGAGCGCGACAATCCCGAATGCGCCCAGGAGGAATACGACACCCTGCTCGACACCTCCGATCCGGGTCTGCAGGTCAAGCTCACCTACGATCCTGCCTCCGTCCCGACCGTCGGGTCCGGTGCCCGTCCCAAAATGGCGATCTTCCGCGAACAGGGCATCAACGGCCAGTACGAAATGGCCTTTGCCTTCGACCGCGCCGGGTTCGAGGCGGTGGATGTGCACATGACCGATCTGCTCAGCGGCCGCATCACCCTCGACACCTTCGCCGGCCTCGTCGCCTGCGGCGGCTTCTCCTACGGCGATGTGCTTGGCGCCGGCAGCGGCTGGGCCAAATCCATTCTCTACAACCCGAGGCTGCTCGACATGTTCCGCGACTTCTTCGCCCGCCCCGACAGCTTCACCCTCGGCGTCTGCAACGGGTGTCAGATGATTTCCCAGCTCAAAAACATCATCCCCGGCGCCGCCGCCTGGCCGCAGTTCAGCCGCAACCGCTCCGAGCAGTTCGAGGCCCGCGTGTCCAACGTGGAAATCCTGCCCTCCCCCAGCCTCTTCTTCAAAGACATGGCCGGAAGCCTGCTGCCCATTCCCGTCGCCCACGGGGAAGGCCGGGCCGAATTCACCCGTCCGGAAGACGCGCAAACCTGCGCCGCACAGAACCTCATCAGCGTCCGCTACATCAACGGACACGGAAAGCCCGCCGAAACCTATCCCGCCAACCCCAACGGCTCGCCCGGCGGAGCCACCGGGTTCACCACCCCCGACGGCCGCGCCACCATCCTCATGCCCCATCCCGAGCGCGGCTTCCGCGCCGTGCAGATGAGCCACCGCCCCGCCGGGCAGTTCACCGGCGAGGACGGCCCCTGGATGCGGATGTTCCGCAATGCCAGGGCTTCTGTTTAAACCTCAGCCATCTCAGTCCTCAAGGGCGCGGATATTGCGCATCCAGAGCTGATTCCCTTCACGCGCCCAGTCAAACTGGAACGTGTCGTCGAGACAGCGCCCCTCCCCGCTGAACGCTTCCGAGAGGGTCATTTGCGGAGATTCTGCGAAAAGAACCGCGTCCGGCACCCGGCCGCGGCGGTCCTGAAAGCGAATGCGCGGCGTTCCCTCCAGCGTCAAAGACTCCGAAGCGTACAGCGCCGGGTTGTCAGGTGCATCCTGCCCGAATCCGGCGTAAAGTTCGCCCGCATGATGCAAGGCCGCAAACCGGGGCGTGCCGGAAATCGTCAACATCCCCGCCGCGCGAAGCGGCCCGTGGACATCCCCGGCAACCGTCAGCGCGGTCTCCGGCCCGGCGCTGATCCCTTCGGTCACCTCCAGCACCAGATGATCATCCACCCACATCTCCGCCTGATCCTCAAGACTCAGCGACCGGAGGCGGTGCAGCGGACCAATGAAGTGCGCGCCCGCGTCGTTTTTGACCTCCATTTGTAAAGACACACCGGCGTTGCCGCGCGCGTCGGGATCACGCCCCAATCCGGGATCGGTGGCCATGCGGAGCAGCCCCTCCTCCACCACCAGGCGGCTGCCGGGATGATAACTCTGCTCGCCCTCCAGCGCCAGCATCCCGGGGCCGGTTTTGGTGATTGTCACATCCGGTGAGGTCGTCCGGAACGCGCCGGAGGAGCGGAAGGGCCCGCCCGGACCCACCGGGAGCACCACCCGGCGATGACCGACATGCGTCAGGGACGCGCGGGTTTCCACCACCGCGTCGGTGGCGAAATCCAGTTGCGCCCCGTACATCTGATTCGTGGAATCCACAATCCAGCGGTTCCCGGGAATGCGCTCAAAGACAATATGCCCGTTCTGATAATGTCCGCCGCGTCCGTCCGGGCGGGTGTTGGCGGGCAAATTCCGGGTGTGGTGGGTGATCAGTGTCGCGCCGCCCAAACGAATCGTCCCCATCGCCTCCGGCAAAGGATCCTTTCGGGTCGAATCCGCGACGAACCCCTCCTCCAGCTCCAGCACCCCGGTGCCGTCCCCCCAAACCCAAAGCTGTCGGGTGAAATAACTTCCCTCCATCACCAGGTTCATTGAACTTTCTTCTGTAAACACAAAGCGCGCACCTTCGGTCAGGACCAAATGCGGCAGGGCGTTCCCCCCGTCCGCCTGCCAGCGGCCGCGATAGCGGACCACCGTTCCCTCCCCGTGCGCGCCGATCACATGCGAGGTGTTCAAATTCACCATGCGGATGTCCATGGGCACATCGATTTCCGATCCGGTGCGGAAATGAAGCCCCGTCTCCATTAAATTGTCCGGATACGGACGAAAGCGCGGCGTTTCCTGAATCACCACATCCGGCACCGGATCCCGCGACTCAATCACCAACAGATCACCGTTCCCGAGATGTTGACGCAAGATGTTCTCCGCACCGGCAAATCCGGCCGCGGCGACTACGAATAAACTGAAAGGATACACCCTCATTTGAATGCTAGACCTCATAATCATTCTCCGGTTCGGCCGCTTTAGAAAAAGGGGCGCTTTGTTGACCTCCTGAAGCGGTGGACGCGCCAAGCGTCCGGTCTGTCCGCTCCCGCTCATCCTCCAAATATTCATGGCGCGGATCCAGCGGATGCGCCAGCGGCGGCCCCGCGTGATCCGCCAGCAGGGCCGGAACGGCCTCACCGGAATTCATCCAGGCCAAAAACATCTCCAGTTTAAACGACTCGGATTCAGGCAGCCGTCCCGCACACCAGGAATTCCGTGCTTGAACCGCTGATATGCGGCGCAGATTCCACCCCTGCACCACCTGAAGCGGAGGAGCCTCCATCACCTTCAGCTCTTTCGGCGTTGCCGGAAGCGCCAGCGGCGAAAACGGCAGCACGCCCCAGCTTCCGTATTCCGGGGCCGCCAGCAGTCCGTACAACGGCGGATCACGAAAATCCGTCGACGGCCAGAGCCGGATCTGACCCGTCTCCGGCGCGGGCTCCCCGGAAAAATCCGGGGCGTCCGACCTATCGGCATCTTTTTCTTCCGCCACCTCGCCGGATTCCGCTCCCAGCCTGCGCCAGACTGTGTAGTCACGCAGCCAACCTTCTAATTGTTTTCGTTTTTGATCAGTGTTCATCTTGGTTCTCCATCACCCTACACCCCGGGGCCTCCGGCACTTCCACCGAAAACGTCAAAAAAATCTTTCGGGCGCATTCCTCAAGAATCAACAGCGCCAGAGCTGTGGATTCAGAAGGCGGTAAATCCGGGAAACGCGCCTTCACGTCTTCCGCTCTCGACCGGATCCACGCCCTGAAATGATTGTGCAGCGCGCTTTTCCCGACCCCGGCGGCGCGGAGCACCCCGGGCTCCACAAAACTCCGGTCCTCCCGCCGGGCCGCGACCGCGACCCGCTCCACCCGCGTCATCGCCGCCACCCAGCCTTCCACCCGCTCGTTCACCCACCGCCGCTCCTCAAACGAAAGCTCCTTTTCATCCGGATCGGGCAACAGATCCTCCAGCGTGAGTCCGCCGGTCTCCGCCGTCAGGGACGCGTCCAGCGACAAAACGGGCTGTCGGTTAAACTCCATCCGCACCCATTCCAGCACCACTTTGCGCAACAGCAGCGACACCCCGCTCTCGACCGCCCCCTGACTCCGGTCCCCCCGGGTCATCAGCCAGTCCTTGTACCGCTTGCCCTCCCGCCGCTGATGCAGGCAGCACCAGGTCTCAAACAGATGCGCGCAGTCTTTGTCCCCCGGCGTGCGGTGCGCCAGTCCGCCCTGCCCCAGCCGGCGAACCGCCCCCGCAAACCGCCGCCCCAGAAACCCCGTCAATGCGCACCGGACTCCTTCGGGCGCCAAGTCCAGCGCGCAGGCCTCATGCCAGGCCCGCCAATCCTCCAACGTCACACCGGATTCTTTCAAACCGTTCTCCATGAATGTTTAAACCTCTACCGTAGACAACAACCCCGAAGACCTGTTTGTCAAGTCCGGCGGTCAGGTAAAATACACTTGAACATTTCATTTGTCCGAATATTCACAGGGTCATGATGAAACTCAGATTTGCTCTCTCTGTCGTATCCCTCCTTGTGTTCACCGCCCGCGCTCAGTTCGGAGCGCCGCAACCCGGAGCCTCCCCGCATCCGACGGGCGATCCTCCCTTCAACATCACCTCCTCCAGCCTGATCGGAGACGGCTCCGAAGGAAACCATGTCAAGGCCGCCGCCGTCCTCGCTGACGGCTCCGTCATAATCGGCGGTCATTTCGGGGACGTGCCCTTCGCGCGCAACGCCACCCTGGTCAACGGGGCCAAAGCTTCCGACCCCTGGCTGGTTCTCCGCCTGACCGGTGACGGACGCCGCGTCCTCGGAGCCCTTCGTTTTCCGAACACCATCTCGGATATCGCCGTCGACGGACGCGAAGGCGTTTACATCGCCGCCGGCGAAAGCGGCATGTTCGCCTTCACGCCGCGTCTCGACCGCCAGGTGTTCCATCACAAAGACATCGGTTTCGCCTACCGCGTCGATGCCGGCCCCGGCGGATATCATGCGGTTTTATCGCCCTCAAACATCGAACGCCGTGAAACCAACGGCGGCAGCGGACAAATCCGGGTGTTTAATCCCATGGGAGAACAGATCCAACAATTCGGAGGACACCGCAACACCCTGGATATCGCCATCGATGAAACCACCCGCGCCGTTCATTTCACCGGCTGGCGGCAGGCCCGCTCCTGGCAGCCCGACGGCGATCAGCGGACCCTCCCCGTCCAAATCGCCTACATCCGGTCTGTCGGGTTCGACGGCGAAATCCGCTGGACCGGCTACGACTGGCCCACCGACCGCAGCGACCCGAATTTTATCAACAACGGCGACAACAACATGGCCGACACCCGCGGCTACCGCATCACTCTGGGGCCCGACGGAAAACTGTACGTCGCATACGAAGTCGCGGGCGGAAACCATATTTTCCGCTATTCCCCCTTCAGCATCACCGACCGCGTCACCAACCGCTTCGCCCGGGCCCCGGATCATTACCACCAGTTCCACAATACCCGGTCCGAACACAAAACCTTCATCGGTGTGCATGATCCCGCCGACGGCGCTTTCATCACCGGTCAGCAATTCACCGCCCGGATCAATAACCGGGGCAACGCCTGGCGGATGACCGGGGGCGGCATTACGGTTTCCGAAAACGGCCACGTCTGGTTTGCTGGAAATTCCGCCGCCGGCGTCCCCTATACCTTCGCCCCCGCGACCGCCCCCGGATACATCGGCGGAGCCACCCTCCACACCATGAGCACCGATCTGGGCACGATGGAATACGGCATTTACACCGGTGCCGGACGCATGCACACCGTCTCCGCCCGAATCCTCGACGGCAATCCGAATCCCGTGGTCGTTTTCGGCGGCGTCTCCCCCCCGCTCCGCGCCTCCTCCGGGGAATATATCCTCCACCACTATCCGCTCCAGCCCGCCCGCAACGGGGAGACCAACGGATTCTTCAAAATCATCAACGGCCGCGGCGGCCAACAGTAAACCGCATTACTCCGAACGCTGCAGCGTGGCCCGAAGCCCGTACTGATGCAATTGCTGCACATGCAACTCCGCGTGCTCCCGGTCCTCCGAGGCCACCAGCGATTTCCCCTGATTGTGCACCTCCAGCATCAGTTTCTCGCACAGTCCCTTCGGATACCCGAACACCTTCTGAAGCACATACACCACATACCGCATCAAATTCACCGGGTCATCCCACACCACCACATTCCAGACCTTGTCCAAATCCAGTTGCGTGTCGGTTTCCGGAAAGACCTCAATTCCGGGCTTCACGCCTCTACTCCCTGAAGCGTCAGGAGCAGCTTCCGGGCCCCGCCGTGATTCCGGTGCTCACACAGATAGATCCCCTGCCAGGTCCCCAGTGCCAGACGGCCGTTCTGAACCGGAAGCATCAGCGACGGCCCCATCAGGCTCGCTTTTATATGCGCCGGCATATCATCCGGCCCCTCCAGCGTGTGCAGCAAATCCGGCATATTCTCCGGAACCATCCGGTCCAGCACCGTCTCAAAATCCAGCAACACCTCCGGACTCGCGTTCTCATTCAAGGTCAGTGACGCGGATGTGTGCTGAATAAAAACCTGTAAAAGCCCCGCCGAAAGCGACTTCAGTTCCGGCAGCGCCCCGACAACCTCCCGGGTAATCAGATGAAATCCGCGCGAACGCGGAGAAAGCGTGTGTTGTTTTTGAATCCAAATCATGTCCCCGTACTAATCGCTGAATCAACTCCCGTCAATTCCTGCTTCACAGATGCCATTGACTCCGATAAGGGATGTCCAATGAAATTTCTGCTCATCCTTCTTTTGCTCACGCCGTTTCACCTCAAGGCGCAAACCATCGCCATCGACGGCTTTGCCGCCATGGTCAACGGTGTCATCATCACCGCCGGCGATGTCCTTGAATTCACCGCTGCCCAGCGGCGCGAGGCCCGCCGCCGCTATTCCGGCCGCCAACTCACCGAAGAACAGGCCCGCATTTTCGACGAGGGCCTCGACCGCCTGGTCGAAAACCGCCTGATTCTCGAATCCTACAAGGCTCTCGGCGCACAATTGCCCGAAGGCGCCGTGCGCGAACGCACCGACACCATTCTGCGCGAACGCTTCAACAACGACCGCAACCAGCTTCTCGCCGCCCTGCGCGCCGCCGGCACCACCGAACGCGAATGGCGCAACGAACTCCGCGACCAGGTCATCGTTCAGCAGCTCACCCAGCAGTTTGTCACCCGCCGCATTCAGGTCACCCCCAGCATGGTCAAAGCCCGCTTCGAGGCCGACCCCGGCCGTTTCAAAACCCCCGTCGAAGTCCGCCTGCAGGTCCTGGCGCTCCGCCCCGTGTCCGATGAGCAGCTCGACGAACGCATCGAATTCCTCTCCCGCCTGCACCGCGAACTCAAAGACGGCGCCGATTTCAGCGAAATCATCATCGAACACTCCCAGGGCCCCAACGCCCAACGCGGCGGCGATCAGGGATGGATGCGCGTCGAGGCCCTCCCCTCCGCCCTGCGCGAGGCCGTCGCCGAACTCGAACCCGGCCGGATCAGCGAACCCCTCTTCACCCCCACCCAGCATTTTATCATCAAACTCACCGACCGCCGCGGCGGCGAACGCCAGACCCTGGCCCAGGCGCAGCCCACCCTCGAGGCCGAACTCCGCCGGGAACAGTTTGACACCGTCTACGCCGAATGGATCGCCAGCCTGCGCCGTCAATTCCCCGTCACCTACTTCACGCCCCAGGAATCCACCATTCAGCGGAGCAATTGACCCGTGCCCCGCATCGGTCTCTCCATCGGCGACCCCAACGGCATCGGCCCGGAAGTCGTGCTGAAAACCTTTGCCGCCTATACCGGCAATGCCGAACTCATTCCCGTCGGGGATCCCGATCTCCTCCGCGCGCAGGCCGCCGCGCTCAACCTGCCCTATCCAAAGCATATTCTCCCCGGTGACGCCTCATTCCCGCGCGCCGATTATGGAGCGGTCACCGCCGAAGCCGGGGCCGCCTCCGCCGACTGGGTCCGCACCGGCATCCGCGCATGCCTGAACCGCGAACTCGATGCCCTCGTCACCGCCCCCATCTGCAAAGAATCCTGGCACCTCGCCGGGATCCCTTATCCCGGCCATACCGAAATGCTTGCCGACCTCTGCGGAACCGGCCGCTTCGGCATGCTCCTCGCCGGAAAAGGTCTGCGGGTCATGCTCGCCACCCGCCACATCCCCCTCAAAGATGTCGCCGCCCGCCTCGGCGAGGCCGAAATCCGCATGGCCGTCGCCCTCCTCTTCGAAGCCCTCCCCGCCCTCGGCGTTCCCAACCCCCGCATCGCCGTCTGCGGTCTCAACCCCCACGCCGGCGACGGCGGCACCCTCGGACGCGAGGAAATCGACTGGATCGCCCCCCTCATCACCCGCCTCGCCGCCGAAGGCTTCCCCGTCACCGGCCCCCACCCCGCCGACACCGTGTTTCATCAGGCCGTCCACGGCGCCCACGACGCCATCGTCGCCCTCTATCACGACCAGGGACTCGCCCCGCTCAAGCTCTGGGCCTTCGACGAGGGCGTCAACATCACCCTCGGCCTCCCCATCATCCGCACCTCGCCCGACCACGGCACCGCCTTCGCCATCGCCGGACAAAACCTCGCCCGGCCCGACAGCACCCTCGCCGCCCTCC
This sequence comes from Verrucomicrobiota bacterium, assembly GCA_020831625.1. Classification (GTDB taxonomy): domain Bacteria; phylum Verrucomicrobiota; class Kiritimatiellia; order SS1-B-03-39; family UBA6053; genus PXAS01. The sequence continues at coordinate 35,215 of JAFIGD010000026.1, read as the reverse complement.
GGACCGCCGAAACCCTCGCCACCACCGGACTCCCCGCCGCATGGACCCGCGCCTGAACCTGACCCGCCCCGTCGAAGTTCGCGCCCACCTCCGCGACATCGGATTCTCTCCCAGCAAAAGCATGGGACAGAACTTTCTCATCGACGCCCACATGCGCGACCTCATTCTCGACGCCTCCGAAGTCGGTCCCGCCGATCCCGTCATCGAAGTCGGCCCCGGCCTCGGGGTCATGACCGAGGGCCTGCTCGACCGCGCCGCCTCCGTGCTCGCCATCGAACTCGACGCCCGCCTCGTCCAACATTTGCGGACCCACCTCGGCGATCACCCCAAACTCGAACTCCGCAATCAGGACGCCACCCGCACCGACTGGGTCCGCGAACTCCGCGCCCCCAACGTCCGCGTCGTCTCCAACCTCCCCTACTCCGTCGGCAGCCGCATCCTCTACGACCTCGCCGCCCCCGACACCCGCCCCCTCTCCATCACCGTCATGGTGCAGAGCGATGTCGCCGAACGCCTCCTCGCCGCCCCCGGCAGCGACGCCTACGGCCTCCTCACCGTCCGCATGAGCTGGGCCTACGACATCAAACGCGTCCGCAACGTCCCCGGCGCCTGTTTCCTGCCGCCCCCCCGCGTCGGCAGCACCGTCGTCCATTTCCAGCGCCGCGAAAACCCCCTCTGCGCCCTCGACGATCCCGACCGCTTCGCCGCCCTCATCAAATTCGCCTTCACCCGCCGCCGCAAACAGCTCGCCAAAATTCTCCGCGACTTCAAGGCCGAAGACACCGGCTCCGGCCTCGACCTCACCCGCCGCCCCGAAACCCTCGCCCCCGAGGAATGGGCCCGGCTCACAAATCATCTTGTATGAGACCCGGTGTGATGGGGTCCTGTTTTGATGGGGTGATGGGGTGATGGGGTGATGGGGTGATGGGGTGATGGGGTGATGGGGTGATGTTAAACACCGTCACCTCGACCGTATCTTAATCTTAATCGTAATCTTAATCGTAATCGTAATCGTAATCTTAATCGTAATCGATCCCGCACCCGATTACGAACCCGATTACGATTACGGGCACAAGGGGTCTTCTTCGCCGCGTTGCCCCCACCCCACCTCTTTTTCGATGTTCGGCACCCTGCCCGCCGTAGCTCGCAGAGCGTAGGAGGGTTCGACGTTCGCTTACCGTTCCCCATTCCCCCATTCGCAAAAATGCGGGGCTTGAAATCCTCTGGCCCGTCAGGCGACGCTGCGCGGCGAAAATCTGCCGGCGGATTTCCGTCGCGTAGTGAAGGTTCACGGACCTGGGGGGCAACCCCCTCATTCCCCTACTCATCATTCGTCATTCGTCATTCGTCACTCGTCACTCGTCATTCGTCACTCAACATTCGTCATTCGTCATTCGCCCCCCCCTCACTTCTTCTTCTTCCCGCTTCCGGGCTTCCGCTTCTGGAGGGTTTGGGTCGGCGCGATTTTCGGCGCATCCGCCGGAGCCGAGGCGGCGGTTTTGGCCTGCTTGCGACGGGTGTGCCATGACTGATAAATCGAAATCAGGTTGCTGGTGGTCCAGTACAACAGAAGCCCGGAGGGCATCTGATAGGTCACGAACAGAAACACGATCGGCATCATCATCATGATCTTTTTCTGCTGCGGATCCATGGTGCTGGGCGTCATCTGCTGCTGCAGCACCATCGTCGCCCCCATCGTCAGCGGCAGAATGTTCAGCGGATAGCCGAACAGAAACGCGATCGCCTCCTGCTCGCTCAAGTCGCGGATCCAGAGGAATTCGGCGAAGCGCAGCTCCACCGCCACCCGCAACACGCCGTACAGCGAGAAAAACACCGGAATCTGCACCACCATCGGCAAACAGCCCGCCATCGGATTCACCCGGTTCTCTTTGTAGAGCGCCGCCGTCATTTGCTGCATCTTCTGCGGATTGTTTTTATGCTTCTCGCGGATCTCCTTGATCTGCGGAGACAGCTCCGACATCTTCTTCATGTTCTCCGCGCCCTTTTGCGTCAGCGGCCAGAACAGCATCCGCACCACCACCGTCAGCAGAATAATCGACAGCCCCCAGCTTCGGGTCATGTTGTGCAGACCGTTCAGGCCGTTCATCATCAGACGGCCCAGCGGCACAAAGATCCGCCACAAACGCACATCGATCATCCCCTCCTGCCCCTGACCCAGCGCCCGGAGATTCTCCAGCTTCATCGGTCCCGCGTAATAGGTGTAGCGGCGTTCCAGCACCCCGCCGTCGCCTTCAATCCCCCCCACCGCGGCCATGCGGGCCGAGGGCTGAACCATGCCGATCCGCGCGTCACCCGTGCCCGCCCGGGCGCGGATAATCAACGCCTCCGAACCCAGCGCATCCCCCGGATGAAGGGTCAGCACCTGGGTGAAAAATTTATTCTTGGCCGTGAACCAGTCCATCCCCAGCGGAATAACCTCCTCATGCACCCCCTCCGCGTTTTTCACCCACTTGGTGATGTCTTTCACATAATGCTTCAGGCCCTCGCCCCGCTGATTGTGCCGGGCGTCCACGCCCAAAAACGGACCGAAGCGCTGCGACACGTCCTCCAGCGGGAACATCGGTCCCAGCGAAAGGTCCACCGAGGGAACCTGAATCGTCTCCCCGGATTCATTGATCCAGCGGTCAGTCACCTCCAGGGTGTATTCGTCTCCCAACGTCACCACCCGCCAGAACGAAACGCCCTCCGAAAGTCTCCGGCGGAACGCCAGGGTGCGCCCCTCTTCAATCCACTCGGTCTCAAAGACATTCCGGCGGCCGATGCCGCGGCCGCTGTAGGAAAGGGCCGGATGATCGGAAAAATCAAAATCCACCGTGTTCCAGTCCTCACCCGCCCGGCGGCGGGTGCGGTCATCGATTGTCGCTTCAAAATCCAGAAGGCTCGCGTTCAACACCGCCGCGCCGCGGTTGGTGAAGGTCAGAGAAAGCACCTCATTGCGAAGCTCAAATTGTTCTTCGCGGATCGCAGCATCCTCTCCGGACCGTTCCTCCAGCACCGCGTCCGCCTCACGAACGACTTCCACCGCCGGTTCATCGTCCCCGTCGTCCTCCGCCGCCACGCGGCGCGCGGGAGCGCCGGGCGAAGGCTCATCCATTTGTTCCGGCGCCGCGGCCGGTGCCGTCTGCGGGATCATGGGCTGGATGAATCGACGGTCAATCTCCAGCACCACCGGGATGAGGAGAATAAGGAGTACAACAGTGGCGAGTTCTTTTTTGTTCATGAGTTCGAAATAGGTTCTGAAGAAGACTGGGCGGGAGTCATAGGACAATTTGACCGGCTTTGCAACCGTCCCGCGCGGGAAAATACCTGTTCAAAATCGCGGTTGAGATCCTCAATGGGCGCGTCCAGAATCGAACGGCGCGCCACCAAAATCACATCCTCCGGACGGGTCAGACGGTGACGGTTCAGCCGAAACCATTCCCGCATCCGCCGTTTCGCCCGGCTGCGGGCCACGGAATTGCCCACTTTTTTGCTGGCCACCACCCCCACCCGCACATCGGCGTCCTCCCCGGACCGCGACCAAAGGATGACATAGCGGCCCACCTGTTTCCGGTTTTGGCGAAAGCCCTCCTGAAACAAAGCGGCCCGCTTGACACGAAGTCGAGCGGGCAACGTGAACCGCGCCGGAGGGGGCGAAGCGCCCTGTTCCACCGCGGTGTCAGCACTGGAAAGGCTCACGCTTCGTCGGAAACCGTAAGCTGTTTACGGCCTTTTTGACGGCGGCGGGCCAGAACCTGACGGCCTTTTTTCGTGGCCATGCGGGAACGGAAGCCGTGCTTGCGGGCGCGCTTGATGCGGGAGGGACGGTAAGTGGGTTGCATAAGTTGATCCTCAAATTGAAATCGTTAAAATCAGGAAGGTGAAGTCTATATGGATTTCTCCCCTTTTGTCAACGAAGCATTATGACAAATTGTGCGGGGTTTGTTCGACTATTCATAAAAAAACGTCACGAACATGTACCCGAGGGTCATCAGGATGAAAAACGCCATCCCCAACCCGCTGATCACCTTCAGAAAGGGCCCCGGCCGCTGCGATTCGGGAACATTGGGCCCGTTCATCACTTTGTAGTTGATGTACGCGATCACCGGGGAGGTCAGGAACGAGATCACGGCGGCGAAGCTGAGCAGTTGCAACAGGTTTTTCACCTGATAATGAATCACCAGCGCCGCCAGCACCACCGAAACCAGGATCCAGATCTTGTGAATTTGCGAGAACCGCTTGGCGGGCAGCTCTTTGATCAGGGTGCAACAGGCCGCCAGGGAGCGGGGATACCCGTCCACACAGGTCAGCGTGGTGCTGAACATCGTCACAAACGCGGCGGTGAGAATCAGCCAGTGCGCCCAGCCGCCGATCGTGGCGGTATAGAGATTCACCAATTGCTGCGAAAACCCGATCCCCCCTTCGGAAAACTGTTCCCCCGTGCCGTACATCACCAGCGCCCCCAGAGCCAAAAACAGCGCCGCCAGCACCGTGGCCGCGCCGTACCCGATATAAAAATCGATACTGCTTTCTTTGACGGTGGCGAAATGACCCGTTTGCTTCTCACGGCTGAACATCCAGAGCGAGGACCACGCCGACAGGTCAATCGGCGCCGGCATCCAGCCCAGCAACGAAATCAAAAACGCGAAAGAGGTCCAGCGGTAAGGACTGGGCGGGACAAAATCAGCGGCCACATCGGGACGGTTCGGAATCGCGAAGATCACCGCAAGCAGGGTTCCCACCGCCAGCACGGAGATAATCACTTTCGCCAACCCGTCCAGCAAGGTATAATGCCCCAGCAACAGCAGGGCCGCGCACAACACCATCAACAAAATGCTGAGCATTTGCACCGAAAGCCCGGTAATGCCGTACCCCGTCAACAGCGCGCCGCTGACCATCCCCACCCCGGCGATATTGATCGTCCCCGTCAGGATGTTAATCCCCAGAAAGATCCACACATACACCACCCCGTGACGCCGATAGCCCGCCAGCAGACTTTCCCCGGTGGCGGCGGTGTATCGCTGACCATAAAGAAAAAAGGGGAACTTGAGCACATTCGCCAGCAGGATCAGCCACAGCAGCGACCATCCGAACTCGGCCCCCGCGCGGGTGGACCAGACCAAATGCGACCCGCCGACCGCGGCGCAGGCCACAAGAATGCCGGGGCCAAGCGCTTTCCATAAATTGGATCGGGGGGAGGACGGGGAAACGGCTGAATTCGACATTGTTAAAGATTATGGAAGTTGAATCTGATCCGGGGAGCGGACGATAATTTGCGCCCGGTATTCATGTTCTGATATTTCACCGGTGATCCGCACCGCCCGGCCGCGAAGGTGCTGAACCACATCTCCCCCGAAAGCTTCATTGAGTTCATCCCGGTGCCGGGCAAAACTGACCGCCACAAATCCGCCCCGTTCTTCTTGAAAGGTAATCATCAAGGTTTGTTCACGCACCCAGAAAATATTGTGAACCACGCCCTCAACGGTGGTGACCTCGCCCATGCGGCGCGTTATGCCCGCCAAATCCGGGGCCGGCAGAACCGGGATCTCCGCAGACAGTCTGACAACAGGCATTAGACTCAACAAAAACAACGGGAACATGAAATTCTTGAATGTGATCATAACGCGAAAGGTAAATGAAACCAACCGGATGTAAAGCTTGTTTTCTGCAGGTTATGAATTGCCGGCAAGGTCTCCCGCATCCAGCCAGGACTGCAGAATCAACTGCGCGGCAAGCTGATCGCGCATCGCTTTGCGGCGCTCCGCTTTCGCCTCGCCGTGCCGCAGCATCCGCTCCGCCTCCGCCGAACTCAGCCGCTCGTCCCATAAATGAACCCCGACCTTCGGCACCTGACGCCGGATCTTTTCCGCGAAGGCCTCCGCCGCCACCGCCAGTTCCCCCCTGCCGCCGTCCATGTGCAGCGGCAGTCCCACCACCACCGCCGTCACCTGATGCGCCTCCACCAGCTCCCGCAAACGCCGGAACAGCAGTTTGGACGTCGCGACTTCAATCGTTTCCAGGGGAGTCGCCACGGTCCGCAAACTGTCCGACATCGCCACCCCCACCCGGCGCGATCCGTAATCGATCCCCATCACCCGCCCCGCGCCGCCTAAAGCCATGCTTCGCAATCCCCGCGCTCGTGCAGCGCTTTAACCAGTTGTTTGATATCCTGTGCCCGGTCTTTCGGACACACCAGGGTCACCCCGTCCGCCTGAACCACCACCAGATTGTTCACCCCGATGCAGGCGGTCAGCCGGTCCCGCGACACCAGAATATTCCCGCCCGAATCCATCAACTCCGTATTGCCGATGCAGGTGTTGCCGTCCTCATCCGACTCAAAATGCTTTTCCAGCGCCGGCCAGGAGCCCACATCATCCCATGCAAACGCCCCCTCCGCCATGAGAATGTTGTCCGCCTTTTCCATCAGCGCGTAATCGATACTGATTTTGGACAGTTCCTGAAACCGCTTTTTCAGCACCTCCGCAAAGGATTCCCTGCCAATGTGCGGACGAACCGCGTCCATCATGCACACCAGCGGCGCGCAAAAACGCTCCAGTTCGTGTTTCAGCGTGGGCACCGACCAAATAAACATGCCCGAGTTCCAAAAATAATGCCCGTCCGCCACAAATTTCCGCGCCCGCGCCAGATTCGGTTTTTCCTCAAACTTCACCACCTTGGAGAATTCCGTTTTCCCCTCCGAAACATGCGTTTCCCCCGCGTGAATATACCCGAAACCCGTATCCGGATGCGCCGGACGAATCCCCATGGTGATCAACACCGGCTCCCGAAGCGCCAGGGCCAGCGCATCCTTCAGCGTCTGCCGGAACACCGGCAGATCGCCCATCACCTGATCCGCGGTCAAAATACAGAACGCCGCCTCCGGATCGCGGTGCTCGACCAGCGCGCAGCCCAGCGCCACCGCCGCCGCCGTGTCCCGTCCCATCGGCTCACCGATGATGTTCTCCATCGGCACCCCCGGCAGCACCGCCCGCGTCGCCTCCACCAGTTCCGCATTGGTGACCACAAACACATGATCCGCCGGAATCAAAGCCGAAATCCGGTCCACCGCCTGCGCGATCAAGGCCTTGTCGCCGACCAGATCCAGAAGCTGCTTCGGCCGCCTGGACGTGCTCAGCGGCCAAAAGCGCTCGCCTTTGCCGCCGGCTAAAATCACCGCATAATAGGGCGCATCATTCATGGGAAACTCCTTTCACCGCGTCAATCAGGGGAGAAATTTTCGCCATCGCCGCCGCCCGGCCCTCCGGCGTGTTTCCGGCCTCGTGGAAGGTGTTCACCAGAAAACTGCCCACCACCACCGCCTCCGACATCGCCGCGTATTGCCGGGCCTGATCCGGAGTGGACACCCCGAACCCCAGCGCCCGCGGCAACGCCGAATGCCGCGCCGTCCGCTCCAGCACCGACTGCGCGTCCTTCTGCAGTTCCGACTGCTCCCCGGTCACCCCCGCGCGGCTCACGCAATACACAAAGCCGGAACCCCGCTTCACCAACTGCTCCACCCGCGCCTCCGGCGTCGTCGGGGTCACCAGCACCACATAATCCAGGCCCTCGTTTTTCAACGTGTCGCAAAACGGCTCCGATTCCTCCAGGCACATATCCACCAGCAACATGCCGTCCACGCCCGCCTCCGCCGCCTGCCGGGCGGTCTTCTCAAACCCCCTGGCAAACAGCGGATTCAGGTAGCTGAAAAAAATCAGCGGAATCTCGCTGGTCTTGCGAATCGTCCGCACCGCCTCAATCACATGGTCAAGCTTCGTGCCCGCCCGCAGCGCCCGCTCCGCCGCCCGCTGATTCGCGGTGCCGTCCGCCAGCGGATCCGAAAACGGAATCCCCAGCTCAATCACATCCGCCCCCGCCGCCTCCAGCAGCCTCACCCGCTCCACCGTGGCCTCAATATCCGGATCCCCGGCGGTGATGTAGGCGACAAAACCTTTTTCGTTGCGGGCGCGCAACCCGGCAAATCGTTGATCAATTCTCGACATGATTCTTCCTTCAAAGTGATTCATTGCAGGCATACGCCCGTGCGAACGCCAGACCTTCCAGCGTCAAGCTTGGTGACAGAATGACGGGTTCATCGAAATCATGCAAGACCTGAGATGCAAAACCTCCCGTCGCCACCAACTTTATATCGTCCAACCCGGTTCTCGAACGGATTTCATGGAAAATTTCCCGCACCATGCCGCGGTACCCGTAATGCGCACCCGCGTGCATCGCCTCCGCCGTGGACTTTCCGATGATTTTATCCGTTGGCGCCGGGGTCAGCTTCGGCAGCAGCGCCGTCTTCTCTCCGAAATAACTGTACATCATCTCAATGCCCGGCGCGATCACCCCGCCGACATAGCCCTGATCCTCCAGCACAATATCAAAGGTCAGCGCGGTTCCGAAATCCGCCACCACCACCGGAGCCCCCACGGTGCGGACCGCCGCCACCGCGTTGGCCAGCCGGTCGGCGCCGATCGTGCGCGGAGCCGGATAGGTCACCGGAATCTCCAGCGGATCCCCGGGGACCAGTTCCCAGGCCTCCACCCCCAGCGCCCGGGCGAACACGTCCCGCCAGGCCGGGGTCAGATCCGGCACCACCGATCCCACCGCGATTCCCCGCAGGGCCGTGCGCCCGTACACCTCAACCGCTCTGGGCAGATTCACCGCCACTCCGTCCTTTCGCAGAAACCGCCGCAGCTCCCGCACCCCGGACGCGTCCACCAGCGCCATCGTGGTGCTGGTGTTGCCGATATCAATCACGAGCACCGGATCTTTCATCCTGTCGTGTCCAATGCGAAATCCACACTCCGAACCGAATGGGTCAGTGCCCCCACCGAAATCGCGTCCACCCCCGTCTCCGCCACCCCGCGCAGGGTATCCATTGTAATGCCCCCGGAGGCCTCGGTTTTGCAAATCCCCCGGCACAGCGCCACCGCCGACTCCATCTCAAAAAACGCCATATTATCCAGCAGCATCCAGTCCGGCCGCGCCTCCAGCAGCGTCTTCACCTGCGGCAGCGTGTCCGCCTCCACCTCGACCAGCAGCCCCGGAGCCGCCGCCCGCGCCGCCGCCACCGCCTCGGCAATCGATTTCCCCGTGCTCCGCCGCCAATGCGCCAGATGATTATCCTTGATCAAAATCTGATCATACAGCCCCGCGCGGTGATTCACCCCGCCCCCGCAATGCACCGCGTATTTCTCCAGCAGCCGCCAGCCCGGCGTGGTTTTGCGCGTGTCCAGAATCTGCGTCCCCAAATCCCGCACCGCATCCACATACTCCCGCGTACGCGTGGCGATCCCGCTCAGCCGCTGCACAAAATTCAGCGCCGTCCGCTCCGCGCTCAACACACTCAGCGCCGAACCCGAAATCCACATCACCTCGGTGCCCGCCTCCACCGGCGCGCCGTCGTCCACCAGCGGTTCAACCGAAAGCGAGGGGTCCACCGCCTTGAACACCATCATCGCCACCCGCAGCCCCGCCGGAACACAGGCCTCCCGCGCCACCATGCTCACCGACGTGCGGGCCTCCGGCATCAGCGCCCGGCTGGTCACATCCCCCGCCGACCCCAAATCCTCCTCCAGCGCCATGCGCACCAGGGCCTTCACCCCAGGGTCCCCGTCCAAATCAAATTCAATTCTCGTTCGCTGACGCGTCATCTCCATCATGCCCCTTCGCGTTTCACCAACACTTCCGCCAAATGCAGGCAGGTCATCGGAATCTTTTCATGATCCAGATAGCCCTGAATCTGCAACATGCAGCTCGGATCGTTGCTCACAATAAACTTCGCGCCCGTCTCTTTCGCCGACGCGCACTTCACCTGAGCCATCGACGTGGAAATTTTGGGGAATTTGACCGCGAAGGTGCCCCCGAATCCGCAGCAGCTCCGCGCCTCCCGCATTTCCACCAGCTCAAGGCCCTCAACCGCCCGCAGCAGCGCGCGCGGCTGATGATTGATCTTCAGCTCCCGCAACCCGTGACAACCGTCATGAAACGTGATCTTGTGCGGAAACCGCGCCCCCACATCCTTGACCTTGAGCACATCCACCAAAAACTCCGAAAACTCCCATGTTTTCGCGGCCATCGCCCGCGCCGCCGCCTCTTCCGGACGCCCTTTGAACAGTTCCGGATAAAAATGCTTCACCATCGCCGCGCAGGAACCCGACGGCGTCACCACAACCTCGCAATCCGCAAACACCTTCAGAAAATGCGCCGCCACCTGACGCGCCTCGTCATCATAGCCCGTGTTCAAGGCCGGCTGACCGCAACAGGTCTGATCCCCCGGCACATCCACCCCGTGCCCGAGCCCTTCAATAACCTCCGCCACCGCGAACCCGATTTCCGGCTTCAACTGATCCACATAACAGGGAATAAACAAAGAAACGTGCATATCTGTCCCCTTACCCCCTCCCCCCCCAATTTGTCCAGTCCGATATTGAAAGATGTTCGAAGTTCAACGTCTTAATCTTAATCGTAATCTTAATCTTAATCGTAATCGATCCCGATCCCGATTACGATTACGAGCACGATTACGATTACGCATCGAAGTTTCACCTCTCACCTCTTAAAACAATCCCTCCTCCACCCGCACATCCACCTCAACCCCTTCGCTCCCCGGCGGCACCGTGAACGGGACCCGCACATCGCGGTGCCCCAGCCGCGAACCCACCGCGATATAGTCACCCGGCAAAAACTCCACCGTCCGCTCCACAAAAGGCTCCCATCCCGCCGCCATCCTCAGGACACGCACCTCCGTTTCCGCGTCCGAAGTGAACCGCACCGGCACCGGCGTCCGCTCCAGCCGCCACTGCGTCAGAAAATCCGCCACCCTGCCGCCCAGCCCCTCCGGAAACGCCGTCTCCTCCAACGCCTGCAACTCCTCCGCCAAATCATTCGCCAATCCGCTTCGCAGCGAGGCCGATGCCCGGACGATCCGCTCCTCCAGCACCTGAAACCGGCGCGTGCGCTCCAGCCCCGCCGACACCGCGTCTTCACCCGCCACCCGCGCCGCCTCCAGCCAGGCCCGGTGCGCCCCCCTCCAGTTCTCCTCCGCCTCCAGGGCCTCAGCCCGCTCAACCAACTCCGCGCGTTCCCGCTCCCGCAGCGCGTCCCGGTCCAGAACCTCATCCGCCAACTGCTCCCGAACCGCCGCCCGCATGTCCCGCACATTCGGAAAGTCCTCATCCAATTCCGCCGCCCGGTTCACCGCCAAAAACGCCATCGGCCAGTCCTCCCGCTCCATCGCGTCGAGCGCCCGCTCCCGGGCCGCGAAGGTCTGATCCGACACCTCCGCACGCGGCCGAAGCGCCCGGGCCGCCGCATGGCCCGGCTCCAGCGTCTGTAAAGCATCCAGCGCCGCCAACGCCTCATCCCGTTGACCCGACTCCACAGCGGCCCTCGCCAGAACAAACAGAAGCTGCGGCGCCTCGGGAAGCTGTTCCGCCAAATCCTCCGCAAGCGACACCGCATCCCCGTATGCCCCGACCGCCGCCGCGTAATCCCGGCCCGCCATCGCCTGATTTCCCTCCCGCTGTCTCTTCATCAGCGCCTCCCATTCCGCCGCCGCCCACAGTTCCGGGGCGGCCGACCGCAGGGGCTGCAGCGCGGCAATCAGACGCCCGCTCAGCGCCTCCGCCTCCAAACGCAGGGCCGGATCCGGCGTGGGCGTCGGTGTCACCGGCACCGGTGTCGGCCGGGGCGGCGGCGTGTCCGGCAGCCTGCGGCTCAGCCAAAAAATCAGCCCGATGCCCGCCAGCACCACCACCAGCGCCGCCCACAAGGGACCGCGCGAAGGCCCGCCTCCGCCCGAAGACGGACCGTCCGGGGCGTTCAAATCCGCGGGAATCAGAACATCATCATCCATTTACCGCGTGTCCCCGGGCACCGCGTTTTCCGCCTCGTGCAGACGCCGAAGCATCTCCCGCCACTGCTCCATCTGCTGCTCCGCCGTGCCGGTCAACTCCACCGTCTGACCCTCCAGCTCCACCACCGTCATCCGCGCCTCCGACCCGAACGACTCCGCCAGTTCCTGCAGCGCCGCCTCGTGAAACTCCGTGCGCTGCGACACATTCACCCCGTTAATGATCACCTGCGTCCCGCCCAGGATCAGCACATCCCGCAGCGTGCTCGACCCCCGCGCATCATTCACCTCCAGCAAAATCGCGGTCGCGATCATCACTATGCCCGCCGCCGCCTGCTGAATCCCCTGACGGTTCGCGTCCCGAATCGCCGTCTGCTCCACCAGATTGAAACTCCGCCACTCCAGATACGACGGCCAGACGCTCAGGTAAAAAGGCTCAAACGACATGTGCAGCGCGTCAAAAAACATCTCGTTCCGCACCGAGATCTGCTCCACCCGCCGCCAGGTAGGATCATCCTCCGCCGGCAGTCGGATCACCTCCACTTTGCCGTCCGGCGTTTGCCGCAGATATTGCCCGAAAGCCTCCGGCACAATCTCCGCCGCGAACGCCATCTCCGTGGACCGCCGCAGCGTCTTCACCTCAAACCCGTCCATCCGCCGCCGCACCGCCGCCAAATCGTTCGCGACCGCGTTGTACAAATTCTGAAACGGATCCAGCGACCCCGTCTGCGTCTCCTGAAACGCCCGCGTGCGGCCCGCCTCGGTATAGGTGCGCGACAGCCACGAGTATCCCTGCGAATCCTCCGCGTCGATATGCACCCTCAGTTCCTGCCCGCTCGACCGCAGAATTGTTCCCCGCACAATCAAATCCACCCCCCGAGCCCCCGGCGGCACCACCCGGATCTCCCCCCAGTAATTCGAGGCGTCCATGGTGTTCTTCAAGTGCATCGGAATATAATGCGTCTCCGCCTTGCGGATCTGCTCGTTCGTCGTCTGCGACTCCATCGCCGACGGCGACGTGTCCCCCGGATCAAAAATTTCGATCCCCACATTCAGCCGCTCCTCCGGCGAGAACGGCTGCATCGCCTCATGCAGCGAAGTCGGCCGCATCCCCCGCGGCCCGCGGGAGGGACAGCCGGTCTGCACCAGCAGCACCGCGGGCAGCCCGAGAATCAGGAACGCCCGTCGAGATAGGCTTCGTATTCCGCCCATAGTTTTTCCCTCAGTTCAGGATCGGTTTCTTTTTCCGCCGCTTCGCGAAGCTGACGGGCCACAATATCCTCATGCCGCCCGGCGGCCCGTCCGTTCCCTGAAGCGCCGGTCCCTTCCCCAACCCCGGCGGACGCCCGCGGCCGTTCCCCCGCCTCCCCGTCCGATTCGATCCCCGGATCCACCCCCATGCTCCGCAACAGCTCAGCCGCCTCCGCCGCCGCCCGCGCCCGCGGCCCCGCCGCCGCCGATCCCGCGTCCAGCCGACGGTCCATCCGCGTCCGCAGCGACGCCAAATGATCATGAATCACCCCGTCGAACGCCGAAAGCGATTCATCAAACTCCGCAATCATCCGCGCCAGCTCATCGTCCTCCTCCACCTCCGGCAGCACCGCCAGCGCATCCGAAAACGACCGCATGCCCTCCGCCACCGCCGGATCCGGCGATTCGGCCGCCAGCGTTTCCAACGCCCGCAACGTCTCCTCAAACCCCTCCCGCATCCGCGTCACCTCCTCTAAATAAACCCCCATCGCCGCCAGCGCCTCCTCCGAAGCCTCCGGTTCCGCCTCCAGTGCCGCCAGCCGCTCCGCGATCCGCGCCTCCGTCGCCGCCGCCAGCGCCACATCCTCCTCCGCCCGCGCCAAACGCGCCCGCACATCCTCCGACGCCTCCGCCATCACCGCGAAAAACACCATCACCAAAGGTACCAACGAAAAACCATATCGCTTCATACCGCAAACATGACCAGACAACCCGGAAAAGTCAATAGATCATCCTTGCGGAACCGATAATCCCGCCCGCTTCGCCAACTGCTTCTGGCGCTGGTCAAAACTCATAAACGTGTCCGCCCCAATGACCAGAGCGCAGGCGACATGAAAAATGTCCAACGTCCGACACCCCAATTCCGGAGTATGACGGGAAAGATCCCGAAAGGTTTCCATCAAATCCAACCTGTCAATTTGAGGAACAAAATACACCCCCTTTCGCTTCCGGCGCTGAAAGTGCTGAAGCAAATGATTTATCTCCTCCTCTGTGTGGTCGCCCCAAAAGACCTTCAACCGGAGTGCATTGTAAAACTCCGCTTCCTGAAAATCCCAAAGGGGCAGCGGTTCAGACTGGGACATCACCCGATCATTGACCGCTTTCGAATCCTCTTCCAGAAAATAGAGTTTTAAAAACGCGCTGGTATCCAGATACAGCATTTCACCAGCACCCCCCGCGGTCCGCATCGACAACTTCCTTTATGGAGGCGCCTCGATTGGGAATGGCGGTGTCCAAATGATTTTCCCAAACCTCCACCCGTTTTCGGACGGGAGGACCGATCTGCGCCGCCGGACGGCCATGATTTAAAACAAGAACCTCCTCACCCTGCAGAACAGAACGCTCAACCAGCGGCCATCCTGCTTTCACTTCTCTCACTGACATTGTTTTCATACTGAAAAAATAGAACCTTTCCTTTTTATAATCAACAAAAAAGTCTCATTTTGAGACTCATTTAATCAAATCCACCCGTATTTCGTTGAAATTCAAAGGTCCCTGTGTAGTCTGAAGCAGACTTCCGCCCGCAACCAAGCCGGTTTTTTTCGTAATCCTTATCGTAATCGTAATCCTAATCGAAAAAACACCCGTTTCGATTACGAATACGATCAAGATTACGATCAAGATAAACGCTTATTTTTTATCCTCTTCCTTTGGAAGATTCTGAAGCTCAACCGACCCCCATCCCCCACAGCAACAACATACCATGAAACCAACCGAATCACCCGTCTGGCACGCCCAATCCACCGAGGATGTCCTCAACGAATTCAGCGTCTCCCCGGACAAAGGCCTCACCGCCGAACAGGCCGCCACCCTCCGCGAAACCCACGGCCCCAACGCCCTGCCCGCCCAGCACCGCATCGGACCCGTCCGCCGCTTCCTGCTCCAGTTTCACAACATCCTCATTTACGTCCTCCTCGCCGCCGCCGTGGTTACGGCTCTGCTCGACCACTGGATCGACACCTGGGTCATTTTCGCAGTCGTCCTGCTCAACGCCGTCATCGGCTTCGTGCAGGAGGGCAAAGCCGAAAAAGCCCTCGGTGCTCTCTCGGGCATGCTCTCCTCCGAGGCCACCGTGACCCGCAACGGCGAAAAGCAAACCCTCCCCGCCGAAGACCTGGTGCCCGGCGACATCGTGCACCTGCAGTCCGGCGACAAAGTGCCCGCCGACCTGCGCATTCTCGACAGCCGCTCCCTCCGCGTCGAAGAGGCCGCACTCACCGGCGAATCCCTCCCAGTCGAAAAATCCGTCGATCCCGTCGACGCCTCCACCCTGCTCGGCGACCGGAAATGCATGGCCTTTTCCGGCACCATCGTCAGCTACGGTCAGGCCACCGGCGTCGTCATCGCCACCGGAGCCCACACCGAAATCGGGCGCATCAACGCCCTCGTCTCCTCCGCCCCCAGCCTCACCACCCCCCTCCTCCGCCAGGTCACCCATTTCGGTCACCTGCTCACCTACACCATTCTCGGGGTGGCCGCGCTGGTCTTTCCCTTTGCCGTCTGGATCCGCGGCATGGATCTCGCCGAAGCCTTTCTCGCCGTCGTCGGCCTCGCCGTGGCCGCCATTCCCGAAGGCCTCCCCGCCATCCTCACCATTACCCTCGCCATCGGCGTTCAGGCCATGGCCCGCCGCAAAGCGATCATCCGCCGCCTGCCCGCCGTGGAAACGCTGGGCTCCGTCTCGGTCATCTGCTCCGATAAAACCGGCACCCTCACCCGCAACGAAATGACCGTCACCTCCGTGGTCACCGCCGAACACCTCTACGAAATCACCGGCGTCGGCTACGCCCCCGTCGGCACCTTCTCCAAAGAGGTGCACGACATCGATCCGCAGTCCGCCCCCGCCCTGTCCGATCTCGTCAACGTCGGCCTCCTCTGCAACGACTCGCGCCTCCGCGAAACCGACGGCCTCTGGCGCGTCGAGGGCGACCCCACCGAAGGAGCCCTGCTCTCTCTCGCCGGGAAAGCCGATCTCACCCTTGAGGCGCAAACCAAGCGGCACCCGCGGATCGACAGCATCCCCTTTGAGTCCGAACACAAATTCATGGCCACCCTGCACCGCGATGCCGAACAGGGGGAAATCATCTTCCTCAAAGGCGCCCCCGAACGCGTCCTCGAACGCTGCGCCTCCCAGCGCACCGGCGAAGGCGACGTGCCCCTCGACCGCGCCTACTGGGACGAGGCTATCGAACACGTCGCCCGCCGCGGCGAACGCCTGCTCGCCCTCGCCCTCAAACCCGCGAAAAGCGGCCAGACCGCCCTTTCATTCGACGACGTCGGCGAAGGCTTTGTCATGCTCGGCCTCACCGGCATCATCGACCCGCCCCGCGACGAATCCATCGAGGCCGTCGCCCGCTGTCAGCAGGCCGGCATCACCGTCAAAATGATCACCGGCGACCACGGCCTCACCGCCGAGGCCATCGCCCGCCAGATCGGCATGCTCGGCAAAGGCCGCGTGGTCACCGGCGCGGAACTCGAAAACCTCTCCGACGAGGAGCTGCCCGATATCGCCGAGGCCAACAACGTCTTCGCCCGCACCAGCCCCGAACATAAACTCCGTCTCGTCAAAGCCCTCCAGTCCCGCGGCCATATCGTCGCCATGACCGGCGACGGCGTGAACGACGCCCCCGCCCTGAAAACCGCCAATGTCGGCATCGCCATGGGCATCAAAGGCACCGAAGCCGCCAAGGAAGTCTCCGAAATGGTGCTCGCGGACGACAATTTCGCCTCCATCGCCCACGCCGTCGAAGAGGGCCGCACCGTTTACGACAACCTCAAAAAAGCGATTCTCTTCATGCTCCCCACCAACGGAGCCGAAGCCCTGGTCATCATTGTCGCCCTCCTCCTCGGCTTCACTCTCCCCCTCAGCCCCGTGCAGGTGCTCTGGGTCAACATGGTCACCGCCGTCACCCTCGGTCTCGCCCTCGCCTTCGAGCCCCCCGAAAAAGCGGTCATGTCCCGACCGCCCCGCGATTCAAGCGAACCGCTCCTCCCGCCGTTTTTCCTGTGGCGCATCAGCTTTGTTTCCGTGATCATTATGCTCGGCACCCTCGGAATTTTCTTCTGGGTCAAACAAAAAGCCGACCTCGATGCGGCCCGCACCGCCGCCGTGGGCACGCTCATCTTCAGCCAGATTTTTTATCTGCTCAACAGCCGGTTCATCCGCGAAACCTCCCTGCGCAAAGATCTGTTCACCGCCAACCCCTTCATCCTCTACGCCGGCCTCGCCGTCGTCTTTGCACAGCTGGTCTTCACCTACACGCCCGCGATGAACAACTGGTTCGCCTCCGTCCCCCTCCCCGGCATCACCTGGATCCCCATGATCCTCGTCGGCGCCGCCGTTTTCCTCCTCGTCGAAGCCGAAAAAGCGGTGATGCGCAAGCGCAACGGTTAGAATCTACATCCACGATTCAACCGTCAGAGTCTCGACCCGCTTGAACTCACGAAGATTTCCGGTGATCAACGTCATATCGTTGGCCAGGGCGGTCGCGGCAATCAACAGGTCCATCGGACCGATGGGAGTTCCTTTCGCCTCAAGCCCGGCACGGATCTCTGCCGCGCGATCCGCCGCCTCAGAATCAAAAGGAACCTCATGAAGCACGCCAAGAAACCGCTTCACCTTGGCGGCTTCCGCTTCGCGGCGGGGTTCCGGACAACGTGCGGCGCCATGGTAAAGTTCATACCGGGTGACGGATGAATACGCCAAATCATCCGGAACATTCAGCGAGGCCCTTTCCACAACGGCTGAATCTCCCCGAAGAATCGAAATGCACGTGTCGGTGTCTAAAAGCTTTTTCAAAACGTGAACTCCCGGTGATCCCCCTGATCCGGCCGGCGAAACGAATCCGATTCAATCTGAATCTCCTTAAAAAAATCCGCTGGCCAGGCCTGCGGCTTGGCGGGCGTGACAATCCAGCGCTCTCCCTGCGGCTCAATGTTCATTTCGCCTTCAACCGGGCACAGTTCTCTCGGAAGCCGCAAGGCAAGGGAATTTCCAGACTTAAACACTTTTGCAATCATGTATGTACAGTATATACTTTTTCTGAAAAGGCAAGAATAAAGAGGGTATATCATCTCCCACGAAATCTCCTAGCCTAACGCCTTCTCAACTGATACTCTCCCCTTAAATCCTAATCGTAATCTTAATCTTAATCGTAATCTTAATCGTAATCCTAATCTTAATCCTAATCTTAATCCTAATCCCACATAAAATCTAAGCATCGATTACGATTACGAGCACGAGCACGATTACGATTCGTAAAAAGAAAACACCGACCCTCTGAAAATGATCCCATGAAAATGACCCCCGCCGCCTTCCGCGCCCTCAAAGGCAAAGAGCCCATTCCCACCCTCACCGCGAGCGACACCCCCACCGCCCGCCTCGTCGATGCCGCCGGCATCCCCCTCATCCTCGTCGGCGACAGCCTCGGCATGACCGTTCTCGGCTTTGACTCCACCCTCTCCGTCACCCTCGACCACATGCTCCACCACACCGCCGCCGTCGCGCGCGGCGTGAAAAACGCCCTCGTCGTCGCCGACATGCCCTTCATGACCTATCAGGTCAACGACGACGAGGCGGTCCGCAATGCCGGACGGTTTCTACAGGAGGCCGGCGCCGACGCGGTCAAGCTCGAAGGCGGTGCCGAGCGCGCCGGACTCGTGAAACGCCTCGTGCAGAATGGCATTCCCGTCATGGCCCACATCGGACTCACCCCCCAGTCCGTCAAAGAACTCGGCTACAAAGTACAGGGCCGGGGCGACGCCGCCGCCGAAAAAATGAAAAACGACGCCAAAGCCCTTGCCGAGGCCGGGGCCTTCGCCATCGTCCTCGAAGCCTGCCCCGCCCCCCTCGCGCAGGCCATTACCGAAAGCGTGCCCGTTCCCACCATCGGCATCGGCGCCGGCGCCGGCTGCGACGGCCAGATTCTCGTGCTGAACGACATGCTCGGCATTTTCACCGAATTCACCCCCAAATTCGTCAAAGTCTACGCCCGTCTCGGCGAACAAATGCGGCAGGCCTTCGAGCAATACGCCCAGGACGTGCGCACCCGCGCCTTCCCCGCTCCCGAACACACCTACAAAGACTGAAACACACTTGACCTGCTCCGACATTCGGATATAGGAAAAGAAATCACCTCTTGCCGAATGGTGTAACGGTAGCACAACGGACTCTGACTCCGTTTGTCTAGGTTCGAATCCTAGTTCGGCAACCATTTTCCCGTAGCCCGGTTCCCGCCAGAACCGGGCTTTTTATTGTCTAAAACCCTGTAAACATTCCCTTTTTCCCAATGTTGGCTTTTCGGCCTGTCTCTCTCTGTCCGCTCACCTCCCGGCCGGGATCGGGGCATAAGGTCAACGACAGGACAACGCTTTAGTTCGATTCTGCCCGCCACAGACCGCCGTGGCCGCCGCATGAGCCCCCCCCCCATTGCAAAACCTTGATCCTGTCCGATGATCTCTTATGCCCGTTTATCTTCATGCTGTCGAAACCTGGACCCCGCCCGCACGCCTGTCTCAATCCGATGCCGCCGAACAACTCGCCACCCAGCTGCCCGACAAACGGGCCCGGCGGATCGTCCGCCACATCTATAAACAATCCGCGATCGACACCCGTCACACCTGCATCCCCTTTGACGGCCCCCGCGAACTCTTCGCCCCCGATGCCCACGGGCAATGGCGAAACGAACTCACCGGCGACCGGAACCAACACTACATTCGCATCTCCAAGCCCGCGTCCATCCAACTCGCCCGCCAAACGCTCCAAGCCGCCCCCGGCATCTCCCCCGCGGACATCACCCACGTCATCACCGCCTCCTGCACCGGTTTTTACACCCCCGGTCCCGACCACCACATCGTTCAGGCCCTGGGCCTCGCCCAAACCGTCGAACGCTTTCACCTCGGATTCATGGGCTGTTATGCCGCCTTCCCCGCCCTGCGCATGGCCAACACCATCTGCCGCGCCCATCCCGACGCGGTCGTGCTCATTCAATGCCTCGAACTGTGCAGTCTGCATGTGCAACTGCAAACCGACAACCCGGAGGCGCTCGTCGCCTCCTCCCTCTTCGCCGACGGCGGCGGCTGCGCCCTGGTCAGCACCCGTCCCCCCGCCACCGGACACCCCGGCTACCAACTGCAGCACCTCGCCACCACGCTTGTGCCCGCCGGCGAACACGACATGGCCTGGAACATCGGAAATCACGGCTTCGACATCGTCCTCTCCGCCTATGTCCCCCACATCCTCGGCGAAAACATCCGCCAGGCCGTCCTGCCACACCTCGACACACTGGAATGGCCGGTGCATGACATCGGCTTCTGGGCCGTTCATCCCGGCGGCAAAGCGATTCTTGACCGTATCTCCGACGCCTTCCGCCTCCCGGCCTCCGCGCTCGACATCGCCCGCGGTGTTCTCCGCACCCACGGCAACATGAGCAGCGCCACCCTCTTCTTTCTGCTCAAACAGGGCCTCAGCCAACACCCCCCCGGCACCCGCACCGCCGCCATGGCGTTCGGCCCCGGACTCACCGTCGAAACCGCCCTCATGCAACGGATTACCCCATGACCCAACCGATCGTTATCGTCGGCGCCGGCCCCGTCGGCCTCCTCCTCGCCTGCCTGCTGGGCCGACAAAATCAGGACGTGATCCTCTACGAAAAACGAACCGGACTCCCCCAGGCGTCCATGGCCATCGGCATCACCCCGCCCTCCCTCGATATCCTCGACACCCTCGATCTCAAAAACGCCTTTCTCGAACGCGGAGTCCTCATCCCCCGCGCCCGCGTCTACGAACAGGGCCGCCCGGTCGGCATCCTTGATTTCCGACCTTCGGAAAATCAAATCCTCTCGCTTCCGCAGTTCGGAACCCTCGATCTGCTTCGGCAACGCCTTCAATCCTTCCCAACCGTCACTTTTCTCGAAGGCACCGACCGGGAGCCAGCCGAGGCCGACCGCCATGACGGTCACATCATCGCCTGCGACGGCGCGCACAGCCCTCTCCGCACATATTTCAACATCCCCGTTGATCAAAAAACCTATCCCGTGACCTTTGTCATGGCCGATTTTCCCGACATCGAAGACCTCGGCCCCGACGCCCGCCTCTTTTTCTCCCCGCGCGGCGCCGTGGAGTCCTTTCCGCTCCCGAACCGACAGCGCCGCTGGGTCGCCCAGTGCGTGAACGGCGCGCCGCCCGACCTGTCCACCCTCCGGCAACGCGTTCAGGACGCCGCCAACATCAACCTCACCGACCGCCCCCACAGTCCCCCCTGCGCCTTCACCCCCCGCCGCGCCCTGGCCCGGACGTTTCACAAAAACAATGTCATTCTCTGCGGCGACGCCGCCCACACCCTGAGTCCCATCGGCGGCCAGGGCATGAACACCGGATTCGCCGACGCCGCCCACCTGGCCCGCATCCTGCCCGCACCGACCGCCCAAGCCCTGACCGAATACACCCGCATCCGCCGGCGCGCCTTCCGGTCCGCCTCCCGCCGCGCCGCCGCCGGCATGTTCCTCGGCACCCGCACCGGCGCACCCGCAAGCCGAATGCGCGCCGCCGTCCTCCGCTGCGCCCTCCGCCACCCCCCGACACACCAAACCCTCGCCCGCACCTTCGCCATGCGCAATCCGCCCCCCGATTTCAGCCGGCGCGCCACCGAAGCGGAACGCATGGATTCCCCGGACTGCGATCCCGCCCAACTCAACCGCACCCTGGATCAGTTTCATCAGATCAACCGACTCTTCAGCCGGGCCCGCGGCCTGCTCACTGAAACCGTGCTCGCCGACATGCAGCCCGGACGCGCGTTTCACCTTGTCGACCTCGGAGCCGGGGCCTGCGATCTACCCGTTTGGCTGCTCCGGGCCGCCAAACGCAAAAACCTCGATCTGCACATCACCGCCGTCGATGCCGATCCCCGCGCCGTTCACTACGCCCGAACGCGCCACGGCGATGTTTCCGGACTCACCATTCTTCAGGCCGACGCCCTGAATCTCACCGCCCTTGAGCCCTTCGACTACCTCTTCGCCAATCATTTTCTGCATCACCTCCCCGACGCGGCGGTCGAAAAACTTATAAATGACGCCGCCCGCCACTGCCGACGCGGCTTTGTTTTCAGCGACCTGCGCCGCAGCCGCTGGAGCTATCGGGGATTCTCCCTCTTCGCCCGCGTCTACCGCCACAGTTTCGCCCGCGCCGACGGACTCCTCTCCATCCGCAAAGGCTTCCAACCGCACGATTTCCCCCCATCTCCCCGCTTCACCGTCCGCACCCGCCTTCCCGGACGCATCCAACTCCTCGGCGGCTGCTTTCACACCATCTGAAAACAAAAAACCGCGCCCGGATTCCCGGACGCGGTTTTGAGGTTGAAGCTGATTAGACCCATTACGCCCGCTTGCGGCGGAGCACCACGAACGCCGCAACCCCCATAATCCCCATCAGAATCAGGGAACCGGGTTCGGGGATGGCGTAATTAGCATACGACAGATTACTAATAGTTAGTTCTGAACTATTGCTTATAGAATTTTCCCCATAAAACATAAAAGAATCAATGAAGGAATCATCCAAAAGCAAAGCTTTTCCTATTCCAGTGAGAATTTTTGAATCATTAACCCAAATATCCACGGTATTAGCTGCCAAAATATTTTCGCCATACTGAATAGATGAAGTAGAGTTGTTTCCAAAAATTTGTATAGAATATTGGGTTTCTTTAGCGAATCGGGTAGTAGATGATTGATTCCAAGCCCCCCCCTCTCGCACGGAGGAAGTAATACTCTCTTCTCCCATTACCCACTGAAGACCAGTAAATGTCTGGTTACCGGCGAAACCAGAGTTGTTTGAAAAATTTGCACCGTCACCGATAACCATAATCCAAGTCCCAGAAACAGAGTTGTTAAATGAAATATCAAAATTAAAAGTAAAAGCTTTTCCTGGAGTGTAATCATATATAGAAAATTTATTATGAGATCCACCAGATGCAGAGGTAATCGTCAATGCACCATCCGAGACTTCGAATCCGCCCCCTGCGTTGTTACCGACGCGAACCCTTGCAGTACCACCACCGGATGGGGGAACAGGAAGAAACGTTGTTGAAACAGTATTGTTAGTTGTAAACGCACCATCATCACCAAAGTCGTAGTTCCAAATTGAATCCCCCAACGCCAACGCGCCGGTCAGCCCGAGGGCTGCTGTAAGGAGAAAGGCTTTTGTTTTCATGTCTATTTTCTTTCTTTTGTTGAGTTTTTTGGTCGTGAGATACAGGAGAACGGTCAGGCCTTCAGGCGGCGGCGAAAGTAGAGGATCAAAGCGGACATGCCGATGAGGGCGAGGGTGCCGGGCTCGGGGATGACTTCCAGAGTGCCAGAGAAAGTAGTTCCTCCGGTATCGCCTCCATCAAAGAAATTAGTGACTCGAAACGTGCCTCCGGAAGTTATGCCAGTCGATCCGTCAGCGCGCGTATCGGAAAGAGCAATAATTCTGAATTCAACTTCACCGGTCAAATTTGTCAGGTTGAGGGTGATATCGGAATTCAGGAAGGCTGTACCCGACTGGGAAAAGGTAAAAAGCGTGGAACTGAAATTGTCTCCACTGTAAACGAGCCCGAGGTCACCGGGACCAGTATTGGAGGAACGGGTGCCTATCTTTAAATTATTGATCGAGGCAAAGTAACCGGGATCAACATCAAACCTGAAGGAAAAATAGTCTTCGCTCGGATCCAGTTCATTCCAAGCGGAGGAGCTTATGGAATTCCCGGCGGCTCCAGCGGAGATGCCTGGGCCTCTGTCAATGATTGCGTCTGTCACAAGCAATGAATTAGAGTCACCGGCTGTTGAAAGTTGATCGCCGGGTTCACCAGCGAAATCAAAATTTACAGTGAAAGGAGAAGCCAACGCAATCGCGCTGGTCAGCCCGAGGGCCGCTGTGAGAAGAAGTGCTTTTGTTTTCATGTTTTCGTGCCTTTGTGTTTTGAGGATTGATGGATTACAGGATCTGTTCTTTAGGAGATGGTTTTGAAAAATGCAGGAGAATTACGGTTAGTTGTTTGTGAGGAGATTCGTTCCCGGATCAGGGAGAATCCCCTACAAGCGAAATGTAAACATTAACCTTCACAGGTCACATTCTTTTTCTTTAAAAAAAGGCTTGGCACAAATTATAGATACATTTTCGTACAACGGAAAGCAAAATTTATCCTTTTAGGATAATTTATGCCCATCAGACCCTGATCCACCGCATAAATAAAAGCGAACAGGCTCAAAGGACGGCGGATGTGGCGGACCTTGGCGCAAGGGAGGACGTTTCTCGCTTCATTTTCATTGTCCCGGGGCATGAAAACTGACAAGCCTTCCCGCAGTGCGTTGCATGCCGAGCCTTTACTTCTCCAATGAACATCCGTTTACCCTCCCAGAATCACCCGCAAACGCCCTCAGCCGAGGACGGGCCCGCCGAGCAGCCGGCTCATCCCTCTCCGCCGTCCTCCATCCCTCGTCCCCCCACCCGCCTTTCCGCCCTCCTCACCCGCCTTTCCTCCTTCGTCACCCGTCACTCCCCACTCGTCACTCCTCTCTCGTCACTCTTCTCTCGTCACTCCCCACTCGTCACTCCTCACTCCCCACTCGTCACTCGTCACTCGTCACTCGTCACTCTTCTCTCCATATTGGCGCTTCTTCTCCGACTGGCGGGTTTGGGTCACCGCGCCATGAGCCATGACGAATCGCTCCACGCCCTGTATTCCTGGTATCTTGCCAGCGCCTTTCATTACGAACACGACCCCATGATGCACGGGCCGCTGCTGTTTCACCTCAACGCGCTGGTCTATGCGCTTTTCGGGGCCACCGACTTCACCGCCCGCCTCGCTCCCGCTCTGGCCGGCACCGCCTGCGTCCCCTTCGCCGCGGTCGGCTTCCGCCGCTGGCTCGGCAAAAGCGGTGCCCTGACCGCCGCCGCCCTCATCGCCGTCTCTCCCGGACTGCTCTACTACAGCCGCTATCTGCGCAACGATATCTACATCAGCCTTTTTTCACTGATCCTGCTTTGGGCCGCCCTCCGCTACCGCGAAACCGGAACCCCGAAATACCTGATCCGGCTTTCGCTGGGCCTGGCCTTGAGCTTCGCCTGTAAAGAGGTCGCGTTTATCCACGGCACCGTCCTCGGCGCGGTCGCGGTGCTGTTCGCGGGCATCGGATTCCGGAAATCCCGAACCCTCGCCTGCGCCGACATGCGCTGGGGCGACATCGCCGTCACCCTCCTCACCCTCGCCCTCCCTTTCGCCACCGCGCTGCCGCTCACGCTCATCGGCGCCGATCCCCTCGCCACCCGCAATCCCGCCCTGCAGCGCATCGCCCTCACCACCGCCCTCAGCCTCTCCTCCGTCTCCTGGCTCATCGCGGCCCTTTGGTTTAAGGACCGCCCCGCCTTCGCCGCCTGGATCAAAGCCTTTTCCCTTTTCTGGGGGATCCAAATCCTCCTCTACTCCACCCTCCTCAGCAACCCCGCCCAGGGGCTCACCAGCGGCATTGCCGCCGGTCTCGGATACTGGCTCGCCCAGCATGAGGTCCAGCGGGGCGCCTCCGACCCCCTGTTCTATATCTCCCTCCTCCTGCTGTACACCCCGCTGCTCCTGATCACCTTCTTTCTCAGCCTCCGGCGAATTCGGGAACCGACAACCCTCGTCCTTTGTCTGTACACGCTCGGAAATCTGCTGATCTACTCCTTCGCCGGCGAACGCATGCCCTGGCTGCTGATTCACATCACCCTCCCGCTCTGTCTTCTGGCCGGACCCGTCCTTGCCGCCGCGTTCGAAGCGCGGACCCGCCTCCGGCTCCTCCTCACCCCGCTGCTCCTTCATCTCATTCTCAACAGTTTCCGCGCCGCCGGTCCTCTCGCCGAATCGCCAAATGAACCCCTGTTCTATGCCCACGCCGGTCCGCACATCAAAACCGCGCTCCGCATCCTCGACGCCCGTCATCAACACGCCCCGGATGCCCCCGTGCATATCGATCCCGACTACACCTGGCCGCTCGCCTGGTATCTCCGCGGCTATCCCGTTCACTTCAGCCCCCTGCCCGTGCCCGAAGCCGCCGTCCGCATCACCGGACCCGACCGGGAAGCGCTCTACCGTGAACAGGGCTGGACCCCGCGCGGGGAATTCGAACTCATCCACTGGCCCCGCCAACACTGGCACGCCCTCACCGTTGATAATGTCAGCAAACTCGCAACCCGCCCCCGCGTCCGCCGCAAGTTCATCCGCTTTTATCTGTTCCGGGAGCTTCCGCCCCTCACACCCGCCGACTTCCCCCAGCCCGTCCGCTTTATGCTCCTCACCCGCGAAGACCCTCCCTGACCTCGGTCACAATCGGCCGCTCAGAGTTCGGCGGCAGCACACATCCACAAAAAATGAGATGTTTCTGAGCGAATGCGAGAAGATTTCAGACAGACTTTGCGTGTAGTATACGCTGAAACAATCCATCAAGGAGTTTGCTATGGCTGAAATCATGGAACACGAATCCCACGCGGTGCTGCCGCCCCTGAAGACCCTGGACTACAGTCTGGTGGGCGAGAATTCGCGCAAGGCAATCGAACGGGGTCTGGCGGAGGCGGACTGGTATCAGTGCCCGGTCCCCCGCGCGGTCATGCGCTCCCTCCTGGAACGCAAAGACGGCCCCGCCATTCGGGACACCCTGATCTGGTTCGCACTGATCCTCGGTTTCGGGATCGCGACCGCGATGCTGTGGGGTTCGGCCTGGGCCGCCCTGCCCTATCTCTGCTACGCGGTGCTCTACGCCTCCACCTCGGATTCGCGCTGGCACGAGTCCAGCCACGGCACCGCCTTCAAAACCGACTGGATGAACAACGCCCTCTACGAAATCGCGTCCTTTATGGTTATGCGCGAATCGACCGTCTGGCGCTGGAGCCACACCCGCCATCACAGCGACACCATCATCGTGGGCCGCGACCCGGAAATCGCGGTGCCGCGCCCGCCCGATCTGAAAGCTCTGTTTCTGAGCGTCTTCAACCTGCCGGTGTACAAAAACTACTTCAAACATATCGCGACCCACAGTCTGGGCCGCATGACCCCCGAAGAGAAAACCTTCATTCCCGAAACCGAGTTCGGCAGGGTCATTTTCCGGGCCCGGATTTATCTGGGTATCTATCTGGCGGTCATCGCCTCGGCGCTGATCCTCCAGACCTGGCTGCCTCTGTTTCTCATCCTCATGCCCCACCTCTTCGGCACCTGGCTGATGCTGATCTACGGCCTCACTCAACATGCGGGCCTCGCCGAAAACGTCCTGGATCACCGCCTCAATTGCCGCACCGTCTATATGTGCCGCCTGCACCGCTTCCTGTATTGGAACATGAACTATCACGTGGAGCATCACATGTTCCCGCTGGTTCCCTACCACCGCCTTCCGGAACTGCACGCCGCCGTCAAAGACGACTGCCCGGAACCCTATCCGGGCCTGTATGTGGCCTGGAAAGAAATTTTTCCGGCCATTCTCAAGCAGGTCAAAGATCCCGCCTGGCACGTGAAACGCAAACTGCCCCCGCCCAAAGCCCGCGTCGAGGAGGGAAGCTTCACCTCCGACGCCGAGCCCGACACCGACGGATGGCTGGAAATCTGCGCCGCCGCCGATCTGGGCAACCAGGATGTGATCCGCTTCGATCACGGCAAGAAAACCTTCGCCCTCTACCGCGACGCGAACGGAAAGCTGTTCGCAACCGACGGCATGTGCACCCACGGCAACACCCATCTGTCCGACGGCCTCATCGTGGGCGACATGATCGAATGCCCCAAGCACAACGGACGCTTCAAGCTGGAGGACGGCTCCCCCGCCCGCGCGCCCATTTGCCGCGGCCTGGCCACCTATCCCATCGAGGAGCGCGCCGGACGCATTTGGCTCAACCTCCTCCAGCCCGGCGGCGCCGGTGCCCGCGACGAGCGACGGCTCAATCTCCGCGTCGCCGCCACCCGCAACGTCTCCACCTTCATCCGGGAACTGACCCTTGAAGCCGATGAGGGCGAAACCCTTCCAGACTTCACCCCCGGCGACTACATGCAGCTCGACATCCCCGAATACGTGCTTCTGCAGTTCAAAGACTTCGACATCCCCGAACCCTACCGAACGGTTTGGGCCAACCAGCACGTCTTCGACCTCGAGGTCAGCAATCCCAATCCCAAGCGCAACAACTACTCCCTCGCGGGGCGCGTGCACGGGGAGGGCAAACTCGTCTTCAACGTGCGTCTGGCAACCCCGCCGCCGGGACAGGACTGCCCGCCCGGTGTCGGCTCCGCCTGCGTCTTCAGCCTCAAACCCGGCGACAGTGTCACCGCCATCGGCCCCTTCGGCGACTTCCACATCAAACCCACCCAAAAAGAAATGGTCTACATCGGCGGCGGCGCGGGCATGGGCCCCCTTCGCGCCCACCTCGAACATCTCTTCGAGGACCAAAACACCGCCCGGCAGGTCAGCTTCTGGTACGGTGCCCGCTCCCGGCAGGAAATCTACTATCAGGAATACTTTGAGGATCTGGCCGCAAATAACGAGAACTTCCGCTTTGAGCTGGCCCTGTCCGAACCGCTGCCAGAGGATGAATGGACCGGTCACGCGGGCTTCATCCACCACGTCGTCGAGGAACAGTTCCTCAAAGACCACCCCCACCCCGCCGCCCTCGAATTCTATCTCTGCGGTCCGCCCATGATGATCAAAGCCTGCACCAAAATGCTGATGGAGCACGGCGTGACCGCCGACCAGATCGCGTACGATGAGTTTTAAGGAGACAACCATGCCCCAATATCTGAATGACGGAACCCGGGATCAACCCAAACTCCGAATCTACCTCAACCTCGACAATCTCTTCGATCTGCCGCCGGACAGCGACTGGCCCGGTCTTCAGGGAGACGAGGCGCTGCACAAACTGAAAGAGGACGGCTTTGAGGGCGTGCAGGTCACCGATCTCTCGCCCCGCTCCGACATCCTGCCCTTTTGCGGCCTCGACCGCATCAACACCCCCGCCGAGGTGGAGGACATCTTCAAACGCCACAAGGATCTTGGCGACAGTTGCATCACCCTGCACCTCGCCTGGGGCATTGAGGACGACGCGGAGGTGGACGCCCTGGTGCATGCGGTGCTGGAGGCCTCTGACCGCCACAGTCTCCCCGCCTTTGTCGAAACCCATCGCGCCACCGTCACCCAGGACATGTGGCGCACGGTGCACTTGCTCAAACGTCACCCGGACCTCCTGCTCAACGCCGACTACAGCCACTACTATTGCGGGCAGGAAATGGTGTACGGAGACTTCGCGCAAAAGCTGACGTTTATGCAACCCGTGTTCGACCGCACCGGCTTCATGCACGGACGCATCGCCGCCCCCGGCTTCATGCAGGCCCCGGTCGAAACCGTGAACGACAAACCCCGCATGGCCACCGGCGGCGACTATCTTGCCGATTTCAAAACCCTGTGGACCCTCGCCATGCGGGGATTCAAAACCCATGCCGGGCCCGGCGATGTGCTCATCTTCGCCCCCGAACTGCTCACCAATAAGTTCTACTACGCCCGCGTCTTCCCGGATGCGGACGGAACCCTGCGCGAAGAAACCGACCGCTACGCCCAGGCCCTCCTCTATCAAAAACTCGCCAAACACTGTTTTTGAGGGCTTTTCCTCGCCGGACGCGGGGCATCCTGCCCCGGCTCCCACCACCACAGGACGCGGGGCATCCTGCCCCGGCTCCCACCACCACAGGACGCGGGGCATCCTGCCCCGGCTTCCCCACACAGTCATTCACCTGCAGCACCTCCCTTTCAAACCCGCACGTTTTTACAGAAGGCAAGGAAGCTAACAAAGGGCCTGGGACATGGAGACTATTGGTCAAAACCAACCTCCGGATTTGTAAGGTTTTTCCGCAGTCAGCGAAATTACTGGTTATGTCCTCTTCTCCGAACCGGAATAACAACGAACCCATTCCAACCGCCCCTTTCACCCCGCTTTTCCTTGACCAAGGATCATCACTAATTATAGAAATAGCAATATCCTAACAAAGAAGTTCCCATTATGTATAAATCCTCCTTTCTCCTCTTTCTCTTGCTCCTGACCGCCTGCGGCAAACGCACCGAGCCGCCCGCTCCCGAAACTCCGGCCCGTCCGGTCCGCCTCCATACCGTCCGCGCCGCCGACGACACCGAGCGCATGAGCTTCCCCGCCGTTCTCCGCGCCCGCGAAAGCGTCGAACTCGCCTTTGACGTCCCCGGCGTGCTGGAACACCTGAACGTCACCGAAGGCCGCGCCGTCGAAAAAGGCACCCTCCTGGCCGCCCTCAACAAACGCGATTTCGAAAGCCGCGCCGCCTCCGCCCGCACCGCCGCCGAACTGGCCGCCTCCGAACGCGCCCGCTTCGAGCAACTCGTCGGCTCCGTCTCCGATGCCGAAATCGACCGCAAACGCGCCGCCGCCGCCACCGCCGCCGAGGACCTGAACACCGCCCTGAGCGCCCTCGAGAAAACCGAAATCCACGCGCCCTTCGACGGCGTCGTCTCCCGGCGGCTCGTCCAGAATTTCAGCACCATTCAGGCCAAACAGCCCATTCTCCTCTTTCAGGCCCTCAGCCCCCTCGATGTCGTCATTGACGTCCCCGAACCGCTGATTCTCCGCGTAAAACCCGGCACCGGCGAGGCGGTCGACGCCTCCCTCCGCTTCGAAAGCCTTCCCGGTCAGCGCTTCCCGGTCACCTTCCGCGAAATCGCCACCGTCGCCGATCCCGTCACCCTCACCTATGCCGTCGTCTTCACCCTCGACCGTCCCGAAAACCGCACCGTGCTCCCCGGCATGTCCGCCACCCTTGACGTCGAGGGCATCCTCGAAGGCGGTCAAGCCGTTCACCTCGTTCCGCTGCGCGCGGTTCAATCACGCCCCGACGGCACCGCGAAGGTCTGGGTCTTCAACCCCGACACCCAAACGGTTCACGCCCGCGAGGTGCAAGTCGGCCCCCCCGGCACCGAAGGCGTTCAGATCCTCTCCGGGCTTTCCGACGGCGAACAAATCGTCACCACCGGCCTCGCCCAGCTCCGCGAAGGCCTTTCCGTGCGTGAATGGACACCCCGGGACCGGGAGGGACTGTGAACCCCGCCGCCCTCTGCCTCAAAAAACAAACCCTCAGCTTCCTCTCGGTCATCCTCCTTCTGGCGGGAGGCATTATCGCCTTTCAGAACCTCGGCCGCTATGAGGACCCGGAATTCATCATCCGCACCGCCGTCATCTTCACCTCCTACCCCGGTGCCTCCGCCGAAACCGTGGCCAATGAGGTCACCGACCCCGTCGAAGCCGCCATCCAGCAGTTGCAGGAAGTCAAAAAAATCACCTCCATCTCCCGCCCCGGCGAATCCGAGGTGCAGGTCGAGATGCACATGCGCTTCGCCAAAACCCCCAACGAACTCCAGCAAATCTGGGATAAACTCCGCCGCAAAGTGCTCGACGCCCAGCGCGCCCTCCCCCCCGGAGCCGGCCCCTCGCTGGTGAACGACGACTTTGGCGATGTCTACGGCCTCTTCTACGCCCTCAGCGGCCCCGACTATTCCCTCTCCGAACTCAACGACTACGCCTCCGACCTCCGCAAAGAACTGCTGCTCGTGGACGGCGTGGCCAAAGTCTCCATGCACGGCGCGCCACAGGAGGCGATTTTTGTGGAAATCAGCTCCAGCCGCGCCTCCGCCATGGGCATTCCCCCCGCACTCATTTTCAACAGCCTCCGTCAACAGAACCTCGTCACCCCCGCCGGCAGCCTCGACCTCGACGGACTCCGGCTCCGCATTTCCCCCAACGAACCCGCCACCAGCCTGCAGTCCCTCCGCGAACTCCGCATCGGCGCCGGCCCCGGCGGCCGCCTCATCGCCCTCGGCGATGTCGCCACCCTCAGCCGCGAAATCCGCGAACCCGCCCGCGCCCTCATGCGCATCAACGGCGAACCCGCCATCGGCATCGGCATCTCCAACGTCAGCGGTGGCAACATCGTCACCCTTGGCGAACGCGTCCGCACCCGCCTGAGCGAACTCGAAGGCGACCGCCCCCTCGGCATGACCCTCACCACCGTCTCCGACCAGGGCGACAGCGTCAACACCTCCATCAACGACTTCATCGTCAACCTCGTCACCGCCATCGTTATCGTCGTCATCGTGCTCTTCGTGTTCATGGGCTTCCGCAGCGGGGTCATCATCGGCTTCACCCTCCTGCTCATCGTCTGCGGCACCCTCATCGCCATGCTCCTCGACGGCATCGACATGCACCGCGTCTCCCTCGGCGCCCTCATCATCGCCCTCGGCATGCTCGTCGACAACGCCATCGTCATCACCGACGCCCTCCGCCTGCGCATCGGCGCCGGCGAGGATCCCGAAACCGCCGCAACCGACACCGTCCGCACCACCATCTGGCCCCTGCTCGGCGGCACCGCCGTCGGCATTCTCGCCTTCAGCGCCATCGGTTTCTCCCCCACCAACATGGGCGAATACGCCGGCTCCCTCTTCTGGGTCATCGGCTACTCCCTCTTCCTCAGTTGGGTGCTCGCGGTCACCCTTGTGCCCCTCCTCTGCGTCAAACTCTTCAAACCCAATCCCCCCGGCAAAGAAAACAAAGGCCCCAACCGCTTCTACCGCGGCTACGCCGCCACCCTGCGCCGCCTCCTCCGCCACCGAGTCCTCACCCTCGGCCTCCTCGCCGCCGCCCTCTTCCTCGCCCTCTTCGGCTTCCGCTTTGTCCCCCCCGGCTTCATGCCCGACTCCACCCGCCCCCAGTTCGTCATCGACTACTGGCTCCCGCAGGGCACCGACATCTCCCGCACCGCCGAAGAACTCGCCGACGTCGAAGCCTATGTCCGCGAGCACCACGACCTCGGCAACATCACCGCCTTCATCGGCTCCGGCGGCCCCCGCTTCATGCTCACCTACAGCTCCGAACCCGCCAACAGCGCCTACGGACAACTGCTCATCGACGCCGATGACTTCCGCAAAATCCCCGACCTCGTCGCCACCCTGCAGGACGAACTCACCGAAGCCTTCCCCCAGGCCCAGATCCGCGTCTGGAAATTCATGCTCGGCAGCCCCCTCCCCGCCAAAATCGAGGCCGTCTTCAAAGGCCCCGATCCCCGCGTGCTGCGAAGACTCGCCGCCGAAGCCAAAGAGATCTTCAATGCCGATCCCGACGCCACCGCCGTCAAAGACGACTGGCGCGAACCCGTCCCCGTCGTCCGCCCCCGCATCAACGACACCGCCGCCCGCCGCGCCGGACTCTCCCGCCCCGATCTCCACGCCGCCCTCCAGACCGTCTACGGCGGCACCCCCGTCGGCGTCTTCCGCGATCATGACCTAATGATTCCCATCATCGCCCGCGCCCCGCTCGAGGAGCGCGTCAACCTCGACCGGCTAAGCACCGTCCTCGTCTACAGCCCCGCCGCCAACCGCTCCATTCCCCTCTCCCAGTTCATCGACGGCATCGACACCGTCTTCGAAGACACCCTCATCCGGCGGCAGAACCGCTTCCCCGCCATCAAAGTGCAGGCCGATCCCCCCGCCGGCGAACCCGCCGGACGGCTGCTCGACCGCCTCCGCCCGCAAATCGAAGCCATCGAACTCCCTCCCGGCTACTCCCTCGTCTGGGACGGAGAACTCGAAGCCTCCCGCGAAGCCAACGAAGGCCTCGCCATCACCGCACCCTACGGCTTCACCGCCATGATTCTCGCCGTGGTCATCATGTTCAACGCCGTCAAACAGCCCCTGGTCATCTGGCTCACCGCTCCCCTCGCCCTCATTGGCGTCACCGTCGGATTGTTGCTGTTCCAAGCCCCCTTCGAATTCATGGCCATCCTCGGCTTCCTCAGCCTCATCGGCATGCTGGTCAAAAACGCCATTGTGCTCGTGGATCAAATCGACATCGAACGCCGCGAAGGCAAAGAACTCACCGAAGCCATTGTCGATTCAGCCGTCAGCCGCATCCTCCCCGTGGCCATGGGCGCGCTCACCACCATCCTCGGCGTGCTGCCCCTGCTCGCCGACCCCTTCTTCCGCAGCATGACCGTCGTCATCATGTTCGGCCTCGGCTTCGCCACCGTCCTCACCCTCCTCGTCGTCCCCGTCCTCTACAGCCTCTTTTTCCAGGTCCGTAAAAAGAATTATTGAGCCTGCCCTCAACGTTCGACCGTTCGACGTTGTTCAAAGTTCGACGTTCAACGTTCGATGTTCAATGTTCGATGTTCGATGTTCAACGTTCGATGTTCGATGTTCGATTTCAAACTTCTCCCGTATCCCGTATCCTGTATCCCGTATCCTGTATCCGCGGCGAAGCCGCTCTTCCCTTCGCTTTCTTCGCGTCCTTCTGTTCAAAACTCTCCCCTGCCTCTAAGCACATTGCCTCAAAGATCAGTGAAAATCAGTGTAATCAGTGGTTCAATTTCTTCTCTGCCCCATGGCCTGTTGTTCAAAGTTCGACATTCAATTTTCGATTCTCAACGTTCGAAGTTTTCTTATCCGTAAAAATCCGTGTCCATCCGTGGTTCCCCTCTTCTGTTGCGGATGAAATTTACGCGAGGTCCTTTTCCGAGACTCGGAAAAACAGACTGCGGTTTTCCGACCGTCGGAACCGGGGCGGATCAGATGTGGCTGTCCACGCTCAAATCCAAAGGGGCCTTGACGGTGATTCAAGGAAAAGACATGACGATACATGCGCAAAAATCCCACTAAAACCGAAGCCATTTCAACGCCTCCCCATGACCCTGACCTGACACGCCCATCTTCTTCAGAGCGTCAGAAAAACTCGAAAATACATCAGCGGGTGGAGCGTTCATGGACTTATATAAATAACGTATAACATGTTCGTTTGAGTAGTTATACGATTAGTCAAAATCCTTTTCAACCACAAAATGTAGAAAATGCTTGATCAAAATAAAGCTCCGGTGCAAGATACCCGAAAAACGCTCAATAACTTGTTCTGCCTTTAAAATGCCTGCTCTCGATCTAAAATATCAACGTCCTACGTCACTTAGTGATCCGTTTAACGACTTCACTGAGGACATGCTCGCCGAGATTCTAAGGACACCGGACGAAAAGATGACACGGTGTCATTATCAGCATATTCTCGGCCCTTTT
>JAFIGD010000025.1 GCA_020831625.1 Verrucomicrobiota bacterium | reverse complement strand
TTCGAAGTTGAATTGTTCGAAGGCGGTGCGGAGGTCGTCGAGGGGGATGCGGCGGGGGAAGGGCGGGCAGGGGCATGACGGCCCAGACGAGGTGGGAGAGCCCGGCGACGGCGGCGACGGCGAGGGCGTGGAGGATGTCCGGACGGAGGCGTTTCGCGCGCGGCATGGTGCTAGAGGCTTCGGGTGGTGGCGGGTTTGCGGGTGGCTCCGGCAATGTCGCGGATGCCGGCGCTGACGGCCTGCTGGTGGACCTGCATGAAGAGTCCGTGGGGGACTTGGGCGTCGGCTTCGATGACGAGGAGGGTGTCGGGGTGTTCGAAGTTGAATTGTTCGAAGGCGGTGCGGAGGTCGTCGAGGGGGATGCGGCGGTCGTTGAAGAAGACGACGCCCTGCTGGGTGAGGGTGACGACGGCGGCGTTCATGGAGAGGCCTTCGGCGTGGAGGGCCTCCGGGAGGTTGATGCGGACGCCGGGCCGGGTGACGTAAGAGGAGCTGGAGACGAAAAAGAGGAGCACGAGGAGGACGACATCGACCATGGCGGCGGGTTCGACCACGGGCGGAAAGCGGCGGCTGCGGGCGGTGAAGTGGCGTTTGAGGGCGGTGAGTTGCCGGTAGTGGGCGATGTCGGAGTGTTTCATGGGGTTACTCCTCGGTGTAGAGTTTCCGGTTTTTGAGGAGGAAGGCGAGGATGTCTGAGCCGGCGAACTCCATGTCGAGGACGAGGGATTCGATGCGGCTGACGAGGAGGTTGTATCCGGCGTAGATGGGGATGGCGACAGTGAGGCCGGCGGCGGTGGTGAGCAGGGCGGTCCACATGCCGCCGGCGAGGTCGTCGGCGTTGGTGAGGGGGGCGTTGTTGTGGAGGATGCGCATGGAGTCCATGAGGGAGAGGACGGTGCCGAGGAGTCCGAGCATGGGGGCGATTTTGCCGAGGGTGGCGAGGAGGTTGAGGCGGTGTTCCATGCGGGGGATTTCGGCGAGGCCGGCCTGTTGAATGGCTTTGGCGATTTCTTCGGGGGGCTCCTCGACTTTGAGGATGGCGGCGCGGACGAGGTGGGCGACGGGGCCGGGGGTGTCCTCGCAGATGGCGACAGCTTCGGCGGCGTTGCCGCGCCGGAGGACGTTGTAGAGGCCCTGGAGAAAGTCGGCGGCCTGAATCTGGGCGCGGTGGAGCTGGAGGAGTTTATTGAGGAAGATGAGGGCGGCGAGCAGGCTGATGAGGGCCATGGCGTACATGACGGGACCGCCGGCTTGGATCAATTCGTACATGGTGGGTGTTTCTCCTGAAAGGGGGGGCGTTTAAAAGAGAATGCGGTGTTCGCGGCGGAGGTTCTGGACGCGCTCCTCGGCTTCGCGGGCGGCGGGCTGGATGCCGGAGGCGACGATTTCGCGGTAGATCTGGATGGCGTTGCGCCATTCCTGGCGCTGTTCGTAGATTTGGGAGGCGGCGGTGGCGGCGCGGTTGAAGTAGTAGGCGGCGCTTTCGGGGTCGAGGCGGTTGCGGTCCTCCTGGAAGCGGTTGATGACGAGGAGGTACTGGGAGAGGGCCTCGTCGGTGCGTCCGAGGGTCTGGAGGGTGAGGGCGATTTTGTAGAGGGCCTGAAAGCGGAGGTTGGGGGGGGCACCGGAGGATTCCTCGACGAGGCGGTAGTGGGAGAGGGCCTGCTGGAGGCGGGCGGGGTCCTGCCGCTCGCCGAGGGTGAAGTGGCAGTCGCCGATGCGGCCTTTGGCGGCGAGGGCGAGGGTGGAGCCGGGGAAGCGCTGAATGAGTTGATTGAAGATGAGGATGGCGTCGTCGAAGCGGTTGAGTTCGGTGAGGGCGTCGCCCTGATGGAAGAGGGCTTCGGGGCTGTGGGGGGCGTTTCGGTTGGCTTCGAGGGAGCGGGTGAAGTGTTCCAGGGCGTTCTGGAAGCGGCCTTGTCCCATGGCGGCGCGTCCGGCGAGGTACAGCGCTTTGGAGCGGGTGTCGGGGGTGTCGGCGTTTTCGGCAATGTGAAGGAAGGTTTCGCCGGCGCTTTCGAAATCGCCGCGGTTGAAGGCGTGTTCGCCGAGCCAGAAGCGGACATCGGTCCGGAAGGGGGAGTCGGGGTGTTTTTCGAGGAAGGCGTGGCCGACCTGGAGGGCCTCGTCGATGTTTTCGAGGAGATAGAGGGCCCAGCCGCGCATGAAAAAGGCCTGTTCGGCGCGGGGGTGGTCGGGGAAGCGGTTGAGGACCTCTTCGAAGTGAAGGAGGGCCATCTCGAAAAAGCCGAGGCGGTAGGCGGCGAGGCCTTTGTCGGCGAGGGCGTCGGCGACGAACTGACCTTCGGGATACTGGTTGAGGTAGGTGTCGAAGAGGCCGAGGGCCTGTTCGAGGCGGAAGAAGCGGACGAGGAGGACGGCCTGCTGGAGGAGGGCGCGTTCGGCGACGGGGTGCTCGGGGAAGGCGAGGCGGAGCTGGGTGAGTTCGCGGAGGGCCTGGTTGAGGGTGTCGCGGCGGGCGAGACAGAGAGCGGATTGAAAGCGGGCCTGCGGATAGAGTTCATGTCCGGGTCCGTAGAGGCGGATGAACTCCTGATAGCGGCCCCGGGCGGTTTCGAGGTCGCCGTGCAGGTAATCGGTGTCGGCCCATTTGAGGAGAATATGGGGGCGGAGGGGATGGTCGTCCGGGGTCTGGTTCCAGGCGCGTTCAAAGAGGATGCGGGCTTCGGCGACCTGGCCCCGGGCGAGGGTGAGTTCGGCGAGGCTGAGGGTGGCCTGGAGGATGCCGGGGGGATCGGTGAAGACGGAGAGGTGGGTTTCGTAGGCTTCGATGGCCTGAAGTGGGCGGTTGTTCTGGCGGTGGGTGTCGGCCAGGCGCATCCAGACGCGGGCGAGGTCGGGATGGTCTCCGCGGGTGGCGATGAGCTGGCGGAGGAGGGTTTCGGCCTGCTGGAGTTCGTTGCCGTCGATGAGGGCTTTGGCCCGGCGGAGGCGGAGGGGCAGGCGGTCGGAGCCGGGGGGGAGGATTTCCTCCCAGGCGCGGAGGTATTGCGCGGCCTCCAGGGGGCGGCCTTCGGTTTCGAGGGCGGCGATCCAGACGGGGTAGAGGCGTTGTTCGAATTGACGGGGAATTTCGCCGGAGCCGATGAGGGGCACGATGAGGTTTCGCGCGGATTCGAGGTCGTTTTCGGCAAGATAATGGCGTGCGAGGTTTAGAATCGCCTCGCGGGTATGAGGCGCGCGCGGATCGCCCCCGGCCAGTTGCCGCCAGAGGGTGAGGGCGGGTTCCATGAGGTTTCGGGTGCTCAGGAGGTTGGCGAGTTCGGCCTGGAGGGCGGGGTCGGGGCGCTCCTGTAAGCGTTCGTTGAGGCGTTGAACGGCATCATCGGAGCGGTCCAGTGCGGCGAGGGCCCGGGCCTGCAGTTGAAGGTGGAGGATGTCGAGCGGCGCTGGAGGCGCGGGGTGTGTTTTCAGGAGTTGAAGGGCGGCGTCGGGAGCGTTTTCCCGGAGAAGGATGTCGGCTTCGAGGAGACGTTTGTGTTGAAGATGTTCGGATGAGGGGGTTGAGGGGAACGCGGAGAGGGTTTCGCGGGCGGCGTTGAGCCGGCCGGCCTGGAGACGGGCCCGGGCGAGTCCGAGGCGGGCGATGGACTCCTCGTCGGTTGTGATCCCGGGACGGTTCAGGGCGCGCTGGAAATGATCGACGGCGATCTCGGGGAGGTCATGATGCCAGGCGGTCTCCGCGGAGGCGAGCAATTCGGCGGCGGTCTGGGCGAACAGACACCGGGAAATGATCAGAAGAAAGCTGAAAAGGACGAGTCGGCGGCGCATGGGATTTGAATAACCTTTAAATGCTCCGAGGGCAAGCCCGCGTCTTTATCCTTTGGGCGGCGGGACGGGGCCGGATTTGAGTTGTTCGGCCACAAGATTCGCGAGGGTTTCGATGGAGAACGGTTTTTGCAGGAAGGGGAGGTGAGACAGTCCGGGGTATTGTTCGAGGCCGTTTTCCGGGAGCATGCCGCTCATGATAAGGACCGGCAGCTCCGGGAAGTCCGGTTTGAGACGTGAAACGAGTTCGGGCCCGTTCATGACCGGCATCATCAAATCCAGAAGCAGGAGACGGTAGGGGTCGGTTTTCCGGTCCTGAATTTTCTCGAGGGCTTCTTGTCCGTTCCGGGCGAGTTCGACGCGGTAGCCGAGGGATTGGAGGGTGTTACGGATCATCCAGCGGATGGAGTCCTCGTCGTCGACGACCAAAACCGGCTCCTGATTTCCGGCGGGGAGGTGTGGCAGCTCGGGCTGAACGGGGGATTGATTCTTGCGGGCGTCTGCCGGGAGAAAGAGTTTGAAGGTGGAGCCTTCGCCGGGAGTGCTGTTGACCCGGAGCGCTCCTTTATGTCCCCGGAGAATGCCCATGGCGGAGGACAGGCCGAGTCCGGAGCCTTTGCCGGGTGCTTTGGTGGTGAAAAATGGATCAAAAATCCGCTCAATGATGTCAGGTGGGATGCCGGTTCCGGTGTCGGAAATGGTCAGTTCGACGCAGGGGCCGGGTTTCAGTTCATTGGAAAGGTACCGATTCTCTTTGTCGATAATTCGATTGCAGGCGGTAACAGTAAGGGTGCCCCCTTTGGGCATGGCGTCCCGGGCGTTGATCATGAGATTCATCAGAACCTGGTGGATTTGCGTGGGGTCGGCCTGAACCGGCCAAAGATCCCGTGGAACCTGTTCCTCTACCTGAATATTTTTCGGGAAGGTTTGCCGTGAGACGTTGCAGCGTTCGACGATCAGGTGACGGAGTTGAATCTCGGTTCGGTTTCCGTCCTCGCCCCGCGCGAAGGCGAGAACCTGCCGGACGACATCGGCTCCGCGTTTGGCGGATTCGTGGATCAATTCCACCATTTTCCGCTGATCGGGGGTGAGGGTTTCATTTAGAAGAAGGTCGCCCGACATGAGGATAGGGGCGAGGATATTGTTGAGGTCGTGGGCGATACCTCCGGCGAGCGTGCCGATGCTTTCGAGGCGCTGGGCCCGCAGGTACATGGTTTCCAGCGCTTTCTCCTGGGTGATGTCCTGCTTAATGGCGATGTAGTGGGTGATGGCCCCGGAGGCCGCGAAGATGGGGGTGATGGTCATCCGCTCCTGATAGAGGGTCCCGTCTTTTCGTTTATTGGTGATTTCGCCGTCCCAGACTTCCCCGCGGGTGATGGTTTCCCACATCTCTTGGTAGAACTCCGGAGGATGTTTTCCGGATTTGAGGAGTTCTCCGGGGCGCTTGCCAAAGGCCTCCTCCGCGGAATATCCGGAATTCAGGGTGAAGGAGCGGTTCGCCCATTCGATCAGGCCGGTTTTATCGGTGATGACCACAGCATTGGCGGCGGCGGAGAGGGCATTGCTTTTGAGGCGGAGTTCGTGTTCGACTTTCTGTTTGTAGACCGCCATTTCGAGAATAATCCGCAGCTCCCGTTCCTCAAAAGGCTTGAGGATGTAGCCGGCCGGAGAGATGGCTTTGGCCTGCTCGAAGAGGTCACCGCTGGCAAACGCGGTGAGAAAGACGATCGGTTTGTCTGTTTCCTCGATAATTTGTCTGCCGGCCTGAATGCCGTTCATTTCTCCGCCCAGTTGAATATCCATGAGGACCAGGTCGGGATCGAGACGCAAGGTCAGGTCCACGGCCTCTTCCCCGTAACGGGTTTCCCCGATCACATCGTATCCGAGCATTTCCAGCTGGAGACGAATGTCCCGGGAGACAATCACTTCATCCTCAACGATCAGAATCTTTTTGCAGGGGGGTGTTTTCATCATGTGTTCCGCCAGCTTGGCACAGTTCAATCGCATTTACACTCTTTTTTTCCAAGGGACTGAACGTGCTTTTGATTTGACCATCCGCCTTGGATATGATGTTGACAACATTCTTGCGCCGGACTGTGCGCTATTTTTTGAAACCTTTGTAAGAAACATTTTTTTTGAGAGCAACGATTATGGCGCAATACAGTATCGATGATATTCTGGTCACCCTTCCTCACCGGTATCCTTTTTTGTTGGTGGACCGTATTTTGGAGACGGACGGGGACACCCGGATTGTCGGGTTAAAGAATGTGACCGCGAATGAGCCTTATTTCCAGGGGCATTTTCCGGGGAATCCGGTGATGCCGGGGGTGTTGCAGATGGAGGCCATGGCTCAGGTCGCTGGGATTCTGTTGAACAAGCGCAACCAGCGTGAGGGGCAAATCGCGTATTTCAGTTCGATTGACAAAGCGCGGTTTCGCAAAGTGGTGAAGCCGGGCGATGCGTTGATCATGGAGATTGTGCTGCTGAAGGTGCGGCTGAATCTTGCCAAGGTGCAGGCGACGGCTCGGGTGGACGGAGAGATTGTTTCCGAGGGCGAACTGATGTTTCACGTTGAGCGTTCCTGAAGAATATTATGGCGACAATACATGCTCTTGCGGTAGTCGATCCCTCAGCCCGTTTGGCGGAGGATGTGGTGGTGGGGCCGTTCTGCGTGGTGGGGGCCGGGGTTGAAATCGGGGCGGGAACGGTGCTCAAGTCGCATGTGAATGTGGAGGGGCGCACGCAGATTGGCGCGGGATGCACGGTGTGGCCGTTCGCGTCGATCGGCACCCAGACCCAGGATCTGAAATTCGCCGGCGGGAGCCCAGGGGTTCGGATCGGCGACGGCACGACGCTGCGGGAGTACGTGACCGTCAACGCGGCCACGGCGGACGGTGTGGACACGGTGGTGGGGCGGAAATGTCATATTATGGCTTATGCGCATGTGGCCCATGACTGTGTGGTGGGGGATGAGGTGATCATGGCGAACGCGGCGACACTGGCGGGGCATGTGATCGTGGAGAATCAGGCGATTATCGGAGGACTGACCGGGGTGCATCAGTTTGTGCGGGTGGGGCGGCTGAGCATCACCGGCGGGTGTGCGAAGGTTGTGCAGGATGTGCCGCCGTTCATGATGGCGGACGGGAATCCCCTGGCGATCCGGGGGATCAATAAAATCGGGCTGGAGCGCCGCGGGGTGCCGCCGGAAACGGTGCGGGCCCTGAAAGAGGTTTACCGGATGATTTACCGCCGGAAGCTGGGGGTGAAGGACGCGGTTCAGGAAATGAAGGCCGCACTGCCGGAACTGCCGGAACTGACCCATTTGGAATCGTTTCTTTTAACCTCTGAACGCGGAATCTCACGATGAAATCTTTTTGCCTCTGTCTGATCGGTTTGAGTTTACTAATGACCCTGCCGGTGCGGGCGGAGCCTTCTGCGGATCGTGCTTCGGACCGCCCGGCCAGCGTATTGTTTAATGCGCCGGATATTGAACTGACGGAACTGGTCAAGCTGGTGGAGCGCTGGACCGGCGTGCCGCTGGTGATGGATCAGGAGGTGCTGGTCGGCCGGGTGTCGGTGCTGACTCAGGAGAGCATACCAGTGGACAAGGTGTTTCCGCTTTTTGTGGCGGTTTTGGAGGGGCGGGGTTTCACAGTGGTGGAGCGCGAGGGTGCGTTTCATATCCGCCGGCTGGAGGGCGAGGAGCCGATTCAGGCGACGGTGGTGGGCGTGAGCCAGGAACTGGTACAGATGGGGCTGGTGACCCGGGTGATCCAGTTGGAGCACATCCGGGCGACGGATGTTCGGCCGATGCTGGAGCCGATGGTGCGGCGGGCGCGGGAGGGAGCGCTGTCCGCGTTCGCGCCCACAAATCATCTGGTGATTACGGACACGGCCTCGAATTTGCAGCGGATTGAGTTGTTGCTCAAGGAGCTGGATCAGCCGGGGCAGTCGACCACGCTGACGGTGATTCCGCTGAAACACGCGTCGGCCCGGGATTTGGCGCGACAGATATCGGAGGCCTTGACCGGGGCGGAGACGGCCTCGGCGCAGATGTCGCGCCGGGTGGCGCAGGTGGCGACCGGCGCGGGAGATTTGCCGGCGGGGTT
The DNA here is from genome assembly GCA_020831625.1 of Verrucomicrobiota bacterium. Lineage (GTDB taxonomy): Bacteria > Verrucomicrobiota > Kiritimatiellia > SS1-B-03-39 > UBA6053 > PXAS01. Next base: position 60,584 of record JAFIGD010000025.1, on the reverse strand, counting down.
CACGCTGGTGGCGGCGGAGCAGGCGAACGCCCTGATCGTTTCGGCGGGGCCGCTGCAGTTGCGGGAAATTCGCTCGATGGTGGAGCAGCTGGATATTCCGGCGGAAAGCGCGGCCACGCAGGGGCGGCTTCATGCGGTGTTCCTGAATTATTTGTCGGCGGAATCGGCCGCGGGCCAGATTACGGAACTGCTGTCGCGCCGTCAGGACACGGATGCGCGGGACAGTGTGTCGGTCGGCTTTGACTCCGCGAACAATGCGGTGCTGGTGGATGCGTCCGCCCTGGCGTTCTCGGGGGTTCGGGATCTCTTGCAGGAACTGGACCGTCCGCCCCAACAGGTGTTGGTCGAGGTGCTCATCGTGGAGGTGGCCGAAAGCCGGGGATTTGATTTCGGGGTGGAGTGGGCGACCACGGAGGCACCGCGGGAGGGGTCCACCACCATCATCGGCCGCAGCCGCCCCGGTGAAACGGACACGGCGCTGGAATTCGCGCGGAATCAAACCTTTCCGCAGGGACTGGCCTTCGGGCTGGCGCGGGGAACGGTGACGCTGCCGGACGGAACTGTGGTGCCGAGCCTGCCGTTTCTGCTCCGGGCCCTGCAAACGGACCGCGATGTGAATATTTTGTCGAACGTCCCGCTGCGCACCCAGAATAACGCGGAAGCGACGGTGAGCGTGGTGGAGAACATTCCGATTCTCCGCTCCACGATCACGGGCGGCACCGGCGACAACCGGGATGTGATTCAGAATATCGACCGGATTGATGTGGGGATCAAACTCACGGTTCGGCCGCAGGTGAATCCGAACCGGGAGATCACCCTGCAGTTGAATCCGAGCATTGAGTCGGTCATTCAGGAGGCGGTTCCGGGCACGGCGCTGACGCCGACGATCGCGCGGCGGGAAGTGACGAGCACGCTGACCACGCCGGAGGGCGTTCCGGTGATTATCAGCGGTCTGTTGCGCGAGGACACGGTGCTGGAGGACCGGCGGGTTCCGATTCTGGGAAGCCTGCCGATCCTGGGGTATCTGTTCCGCAGCACCACCGAGCGCAAGCAGAAAACCAATCTGCTGATTTTTGTCACGCCGTATCTGGTGACCGAGGATGAGGAGGGGCGCACCGCGGCGGAGCGTTGGGAACGGCGGACGGGGCTCAGTGTTCCCCGAAGTGACGGGCTATGAGCGCGCCGGAAAAGGATTCGTTGCGTCGGCGGGCGGCGGAGTTGCGCTGCCGCTTCGTCGAGTCTGTGCCTGAATCCTGGCTGGACCAGGGGGTGCTGAAAGGGATGCCGGTGGATTTTCTGCGGTCGGGTCCCATGCTGCCGGTGCGGGTGGACGGGGAGGTGATGCTGTGCACACCGGACGCGGGGGTCGAGGTGAAGTTTCCGGAATTGACGGTTTTGCTGGGGGAGGATGTGGATCTGATTCTGGCACCGGAGGCGGCGGTGCGCCAGGCGATTGACCGGGTGTATGCGCGGTCGGGCGGGGCCGCTTCGGAAGCGCAGGGCGGGGAACGGGGGGATGCGGCGCGGCCGGGCGGCGCGCGGCTGGACCGTCAGGAGGAGCGGGAGGATCTGTTGCGTCAGGCGGGCGGGGCGCCGGTGGCGGCGCGGGTGAGCCGGATGCTGCTGGAGGGTCTGGAACAGGGCGCGTCGGATATTCATCTTGAGCCGCGGGGCGGCCGGATGCAGGTTCGGTTCCGTCTGGACGGAGTGCTGTATCCGCACGGGGACGTGCCGCTGGATGTGGCGGACGCGGTGGTGTCGCGGATCAAAATTATGGCCCGGCTGGATGTGGCCGAGCGGCGGTTGCCGCAGGACGGCAACGCCCGGGTGCGGGTGGGGGAACGGGAGATTGATATCCGGGTTTCGGTGTTGCCGGTGGCGGACGGGGAGCGGGTGGTGTTGCGTCTGCTGGGACGGGAATCGATGTTGTTGAGCCTGAGCGAGCTGGGGATGCCGGACCGGCTGTTGAAGCCGTTTCGGGAGATCATCCGCCGGCCGCACGGGGTGATCTGGGTGACGGGTCCGACGGGCAGCGGGAAAACCACCACGCTGTATGCGGCGCTGAGCGAGCTGGACACGCTGCGCCGGAATATTCTGACCATTGAGGATCCGGTGGAGTATCAGTTGCCCGATATCGGCCAGGTGAATGTGCAGAGCCGGATCGGGTTGACGTTTTCGGCGGGTCTGCGGTCGCTGTTGCGGCAGGATCCGGATGTGATTCTGGTGGGCGAAACCCGGGACGAGGAGACGGCGGAGATTGTGGTGCGGGCCTCGATGACAGGGCATTTGGTGTTCAGCACTTTGCATGCGAACGACGCGGTTTCGGCCTCGCTGCGGATTATTGACATGGGGGTGGAGCCGTTCCTGGTGGCGGAGGCGACCCGGGGGGCGCTGGCGCAGCGGCTGGTGCGGAAGCTGTGTCCGCACTGCGCGGAGGAGCGGGTGTATCAGTCAACGGGCGACTCGGATCCGCTCAAGGAACTGGCCGGTGTCACGGTGCGGGAGCCTGTGGGGTGTGAGCGGTGCCGCGAGGGATATATGGGGCGGATCGGTTTGTATGAGTTGCTGGAGGTGAATGATGACCTTCGGGAGGCGATGCGGCAGGGTCGGTCGGTCGAGCAAGTCAAGCGTCTGGCGAAGGCGGCGGGCTTTGCGGACATGTGGCGGGACGGTCAGGAGAAAATCGCCGCCGGCCTGACCTCGGTCGACGAGGTGCGGACGGTTCTGGGAGCTGTGGACTGATGCCGACGTTCCGGTACCAGGGCTACACGGCGGGCGGTCAGGCGCGCAAGGGCCGGGTGGAGGCGTTGAACGCGAAGGAGGCGAGGGAGCGGCTGATTGGGGAGGGGGTGTTCCCCAAAGAGGTGTTGCCGGTGGGGCGGGGCGGAAAATTTGATGCGGGCCGGCGGTCGGTTCTTTATCGGGAGTTGGGGGCGTTGTTGCAGGCGGGGTTGCCGCTGGACCGCGCGCTGCGGCTGCTGAGCGAGAATCCTGAATTGGCGGCGGGCGCGGAAACGCTGGCTTCGGTGGGGGATCAGATTAAGGAGGGGGTGGATTTCAGCGAGGTGCTTGGACGTCAGTTGCGGGGCGCGCGGGAGGATGAGATCGCGGTGCTGGGCGCGGGGGAGGCGGCGGGGCGATTGCCGCAGGTGTGCATGGAGTTGGCGGATCATTTGGAGGAGGAGGCGGGGGTGGGGGATCAGATCCGGACGGCGCTGGTGTATCCGGCGGTGATTTCCCTGGTGGCTTTGGTGGTGCTGGGGGTTTTGGTCGGATTTTTATTGCCGGCGTATGATCAGTTGCTGGCGGGGGTGGGGCAGGAACTGCCGATGTTGACGCGGGGGGTGCTGGCGCTGGGCCGGGGCGTGCGGCATCCGCTGGGGGCGGGAGGTCTGTTTCTGATTCTGCTGCTTTTGGCGCGCGGGATTGCGGGGCTGCGGCGTCGGCCGGGCGGATTGATTTCGCTGCGCTGGTACGGACTGCCGGTGCTGGGACCGGCGCTGGGGTCGCTGGCCCGGGCCCGCTTCGCGCGGACGCTGGCGTTGCTGTTGGAGGGAGGCATTCCGCTGCACCGGGCTTTGGAGACCGCCGGAAAAGCGACAGGCGCGCCTGGGCTTGCGGCCGCCTGCGCCGAGGCGGCCGGGCGGGTTTCGCATGGCGAACGGCTGGCGGAGGTGCTTATGGCGGTGCCGGTGTTGCGGGAGGATTTGCCGGGATGGGCGAGGGCGGGCGAGGCCTCGGGCGATTTGAGCGGGCTGTTCCGTCACGCCGCCCGGGGACATCAGCGCGCCTGGGACCGTAATTTGCGCCGCCTGTTGGCGCTGCTGGAGCCGCTGCTGATTGTGGTGGTGGGGATGCTGATTTTATTGGTGGCCCTGGCGGTGCTGTTGCCGATGCTGCGGCTGAACCGGGGGTTGACGGGGTAAGAGGAGAGGTCAACACCGCCGCCGATTGGAATCGGAATTTGAAGGGATGAGACTCGGCTGAGGGGGGATGGGGTGTTGTGTAGTGCATTAATGGAAACGCCAACACAACACCAAAACAAGACCCCATTACCCCATAACACCTTCACCCCAAACCAACACCAGAAAAAATCCCGGAAACCGCGTGGCGGTGTTCCGGGGAGATTTTTGAAAAATCAGCGGCTGAAATTACTTCAGTTCGGCCAATTCTTTTTTGGTTTTGTCGATGATCTTTTCCAATTCGGCTTTGCGGGCCTCTTTGGCTTTTTCGAGCAGGGATTCCGTGATTTTGTTAATCTTCACAATGCTCTCATAGGGAAGCGCGGCGTAGGTTTTTTTCAGCGTGAGCGCGGCCAGAGAAGATTCCGGAACCTCGACGGCTTTTTTGCCCTTGGCTGCGGATTTTTTTCTGCCGGCGGTTTTCTTGGACGCTTTTTTGGGAGCGGTTTCGGATTTCGGCTGATACGCCAATTCACCTTTGTCGTTGGTCACGGCGACACCGTTTTCTTTAACCCATTCAAATCCGCTGGGGGGACGGCCGGGACGCTGAACGTTCTTTACTGCTTTGTACTGATACATAGTATACTCTCTGTTTTTTTCTGTTAGTTGATCGGGGGTCCTTAATTCCCTTCCTAATTTATGAGGACGCGCATTCTATAATTGATTTTTTATTTATTGCAATTCCAACTTTTCAATAAAATTAAATCCGAACGGTTTAGCATTGAGATTTTTCACGGACATGGCAGGGGAAGGGACTATGAACTCACACACACTTTGCATTCTGGACGCGTTTACAACCCAGGCGCATGATTTGAATTGGAACGCCTTTCAATCCCTCGGCACTTTAAGGGTTTATGACCGCACGGCGCCGGATGAAATTGAGGCCCGCGCGGCGGATGCGGATATTGTGCTGACCAATAAAGTGGTGCTTTCCCGCGAGGTGATCGCCCGTCTGCCAAACCTGAAGTTGATTTGTCTGATGTCCACGGGAACCAATGCGGTGGATTTGGCGGCGGCGGCGGACCGGGGAATTCCAGTGTGCAATGTGCCGTCGTACAGTACCGCCTCGGTGGCGGAGCTGGTGCTGGCGTTTATGCTGGCGCACGGACGCGCGGTGGAGAAACATCACGCTTCGGTGGCGCGGGGGGACTGGGTGAAATGTGAGGACTTTTGTTATATGTTGACCCCGCAGCGGGAATGGAGCGGAAAAACGATGGGGGTGGTCGGGTTCGGCGAGATCGGGCAGGCGGTGGCGCGGCTGGGCATTGCCCTGGGGATGCGGGTGATTGCTTACACGCCGCATCCGGCGGGCAAGCAGGATCTGGGGCAGGCGTTTGTTGTACTCGAGACGCTGTTCCGGGAGTCGGATGTGGTGAGTCTGCACTGTCCGCTGAGTTCGGAGACCGAGGGACTGGTCAATGCGCAGCGGTTGTCGTGGATGAAGCCGGACGCGTTTCTGGTGAACACGGGCCGGGGCGGGCTGGTGGATGAGGCGGCGTTGGCGGAGGCGCTGAAGGCTGGGACGATCGGCGGGGCGGGCCTGGATGTGTTGTCCACCGAGCCGCCCAAAGCGGAGAATCCGCTGCTGTCCGCGCCGAACACCATCCTGGCGCCGCATATCGGCTGGGCGACAAAGGAGGCGCGTCAGCGTTTAATGAATGTGTTGGAGGCGAATATCCGCTGCTTTTTGAAGGGGGCACCGCAGAACGTGGTGAACGGGGTTGGCGTATGACGCTGGAGCGGACGCGGGCGGCGATTGAGCGGGGGATCGGGGAGGGACTTCATTTCGGTGCCCAATTGGCGGTGGCCTGGAAGGGGGAGGTGTTGACTGAGGAGGCGGTGGGGCAGAACGCGCCCTTTGAGCCGCTGGAAACCGATCACATGATGCTGTGGCTGTCGGCCTGCAAACCGGTGGCGGCGGTGGCGGTCGGGCTCCTGATGGAACGGGGGCAGATGGATTTGGACCGTCCGGTGGCGGATTGGATTCCGGATTTCGCGATGAAAAACAAGGGAGGCATCACGGTGCGGCATTTGTTGACGCACACGGCGGGGTTCCGCGGGGCGACGCTGGGGTGGGTGCCGCGTGCCTGGGAGGAGGCGATCGGAGTGCTGTGCGCGACCAAGCCGGAGCCGCACTGGGTGCCGGGGGAGCAGGCGGGGTATCACGTGGACAGCGCCTGGTATATGCTGGGCGAGCTGGTGCGGGTGATCAGCGGAAGGCATTATATGGACTTTGTCCGGGAAGAGATTTTTTTGCCGCTGGGCATGGATTCCTGTTGGATCGGGATGTCTGAAGCCGTCTATGATTCGCTGGAGGACCGGGTGGCCGCGATGTATGACACGTCGGGAGACTCGCCTGAGATTTCAGAGGCCTTGTGCCGCCGCAGTTCGGTGACGGCCTGCCGCCCGGGCGGGAGCGGTCGCGGGACGGCCGGAGACTTTCTGAAATTCTACCGGGCGATGCTGGAGATGATTCGGGGAACGCCGGGCATTTTAACGCCGGAGACCGCACGGTATTTGGTTCAGCCGCACCGGGTGGGTATGATGGACCGCACCTTTCGTCATACAATGGACTGGGGTCTGGGTTTCATGCTGCAGTCCGATCATTATGCGCCGGGTGAGGTGCCGTATCAGTTCGGCAGTTTCGCGTCACGCTCGGCGTTCGGTCATTGCGGGAACCAGAGCACGGCGGCGTTTTGCGATCCGGAGTTGGAGCTGTGCGCGGTGGTGCTGTGCAACGGGATGCCTGGGGAAGAGGCGCATCAGGCGCGGATGCGGAGTATTCTGGATGCGCTGTATGCGGATTTGGCGAGTGACGAGTGACGAATGACGAGTGACGAGTGACGAATCATTAAAGACGCGTTAGGAATGATGAGTGATGAATGATGAATAAAAAAACTCCTGACCGGGAAAAAGTCGCGATATTGTTTCGATACGGGGCCGGGGAGCATCTTGATTTTTTGCCGGCGTTGCCCGAGTTGGTCCGCGGGTTGGAGGCGCACTGTGAGGTGCATCACTTCGGTTTTCGGGGCGGTGAGGCGCGGGAGGAACTGAGGGCGCTTCCATTGAAGGTTCACCGGTTACCGTTCCGGGTGCGGCGGGGGGTGGAGGGTGACAAGCGGGCGAAGATGTTTTTGTGGCTGGCGTTGCTGCCCTGGCTGGGCCTGTATTTACGGCTGCGCGGCTTCAGGGCGGTCTTTTTGGATGAAACGCTGCCAATGTCGGTTCTGCTGCTGCGCATGGGGTATGGCGGCGCGGTGGCGTTGACGGTGCATGATTCGTTTCTGGAGATGTATTTCGGAGAGACACACCGTTTCCGGAAGCCGGCCGGGTGGATTCACCGGCTGGACCAACGGTCGTGGCGGAAAGTGGACCGTTTTTTTGTGCGGGTGGAGGCGGCGCGAAATTCTTTGGTGTCGGCGGGAATTCCCGAGGCGAAAATCGTGGTGGCGCATGATCCGGGAAATCTCACCCTTTTCGCGCCGGGAAACCGTGAGGCGGCGCGGGCGAAGTGGAAAATTGATGAGGGGGCGTTTCTGTTGGTGCATCACGGGGTCATGCATCCGAACAAGGGCAATGTGCGGATTGTGGAGGCGGTGGCGCGGCTGCGGAATCGGCTGCCGTCGATTCGCCTTCTGCTGATTGGTGAGGGGCCGGAGGCGGAGCGGGTTCAGGAGCGGATTGTGGCGTTGGGGGTCGGGGATCTTGTGCGTTGCACCGGCTGGCTGGGCAGTTTGCGCGAGGTGGCGGAGGCTCTGAACGCGGCGGACGCGGGACTGGCGATCCGGGTGGGGCTTCCGGGAGATCATTTTCACATCACCAGCACGCTGGTGCACAATCTGTGTTGCGGCCTTCCGGTGATCGCGGCGCGTCTGGAGGGCATGATGGAGGTTGTCGAGGACGGACGGGAGGGGTTCCTGGTGGATCCGGGTTGCGGAGTGGATTTTGACCGCGCGGTGCTGCGCCTGGCGGAGGACGCTGAATTGAGGAGAAAGATGTCGGCGGCGGCGCGTCAGACCGCGGAGCGCTGCTTTGACCGTCAGCGGATCGGCCGGGAAATGGCGGAAGGGATTTTGTCTTTGACCGGGCTGTCCGCGTAAAAGGTCTGTCGAGTTCTCCGAAACGAAAGAATGTAAACCGCAGGTTCACACGGACATCCCTGCAACCTTCAAGCGTTTGGTGTTGGCATAAGCCATGTGCATACAAAGAATTGCAATGAATGATGCATCACAAAAATGTTGAGGTGGATCACTGAATGAGGTATGAATCTATAATGTTTAATTCTAATCGAATTTTGTTCGTTGATCCACTTTTTCGGGTGGATCAATGGACCCGTTGAATCACTTGTTGGCTTGGAAAATGATGAAAAAAACATACCTTGCGCATTTTCTCCTGACAGGAGTTTGCCTGCCTTTCATTGGAGCATACTGTGTCGGTGTAGTCGGGTATTCTTTGGCTGAAGAATCTCTTTCTACAATATTCGGGGCAAGTATGTTAGTCGCAAATTTCGGTGTGATATATTTTTTTCCGCTCAGTCTTATTGCATCACTGGTGTCTGGCTTCGCAATGGCTTTATTAAAGCACCATCATGTTTCTTATCGATGTATAACTTATTTGCCTACGTTAATTCTTTGTATGACCTATGCCAGCATAATTCGCTCTATAGGAAGTGAAATTGGGGTGCCATATGTCGGACTGATCATCATTTCAATTTTAGTCGCACTTCTCTTTTCGGAACCGTTACACCGTGTATGGTTTCGAAGAGTAGGAATCAACAAAGCGTCTAAGCGAACCGCGAGTGCGCGGTCCGCTTGACTTTAATGCTGGGCTGATGAAAATGAAACACGCTTTAATCCTCATCTTCTTGATATCAATTACAGCTTGTCAATCCCGCCGCGTCGGTTCTTTTCGGGTCGAGAACGCACTGGGCGACCCGGTGCAGGGTGCAACTGTAACGATGGCTTCCATGAATTCTGGACAACCGGCATTCTCAGAGTTGACAACCAACGAGGACGGCGTTGCGCTGCTCCCCTTCAATATTTCAATTGGCCCTTCCTTCCTTTTTCAAATCCTTTTCGAGGGAAAATTCTATTCCTTCGGTTACGAAGATGTGCATTGGCAGCATGGAACGCCTGTTATTCGGTTAAGAACCCCGTACTGAATTCTCTATAATCTGAAAGGTTGGGCGCTTCTTGATATTGCGGTCCGGCAGGCCTTGTTGCGGAGCTGTTATAACGAGCGCCGGCGACTTGAAGGTTGCATCAAGGTTCTGAATGTTGTAGGGTTTACACATGAAACCCAAGGTCTACATCGAAACCACTGTGGTCAGTTATCAGACCGGCAGGTTTAGCCGGGACATGGTGATTGCGGGCCATCAGCAAAGCACCCGTTCCTTCTGGGAGCTTCTGGGAGAATCGCTTGATCCTTTTGTCTCAGCTTTGGTCTTGAAAGAGGCTTCCGGAGGAGACCCTACTGTCGCGACGAAACGTCTGGAGGCGATTGAAGATTTTCCTGTCCTGGCCTCTAGCGTGGAGGCGGTGAATTTGGCCGAGGCCCTCATGACGACGAAGTGCGTGCCCAGAGAATATCCAGACGATGCTCTGCATATCGCCATTGCGTCCACAACCGGTATGGACTATATCGTTACGTGGAATTTTAGTCACATCAACAATCCGTTCACTATCGGCAGGATCAGGCACACCGTGGAAGAAGCGGGCTATATTTGCCCTGAAATCGTGAGTCCTGAAGCATTTCTTGGAGAAGAAACATGAAAGATCCCTTTGTCGAAGAAATCCGAAATATCCGCATGGAGCATACCCGTGCATTTCAGTCTGATCTGAAGAAAATCTCAGAGGATTTGAAGGCCTACGAAATAATCCTGGGTGACCGGGTAGTACATCTCTCGCCAAAACGAAGAAGCCCAACCAAACCCTCGTCTGAACACGCTGACGCGCGTCAGACAGGGTAGGCGTACACAAAATATGATGCAAAAGCCTCCAGTCAAACTAAATCCTAGAAGTTTGGCAGACGCATGTCCCGACATAATCGGATTCCCGCTCCTTATCCTTTGTGAGAATGGCTGGGGTTGGACCCACTATAGCGATCCTAAACCAGTTTTGGTAGATGATTTACCCTTTAACGGGCATGTGATAGAGGTCATACCAGAAAGATATATCGATTTCACTGGCCCACGGTCTGGGTTAGTCGGTAAAGTGCTGTCAAGTCCTGCTGGTTTCGGTTTTAAACATTTCGTAGCATTTATTATGGCGGATGGCTGCGATTACAATTTTGAAAACAATATCCCTCCTTGGCGAATATTTCTGGGAGAAGGTGAAGTAAATCTTGAAGTAGAATGGTTTCCAGTGTTAATTGGCAAGGACGTTTGGAGCGGATATGGTAGGCTAGCCTCTCGGGAAAAATATTTTAACCCACCAGTGTCGATGGAGAATTTTGTGTGAACCATCATTCATACCCAACCTTGTGCCTCGGTCCGGTTGTTTAAACGTTGGGAGTATATACTATGGAATTAAAACCACAAAACTTAGATGGCGAAGAAATTGCGATCTTCATCTGGGACTATACGGAGCAATCCGGGGGAAGTGCAGTTTTGTTCGGAACCGCCAGATTTAGTAACGGTGAGTTTTATGTCGAAAGAGACCGTGAGCCATTTCGGGTCACCATACCTGAAGAGGCCTGGGACACCTTAAGAACCGTAAAAGACGGTGATGAGAATTTTTCGCCCGCTAACGTGATGGTGATGCTTCGCCTTGGCCCTCTTCCTGAAGATGCTGACGAATCTGAATATGAGGAAATTGACATCCCAATATTAGAACAAACAAAAAATATAGCATAAGCCGAACCAACTCGTTCACTCTGTCGTTGGCTCCGCCCGATCAGAGTGATGCGAGACGTTCTGCAAGAGAGTTGAAGACCGTTTTTATTCTGAAGTCTGAAGGCTTTTGCGGCGGATGCGCTGGGCGAGGAGGAAACCGCCGGTGGCGGAGGAGAGGAGGGTGATGACCCAGATGAGGACGAGTTTGGCGACGAGGAGCAGATCGGTCTGGCGCAGGATGACGCCGAGGATGATGCAGCCGAGGGCGAGGTTGTCGGCTTTGGCGAGGGCGTGCATGCGGCAGAGGGTGTCGGGGAAACGGAGAAGTCCGATGGCGGAGGCGAAAAAGAAAAACAGGCCCAGGATGAGAAAGACGGCGGAGAGAAGTTCGAGGATGATCACGGCTGCTCCTCCGGATCGACTTCCCGGGCGCCGGGCAGGATGCGGGTGAAGGTGATGACGGTGACGGCGGCGAGCATGGCGAGGATAAGGGCGACGTCGAGGAGGCCCTGGAGGTCGGTGTTTTGGGAAAGGAGGATGATCACGGCGGTGCCGATGGTGCCGAAGGACTGAATCCCAAGGAGGCGGTCCTCGGCGGAGGGGCCGCGGAAAACGCGCACGAAGGCGAGCATGAGGGTGAGCAGGAGCAGCAGCGCGATGACTGAGGGGATCATGAGGGAAGCTCCGGGAGATCGATGCCGTAGAGTTTGCCGACGCGGGCCTCGAGTTCGGCGAGTTCCTCGTACGCGAGGGGATTGCCTTCGAGCATGTGGATCTTGTGGATGTCGTCGATGAGCGACCAGCTCAGGGTGCCGGGCAGGAGGCTGATCATGTTGGCGAACACGGCGCGGGGGGAGCCTTCGGGCAGGCGGGAGCGGTATTGGGTGAATCCGGGGTTCACCTGATGTCCGGTGAGGATCGCATGGCGGGCGACGTCGATGCCGGTGCGGAAGGATTGCACGAGGAAATAGACGAGGAAACCGGGCAGGGCGCGGAAGCGGATGCGGGGGCCGTCCTCCGCTCCGGTGATGACAAAGTACGTGAACAGTCCGGCGGCGGGGATGCCGAGGACCCAGCTTTCGGGGTCGTATCCGGTGCAGACTTTCCAGAGGACCAGTCCGAAGGCGAAGGTGAAAATCGCGCGGGGCAGTTTGCGGGGCGCGGAGGGCGGAGGCGCGGTGGACGGTTCGGCGGGAGGCATGGCGGGCGGCTGTTCAGGAGAAAAGGGATTTCCCGCGGGTCATGGGCGGGACGTCGAAGAGATGTGCGACGGTTTGGGCGATATCGTAAAATCCGTCGCGGATGCCGAGTTCGCGGGCGGCCGCGCCGGGTTGGAAGACGAGCAGGGGGACGTGCTCGCGGGTGTGGTCGGTGCCTTTGAAGACGGGGTCGTTGCCGTGATCGGCGGTGAGGATGAGGGTGTCGTTTTCGCGCAGGAGCGGGAGGATTTCGGCGAGCCAGGTGTCCATGTGTTCCAGGCAGTCGGCATAGCCGCGTGGAGCGCGGCGGTGACCGTAGAGCATATCGAAGTCGATGAAATTGGCGAAAACGAAACCGTGGTCGAGGGTTTCGAGCAGTTCTTTGGTTTGAGCCATGGAGGCGGCGTTGTCGCCGGTGTGCCAGCCTTGGGTGATGCCGCGGTGTGCGAAGATGTCTTCGATTTTGCCGACGCTGTATACGGGCACCTGATGCTGTTGGAGGTGCTGAAGGATGGTGGGTTCCTCGGTTTCGTAGGCGTAATCGACGCGGTTGGCGGTTCGGGTGTAGCTGCCGGAGGTTCCGGTGAAGGGACGGGCGATGACGCGGCCGACGCGGTAGGGGTTGCAGAGTTCGCGCGCGGTTTCGCAGGCGGCATAGAGTTGCTTGAGGGGGACGGCGTCTTCGTGGGCGGCGATCTGAAAGACGGAGTCGGCGCTGGTGTAGACGATCAGGGCTTTGCGCTCGCGGGCTTCGCCGCCAAAGCGGTCGATCATGTCGGTGCCGCTGCCGTGGCAGTTGCCAAGCAGGGGGTGTCCGGTGGCGGCGTTGAGGGCGTCGGTGAGTTCTTTGGGGAAGGCGGGGGTTTTGACCGGGAAGGTGTGGAAGCCGGGTTTGAGGAGGAGGCCGGCGATTTCCCAGTGGCCGGTGATGGTGTCTTTGCCTTCGGAGCGCTCGCGCATGGCGCCCCAGGATGCGGCGGGCGCGGCGGCGGGCCGGATGCCGGTGATCGGTCCTTGATCGGGTAGGAGTGAAAGGATATTGGCCAGTCCGGCGGCTTCGAAGGCGGTGAGCTTAAGGCCGCCGACGGCCTGGGCGGTGTGCTGGAGGGTTGCCGCGCCGGCATCCCCGTAGTCGGCGGCGTCCGGGGCGGAGCCGATTCCCACAGAATCCATGACGATGAGAAAAACGCGTTTCGTGTTCATCGGATCAGGCTAGCGGGTTTTTGGGCGGAGGGCAAGCCTCGGCCGCCGGACAACGGATGGGTGCGGGGGATGGGGCCCCGCGAATAGCCTTGCCGTCCCGCGAATGGAAAAGGAGGAAATCCACGGATAGCCTTGCCGGACCACGGATGTCCGTTTCTTAATCTTAATCTTAATCTTAATCGTAATCTTAATCGTAATCTTAATCCCCTGTCCGAATCCACTTTTGATCTCTTATGCCTTTCAACCCACCTGCGGCGGGCAAACATCCGTGGTATTCACTCATTTCTCCGCTGGATAAGATGGGGTGCGATCCACGAGGCAAGCTCGAAGATCGCGGGTTGTTTTTGGTCGCTGATTCGTGGAATGAGATGATTTCGCCCTTGACCGAGCAAGCTCGGAGGGCGAGGGGTGGGGGCATATTTTTTTTGGCGGTTCGCCGGACAACGGATGGGTGCGGGGGATGGGGCCCCGCGAATAGCCTTGCCGTCCCGCGAATGGAAAAGGAGAACGGATGGGTGCGGGGATGGGGCCCCGCGAATAGCCTTGCCGTCCCGCGAATGGAAAAGGAGGAAATCCACGGATAGCCTTGCCGGACCACGGATGTCCGTTTCTTAATCTTAATCTTAATCTTAATCGTAATCTTAATCCCCTGTCCGAATCCACTTTTGATCTCTTATGCCTTTCAACCCACCTGCGGCGGGCAAACATCCGTGGTATTCACTCATTTCTCCGCTGGATAAGATGGGGTGCGATCCACGAGGCAAGCTCGAAGATCGCGGGTTGTTTTTTTGTCGCTGATTCGTGGAATGAGATGGTTTCGCCCTTGACCGAGCAAGCTCGGAGGGCGAGGGGTGGGGGCATATATTTTTTGGCGGTTCGCCGGACAACGGATGGGTGCGGGGATGGGGCCCCGCGAATAGCCTTGCCGTCCCGCGAATGGAAAAGGAGGAAATCCACGGATAGCCTTGCCGGACCACGGATGTCCGTTTCTTAATCTTAATCTTAATCTTAATCGTAATCTTAATCCCCTGTCCGAATCCACTTTTGATCTCTTATGCCTTTCAACCCACCTGCGGCGGGCAAACATCCGTGGTATTCACTCATTTCTCCGCTGGATAAGATGGGGTGCGATCCACGAGGCAAGCTCGAAGATCGCGGGTTGTTTTTGGTCGCTGATTCGTGGAATGAGATGATTTCGCCCTTGACCGAGCAAGCTCGGAGGGCGAGGGGTGGGAGCGGGAGGGGTGGGCGTCAAACAACGAACGTTTTTGCTTGGACGGTGCGGAAATTTTTTTAACAGGTGAAGTCACTATGAATTTTACTCCGAATGAATCCGATTGGACGCTTTACAAAAAGCTGGTGGCTCCGGCCCGCGAGCGTTTTCTGCACAGGATTAATCAGGAAGTGACGGTGATTCTGTCGGATCCTGAAAGGAATCATACGGAACGTTTTTGGGACGCTTTTCATAAAATGGAGAAAGATCAGAAAATTCTCGCAGATGCTTTCGGTCGCTTTTCAAGGTCGAACATGGCTCTTTCCATCCTGGCGATGTGTCGGCATCAAATGATTGACCGGGAAACGCTGCAGGCCTTCAGCAGGGAATTCAGGGAAAAGGTGGAATTCTTTTTAGACGATAATATATAAGGAGTGAATCGATGTTTCCGAGGTTCGGAAACGGTGCGTTTGGTTTTTCCGAAACTCGGAAAAGCATGGATTGAACCTTGTTGCTTAAGGAATCGGTATGAAAGCTTTTCTCGTTGTGTTGGTGTTTGGGTTTTGTGTTGCGGGCCGGTCCGTTGCCGGGACGGAGGCGCTGGAGGCGGCGGTGCGGCGGGCGGGGGATTTTCTGGTGGATCAGGTGAATGAGGAGAATGAGTGGATGCTGCCGCCGCAGCGGTCGCGTCAGCGGCTGGGCCGCGAGCCGGTTGAGGTGCGGTATCGGGAGGAATTGGTGGAGGTTCCGGTGTTCGCCGAGGAGGAGCGGGAAATTGTGGTGCGGCCTCGGGAGACCTCGGGGGAGGGGGTGCGGGGCCTGGAGCGCCGGGTGATCCGGGTGCGGGGGGAACAGACGGGCACGCGGATGGAGCGGAGGCTGGTGCGGGATCCGGAGGGGGCGATTGTGCGTCGGGAAAACCGGGTGATCTGGGGAGCCGGGGGGCCGGATGAGTGGGCGATAGGCCGGTTCGGGTCCAATGCGATGGCGGGGGTGGCGCTGCTGCGGAGCGGTCATCCGGAGGCGGAGCGGGTGGTGAATCCGATGTTGGATTTTTTCGGGGAGCTGGTCCGCTCGGAGGGGCCGCCGGATATGACCCGGGATTTGGCGTGGATGATTGTACTGTTTGCGGAGTCGGAGCGGGAGTCGGTTCAGAATCTGGTGCCGGGAATGATGGCAAAGCTGATGGCGGGGCAGGTGCGGGAGGGGCCGGGCGCGGGTCTTTGGGGGCCGCTGGCGTTGAACGCGGAGGTGCTGGCGGGGCACTGGCTGCGGGTGTGGGATGCGAGTCAGCGGCTGCAGGCGTTGACGGATCAGGTGGGGGAATCCCCCTCGCGGCGGGCGGATGCGGAGCGGCTGGGGGAGTTGACCGGCGAGGTGTTGCGCGCGCAGCGGGCGTTGAACGCCTACACGTGGACGCACCGGGATGCGGATGTTTTCCGGGCCTGGGTGGAACTGGCGGATCCGAACGCGGACGAGGTGTTGCGGGTGCGGCGGCCGATGGAGTATTTGTTTAATCAGGTGAATGTGGATTTGGAGAGCACCTGGCTGGCGTTGTACGCGTTGCGGGTGGGGCGCGAGCGGGGGCTGTTGCCGGCGGCGCTTCCGGAGATTCCGCAGGTGAGCCGCGGGGTCCGCAGAGGGGTGCCGCCGCCTCAGCCGCGTTCGCTGCCGCCGCCGAGACAGATTCTGTTGGACGCGGCCGCGGCGCTGGCGCGGATTCAGTCGGCCAGCGGGGCGTTCTCCGAGGCGAATGTGCATCAGCCGGTGCGGCATTTTGATGAATTGACCGCCCTGCCGGGTGTGCCGCTTCCCGACACGCCGTTTCCGGAACTGGGGAATCCGGTGACGTTGACGGCGACCGCGCAGGGGTTTGCGGCCTGGACGCAGATTATGCGGTTGATTGGTCTGGATGCGATGCGGGGCTATGCGCCGCGGATGGGGCGGGCGAAGGCGTTGCTGGACGGTCAGTTTGACCGGGTGTTTTCGGAGGAGGACGCGGCGTTGAGGGGCGGGGGCGGTTTGGGGATCGCGGCGATGGGGTTTGCGCTGCTGGATCCGGGGCCGCCGATTCCGCAGGCGGACCGGAATCTGCGCGGCGATTTTGTGGAGGCTGTATTGGCCTTGCAGCGGGATAACGGGAGTTGGACTCCGTTTCGGCGCAATCCGCCGCTGGTGCCGACGGTGACGCGGCAGCGGATTGAGCGCCTGCCGTCCATCGGGCGGGCGCACCGTCAGTTTGACTACGGTCAGGCGTTCACGCCTTTCCCGGATAAAGTGGAGGGGGACGACGACCGGCTGCGGAGTCAGATGCTGGAGCGGTTCGGCCACGCGCAGCCGGTGGCGGTGACGGCGAAGATTCTATTGACGCTTTCGGAGGAACTCCGGGGCAGCGAGGTATTGGGGGAGTGATCGGAAAAGTGCGGAATGATATGGGTTTATGACGAAAAACGGGTGAAAATAGAAGCTATAGGCGGCACTATGGGCTGTGGGTAAATGATCCTTTTTAGGTAAATAACACAATATGTTGTGGTTTCTATTGACATGAGCCACCGCTTGGGTTTTATTAGAGTATCGTTTGGCTCCCCGTTCCCGTCATTGGCGTTTCGACTTTATGATCCGCGCGGCGGCGGGCGGCGGCGACTGAAACCTGCAACAACCTTTTGAACCTGAACTTTTTGAGGAGAACTCCCCCCTATGGCCAATGACGTGAATTTTACAGTGGGCGCACGGACCTTTGTGTTGGATCGTGAGAAGGCCGAACAGGCTTTCGCGGACAAGAAAGTGATTAACGGGCGCGAGTCTGTTTTCTTTAACCTGCTTCCTCTGAAATACGTCTGGGCTTATGAGCTGTACCGGACGATGAAGGCGAATCACTGGGAGCCGGAGGATATCCCGATGCAAAAGGATATCGAGCAGTGGCAGAGCGAGCATGATCTGAGCGATGTGGAGCGGTGGATTATCCGCATGGGCATCGGCTATTTCAGCGCGGCGGAGGGCATTGTGGGGGATAACATTCTGCACGTGATCCGGGAGCGGGTGACGGCTCCGGAATTGAAGCTGGTGCTGGGGCGTCACGCCCATGAGGAGAACATTCACGCGGACAGTCTGCTGTATATGATCAGTTCGTTGGGGATCAATCCGCACGAGTGCGAGGCGATGTTTGAGGATGTGCCGACGATCACGCGGAAAAACGAGTTTGTGATGAAGGTGTCGCGGGCGTTGCGGAAGGATCTGGATTTGAGGATCCCGGAAAACAAGCAGCTGTTCGCGAAGAACATGTTCATGTTCGGGCAGTGCATGGAGGGGACGCAGTTTTACGGTCTCTTCGGCATGATTCTGGCGCTGTACCGTCAGAACAAGTTTCCGGGGATCGGGCAGATGTTCCGGTACACGCTGCGGGACGAGTCGAATCATATTGAGCTGCTGCGGAGTCTGCTGATGGCGATGAAGGATGAGAATCCGGAGATCTGGACGGCGGAATTCAAGGAGGAGCTGCGGGGGCTGATGGCGGAGGCGAAGGAGTTGGAGAAGAACTTTATCGCGGACTGTCTGCCGGTGAACGCGGTGGGGCTGAGTGTGGATGAATTCGCGCAGTATATCGACTACATCGCGGACCGCCGTCTGGAGGGCTGCGGGCTGGCGCCGTTGACTCCGGGGGTGTCGAATCCGTTCCCCTGGCTGGCGGAGATGATGGACATCAAGAAGGAGCAGAACTTCTTTGAGGGCCGGGTGACGGAATATCAGAAGGCCTCGGCGCTGTCGTCGGTGGATGATGACGAACTTTAATCAATTGAACGTATAGAAAAAGGAAGAGAACATGATCAGCAGCACAACCTATGAAGAAGATCAGCGCCTCAAGCAGGTGGCCTCGCGCAGAAGCGCGCCCCGGTTCGACTGGGCGGAAGTGGTGGCGGACCATCCGCGTCACGATTTAAAACTGGGCGGCGAGGGGCTTGAGAAAGATTTCGCGCCCGCGGATGTGGCGGAAATCGTTGGCGAGGCGTTGACGACGCTGCTGATGTCCCGGGAGCGGGAGGAGGAGATTTACAGCGAGGAGAACCGTCAGTTGGTGGCGGATATTTCGCTGGGGGTTTCGGAGGTGCTGCACGCGCTGGCGGGGAAGCGGGACCAGAAGCGGGTGAGCCGTCAGGAGCTGCATCTGGCGATTGAGAAGGCGCTGATCCGTCATGAGGCGTTTGATATCGCGCGGAGTCTGGTGACGAACCGGGCGCGGGAATCGGCTCCGGAACTTCCGGGCGCGGCAGTGACGACGCAGTTGTTGCGGCGCAACGGTCAGGTGGTGCCCTGGAACGCGAACAAGATCGAGATCGCGGTGCGCAAGGCGTTTCTGGCGCTGCATTTGGATTCGGATCCGGCGGTGAGGGTGACCCGGGCGGTGACGGACCGGGTGCGGGACGCGAAGCTGTCGATTATTCATATCGAGGACCTGCAGGATATTGTGCAGGAGGAATTGATGAAAGCGGGGCACTTCAAAGCGGCGGAGGCGTATATCCTGTACCGCTCGCGCCGGGCGGACCAGCGGGAATTCGAAAAGCCGGCGGAATCGGTCGAAACGCAGGAGATTCTGGTTTCGGTTCAGCGGCAGGACGGAACGTCTTATCTCTGGAACGGGGCGGACCTTAAAGAACGAATTCAATACGCCTGCATCGGTCTGGATCTGAACATGACGCCGGACGAGATCAATCAGGAGCTTCGGCGGTCGGTGTTCGACGAGTTGTCGGAGGCGGATTTGAAAAAGACGATTCTGCTGAATGCGAAGGCGCTGATCGAGCGGGACGCGGACTTCGCGAAGTTCGCGGGCCGCATGTTGCTGACCTATTTGTATGAGGAGGTTCTGAACTGGGACATCCTGGTGGACGGCGTGGGCCAGTTGCGCGACGCGCACCGCCGCGGGTTCCGTTCGTATCTGGAGCGGGCGGTGGAGATCGAGCGGCTTTCGCCCCGTCTGCTGGAGTACGACACGGACCGTTTGGCGGACGCGCTGGACCCGAGCGCGGACCTGGGGTTTGATTATTTGGGCATTCAAACGCTGTATGACCGGTATTTGATTGTGGACAAGAGCGGTCCGTCGCGGCGGCTGGAAACGCCCCAGTTTTTCTGGATGCGGGTGGGCATGGGGCTGTTTCTGGAGGAGCCGCAGGACCGTGAGGGCTGGGTGGTGCGTCTGTACAATCTGTATAAGAGCCGCCGCTTCTGCAGCAGCACGCCGACGCTGTTCAACGCGGGCACGCTGCACAGTCAGTTGTCTTCCTGCTACCTTTATAAGGTGGACGACAGCATCGAGAGCATCATGGTGCGGGGGATTGCGGAGAACGCGTTCCTCTCGAAATGGGCGGGCGGCCTGGGCGGCTCCTGGACGTCGGTGCGCGGCACCGGCGGCTATATCAAGGGCACCAACGGCGAAAGCCAGGGGGTGATTCCGTTTCTGAAGCTGCACAACGATCAGTTGGTGGCGGTGAACCAGGGCGGGAAGCGCCGCGGGTCGGGCTGCGCCTATCTGGAGACCTGGCACAATGATATTCTGGATTTCCTGGAGTTGCGCAAGAACACCGGCGACGAGCGGCGGCGCACGCACGACATGAACACGGCGAACTGGATTCCGGATTTGTTTATGAAGCGCATGGAGGCGCGTCAGGACTGGACGCTGTTCCGGGCGAATCAGACCCCGGATCTGCACGATCTGTACGGCAAGGCGTTTGAAGAGCGCTATGCCTATTACGAGAAGCAGGCGGAGGCCGGGAAGATTTACGGCAAGAAGATTCCGGCGATTGATTTGTGGAAATCGATGCTGAAGATGCTGTTTGAAACCGGGCATCCCTGGATCACGTTCAAGGATCCGTGCAATGTGCGGAGTCCGCAGGATCATTGCGGGGTGATTCACAGTTCGAACCTCTGCACGGAAATCACGCTGAACACGGGCAAGGATGAAACCGCGGTGTGCAATCTCGGATCGGTGGTGCTGGATCAGCATTTGAAGTCCGACGGAAGTTTGGATCATGACAAGCTGCGGGACACCATCCGGGTGGCGGTGCGGGCGCTGGACAATGTGATTGACATCAATTTCTACCCCACGGAAGCGGCGCGGACCTCGAATCTGCGGCACCGTCCGATCGGGATGGGGGTGATGGGATTGGCCAATGCGCTGTACACCCGGAACGTGAGTTTCGCCTCGGAGGAGGCGGTGGCGTTCAACGACGAGTTCATGGAGGCGATCGCGTATTATGCGTATGAGGCCTCCAGTGATCTGGCGAAAGAGCGGGGGACCTACAGCACCTACACCGGTTCGAAGTGGGACCGGGGGTTGTTGCCCCAGGACACGCTGGCGCTGCTGGAAACCGAGCGCGGGGAGCCGCTGGACATTCCGCACGGCGGAAAAATGGATTGGAAACCGCTGCGTGAAAAAATCGCCAAACAGGGGATGCGCAACAGCAACGTGCTGGCGATCGCTCCGACGGCGACGATCAGCAATATCATGGGCACCACGCCCTGTATTGAGCCGGTGTATAAAAACCTGTTTGTGAAGAGCAATCTCTCCGGCGACTTTATTGTCCTCAACGCCGAACTGGTGCGGGATCTCAAGGATCGCGGACTGTGGACGCAGGAGATGCGGGACAATATGAAGTATTTCGACGGCGAACTGGGAGATATCCCGGATATGCCGGAGGATCTGAAGCGCAAATACGCGACCGCGTTCGGGATCAGTTTCGAATACATCATCGGCGCGGCGGCGCGGCGGCAGAAGTGGATCGATCAGTCGCAGTCGGTGAATCTCTTCCTGGGATCGCCGGATTTGAAGACGCTGAGCCACATGTACCGCGCCGCGTGGCGTCAGGGACTGAAAACGACCTACTATCTGCGCACGCTGGGTGCTTCGAACATTGAGAAAGCCACGGTGGGCGTGAAAAAACAACCCGCCGCGGCTTCCGGAGATGGACAAAGCGAAAAACCTGTCTATAGTGAAGCGCAAAAGATGGCTTGCAGCCTGGACGCCATGTTGAACGGCGGCGAGTGCGAGGCCTGTCAGTAGAGCTTCCATGTATAGAGAATCCGAATTACTCTTAAATTCTGAATCCCCTCCCGTCCGGGCGGGGATTTTGTTGTGTGTGCACGCGGCGGGGCTGCAAACGGGGGGGCGGTATGTGTGAACCCGAGTTTGAATTGGCGAATATCAATTTCCGCAAGGGGTGGTTGCGGGTCTTGATGATTTTAGGCGCGTTGATGCTGGTTTCGGGTTTGTTTTTTATGCGGCTGGATCTGGTGGTGGAGGGTGAGGGGGTGGTGGAGGCCCGGAAAACGGCCCGGCTGTACGCGTCCCGGGAGGCGCGGGTGAAGGCGATTCGGGCGGAGGCGGGTGAGGAGGTTTCAGAGGGAGCGGTTTTGGTGGAGTTGTCGGATGAGGCGCTGGGCCGTGAACTGATGGAGGTCAGGCTTCAAAAGGCGGCCGGCGGGAAGGAACTGCGGCTGGCGCTTTTGGAGGAGCGGGAACTGGAGCTGACCGGCGGCGGTCTGGAACTGGATTTGGCCGGGGACGCGCTGGCCCTGCAGCGGGAACAGCTGGCCACCCTGGAAGAGGTGCAGGCGATTTACCGGACACTGGCGGAGACGGGGTCGGTCTCGCGGCTGGAGTTGCTGGATTTGGACGCGCGGTTTTTGGCGTCGCGCCGGGAGCAGTTGATGAATCAGCGGCGAATGGATTTGCGGGAGGCGGGGGTGATGTCGGTCTGGCTTGAAGGGTTGCGCGCGCGGCAGGAGGCGGCCCGCGCGACGGTTGCCGCGTTGACGGAGCGGGAGCAGACGCTGGTGGCTGAACTGGCGGCGCTGACGGTGCGGGCGCCTCATGCGGGACGGGTGACGCGGGTGTTTGTGCGGGATGTCGGCGAGCGGGTGGAGCGGGGAATGCTTTTGGCGGGGGTTGCGGATGTGTCGGCGGGGTATGAGGCCCGGGTTTTTGTGGGGGACCGGAATGTGGATCTGATTCGGGTGGGGAGCCCGGTCCGGCTGGAGACCCCGGTGTTTTCGTCGATGGCGGAAGGGTATATCCGGGGAACGGTCTCCGGGATGGTGATGGATGCGGACGCTTCGCCCGGATCGGGATTTGAAGTGGTGGTGGCGCTGGAGGAGTGGCCGGTGGAGCCGGTGATCGGCAGCCGGGTCTCCGCGGAAATTATCCTGCAGCGACAGGGGGTCGCCGGTTTGTTGGTGAGGAAGCCGGATCGGGATTATTCGGTGCTGTTGACGGGGAAGGAGGTCGGACATGATGGACCTGAATAAAAACGAGACTCTGCTTCAGTTTGTGCGTTCGGAGATGAGACACCTCTGGGGCGGGGTGGTGATCGCGATTTTCCGCAGTTTCTGCGTGGCCCCGCTGCCGATGATGTTCGGGATGATGATCGACCGCTTTGTCCCTTCGGGCAATGTCCCCGGTATTTTGGCGACCGCGTGGATTTTTGTGGCGCTGCTGCTGCTGCATATGTATTTTTCGGTCACGGCGGCGCGGGTGATTGGAACCGGTGTCACGGAGATTATCCGGGATCTGCGCAGTCTGATTTTCAACCGGCTGCAGTTCCTGCATTTCGGATATCTGGACCGGAGCACCAGCGGTCGGTTGCTGTCAAAGTATGCCTTTGACACCCAGAAGGTGCAGGATTTGACGCTGATGATGCTGAATCAGTTTCTGCCGACGTTCTGCTACGGGCTCACGGTGATGATTATCATGCTGTTTGTGGAGTGGCGGCTTTCGCTGGTGATTTTTCTTGTGATGCCGATGGTCGCACTTGCGCGGAAAATGTTCAAACAGCGGCTGCGGAAGAACAACAAGTTGGTGCGTTTGGCTCAGGAGCGGTTGACGGGGAGTGCGAACGAGATGATTTCGGCCTTGCGGCTGGTGCGGAGTCTTGGCGAGGAGGACAAGGCGGAGAACCGGCTGGCGTTTCAGAATCAGCAGGTGGCGGAAACCCGGGTGGGGTTGATTAATGTGTCGTCGGTGTTCGGGACGTATGTGTTTGTGAGCAATCAGTTTGTGAGTCTGATTGTTGTGGCGGCGGGCGCGCTTATGGTGATTCACGGGCAGATGTCGATCGGGGTGTTGTTCGCGTTTGTGGCGGCGCTGCCGATTATTATGCAGCCGTTTGTGATGGTGACACAGTTTATTGAGCAGTATGCCATGGGGCAGGAGGCGTATTCGAGTATTCGGGAGCTGGCCTGCAACCCGTATGTCGAGCAGTGGCGCGGCAAGGTGTTCCCAGGCAAGTTTCGCGGGGGGATTGAGATTAAGGACATACATTTCAGTTACCCGGGCAAGGAGGCACAGCCGGTGTTCGAGGGGTTGAATTTGAGTATCCGGCCCGGGGAGAGTGTGGCGCTGGTGGGCGCGTCGGGTTCGGGCAAGAGCAGCATCGCGAACTTGATTCTGGGCTTGTACACGCTCAACGGCGGACGGATTGAGATCGACGGAATTCCGCAGGTGGATTTGGATATGCGCCGGTTCCGCAGACAGTGCGCGATTGTGTTGCAGGAGAATATTCTGCTGTCGGGAACGGTGATGGACAATATCCGCTTTGCCAAGAGTGAGGCGTCCGATGAGGAAGTGATCGAAGCGGCGGAGGCGGCGAACGCGGATGAGTTCATCCGCAATTTGCCGGAAGGATATCAAACGGTGATCGGCGAGCGGGGGGTGAGTCTGTCCGGCGGGCAGAAACAGCGTCTTTCCATCGCCCGGGCGATTTTGCGGAATCCTCGGATTCTGATTCTCGACGAGGCGACCTCGGCGCTGGACAATGAGAGCGAGGCTTTGATTCAGCAGGCTTTGGATCGGCTGTCCAGCGGGCGGACGGTGATCACGATCGCGCACCGCTTGACCACCATCCGCAACGCAGACCGGATTATTGTTCTTGGCAACGGGAAAATTCTGGAACATGGCTCCTATGACGAACTGGTGGCCGCCAACGGTGCTTTCCGGGCGATGGTTCCGGATTAACGGTCACGACCGCATCACAATCATGGACTGTGTAAGCATTTGAAATACACAATGCGCTAGTACTCAGTAAAGCATAAATCTTCGCATAGGATTGGTCTGTTTTGGATGCTGGGGATGGGAGGAGGGGCTTGTGCAACCTGGAAGGTTGTGCATGACCCTCATCTCATTTCCAGCGCCAAAAGAGGCCAAAGTTCTGGTCATATCGTTCACATTTCATCGCGTTTGAAAGGGATATTCTCAATTTTCCCAACCCTTCGGGCCATGATCTTCCGGCGGCTTTGCACCTCAAAAAGAAACAACGATACGATGCATCGCCTTATTCTTTTTGAGGCACAAATCCACTCGGAATCTCACGGTCCTATGCGAAGATTTATGCTTTACTGAGTACTAGGTGTTTTGGTGTTGCTGAATATTCCCGGATACTTGCTGCGCCTGGCGGACGCAGTCGGAGACGCTGATGCCGTCGTAACTGCTGCCGATAAAGCGGAGCCCCGGATGCTCCGCTTCTTTTTTTCGGATGGATTTCAGCCAGTCGAGATGCCCGAGGGCGTAGCCGGGATTTCCGTCGGGCCAGCGCTGCAGCCAGTGAGCGGCCGGGGTTTCGGGAAGGAAGGGGCAGACGTTCCGCAGCGCGGCAAGGGCCTGCGAAACCAGGGTGTCCCCGGAGCCGTCGGCGATGAGGCTTTTCGCGTCGGGTCCTCCTAGAAAGGCGCGGCAGACGAAGTGATCGGGGGTGTCGCGTCCTTCGAATTTGTTTCCGGTCCAGGTGCAGCCGACGAGCAGGGAGGTCAGCGGGTGGGCGGCCATGAAGCCGAAGCCGGTTGGGAGCGGGTTGACCTCCTGTTTCCGGAAAACCAGGGAAAGGGTGGCGGAGCTGGAGGAGGATTGACGGGACAGCAGCGCTTCCAGACCGGTATCCACGCCGGAAATCATCCGGGCGGCGGCGCGCGCCGGGAGGGCGACGATCACCCTGTCGAAAGGCTCTCCATTGACGAGCCAGCCGGATTCGGTTTTTTGGAGATCGGTGACGGGGCTGTTGGCGCGGAGGTGAGGTTTGAGCTTTTCGGCCAGGGCATCGGGCAGGGTTTGCATGCCGGAGCGCAGGGAGGTGAAGAGGGCCGGGGCTTTGCCTTGGCGGGCGTTGGCGTTGGCCTGGCGCATCATGCCGGCCATGCCTTTGACGAGGCTGCCGTGTTTGCGTTCCAGTTCGCGCAGGCGGGGAAAGGTGGCGGCCATGCTCATGTTCTCGGGATCGCCGCCGTAGATGCCGCCCAGGAGCGGACCGGCAAGACGGTCGAGGGCTTCCTGACCGAAATGGCGGCGGGTGAAATCGGCGAGGCTTTCGTCCTCTTCGGGCAGGCGGTGGCGCAGGAAAGGCTCCATCAGCATCCGGGCTTTGCCGCGGGGTGAGAGCAGGGTGGTGGTGAGGATGGGGGTAACCTTCTGGGGAATAAACAGTTTGCACCCGGCGGGGAAGGGGTGCAGGCGGCCGCGGTGGAGGATGGAGAAAGAGCGCTGGGCGTCGTTGGAGGGGAGCAGCTCGGCTTCGAGGCCGAGTTCGCGGCAGAGATCGAGGGCCCAGGGTTTTTCGGTGAGCAGAGAGTCGGGGCCGCCTTCCACCAAACAGCCCTCGAGGGTGCGGGTGACGATTTTGCCGCCGAAATGATTGGAGGCTTCGAAGAGGGCGATGCGGGTGTCGGGGGCGGCTTTATGGAATTCCCAGGCGGCGGCCAGTCCGGTGATCCCGCCGCCGACGACGGCAATAGAGGATGGATTCATGAGAGACTCTTACCGCCGGAAGCGGGGCAGGTCAACCGCACATCATTTGCGCTGAGTCGAGGGCAGGGGGCGGTGGAATTTTTGGAAGGTGAGATTGAGGCGTCGCCGGCTTTGAAGACCGACGCGGGCGGCGATGAGGTCGATGGTGTCGTCGGTTTCCTGAAGCAGTTGCTCCGCGCGGTGCACGCGGCGGCGGGCGAGCCAGTCGGCGGGGGTGACGCCGAGGGCGGCGATGAAACAGCGGTCGAGGTGGCGTCGGTGCATGTGCAGGGCGCGGGCGACCTGCTCCATATCCTGGATGTCGGCGAGGTGCCTGTCCATGTAGGCCTGGATTTTGCGGACCCGGGCGTCGTCGACCGCCCGGGTTTCGGTGGAGAGCCGGTCCTGAATGCCGACGGGCGGGATGCGGAGGATTTCCGGACCTGATGGGGCGTTTTGCAGCTTGCGTTCAAGGAGGCGGCAGGCCTCGAATCCGATGCGTTCGCCGTCGGGTTCGATGCTGGAGAGAGGAAGCGTGGTGTATAAATCGACATGCGGGTCGTTGTCCACGCCGAGGAGGGCGATATCGTGGGGAATGCGGAGACCCTTGGGGCCCAGATAGCCCATGAGGCTTTTGGCGGTGGCGTCGGACACGGCGAAGAGGGCGAGGGGGAGATGTTGCCGCAGATGTTCGAGCCGGTTGCGGTCGGACTGATCATATTCGTGGAGGGTGTCGATCGTTTTTTGCTGAAGCGTTTCACGGAATCCTTCGATGCGCTCATTGGAGAAATTGAGGTCTTGCAGTCCCCAGACGGCGAAATGGCGGAAGCGTTTGCGGAGAAAGTATTCGGCGGCCATGCGGCCGATGGCGGGGTCGTCGTTGATGACCTGCGACCAGGGGAATGGACCGGGCTGATGGTTGGTGATGCTGACGGCGTGGGGAATGCCTTTGGCTTCGAAGGCGGCCTGGTCCGACACGGGATCAATGAAATGTCCAATCATACCCGCAAGAGGAAAGGGCACTTTTGACAACTGGCCGGGCCGGGTTTCCAGAAAACTCCAATGTGGACGGGTGTTCCGGAAGCGCATCATGCCTTTTGCGATTTGGGCGTGAAACCCCAGTTTCAGGTCCAAATCAATCCCGACGGTGACGGGTTGCGGTTGGTCGGATGGCCGCGTCATGGGCTTGCGGTAAGATAGCGGGGGGGCGATTTGATCCTGTTCATCTCTACCCATTAAATTTTTCAGGGCAGATGTAAAGAGTCGCTTGAATTTTTATGTCTAAATTTTTCTTATACTTGTCTAAAATAGACATACACGGTTTGTCCTTTGTGGTGTAGTTTGATCCTATGAAGTTATTGATCCCAATTTTAATTTTTGTCTCGTCTTTGGTTTTCGGTCAGTCTTTTCCGCATTTGTTGATTTCTCCGGAGCGGCTGGAGGATATTCAAGCCGCGGTCACGGTGCCGGGAAGCAGTCATGCTGAGATGCTGCAGAGTCTGCAGGCGGATGTGGATGCGGAATCGGCGGATGTGATCGACGGGGGAACCCGCAGTCTGCCGGGACGCAATTATGCGCGGGGATTTTTGGCGAAGAAGGCGGCGATGGTGTACGCGGTGACGGAGGATGCGGACTATGCGCAGATTGCTTATGATGCGCTGGAGGCGATGTATACCGATCCGCTGGGGGGTAATGTGGTGCCCGACGGGGCGGGGGGCAAGGGTCTGGAGCGGGCCACGGTGGGGAAAGCGTATGCGGTCGCGTATGATCTCGCGTACAACGGCTGGACGGAGGCGCAGCGCGCTTTTGTGCGGGAGAAGCTGCTTTCGTCGCTGGATCACTGGCAGGGGGCGGGGTTCAGTTTTGACAACAACATCAATCCGTACGCCTCCAACTGGGTGGCGGTTTGTTACGGGTCGAATCTCCTGCAGTTGTTGGTCCTGGGCGAGCAGACGAATCCCGACCGGGTGGAGCATTATGACCGGCTGGTGACCCGGCTGGTCACGCATATGAGCCATTACGGAAACAAGGGCTGGACGCAGGAGGGGAATTATTACATGACCTATGCCCAGCAGTTTCTGATTCCCGCGATTCACGCGATGCGGCGGAAAGGCGACACCCGGTTGAACGGTCGTCTGGCGGAAAAGGGGATGTATTTGATTCCCATGTACGGGGGCATGTTCGATGCGCAGCAGCGGTCGACCCAGTGGGGGGTGGGCGGTTCGACCTTCGGTCAACAGGGATGGACCTCCCTCATTTTTTCGATTGTGCCGGAGGAGATGCAGGGGGCTTACCGCTGGTTTTACGATCGGCACCGTGGAATTTTGAACGACGCGCCGTTGTCGGACCGCTATGATCCCAATCATGCGGGCACGGTGTATGGGATGATGTTTTATCCGGAGGCGGTTGATCCTGTGGATCCGTCCACGCTTTTGCCGTCGGGGCTTTTTGACGACAAGGGGGGATACTGGTTCCGGAGCGGCTGGCGGGACGCGGATGATGTGATTGTTTCGCTGAGCACAGACACTCGGACGCACGGGAATGCCTGGGACGAGGCGGACGCGCTGCAGGTGAGTTTTCTCGGGTTTGGCGACAAATTCGCGGGCGGGCCCGGCACGTCACGGGACGCCCGGTTCTTCTCGCAGGTCACGGTGGACGGTCAGGCGCGGGCTTCGCAGTCGGGAACGGGCACGGCGGAATTTTTTGAAGCGAACGCGGACGGGGGGTACGCCATTGCCGGGGGCGGCAGCAAATTCGGCGGTCTCGGCATCAGTTTCAGCCGACGGCATTTGAAGGTGTCCTATCCGGATGAGGACGACATCGCAGTCATCTCCACCTTTGATGTGTTGAATTCGGTTCAGCTTCGCGAGTACGCCTGGCAGCTCAATTCGCAGAACCTGCCTCTGTTCACGGGAGAGGAGGACGGAGTGCCCACGTTCACCCTGCGCGGCGAAAACGGAGGTTATCTTAAAGGCTGGATGATCTATCCGGCGGACGGATCGTTTTTTGAGGGCAATCGGGTTTCCTACAGCTTCGAGGCAAACGACGCGGAAATCTGGGTGGTGATGGCGATGGGGCGCGGTGCGGCGCCTTCGGCCCGCATCGAGGGCGAAGGGCTGGACGCGGAGTGGATTCTTGGACAGCGCCGCCTGCGCTGGAACGACAACATCCGGCGGATTGAATTGCTTGAGGCCGACGCGCCGGTTTCCGGGTTCAACATGAGCCCGCTTTCCGGTTTGGCTCCGTTGACGGTGTCGTTTGAGCCGGGGTTGACCTCCGGCAATCCGCAGTGGGATTTCGGGGACGGAAACAGCAGCGCTGACCCCGCTCCCTCGCACACGTTTCAAACCGGGGGTGTGTTTCCGGTGACCTTGACGCAGGATGACGGCGCGGGCGGGACGCTGCGTTCGACGCATTATGTGACGGTGCTCAACAATGCGCCGCTGGCGGTGATTGACACGAATTCGGACAAGGGAGATCCGCCGCTGACGGTTCATTTCGACGCATCCACCAGCAGTGATCCGGACGGCCATGCGCTGAGCTTTACCTGGGATTTCGGCGACGAGTCTCCGCCCGCCACCGGTCCTCAGGTCAGTCATACCTACACGACGCAGGGCACGTATTTCGCTTCGGTGACGGTGGAGGACGGACACGGCGGTGTCGGCGGCGCGGTGCGCCGCATTGAGGTTGGCAATCAGGCGCCCACCGCGGTGTTCACGCATTCGTCGACCTTCGGGATTCCTCCGGTGACCGTGGATTTTGACGCCTCGGGCAGCACCGATCCCGAGGGGGACAGTCTGACCTTCAGTTGGGACTTCGGCGATGGCAACACCGGGAGTGGCGTATCTCCCTCGCACACCTACACCGGATTCGGAGAGTTTGATGTTTTATTGACGGTGGATGACGGCGAAGGCAACCTGGTGTCGGTCCGGCAGACGCTGCGCATTCAGAATCAGCCGCCGGTCCCGGCGTTCACCTTTTCGCCCGCCACCGGCAGCGCACCGCTTTCGGTCAGCTTCAACGCTTCGGGTAGTGTGGATCCGGAAGGTCAGGCTTTGAGTTACACCTGGGATTTCGGCGACGGAGCCACCGGCGCGGGGGTGAGTCCTTCGCACACGTTCACCGAACCGATGAACACGCAGGTTCAGTTGACGGTTACCGATGCGCAGGGGGCCTCCAGCAGCCTGTTTAAGCCGATCAGCATTTTGGATGCCGAAGGCCGGCGCGCCCCGGAATTCTCAGCCGAAGCGGGTGAAGAGTTGTTGCCCGGGGTTTTCTTTCAGTTGTACAATGCTTCGGTTTGGCGGCGGAACATGGGCAACATCAACACGCTTTCCCCGTTGAGCGAGGGGGTCTTGCCCATGTTGGATATCCGGTATCGACAGCAGGCGGATCAGTTCGCGTTTCGATTCACAGGGTATTTCAAGGTTCCGGAAAGCGGGGCGTACACGTTCCGGGCGCAGGTCCGGGATAATCTGCATTTGACGTTAGGCGGTCTGGAGGTGCTGAACACGGGAACGGGCAAGCAGTTCAGCGGTCCGGTGACCGTGGAGAACACGGTGGGGCTTTCAGCGGGATATCATGCCTTTGAGGCGCGGTTTCACGCCAGCGACAGCAATGCGCCGGATTGGTATCCCCTGCTGCAACTGTCCTGGGCGGGGCCCGGATTCGCAATGCGGTCGGTGCTTCCCGAGGATCTGTTTTGGGCTCCGGGCCGTCCGGTGATTGATTTTCTGGTGAGTCCGGATCCGGGTCAGTTGATTTTGCCGGAAACCGTGAATTTTCTGCCGGAGGATCCGGTGGGCACACGTTCCTTTTTTCAGCCCGCGTCCGGAGAGCCGCTGACGCTCAACTTTGAGGGCGGGCCCAGTTCGGCACCGGACGGAGAGATTGTCCGCCATATCTGGGATTTCGGGAACGGCGCTGTGGGCGCGGGACGTACGGTTTCTCAAAGCTACAGCGCGGGAACGTATGTGGTGACGCTCACGGTTGAGACGGAAGGGGGCGCCACCTTCACCACAGGGCAAACGATTCGTGTACTCGATCCGCCGGAGCAACTCGATTTCGGCCGGGATTTTGGAAAACGGGTTTCCGCGAACGGTCAGTTTCTTCCGAACACCGGACCGGAAAACCTGTTTGACGGCAGTACCGACACCCGCTGGCTGGTGAACGAATCCGAAGGCTTCATCGAAGTGCATTTTGAGCAGAGCGGGCGGCGGTACGGGTATGTGGCGGATGAATACACGCTCACCAATCCACCCGCCTGGAATGACCGGGATCCGAAGGATATTGTTTTCAGCGGCACGCTGGACGGGGTGAACTGGGAGGTGATCGATGTGCGCAATGATTTGGACTGGGAGGGGCAGACCCGTTATACCCGTTCCTTCCCCGTGAGCAACACCACCGCCTACTCCGGATACCGCTGGGACATTGTGCCGCAGGCGGAATCGCCGCAGGGCTGGTTTGTGGAGTTGTACCGCATACAGCTCTTCGGCAATGCGCCCGGGATTCAGCCGGTCACCCGCGCCCCGCTGGCGGCGTTTTCGGCTCCCGGGGAGGCGGAGATTTCCCAGCCGGTGGTGTTTCATGCCGGAGAGACGGTCAGTCCGGACGGCTATCCGCTGATGTATTTCTGGGATTTCGGGGACGGACAGACGGCAGTGACCACGGGTCCGTCGGTCACACACCACTACTTTGACGCGGGGGACCGGCAGGTGCGTCTGCGGGTGCGGGATCCGTTTGGGAATCTGAGCACCGCACCGGTGTGGACCTTGAGCGTCGGGGAAAACACCAATGCGAATCCGGTGGCGGCCTTCTCTATTTCACAGGAGGGCGATCTTTTCACGTTCGATGCCACGGACACTGTGGATCCAGACGGGGATCCGGTCACCTTCCGCTGGGATTTCGGTGACGGGATTTCCTCTGTGGGGGCGGTGACGAGTCATGTGTTTCATCCCGGAACCTATTCGGTGACGCTGACGGCCGAGGACAACCGCGGAGGGCGGGATGTGCTCTCCCGGTTTGTGGACGCCCGTCCGACCGTGAATCCGGAGGTGATCAGCCTGAATTTCACCACCGGGTCTCCGACGCTGCTTCTTGAAAACTACGAATATGCCGGGGCGGTGCCGGTGCGGTATTGGAACAATGTCACCCGGGATGGCGCGACGCTGTCCGGATTTATCGACAACAACGGGGAGGCGGCGCCTTTGACGGTGACGCAGCAGTCCAACCGCGCCTACCGCAACAACACAACGCCGGTGGACAGCGGCCTGGCGCGCATGCTGGCCACCTCCTGGACCCGGAACGGGAGTTCGGCGACCTACACGCTGGATGATATTCCCTACCTGACCTATGATTTGTATGTGTACTTTGCGGGCAGCCGGGTGAGTCCGCCGCAGACCCAGCGGATCACGATCAACGGGGAGTCGCTGTTTATCCGGGATGAGACCGGAGGCTGGGACGGCAATCTGGCGGAATCCACGGCCACATCCGCCGCCGCGGCGGTGGACGGACCCGCCTATGTGGTGTTCCGCAACCTGAGCGGTCCTTTCCAGTCCATTCACTTTGGCGGCATGAATGATCCCGGTCCCGCCGGCATTCAGATTGTCAACACCGCTGAAGATGATCCGTTTCAGGCCTGGATGGATACCTATTTCCCTTCCGAAGACGATGAGACGGCTGTGGTGGATCAGGGTGGAATTCCCATGCGTATCCGGGACATCTGGATCGCGGGGCTGACTCCCGGCACGGAAGAGCGATTCGAGATTACCGGATGGAACGAGGCAGGCCTGCCGATGTTTGACGCGCGTGAGGGCCGGGAGTACCGGATCCGCTGGACGGATGACTTGACCAACGCTCTTGAAGCCTGGTATACGCTCCATGAATTCGGAGAGGAGCCTCCGGCGTCCGCGCCGTGGGCAGAGCGGGTTTTTTATCGGATTGAGGTCAGGGTTTCGGAATAGTCTTTATAAAAAGGAAAGAAATGAAGTTATTTATCGCGGCCGGTTTGGTCTGGATGTCAGGAACGCTTCGGGCGGAGTCGCCGGCGTTATTTACGCTCAACGAGGGGCGACTTGATTCCGCAAGCGGTGAATTCACGCGGGCCGGGACCGACACCTGGCAGGGCGTGGTTGCCAGTTTCGCCCCGGTGGCGTTGGCGGAGGTCGGCGATTCGGTTGAGGTGACGTTTCAATGGCAGGGAGGTTCCAGTGCCAACAACAGTCCGCAGCGTATCGCATTCGGCTTGTTTCACGGAGAGCCGGTCAACGGGAACGGCCAGACACAGGTGACGGACAGCTGGACGGGGATGTTTCACGCGATCGGCTCCCGCAGCGCGGGGAACGGCGGGGTTGGACTCGGCATGTATCGTCAGTCCCGGGGGGCTGAAACGTTGTTTGACCGCCGGGGCGACTGGGCGGGGGGTATGCGGGATCAGGCGCGGGTCGGTGACGCGGGAACGGTGTTGAACAGGGGACATCGGCCGGGCATTGATCCCGGAAGAGAGATCCGGGTGCGCATTCTGGCAATCCGCGAGTCCCCCTCGGAAATCAAGTTTGTTACCGAGTTTGACACAAACCGCCCGGAGGGCGGGGATTCGGGCCAAAGCGATCATTTTAGTTGGGAGGCTTCCGCGCGGGACGGAAAGGGCCTGATCTCCTCCACGCACCGGATTGCCGACGGCGCGCCGGTCACTTTTTCCGGGCTGGGCCTTGTCGGAGCCGACCACACGTTTGTTGTGAGGGATCTCCGGGTGAACAGGGAGGGTTCGGACGCGCCCGCGGTTTCCGGCCTCCGGTCGGCTGCGCCCGCGGCACCGGCGACTTCGGGGCCCGCGCTTGCATTTCGGGAGGAGCGGATGCGGGCCGCATATAACGCGCTGGCGGTTGAGATTGAGGTTGAGCGGCGCGGGGAGGGGCGCGGAAGGGCCAGCGCGGCGGTCCGCACCCGGGACGGCAGTGCCAGAGCCAACACGGATTATGTGCCGGCTGAAACCGTCCTGCACTGGGACGAGGGGGATTCGGAACCGCAACTTCTCCGGATCACGCCTTTGGACAATCCCTCCGCGCGCGGAAAATTTTTCACCGTGGAACTGCACGCCCCCGGAGAGGGGGCGGAACTGGGCTCTCCCCGGCAAATCCGGGTCGAATTCGAGTGAGATCCGTGATCAGGCGAGTTCTTTGGCGCGGTATCCGACCCCGCGCACGGTTTCGATGAGGTCGGCCTGGTCGCCGAGTTTTTTGCGGAGGCCGACGACCTGAACGTCGACGCTGCGCTCGGTGACGGCGTAGTCCTCGCCGCGGACGTTGTCGACGATCTGCTGGCGGGTGAAGACCCAGCCGGGGCGCTTGGCGAGAAAGACGAGGAGCTTGTATTCGGTGGCGGTCAGATCGACGGGCTCATCGTTGACTTTCACGAGGTGCCGGGGCTGGTCGACGACGATTTTTCCGTATTCGAGGATGCCGCTGGGGTCCTCCTGACTGCGCTGCCCGCGGCGGAGCACGGATTTGACCCGCGAGAGGACGACCCGGGGGGAGAAGGGTTTGGTGATGTAATCGTCGGCGCCGATCTCGAGGCCGGTGACGATGTCGGCCTCCTCGCCGCGGGCGGTGAGCATGATGACCGGAATTTCGCGGGTGGATTTCTCCGAGCGCAGGGCGCGGCAGACATCAAACCCGTCCATGCCGGGGAGCATGACATCGAGGAGAACAAGCTGCGGCAGGTGCTCGCGGATCATGCGCAGGCCTTTTTCCCCGGTGTCGGCGGCAAGCGGGGTGTAGCCTTCGCGTTTGAGCTGAATTTCCAGAATCTCCCGGATATCCTCTTCATCTTCGACTATGCAAATCGTGCCTTTGGACATGCGCGTGTCTCCTTTGTCGGGTTGGGTAACAATCCGCTTATCGCTTTTTCATCGAATTTTCGCAATGGAAAACCGAGGTTGAACAGGATTCTAACAGAGCGGGGGGCGATTTGGGGACTACGTAAGGGGCGACATGGATGTCGCCCGTACGGAAAGAGTCTTGGCTTTTGGGGAGGATTGATTATGTGAAAAGCCATGTTTGAACAGGCGCTGCAACGACATTTTGGGTTTGACCGCTTCCGGGACGGGCAGGGGGAGGTGGTGGAGGCGGTGATGCGGGGGGAGGATGCGGTGGTGGTGATGCCGACGGGGTCGGGGAAATCGCTGTGTTATCAATTGCCGGCGATGGAGCTGCCGGGGCTGTCGCTGGTGATTTCGCCGCTGATCGCGCTGATGAAGGATCAGGTGGAGGGGCTGGTGAGGCGCTTCCGGGTGCCGGCGACGTTTTTGAATTCGACGCTGGACTGGCGGGAGATGTGCAAACGCATGGACGACGCGCGGGCGGGCCGGGTGAAGATGCTGTATGTGGCCCCGGAACGCCTGAAGGATTCGGCGTTTTTGAAATTGCTGGAGGGCGTGGAGTTGTCGCTGATCGCGGTGGACGAGGCGCATTGTGTGTCGCAGTGGGGGCATGATTTCCGGCCGGATTATCTGCGGATCGGCCGGGTGACGCGGCGGTTTCCGAAGGCGCGGGTGATGGCGCTGACGGCGACGGCGACGGGCAAGGTGCGCGAGGACATTGTGGAGCAGTTGGCGCTGGGCAAACACGGCCGGGGCAAACCAGCGGTGTTTGTGCGGGGATTCGAGCGGCCGAATTTGATGATCAGTGTGTCGCGCTGTTCGACGCATACGGACAAGCTGATGCATGTGATGCGGGCGGTGGAGGACTGGCGGATCGGGATCATTTACTGTTCCACCCGCAAGCAGGTGGAGAATGTCTGGAAAAAGTTGACCGCGAAGGGCCTGGATGTGCCGATGTATCACGGGGGCATGAGCGACGCGGACCGGGAGCGGATGCAGAACCGGTTCATGAACAAAGAGGTGGATCTGGTGGTGGCGACGAACGCGTTCGGGATGGGGGTGGACCGGGGGGATGTCCGCTTTGTGCTGCACTGGGATATTCCCGGGAGTATGGAGGCGTATTATCAGGAGATTGGCCGCGCGGGCCGCGACGGGGCTCCGGCCTGGTGCGAGTTGCTGTACAATTATGCGGACGTGAATACGCAGGAGTTTTTCCTGGAGGGGGCGAATCCCAAACAGGAGACGATTCTGGAACTGCTGGGGCTGATCCGCAAGCGGTGTCTGAACGCTCCGAAGGTGATCACGGCGGAGATGTGGGCGGAGGATCTGTTGACCACCCGGAATCCGATGGCGGTGCGGACGGCGCTGTATATTCTGGACCGCGCGAACTGCATCCAGCGTCAGAACGAGCCGGGCAGCCGAAGTCCGGCGATCATGGCGAACGAAAAAGTGGACCGCGAGGCGCTGGCGGAGCAGTTGGTGCGCACGGAGGCGAAGGCGCAGCGGGACCGGGCGAAGCTGGATGCGATTCTGGCGTATGTGAACCGGCGGGATTGCCGGCATAAGCAGATCCTGCGGTATTTCGGGGATGCGACAGAACTAAAGGGCTGCCGGGCCTGCGACTGCTGCTCCTCGCTGATGAAACCGGAGACCCCGCCGCTGACGGAGGCGGACTGGGTGGCGGTTCAGAAAATCCTGAGCACGGTGGCGCGGCTGGACGGTCAGTATGGCCGGGCGCGGATTTCGGAGGTGCTGAAGGGGTCGAACACGAAGGGGATTCAACAGGCTCATCTGGAGAGCCACCGTTGCTACGGCTTGTTGAGCGACTGGCCGCTGGCGTCGATTGTGCAGGCGATTGATGGCCTGCTGGAGGACGGATGTCTGGCGCAGAGCACGGGGGAATATCCGATGCTGACGCTCACGGAGCGCGGGCGGGACGCGGTGTGGCGCAAGGTGGAGCCGCGGGTGCGGTTGAAGACTCCGAAGCGCCGCCCGCAGGCCACCTCCACCAAGCCCGGCGCCCCGGTGGACGGCGATGATCTGGTTCAAAAACTCAAAAAATGGCGCACGCGCCGGGCGATCATCACCAAGATGAAGCCGTATCAGGTGCTGACCAACCGGACGATTGAGGCGCTGGCCGGGGAGCAGCCCTCGACGCTGGAGGAATTGGCCGCGGTCCCGGGAATCGGGCCCGCGAAACTGAGCCGATACGGCGAGGAATTGTTGAAGCTGATCAGGTGACGAGCCAGTAGCGGGTGCTTTTCAGTTGCCCGGTGCGGCGCAGGGCGCCCAACTGAACCAGTTCGGTTAAGTCGCGGGTGGCGGTCGCGCGGGAGGTCCGGGTGATGGCGAGATAGTTTTCGGCGCTGAGTCCGCCTGTAAATCCTTCCGGTCCTTTGCTGAACATCTTGATCAGCGCTTTTTCCTGTCTCGGATTCAGTTTCCCGCGCATCCGGTCAAAGAATTTCGTTTTTGAAATGAGGAATTGTATGCGCACTTGGGTTGTTCGTTGGGCTTCCAGAATTTCGTTGGCAAAATAAACCAGCCATGCTGTAATTTCATTTTGCTTATTTGCCGCCTCCAGAGCGCTATAATAGGCTTTCCGGTTGGATTCTATCCGGTCGGCCAGAGCAATGAGGGAAGGGTTGCCGATACATTGCGAAAGAACTTTTTCAGATATCGCCCGCCCTATACGGCCGTTCCCGTCCTCAAAGGGGTGAATGCTTACAAAATAAAGATGGGCCATGCCCGAGCGGGTAAGCGCAGGGAGGGTGTGGGATCCGTTGAACCAGTGCAAAAACATGTTCATTTCCGTGTTCATCCGCTCTGAGGGCGGCGCTTCAAAATGGATTCGGGGTTCATGGAGAGCACCGGAGATGACCTGCATGGGTTCGGGATGGGTGCGGTATGAGCCGATGTCTTTGAGGTCGCGCCGACCCTGGGTCAGCATCGCGTGCCATCCGCAGAGTGTTTTCCGGGTCAGGGGGGCGTCAAAATGCGTGTAGAGGTCTACCATCATCTCTGCAATGCCTTCTTCGCCGGGAGAAATCCGCCGATTGTCGGTGTGCAGGCCGAAATGTCGCCGTATGGAGGATTGGAGGCTGTTTCGGTTCAGAAATTCGCCTTCAATGGCGGAGGTTTTCAAGGCTTCGGTGCTGATGACCTCAATTTTCAATTTTTCGAAGTCGTTCGGGTTCAAATGCTGGACCGAGCCAAGCATCACGCCGGATTCTCTTAAAAAAACGGATTCGGGCTGCCTCAACGCCGAAGCGTTGTAGCGAAAGTCCGGCCAGTCATTTTGTTGCCAATTCCACATCATGAGGAATAAATCTCCTGCTTATAACTCATAATTAAACTTTTTTTGAGTTATAAGTCAAGGTTTTATTAATTGCGTTGGATTGACGTTCGGTGGTTGGGCGGATATGTAAAACGGCATGGATAAACCACACCGCTTTCCCCCCTGGATTCGCCGCAGTCTGCAGACCAACAAGGACTTCACGCAGGTGCACGGCCTGGTGAAATCGCTGCATTTGCACACGGTGTGTGAGGAGGCGAAGTGCCCGAACCGTCATGAGTGCTGGAGCAGCGGCACGGCCACGGTGATGATTCTGGGGGACGTGTGTACGCGGAGCTGCGGGTTTTGTTCGGTGAAATCCGGGCGTCCGCCGGAGCTGGACGCGCTGGAGCCGCGCCGGGTGGCCTCGGCGGCCAGGGAGATGAAGCTGGAGCATATCGTGATCACCAGTGTGAACCGGGATGATCAGCTTGACGGCGGGGCGACGATTTTCGCGGAGACGATCGAGGCGGTGAAGGCGATGTGTCCGGGAATCACGGTTGAGGTGTTGACCCCGGATTTCGAGGGGCGTCTGGAGAGTCTGGAGATTCTGTTGCGCTCGGCGCCGCATGTATATTCGCACAATATCGAGACGGTGCGTCATTTGCAGGCCCAGATTCGGCCGCAGGCGAATTACGGACGCTCGCTGTGGGCGCTGAAAACGGCGTCGGAGTGGGAGCCCCGGCTTGAGGTGAAGTCCGGCTTGATGGTGGGTCTCGGAGAAACCGAAGAGCAGGTGTACGAGACGCTGGAGGATCTGGTGGCGCACGGGGTGAAGATGCTGACGATCGGGCAGTATTTACGGCCTTCGAAAGATCACGAGCCGGTGCACCGGTTTGTGACCCCGGAGGAATTCGCGCGGTATGAGGTTCGGGCCCGGGAGATCGGTTTTCAGGCGGTGGCCAGCGGTCCGTTTGTGAGGTCGTCGTACAAGGCGGAGACGCTGTATGCGGAAATGATGACCGCGCGGGGAGGAAAGGTCGCGAATGAAGCGGTCTGACCGCAACCGGCTGCAGCTGCCGGCGCCAACGGTGATGGATCCGTTGATGCTCCAGAATTATTTGGCGATTATGCCGGCGTACAACGAGTCCCGCTTTATTGAGCGGCTGGTTCGGGAGTTGCGGGAGCTGTCGGTTCAGGTGTTGGTGGTGGATGACGGATCGACGGACGGTACCGGGGATCTGGCCGAGGCCGCCGGGGCGCATGTGATCCGGCTTGAGAAAAACGGAGGCAAAGGCGCGGCCTTGTCGCGCGGCTTTGAGTATGCGGAAAAAGAGGGTTATGACGCGGTGGTGACGCTGGACAGCGACGGGCAGCATGATCCGCATGATGTGCTGCGGTTTTTTGATATCTACAACCGCACCGGGATTCCGGTTCTGGTGGGGAACCGCACGATTGACCGGAAACGGATGCCCTGGATCCGGCGGAGGACCAACGACTGGATGAGCGCCATGCTCAACCGTCATATGAAGCAGTATATTGCCGACACGCAGAACGGTTTCCGCCTGTACCAGACCGATGTGATCAACATGGTCCGTTCCGACAGCACCGGGTTCGCGGCCGAGTCCGAGATCCTTTTGAAACTGGACGAAATCGGGATCCGCATGGGCTCGGTGCCGGTGGCGGCGATATACGGCACCGAAAAAAGCTATATTCGTCCCTTGCATGACACCCGTCTTTTTTTCGCGATGTTGCGAAGATATCTGCGCAGGCCACGGTTCGCGGCCTGACGTTTTTCTGAATAATCCCAACCCTGATATTGATCTATGAATCTGACCCAAACTCACGGCCGTTTTGACGACAGTACCCTTGAATATGTGATCACCGACCGCTTCACCCCGCGGGCCTGGCACAACTACCTTTGCAACAAGAACTGGATGGTGAATATGACCCAGTTCGGCACCTGCGCGGCGTTTTATCAGCCGAGTGACGAGGGGTACCGGATGAATCTGACCGAAGACCCCGACGGACGCGGCGGACCGCGGCACGTCTATCTCCGCGATGAGGAAAGCCGCGACTGGTGGACGGTGACCGGCGCGGTCGGTCCGGCGGATTTCGAGGCGTGGGAATGCCGGGTCGGCGCCAACCGTCAGGTGATGAGCAGCCGCCGCAAAGACATTGAGGCGGTCTGGGAAGTGATGGTGCCCCGCGAGGATATTCCGGCCGAGGTCTGGACGCTGAAGGTGACCAATCATGACAAGGTTGCCCGTAAACTGCGGGTGGCTCCGTTCATGGAAATGCATCTGACCGGCGGCAGCACGCTGATGGATTTTATTGCGGTGCTGGCGGGTCATTATGTGGAGGACGGCAATTTTATTCTCGGTGAAAACCGCTGTGTGAAGTTTCCCAAATATTTCAACGCTTTTTTCGCGTGTGATCAGGTGCCCGATACGGTGACCCTGAACCGGGAGTCGTTTTACGGTCCTTACGGCACGCCCGAGAAGCCGCGGGCGATGCTGGAGGAGCCCGTGCACAACCCCAAAGCGGGCACCGACTGGCTGGGGGCCTCGCAGCATTTTGTGAAGATGCTGGGCGCGGGCGAGACCTGGACCCTGTCCTTCGCCATCGGCATGTGTCACGGGGAGGATGAGGGGCGGGAGCATGTCGCGGCCTTGTTGAAGCCCGGTTTTATTGATTCAGTCCGCGCCGATTTGGCGAAATACGCCTCGGATCTGGCCGGCCGCTGGGTGGTGGAGACCCCGGACGGGGATTTCAACCGCTGGCCAAACTTCTGGCTGAAACATCAGTTGGAGTTTGTGGGCCGCTGGGGGCGGGTGATCGGGCGCGGATTCCGGGATGTGCTGCAGGACACCTTCGCGCTGTCGCAGACCAATCCGGCGTTGTCGCGGAGTTGTTTGAAAGAGGTGTTCAGCAAGCAGTACGCCTCGGGCCGCTGTATCCGGGCCTGGCGTTTGCCGAACGGTCAGCTGGATGTGCAGCACTATGCGGACAGTCCCTGCTGGATGATTATGGCGCTGAGCCGCTATCTGAAGGAAACCGGCGACATGGCGCTGTTGGACGAAACCGTGGCCTGGCTGCCGGACGAAAAAAATCCCGAGCCGGGGGAGGCGAGCATGTGGGAGCACGTCTTGCGCGCGCAGCGTCATTTGCTGGAGGACCGGGGGCAGTACGGCCTGGTCCGGATTCGGTACGGAGACTGGTGCGACACCATGAACGGGGTCGGTGCCGGCGGCGAGGGCGTGAGCGTGATGCTGTCCATGCAGGTCAAGTACGGCTGCGATCTGTTCGCGGAACTCGCGGACGTGCTGGGGAAAACGGAGATTGCCGAAGAAATGCGCACCGCCTCCAACGAACTGCATGAGACGATTCAGGCAAACTGCTGGGACGGCGACTGGTTTATCCGGGCCTTTGACGACGAAGGGCGCAAGGTCGGCTCCAAAGACACGCAGCCGGAAGACAACGGATGCGGAAAGATTTTCCTCAATCCGCAAAGCTGGGCGATGATGGCCGGGATCTCCACGCCTGAGCAGGAGAAAAAAATGATCGCCTCGGTCCGGGAGCATTTGGATACCGGTTACGGCTGCATTCTGCACGCGCCGCCGTTTCAAAAACTGGTGCCGCGGATCGGGCAGATGACCGCCATGACCGCCGGCTTTTACGAAAACGGCAGTGTGTATGTGCACGGCAACGGCTTCTGGATGCTGGCGCTGGCGCGGGCGGGTCATGCGGAGGAGGCCCTGCGGGCCTGGAAAGCGGTGCTGCCGGTGGTGGATAACAAGCCCAATGTCGACAGCGAGCCCTATGTGGTGCCGAATTACTACATCGGACCCGCCGGCGGAGAGCGCGCGCAGCGCAATCTTTTCCTGTCGGGTTGGCGGACCGGTTCCGCGGCCTGGATGTGGATGGCCCTGTGGGAGGGTCTGCTCGGATTTGAATCCGGATATGACGCGCTGACCGTCACGCCCCGGCTGCCGAAGTCCTGGGAAAACGTCACGCTCACCCGCACCTGGCGGGGCGAACCGGTCACGGTGCGGTTCGAGAAAGGCGTCGACGCGCCGTCCACCGCGATGCTGCCCGCCGGACAGGGCGGAGAGATCCGGCTGTCGGTTTAGAAGGTCTCAAGCCTATTCTTCAACTTTACAACGCATCCGCCATGCTCACCGCAAAACATCCGTCACTCTTCAGCAGCAACTA
Source organism: Verrucomicrobiota bacterium (assembly GCA_020831625.1). Lineage (GTDB taxonomy): Bacteria > Verrucomicrobiota > Kiritimatiellia > SS1-B-03-39 > UBA6053 > PXAS01. Next base: position 18,050 of record JAFIGD010000025.1, on the reverse strand, counting down.
CGAGGTCGAGGGCCTTCGCACCGGGGTCAATGTACAGGTCCGGTTCCGGGCCCTGTCCTCGAACGGGCATTTGATTCAAGGGGACAAAATCTGGGAAACGAAAAAGAAGGGGGTTTTGTCGGGCAGCTGGGTGCTGGAGTCCGGAGGACAGGTCTTGATGGAGGCGGGGCGAACAAAGCTGCTGCGGTCGGAATATGAACTCAGCATCGGGGCGGTCCGGTATATCCTGAAACATCAGGGCTTCTTGTCCACCGCTTTCGAATTGATCCAGGACGGGCGGCGGGTGGGGACGATCGCCCGCCAAGGAATTTTCAGCACCAAAGTCCTCATTGATTGCGGGCCGGATGTGCCCGAGCTGGTGCAGCTTTTCGCGTTTTGGCTGGTGGCGGACATTTGGAGGAGAAGTAACCGAAATACGTCGACGTGAAACTGATTCTGGATTTACGGAGACAGGGGGTACGCCAACAGATTGGGAATCCGGGTGCGGGCGCGGGGGAAGCGGGTGAGGGCCCCGGACTCGAACACGACCCAGATTTTGTTGTTGTGCACAAAAATTTCTTCCGACATCGGGGGCAGTCGGAGGTTTTCGGTTCGTTCGTTCAGGTGGAAGAGGGGGATGCGGGCGCCGTCGGGGAGTTGGACCTCGTCGTGGGGCGGGCCGGAGAGCGGGGAGGGGTAGACCGCCAGGTCGGAAGGGCGGTTCTGGCCGAAGCTGCAGGAGAGAATCACGTGATCGGGGGTGATGGCCAGGCCCTGCAGGCGACGGCGGACGGCCAGGGCTTTGACGGGGCGGCGGTCCTCGAGGTCGTAGGCGATGGCCAACGCGTGTTTGGCGCGGCCGTTCGCGTCCCGCCAACGGCCCAGAGAGCGGTTGTAGAGGGTGGCTTCGCGGTAGAACTGGCCGACCCAGAGCAGACCCTGGTCGCAGACCGCCAGGTTGTCGGCCGAGACGGGATTCGTGAGAAAGGTTTCGACGTCGATGATCTCCGCCTCCGGTGACCACGGACCGTGAAAGACCCGGCCGTCCAGGGCGTTCGCGATATAGAGGCGGTTTTGGTGTATGGCGATGCCGCCGGCGTGGCTCAGCAGCGGGGTTCCGTCCATGCGGATTTCAATGGCGTGCGGCGGTTGATCCGCCGAGAGGATTGAAAGACGCACGGGTCCGATGTGCTCGCCCTCCGGTGTGGTTTGGCTTGTGTGTCGATAGGCTCCCACAACGAAACGGCCGTCCTCCAGCCGCCAGAGTCCCTGGGGAATCCAGGAGGGCGTGTCCGTCAGTCCCGGCACCCGGGGGCCGGATTGGAGCGGGGGATGGTACGAGGCGCAGGCGGAGATGAGCGCGAGGATGCCGCAAAACAGAAGGTTTCCGAACATCGGAAAACGCCGGTGTCGATTTTCCGATGTTCGGAAAGAGGTTTGGAGGGTTTTCACAGGGTGTCCGGCGGCCCCCTTGTTCAGTGCATGGGTGTTCATTTTTGTTGTTTTCATATCCGATTGTCCCGGTTTTGCACAGAAAACATTCAACGACAAACAGATATGTTAAGATACCGATCCCTGCCCGGTTGATTGCCTCCCCTGCTGCCAACATGTGTCAGGGTGAGACCACGGATGGAAGACCACGGATGTTTACCCGCCGCAAGCGGGCTGTGGGGCAAGGGTGTTTTGAACAGAAGGACGCAAAGAAAAACAAAGAGCCAATCCACCGCATTTCCCCACTGCTCTCTCCGTTATCTTCTGTTCAAAAATAATGTGTATGCACGTCAGGGCTTTACTCCTTGCTGACGGGTTTTATCCCGTTGGGATAAAGAAGGGGTAGGATTTTCTCTTGCAGGTGTTTCTGAATCGGGGCATAAGGTGGAGAGACGATTTTTTGCATGTTGCACTGTTGGCAGGATGCGAATTGAAGAATCAAACCGCGGACCTGCCCGCAACGCTTCGCGTAGCGATGTAGGCGGGTTGACACGGATGAACACGGATCCTTTCTCGTTGTGGAACGGAACGATCGGACCCCTCCGGGGCCCTGTCAATTTTTCCTCTTTTTCCCGGGGCTGCGCTCCTTCGTCGCTGACCCCGGGCTATTCGCTCAAGCCCCTCCGGGGCTACTAAAACCTTCAGATAGCACCAACATTTAGGAGATTAATGAAGAGTTTCATGTTCGCTTTTGCCGGTATTTGGGTTCTGCTGAAGTCGCAGCGGAATGCGCGGATACATGCCTTTGTAACGGTTGGGGTGGTGTCTGCGGGATTTTACCTGGGGGTCTCCACAGCGGAGTGGTGTTGGCTTGTGCTTGCGGTGATGGCGGTCTGGACGGCCGAAGCGCTCAACACGTCCCTCGAATTTCTGGCCGATGCGGTTTCACCGGAATTTCATCCGTTGATCAAGAAGTCCAAGGATGTCGCGGCGGGTGCCGTGCTGATTTCCGCCATGGGTTCTGTGATGATTGGATTGCTGGTGCTTGGGCCGCATGTATTTGCTTTATGAGCTACAGCCTTTTGTGGTTGGGATTGAGGGCGGCAGCTCGCGGTCTTGTGACCCCTTGTGTGAGGCCTGCCCGATGACCCCTCTTAATCTTAATCTTAATCGTAATCCTAATCGATCCCGATTACGATTACGAGCACGATTACGATTATGACCGTTCCTCTCGCCTCTCACCTCTTGGAATGGGTGGAGGGAGGCCGGGGTCAGCGCAACATGCGGATGGGGGGGAGGTCGGCGAGGTCGCCGCCGCGTTTGGGCATGTTTTCCTCGGCGCCGAGGATGCGGCGGAGTTTGCAGTCGGGCGCCTCTTTGGCGTTGGAGAGGGGCTTGACGGCGACCTCCTCGATGCTCCATTTGCTGAGGAGGGCTTTGACGCCCTCCTGGAATTCGACCATGGCCTGGTGGAAGCCGCAGGTGCGGGACAGCATTTCGGGGTCGGGAAATTCGCGGCAGTGGTTGCCGATGATGGCGCCTTCGCAGGCTTCGACGACGTCGAGGAGGGTGATGTCTTTGGGGTCGCGGGCGAGGGAGAATCCGCCGCTGGCACCGCGGTGGGAGGCAAGGAGGTCGGCCTTGGCGAGGGTCCGGAGAATCTTGGAGGTGTAGGACTCGGAGGAGCCAAGCTGGAGGGAGATGGGCTGGGGGGTGATCAGCGCGCCTTTGGGGAGGCGCGAGAGCAGGACCAGGCATTGAATGGCGATTTCGGTGGTTTTTGTGAGCAACATGGGGGATATCTCCTTATAGCAAAAACTTAATGACTGCAACAGCCGACGGATAAATCGGGGCTGATGTAGGGGATTCCGAGGGACAGGCCCCGGAGGATAAGCAGCACGCCGGCGGTGAGGGTGAGGGCGGGCACGAGGTATTGTAAAACGGGTTTAAAACGGGGGGTGCGGAGGCTGAGGCCGCCCATGGAGAGGGCGAACATCATGGGGAGGGTGCCGAGTCCGAAGATGAACATGTAGGCGGCACCGCGCAGGGGGCCTTCCTGGAGGGAGGCACCGGCGAGGGCGGCGTAGACGAGGCCGCAGGGGAGGAGTCCGTTGAGGAGTCCGATTTGAAAGAGACCGGTGGCGCCCCGGCGTTTGAGGAGTTTGCCGAGGCCTTTTTGGACGGGGCGGTAGAAGGTGTTGAGGACCCATTCGGGCATGTGATGCGAGGAAAACAGGAGGGTGGCAATGAGGAGGATGCCGAGGAGGATGGAGACCCAGCGCTGGACACCGCCGAGCTGGAGGACGTGGCCGAGGAGTCCGGCGAAGATGCCCATGAGGGCGTAGGTGCAGGCGCGGCCGAGGTTGTAGGCGAGGCGGCCGAGGGCGCGCTGGAGGTGGGTGGCTTCGCGGCCGGCGGGGAGGGCGAGGGCGAGGGGGCCGCACATTCCGAGGCAGTGGAGACTGCCGGCGAGTCCGAGGATTAGGGCGGCCCAGTAGGTGTTCATGGCAGGAAGACGTCCTCCTGATAGTAGTAGGCGCTGCCGTTGTGCTCCCAGTTGATCTGGACCTGCCAGCGGCCGTGGGGAAGCCGTCCGTAGTCGATGACGGAGGGGACGATGTCCTGGAGGGCGTAGACGCGGTCTTCGCGGGCGTCGGCGGCGCGGAAGAGGGTCAGAAGCGCGCCGCGGGCCTCGGGGGGCATGCGGACGATGAGGCGGTGCTGGCGTTCGTCGATTTCGAGGGCGGGCTGAATCTCCAGGGCGCGGACCCGGGCGCGGGCCTGCATGTGGGCGTCGTGATTGACGGCGTTTTCGTAGTAGTTGTCGGCCACGAGGTCGAAGCGGACACCGCGGGCTTTGTAGACGAAGATGAAACAGAGGAAGACGAAAAAAAGGTAATAGGAGACGATGCCCACGGGCCAGAGGGGCCAGCGGGATTTGCGGGGGGCGTTTGCGGTGTCGGCGGTGTCGGTCATGGGATTATCGTCGGCGCTGCACGGCGGATTCGGGGGCCATGAAGGTGGTTTTGACGTGGTCGACAATTCTGCCGTTCACCTCCAGGCCGATGTCCATGGAGGTTTCGCGGCCGGTGATGGCGTCGGAGTGGAGGAGGACCACGACGAGGGTTTTGTTTTCCTGTTCGGGAAGGAGGGTGAGGGCGCTGTCCTGTCCGTAGACGAGTTCGCCTTCGGGGAAGATGAGGCGGAGGTTGCCGCGGAGTTCGGTACCGGTTTTGTTGAAGACTCTGGCTTCGAAGGTGTTGCTGATGCGTCCGTCGGGCTGGGTCTGATAGAGGCTGCCGCGCATGCGGAGGAGGTCCATGCTGATGCTGTCGCGGGTGACGAGCAGGGCGATGAGGGCGGTCATGAGCACGCCGAGGAGAATGGAGTAGGCTTTGATGCGGGGGGTGATGGAGAATTTTTCGCCTTTGTCGATGTTGTTCATGGAGGCGTGGCGGATGAGGCCGGCGGGGCGTTTGACGCGTTCCATGACGGAGTTGCAGGCGTCGATGCAGTTGCAGCAGTTGACGCATTCCATTTGGGTGCCGTTGCGGATGTCGATGCCGGTGGGGCAGACGGTGACGCAGAGGTTGCAGTCGACGCAGTCGCCTTTGCCGATGCCGAGGCGCTCCTCCCAGGTCTGGCCTTTGAGGAGGCGGCTTCGCTCTTCGCCGCGTTTGTGGTCGTAGGCGACGACGAGGCTGTTTTCGTCGAGGAGAACGGACTGGAAGCGGCCGTAGGGGCAGATGAAGGTGCAGGCCTGTTCGCGGAAGCGGGCGAAGAGGCCGTAAAACATCAGCGTGAAGAGGAGAAGGGCGAAGAAGCCGCCGGTGTGTTGGGTGGGCGGGGAGGTGATGAGGGCGATGAGGGCGTCGCCGCCGATGATGTAGCCGAGGAGGAGGTTGGAGATGACGAAGGAGAGCGCGAAAAAGAGGCTGTGTTTGATCGTTTTTTTGGTGATTTTCTCCTGATCCCAGGGGCGGTCGTTGAGGGCTTTCTGTTCGGCGGCGTCGCCTTCGATGGCGTATTCGATTTTGCGGAAGACCATTTCGAGGAGGACGGTTTGCGGGCAGACCCATCCGCAGAAGATGCGTCCGAACACGGCGGTGAAGAGGACGATCATGATGAAGCCGGTGATCATCGCGAGGGCGAAGATGGGGAAGTCCTGGGGCCAGAACATGATGCCGAAAATGGAGAATTTCCGCTCGAGGATGTTCATCATCAGGAGCGGGTGGCCGTTGATTTTAATGAAGGGGCCGAAGGCGAGGACGGCGAGGAGAAACCAGCTCAGGTAGCTGCGGAGGGCGAAGAAGTTGGGGGCGTTTTTGGCCGCGCGCCTGCCGGTGGGCGGCTTGCGCGGGTACATCCAGACGCGGCGCCCCTGGGCGTCAACGGTGGGAATGGTGTCTCGGAAGGAATTCATGAGTGACGAATGACGAGTGGTGGGAGTGACGAGTGACGAGTGGTGGGAGTTACGAGTTACGAGTGACGAGTGACGAGTGACGAGTGGTGGGAGTTACGAGTGACGAGTGACGAGTGACGAATGACGAGTGGTGGGAGTTACGAGTGACGAGTGACGAGTGGTGGGAGTTACGAGTGACGAGTGACGAGTGACGAATGTGGGGTGATTGGTGCATTTCGATTCGACACTCGTCATTCGACATTCGTCACTCCTACAACCCCCACTCCGGGCTGTCGGAGCCTTCGATGAAGTCTCCCTGGGGTTCGCGGGGGGAGTCGGGGTCGGTGCCGCGGATGCTGTAGATGTAGCTGGCGACGGCGTAGCGCTGGTTTTGGGAGAGCATGGTTTTCCAGGCCTGCATGCCTTTTTCGAGGACACCTTCGGCGATGACGTGCATGGTGTCGTCGAAGGAGGCGCCGTGAATCCAATAGGCGTCGGTGAGGTTGGGGCCGATGAGGCCGCGGCCGGTGCTGTGATGGCAGGCGGCACAGTGGGTGAGGTAGAGGTCTTTGCCCTGTTCAAGGACGGCGGCTTCGAAGGAGGGCACGGAGTAGTCGGTGGTGTCCCCGATGCGGGCCTGGCGGGCGGCGAGACGGGCTTCGGCGCGCTGAACTTCGGCCGCGTAGCGTTCGTGCTGTCCTTTGCCGAAGCCGAAGACGTGGAAGAAGGCGAGGTAAACGAAGGCGAAGGCGATGGTGATGTAAAACAGCAGCACCCACCAGCGGGGGAGAAGGTTGTCGAGTTCCTGGATGCCATCCGCTTCGTGGATGACGGTGTCGTCGTATTCTGCCATGACGTTCAGCTCCTTGAAGTGGTGGGAGGGGAAGAGGGGGTGGAAAGGGGTTCGGGGGTGTCGCCGTCATCCAGCGGCATGGCGGCCATGGATTTGGCGTGACTTTTGCGGATGCGGACGACCCAGAGAAACACGCTGGTGAAGAAGAGGAAGAAAACAATCAGCGAGATGACCGGATAGAGCCCGATGCCCTCGATGGCGCGGAGGACTTCTTTGTGCATCAGAACTCCTCCTCGAAGGGAACGTCGCGCATGGCGTCGGATCCGAGCCGCTGCAGGTAGGCGATGAGGGCGATGATTTCGCGGTCGGCGTGGATGTCGTTGATGCGGTCGGGCAACTGGGTGCGCAGATCGTCGGCGATTTCCTCGGCCTGCTGATCGAGGCGGGTGACGGCGATGTCCTCAAAGAAATCGGGGTAGGGCACGCCGAGTTTGCGCATGACGCTGATTTTGCGGCGGGTGTATTTGGTGTTGAGGCGGTTGGCGAGCAGCCACCGGTAGTCGGGCATGATGGACCCGGGGGAGGTGGACTGGGGATTTTCCATGTGGAGGAAATGCCAGGCGTTGCTGCGGCCCTGGGCACCCTCGCGGGCGAGGTCGGGTCCGGTGCGCTTGGAGCCCCAGAGGAAGGGGTGGTCGAAGACGAATTCGCCGGGTTTGCTGTAGTCGCCGTAGCGGGCGGTCTCGGAGCGGAAGGGGCGGATCATCTGGGAGTGACAACTCACGCAGCCCTCGCGGATGTACAGGTCGCGCCCTTCGAGTTCGAGGGGGGTGTAGGGCATGACGGTGGCGATGGTGGGCACGTTGGATTTCACCAGATAGAGGGGAATGATCTCCACGAGACCGCCGATGAGGACGGCGACGACGGTGAGTATGGTGAAGGTGAGGGGCAGGCGTTCGAGCCAGCGGTGCTTGTAGGTGTCGTGTCCGTCGTGAACGGGCTGGCCTTTGAGTGCCGGGGCGGAGGCTTCGGTTTCGGGTTCGAAGCTGCCCTTCTTGCAGGTCATGAAGAGGTTATAGGTCATCACGCACGCGCCGCCGAGGAAGAGGGTGCCGCCGATGGCGCGCATGACGTAGAAGGGCAGGATTTTGGTGACGGTGTCGAGGAAGTTGGGGTAGCGGAGGACGCCCTCCTCGGTGAATTCTTTCCACATGAGACTCTGGGTGATGCCGGCCCAATAGAGGGGCAGGACGTAGAAGAGGATGCCGGTGAGGCCGACCCAGAAGTGGATGTTGGCGAGTTTGGTGCTGTGCAGTTTGGTGCGGTAAAGGACGGGGATGAGCCAGTAGAGGATCCCGAAGGTCATGAAGCCGTTCCAGCCGAGGGCGCCGGTGTGGACGTGGGCGATGGTCCAGTCGGTGTAGTGGGACAGGGCGTTGACGGATTTGATGGAGAGCAGGGGGCCTTCGAGGGTGGCCATGCCGTAGGCGGTGACGCCGACGACGAGGAATTTGAGGACGGGTTCCTCGCGGACGCGGTCCCAGGCGCCGCGGAGGGTGAGGAGTCCGTTGAGCATGCCGCCCCAGCTCGGCGCGATGAGCATGAGGGAGAAGACCATGCCGAGGCTTTGCGCCCAGTCGGGCAGGGCGGTGAAGAGAAGATGGTGGGGGCCGGCCCAGATGTAGATGAAAATCAGGGACCAGAAGTGAATGATGGAGAGGCGGTAGCTGAAAACGGGGCGGTTGGCGGCCTTGGGCAGGTAGTAGTACATCAGCCCGAGGTAGGGGGTGGTGAGGAAGAAGGCCACGGCGTTGTGGCCGTACCACCATTGGACCAGGGCGTCCTGCACGCCGGCGTAGACGGAGTAGCTCTTCATGGCGTTGACCGGCAGGGCGAGGGAGTTGAAGATGTGGAGGACCGCGACGGTGACGATGGTGGCGATGTAGAACCAGAGTGCGACGTACATGTGCCGTTCGCGGCGGCGCCAGAGGGTTCCGAAGAAATTGACGGCGAAGACGACCCAGACACCGGTGATGAGGATGTCGATGGGCCATTCCAGTTCGGCGTATTCCTTGGAGGAGGTGAAGCCCATGGGGAGGGAGAGGGCGGCGCAGACGATGATGAGCTGCCAGCCCCAGAAATGGACCCAGCTGAGGGTGTCGTTGAACATGCGCGCTTTGCAGAGGCGCTGGGTGGAGTGATAGACCCCCATGAAGATGCCGTTGCCGACGAAAGCGAAGATGACCGCGTTGGTGTGGAGGGGGCGGAGGCGGCCGAAGCTGAGATAGGGGCCCATGTTCAGGGCGGGCCAGAACAGCTGCACGGCGATCAGCACGCCCGCGAGCATGCCGACGATGCCCCAGACGGCGGTGGCGATGGCGAACGCGCGGACGATGCGGTTATCGTAGCGAAAGGTTTCCACGTGACTCATGCGGAGGGTCCTTCTTTAGGGGGGATGGGTTTTTGTTTAGAATTGGGTTTCTCGTCATCGTTCAACATGCGCATGGCCGGGGTGACCTGATCGTCAAACTGCCCGCCCTGAACGGACCAGACAAAGGCGACCAGGAAAAAGACGGCGATGCAGAGGCTGATGCCAAGAAGGAGAACGATGATGCTCATAGATACTAAACGGATATAAGATATCCGATATACCTTTTGCAAGCCCTTGCTTCCAAAACCTATCACTTTTTTTCGTTCGGGGGCATAGTCCGATGCACCGGAACAGGCTTCTTTACGTCTAACATTGGTCCGGAATCGAATGAGGCTATTCGCTCGAATGGCTCAGTCCGGTGGAGGGGTGGGCGGGGAATCTTCGCACAGAATGGATTTACGCCGCGGATTGGCAACGGAGATGTTCTTATTGAATAAACGTGTGTCGGCAGAAAAATCACCGGACATTCTGCTTGCCGTTCGGGTATTCGTTGATTATTTAACAATATCAATGGTTGCCTCTCTTATAGCCTGTGACATTCGTATTCCCGAACCGACGCTGCGTGAAGAAACCGCGCGTCGTTTGCGGTCGGATTGTGTTCATCCGGTGCTGGTGTTAAACACCTGCCAGCGGCTGGAGACCTTCGGCCGGGTGGGACTTTCCGAGGAAGAGATTGCGGCGGAGGGATTTGTGGAGTGTCAGTTATCCTGTGAGCAGCAAATGGTGCGCCGACTGGCCCGGATCGCGGCGGGTCTGGAGAGCCGGATTCTGGGCGAACTGGAGATTTTGGGGCAGGTGAGGCAGGCGTATAAGGATTTTACGGCGCGGTTCGGGAAAGACGATCCGAAGCTGGACCGGTTGTTTCAAAACGCGTTGGCCCTGGCCAGAAAAGCGCGCCGCGAGAGCGGGATTGATCAGAATGTGACCGGACTGGCGGCGCTGACGGCGCGCAAAATCATGGCCTCGGTTCCCGGGGATGCGCCGGTGACGATTGTGGGGGCCGGTTCGCTGGCGAAAGGCGTGGCCCGCTATTTGGGCAAGCGCTCCAAACTGCCGGTGCGGGTGAGTTCCCGCTGTCCGGAGAACGCGATGAAGTTGGCCATGGAGGTTGGCGGGTTTTCTTCGGGCCTGGAGGATCTGGTGCCGATGTTGCGGGACGCCCGGGTGATTGTAAGCGCGACGGCGGCGCCGCATCCGTTGATTTTTTCGGAACATGTGCCGGTGCTCGAAGAGGGCCGGTTGATTGTCGATCTGGGCGAGCCGCCGGATTGTGCGGAAGAAATCCGTCTGCGTGACGACATTGAGTATGTCGGGCTTCTGGATATTGAGGCGCTGGCGCAAACGAACACCGCCGACCGCCGTGAACGGGCCAAAGTCGCGGCGAAAATTATCAATGAGGCAACCTTGCCCTGTTGCCGTATGGATGCGCTGGCGGTCTAATGGACAGCCGGATCCGCAATCTGGCCCGGACGATGGCCGGCTATTGTTTATCCGCGAAGGAGCGCGAGGTGTTTGCCATCAACGGGAGCACGGCGGCGGAGCCGTTGATTGAGGCGCTGAATGAGGAACTGCTGCGCAAGGGGGCCTGGCCGGTGATGCGGATGACGCCGGACGGCAGTGCGGACGCGGTTTTCCGCTGTGGGTTGGATCATCATCTGGACGAGGTGAGTCCGGCGGAGAAGGCGTTGGTGAAGACCCTGGCGGGAACGGCGTACATCTATTCGAGTCGCAATACGCGCGCATTAACGGCGGTGGACCCGGCGCTGCAGTCGCGGATCGCCAAAGCCTCGCGCCCGCTGAAGGATCAATTGCTGAAGAAAAAGTGGACCTTGACGCTGTTTCCGACCGAGGCCTATGCGCAGGATGCGGAGATGACCTTGCGTGATTTCGAGGATTTTGTGTACGGCGCGACGTTTTCGGATGAGGATGATCCGGTGAAGGCCTGGAACACGCTGCGCAAAAAGCAGGAAAAATTGATCAGCAGGCTGGAGGGGGCGGAGACGGTTCGGATTGTCGGGCCGGGAACCGATTTGAGTATGAAGATCGGGGGGCGGACGTTCATCAATTCCCCCGGAGTGCATAATATGCCGAGCGGCGAGGTGTTCACGGGTCCGTTGGAAAGCAGTGTGGAGGGGGAAATCGCGTATGATTTTCCGGTGGTGAACCAGGGGAGGGAGATCGACGGGATTCGCCTGGTGTTCAAGGGTGGAAAAGTGGTTGAGGCCAGCGCGAGGAAGAATGAGGACTTCCTGTTGCGGATGCTGGATATGGATCCGGGAGCGCGTCAGGTGGGGGAACTGGGAATCGGCACGAATTTTAAGATTCAGCGCTTTATCAAAAACATCCTGTTTGATGAAAAAATCGGGGGGACGGTTCATTTGGCGCTGGGCGCTTCGTATCCGGAGACGGGCGGGAAAAACAAATCCGGTCTTCACTGGGATATGATCAAGGATTTGCGGAAAGGCGGGGAGTTGCATGTGGACGGGAAGTGTATTCAGAAGGACGGGGTGTTTTTGAAAAGTTGGTTTAACCCCAATTGAGGCGGGAGGTGATGCGGTGATGACCCATGCTCAGCGGAAACGGATTGCGGGGCTGCACCGCAAGAAGGGGCGGGTGGAGGAGGGGTGTTTTCTGGTCGAGGGCGTGAAAAGCGTGGAGGATTTGTTGCGGTCCGATTTTGAGATCGTGTTGATTGTGGCGACGGAGGACTGGCAGGCTCCAGTGGCGGTTCCGTGTCCGGTGGAGCGGGCGGGGCGGGATGAATTCAAAAAGCTTTCGGCGCTGGAGACCCCGCAGTCGGTTCTGGCGGTGGTGAAAATACCCGAGAAGAGGACGGACTGGAAGGCGCAGGGGCGCTGGCTGGGCCTGGACGGCATTCAGGATCCGGGAAATCTGGGGACGCTGCTGCGCCTGGCGGACTGGTTCGGGCTTGAAGGAATCGTCTGTTCGCCGGATTGTGTGGACCGTTTCAATCCCAAAGTGGTGCAGGCCAGTATGGGTTCGGTTTTCCGGGTGCCGGTGTATGAGGCTGACCTGTCGGGGTTTGTGCGGGATTTGCCGGGTGAATTCTGGTGCGCGGGGGCGTTTCTGGACGGCGGGGATGTGTATGGACAGTCCCTGCCCGATGAGGGGCTGCTGATTTTGGGCAACGAGGGACAGGGCATTCGTCCGGAGACAGAAGCAGCCCTTGAAAACCGGCTGACGATTCCGCGGCGGGGGCGGGCGGAGTCGCTGAATGTGGCCATGGCCGGGGCGGTCTTTTGTTCGGAGTGGGTGAGAAATGCGCGGTAAGCTTTTCTTGTCAGTTTTTGCGCGGGATAAGATGCCTGCGCGGAACGGGCAAGCCCATTCCTTGCAAGAGCGTTTAGCGTCGCTGTTCGTAAAATGAAATGGTTGCGCTCAACGGGCAAGCCCGTATCGCGCTTTTAAAAAAACTGCTTCAACAGATACGACTTTTTCAGGGGAAGCCCTCTTTTCATATTCAGTTAGAAGCTTTTCTTGTCACCACTGAGGGGTTTGAGTAAAGAGTTGCCCAGGTATGATTCGCCCTCCGCACGACACCATTGACCTTTTGCCTTTCCGCGATGTGCGGAAGGGATATTCCCGCCGGGTTTTGCAGGGGGATTTGATGGCGGGAGTGACGGTGGCGGTGTTTGCGATTCCGCAGGCGATCGCGTACGGAATTCTTGCGGATGTGCCGCCGATTCACGGGTTGTACGCGGCGGTGGTGGCCTCGATTGTGGCGGCGCTTTGGGGGAGTTCACCGTTTGTGAACACAGGGCCGACGAATTCGGCGTCGCTGATGACCGCGGCGGCGTTGTCGATGACGGTTCCGCCGGAGATGCGCCTTCAGGTGTTGTTTTTCTTTACGTTTCTGGTGGGGCTGGTGCGCTGGCTGATGGGGGTTTTCCGCTTCGGAAATCTGGTGCATTTTGTGCCGGAATCGGCGTTTCTGGGGTTTACGGTGGGGGTGGGGAGCATGATCGCGCTGGGGCGGCTGCATCATTTGATGGGCATCGCGCAAACCCCGGCACGGTGGTTTCCGCGACAGGTTGTTGAGAAGCTGGTCCGGCTGCCGGACGCGAATCCTCACGCGTTGATTGTGGGGCTGGGAACGCTGGCGATCATGTTCGGTTTGGCTCGTTACGGGAAGAAATATCCGGTGGCGCTGTTGGCGATCGGGCTTAGCATTGTCTACACGCGGGTGGTGCCGGGGGTGGAGATTCTGCTGGTGCGGGATATACAGCCGGTGCCGTCGGGATTGCCGGGCTTTGCGAATCCGTTTTTTGAGGGCTGGACGGACTGGGTGCCGGTGTTGATGCCGTCGGTGCTGGCGGTGGCGCTGGTGGGGCTGATCGAGGCGGTGAGCATCGGTCAGGTGCTGGCGGTGAAACACCGTCAGCATTTGAATTTCAACCAGGAGTTTTTCGGCCAGGGGCTGGGGATGATGGTGAGTTCGTTTTTTCAGGGGATGCCGGGATCGGGAAGTTTCAGCCGTTCAGCCCTGCTGGAGCAGTGCGGGGCGGTGACGCGGATGGCGAGTGTGTTTTTCGGGGTGGCGACGGCGCTGGCTCTGTTGTTTTTGCCGGGACTGCTGGACCTGATCCCGGCAGCCTCGCTGGCGGGATTGCTGATGTTTATCGGGATCCGGCTGGTGGATCCCGTGCGCATTAAACGCTTGTGCCGCACGTCCCGGCTGGATGCGATGGTGATGGTGAGCACGTTTCTGGTGACGATTCTGATGAAGATCGAGTACGGGATTTTCACGGGAGTGGTGCTGGCGGCAATGTTGTTGCTGAACAAGAGCCGGGTTTTGCATGTGCAGGAGATTTTGCCGTCGCCGGACGGGGGCTTTGACGAGCGTCCGTACACGCCGGGTTCCCTGCATGAGCCGAGCGCGATTGTAGCGTTGTCGGTACACGGGGATTTGAGTTACGGGGTGGCGCACGAGCTGCTGGAGCAGTTGAACGAGATCGCGTCTGTTCAGGATCCGGAAATCATTGTGCTTCGGACTCGGCGGGCGTTTTCAATCGACTTTTCCTGCTGGAACGCGATTTTCGAGTTCGCGCTGAGTTTTCAGAAAGGCGGCGGCGCGGTGTATTTGACGGGGATTGACGCGCCGACGCAGAAAACGATTCATGACGCCCGGGCGCACAAGTGGATCCCGGATGACCATCTTTTCATGGCAACGGAGACGATGATGGAGAGTTTCCGGACGGCGATGCGGCAGGCGGCGGACCGGGTGAAGCATCCGGAGCGGATTTCGGGGGCCTGGAAGGACTGGCTCGAGGATCCTGTGGTGATCAGCGAAGAACAAATTCTTGACATTCAACGTTTTTTGCGGGGAGAGTCGGTGTGATAAATTTATTTTTAAGCAGGGGAGCTGAATTATGATGAACACCTATGTGATTGGGCACCGGAATCCGGACACGGACGCGATCTGTTCGGCGATGGCGTATGCGGATCTGCTGCAGCGCACGACAAACCCCGGCGCGGTGGCGGCGGCCTGCGGAACCGCAAACCTGCGGACGAAATTTGTCTTGAAAAAAGCGGGGCTGAATCATCCCCGGCTGTTGATGGATGTTCGGCCAACCACGGGCGACGTTTGCCGCCGGAATGTATTGTCGGGCCGGGCGGATGAGCCGTTTATGGAGGTGTACCGGCGGATGCAGCAGCATCGGCTCAAGGCACTGCCGATTTTGGATTCGGACCGGAAACTCGTCGGGCTGGTGTCGCTGATGCGGCTGATGCATCTATTGATTCCGGATGAGCAGGATCTCGGGGAGCAGCGGATGCTGCAGAGCACGCTTGCGCGGATTCGTTCGGTTCTGGGCGGCACGTTCCAGCATGAGGTGGAATCGCAGCGCCACGATCAGTTTGTGATGTTTATCGGGGCCATGAGCCGGGACGGTTTTGAGGACCGGATTAAAAATTATCCGGCCGGAAAGCTGATTGTGCTGGTGGGGGACCGACCGAGCATTCAGACGCCGGCGATCGAGATGGGGGTGCGGGCGGTGATTGTAACCGGGGGATTTAAAATGAACGCGGATCTGGTGGCCATGGCCAAAGAGAAAGGCGTGGCGGTGATCTCCAGCCCGCTGGATACGGCGATGACCGCTTTGCTGGTGCGGACGGCCAAGCCGGTGAGCGAGGCGATGCAGACGGACGTGATTTCGTTTCGAACCAATGAGTTGATTCATACGATCCGGGACGAGGTTCAGGACGCGGGGCAGGATCTCTTTCCGGTGCTGGATGATGAGGATCGGCTTGTGGGGGTGTTCGCAAAATCGGATATGATCGATCCGCAGCCGGCGCGGCTGATTCTGGTCGATCACAACGAGTACAGCCAGGCGGTGCAGGGAGCCTCGGAGGCTCAGATTCTGGAGGTGATCGATCACCATCGAATTGGCGGGGGGCTGATGTCCCGGGAGCCGATCCGGTTTATCAATGACGTGGTGGGATCGACCTGCACGATGATTGCGCGGCTGTTCCGTCAGCAGGCGATGATGCCGGACGCGCCGATCGCGCTGTGCATGGCCTCGGGCATTATTTCGGACACGCTGTATTTGCAGTCGCCGACGACCACGGATGTGGACCGGGATATGTTGGCGTGGCTGAGCCACTATGTGGACGTGGATTTGGATTCCTACGCTCGGGAGTTCTTTGCGGAGGGGTCGACGCTGTCGATCAGTTCCGTCGAGGATGTGCTGGCGAGCGACCGGAAGACGTATACGGAAAACGACTGGACGATCGCGGTTTCCCAGGCCGAGGAGTTGGGTATGGAGCGTTTTTACGAGCGGAAACAGGAACTGGTGAAATCGCTGGAGGAGTATGTGAAGTCGAATGCTA
This sequence comes from Verrucomicrobiota bacterium, assembly GCA_020831625.1. Lineage (GTDB taxonomy): Bacteria > Verrucomicrobiota > Kiritimatiellia > SS1-B-03-39 > UBA6053 > PXAS01. The sequence continues at coordinate 2,165 of JAFIGD010000025.1, read as the reverse complement.
TCGATTTCGCATGTCTGATGATCACGGATATCACCACGCAGTCGAGCCTCCTGCTGGTTTCGGGCAATGCCAAAATTATCGGTGCGATTGACTACCCTGCGGTGGACCGCAATTTGTATGATCTGCCGGGCATTGTGAGCCGGAAGAAGCAGCTGCTGCCGCAGTTAATGTGGATTTTAAACCGCGTGCATAAATAAGAGCAAGGTGGAACACTATGAAATCAATTGAAAAATTTCTCGGATCGTTTGACGGAGAGACGGCGGTCCTGGTGAAGTCGCTTCTGGCGGCGGATCAGGCGCATTTGTTTGAGCACTGGGACCATCCCGACGCGACGGACCGGGAGCGGAAAGCATTTTTGGACCAACTGCGGGAAGTGAACCGGGGTTATCCGGGCGGGCTGGTGAAGTATATCGAGAATGCGCGGCGGCTGCTGGCGGAGGCGAAAGCCGGCGTGAATCCGTTTGAGGGCTTTGTGCCGGAGCAGCCGGATGTGGTGGATTTATCCGATTTCCGGGACCGGTATCACCGGATGGAGGCGTTGGGAATGGAGGCGTTCGACCGCACGGCGGTGGTTCTGGTGGCCGGCGGGCTTGGAGAGCGACTGGGCTACGACGGCATTAAGCTTGGGATTCCGGTGGAGGTACTGGAGGAAACGAGCTATTTGGAGCACTACGCCCGGTGCCTGCTGGCGATGGAGGCGCGGATGAGCCGCCCGAAACCGGTGCCGTTTGTGATCATGACCTCAAAAGACACCCATGACCGAACCGTCAAGGCGTTGAAAGAAAATGATTGGTACGGGTTAGCCCCCGGGCAGGTGCATTTGTTAAAGCAGGGCCTGGTGCCGGCGATTGCGGATAATGACGCGCATCTGGCGATGGAGGGTCCGTTCTCGCTTCAGTTGAAACCGCATGGTCACGGGGATGTGCATATGCTCCTGCACACGCACGGGGTCGCTGCGAAGCTGCAGGAGGAGGGAATCGAATATCTGACATTTATTCAGGATACCAACGGCCAGGTGTTCAATGTGCTTCCGGCGGCGGTGGGGGTGTCGATCGATCAGAATTACGACTTCAATTCGGTGGCGGTGAACCGGGTGCCGGGGGAGGCGGTGGGCGGACTGGCGCGTCTGGTGAAGGGGGACCGTCAGATGACGCTGAACGTGGAATACAATCAGCTGGACCCGCTGTTGAAATCCACCATCAGCCCGGAAGGGGATGTGGCGGGAGAAAATGGATACTCGCTCTTTCCGGGGAACATCAATGTGCTGGTGGTCCGCAATGAGCCGTATGTCCGGATTTTGAAGGAGACAGAGGGGATTATCGCGGAATTTGTGAATCCGAAATACGCGGATGCGGCGCGGAACCACTTTAAGAAGCCCACACGGCTGGAGACGCTGATGCAGGATTTGCCCAAGCTGTTCACAGGCGGGCAGCGGGTGGGGGTGTCGGTGTTTGCGCGGAGCTGGTGTTTTTCGCCGAACAAGAACCGCCTGGAGGACGCGGCGGAGAAGCATGAGGCCGGGGGGCCTCCGGAATCGGCGGCAACGGCTGAATCGGACTTTTATGCCGCGGGCCGCCTGCGCCTGGAGAAGGCCGGGACCGAATTGAGGGTTGCGAAAGAGGCGCTGATTCGCGGGGTCCCGTATACTGACGGACCGCGGGTGGTGTTGCGCCCGGATTTTGCCATGACTCTGGCGGAAGTGGATGAAAAGATCACCGGCGGGAGCCTGGCGGGTTCGGCGACCCTGATTGTGGAGGGGCGCGGTGTGCGTCTTGATGAAGTGCATCTGGCCGACGGGGCGGCGCTGGTGATCCATGCGCATCCGGGCGCGGAGGTGACCGTGCGCGGCGTCCTGAAGGCGGCCGGCGGGTTTGTGAGGGAGGATTTGACGGATGTCGACTATGCGGATCCGTCGGTTCCGGCGGTGCTTAAAATGCGTGGCTACCGCTATCGCAAGCAAGGGGTTGCCGAATTATGTTTTAATCAGCCGGGTGTCTATGAAGTGGATTTGGAGGAGATCGACGGGTAAAAACCTGGTGTAAGTAACGGGTTGGAAGGGGGTAAGGAGGCTGTGGATTTCGGGGAAATTTCAGGGGGCATTCAAAACCGAAAAAAAAGAATAAAAGAGGAGTTGACGGTGGGGAGAAAATGCATATAACCCGCCG
>JAFIGD010000002.1 GCA_020831625.1 Verrucomicrobiota bacterium | reverse complement strand
CTGCCGGTATTTTCATACCGGCAGTTTTACACCACTTTCATCTCGGCGCTGACAGACGTTCACATCACACGTTCACCGCCCATGCCGGGCATACACCAGCAGTCGCACCGAACCGCGAGTACGCGGTCCGGTCAACAGAGACGGTGATCGAATGAAAGCACTATATTCTTCACTCATTTTCATGTTTTTATTAGGATGTGTAAATAGACTAAACATTAAATCCAATGATTCAGATGGAATGACAGCTTGGTCTCCAATGTGGGGCGAAGATGTTTCTACTGTATTTCTGAACGTTTTAAAGAGGTTAGAGGAGAGTTCCTGCCCAAAGAAATTTTCATCCAAAATCGATCAAGAGAGAATATCGGTTCGCGTAATTTATATACCGACCTGGGGCCCTGTTCTGCATTACCGTGCAATAAAACATTCACAATTCGGGCCATGTGTAATCTCCCTGAAAGTCACAAGTGGCAGTGGGGGTTATGAGTGGGGTTCTGTGGTATTCGACGAAAGAAAAATCGTACGTTTAACTGAATTTAAGCAGATTGAACCTTATTTTTTCTCTGCTCCAGTCCCAGTTGCAGATACAAAACTTGACCCTCCCTTTTTAGATGGAAGCATTGCATATGTGGAAATATGTATGGGAGGAAACCAATATCTTTTTTTGAGGCGACAACCTCGGACTATTCCGGATGATCTGGAGGCTTTGGCCGAGCAAGACGAAGGAACAGATGACAAATGGTCTGCGTCAGACGAGTTATTTATTAGACAATACCTTTCAGAATTGATGGCTTGGTTTAATTTTCAATGGGGTATGGAGTAAACAGAATGTGAGCCATAAACTTATCGGCCGAGTCGCCGGGAGCTGACCGACAGGCTGCTAGAGCATCCACCAGGGAATCGCGGTGATATTCGGCGCGAGTTTTGCCGGGCGGACACAGCGGCAGACGACATAGCCTTCCGAGGTGTTTCCGGGATGTTCAGCAAGGAACGTTTTCAGGTGCCGCGCGTCTTTGGGGTCGGGATGTTCGGTCCATTTGACTTCAATCGGAATCCACTGGTCGTCCTGTTCGAGAATATAATCGATCTCCATTCCATCCCGGGTGCGGAAATAGTGGAGGCGGCCCCGGTTTGCATAAGAGATTCGACGATGCAGTTCCATTCCGACCCATTGTTCGAAGCAGCTTCCGGGCGTGGCCAGAACGGTGTCCGCAACCGGGCGCAGTCCTGCGGCGGCATGGCGGACCCCTAAATCAAAAAAAAGAAACCGGGCATGTCCCAGGAGATTTTTGCGGGAGCTTTGGGTAAAGGCCTGGACCCGAAATCCCACGAACATATCCTCCAAAAGCTGGTAATGGGATTTAACGGTGGGCTGGCTCAGTCCGGTTTCGCGGGCGATTTTCGCATAGTTCAGACACTGACCGGATTCCATGGCAGCCAGTTTCAGAAAATTCAGGAAGGCCCCCCAATCTTTTACATACCCTTCCCTCCGAATTTCCTCCTCGAGGTATATGGTCGCATAGGAACGAAGCAACGACTCCCGCAGTTCCGGAGGGGCCCGGAAAATGCCGGGCAAATCGCCAAAGGCCATGCGCTCCACCAAGTCATTTGCGGGTTCCAGGGTCGGTTTGAATGCGTTGACAGGAAGATCGGCCACGTGTGGCGCATAGCCGCCCGGCCCGGGGCGTTCGGCCAACATCAGCGGCTGCAGGCGGTGCAGCAGACTGCGTCCGGGGAGCAGATTGGCCCCGCTTTCCCGCAGTTTGCGTGCTGAACTGCCGCAAAGTACGAAACAAAAGCGCTCCGGCTGACGGTCGTAAAGCACCTGGATCGCATCCAAAACCAAGGGGACCAGTTGCGCTTCATCCACGAAGATCGTTTTTCGACCCTGATCCACAGGCAAGGCTTCACATTCCCGCCGGAACAGCCCCGGCTGGGCCAGCATGCGGCTCCGATCCTCCGGATCCGCAAAATTATAGGCCAGATCCGGAGTGAGGAGGTCAGAAAGCAGGGTCGTCTTCCCGGTTTGCCGCGCACCGAAAAGTATGTGGATATATGGGTGTTGTAGCCCGGCCTCCAACTGATGGGTAATAAAACGTGAAATATGCATAGCATATTTAGTAATACGCTACAAAAATAAAGTCAATGATAATGAATGCAGGATTATGCGCGTAAACGGATTTTGAATGCCTTTGTGTTCTTGGCCGTTTTAGCCATTTAAACTGACAGCTTATTCACGTCCCGCCCAATCCTGCGGAAGATGCTGGCCCTCCACACAAAAACCTCTACTATATTCCCGCGATTACGCAGTTGCGATTGCCTTGTGTTTTTGCTTTCATCATTCCATGGTCATAGATCTTTCACCTCACAATTTCACCGCCCATGCCGGGCATACACCAGCAGTCGCACCGAACCGCGAGTAAGCGGTCCGGTGGCCTGAAACATAGCTGAAAAATTGCACCTACCGTCACTGTGGAATTACGCGATGTCACCTTTCTTGATGCACTTCACATTGTGGCAGAGTTGTGTAACTACGGTTTGTTCATCCAGAAGAATGAGCTAATCCTAGCTCGTAAGATCCATCATTACCCCTCGTTTGTTATTCGAACTACATGTGTTTCTGCGATAAAGCTTGGCATGGAAGCCAACTCAAATTCCGAAGACATCATGGAAATATTCAAGTCTCGGGGAGTGCACACCCAATTTATAACAATAGAGTCTCTGGGGGGTGATGCTTTTGTGGTTTTTGGTAAATCAGAATCTGAGCTGTGGATGCTGGAATCTATATGGCGATTAGCTGATCGAGGTTATGAAGTGAATAAATCGACGGAAAATTCAGAAAACTAAGCGATGCGAAAGCTAATCTACAACTTTAAAGCAAACCGAACTGAATCCGCTCCATACCCGATCCGGTTATCCTCTTATCCTGTCATTTCATGGGATTGACAAGGGCGTATTCAAAGCGCAAGTTAGCACAATGGAAAGCACATCGGTAAATTTTGAGGAAAAGATTGGGAAAACGGTTGGACGACGCCAAGTGCCGGAGGTCAGCGAAGTGTCCGCGGTTTTGCAGCAAACCGGCAGTCAGATGTTTGCCAGATGGGGTAAAGGCATGCCAAAAGGTGTGTATCGCTATCAGAGTCATGAAGAGGCGGAAAAAGATCTGATTCGAAACTATGTCAGGGAGAACTAATGGGAAACGAAATGGAATCCCGCCCGCCAACCGAAGAGGATTTTGTCGCACTCTGCCGATCATTGAACGATGCCGGAGCACGTTATGTGGTGGTGGGGGGGTTCGCGGTCATTCATGCGGGCTATCCACGATTCACAGCCGATATCGATTTGGTGGTGGATGTTTCACCTGAAAATGAACAACGGGTTTTCCAAGCCCTGTCAACATTGCCGGACGGAGCGGTTCGCGAATTGCAGCCCGGTGAAATCGAGTCCTATGTGATCGTGCGGGTTGCAGACGAAATCACGGTGGACCTCATGGCCAGCGCCTCAGGGTGCCGGTATCAGGATCTAGCCGAAAATTGCCGCCATGAAACCCTCCATGGCGTGAAGATCCCTTTCGCAAGTCATGAAGATCTTTGGCGGATGAAGCGGGACACCCACCGGGAGAAAGACCGGGGAGATCTGTATTTTCTCAGAGAGTGGTTCGCCACCCGCGGCATACAACCACCGTCGGATTGAAACCCGCACCAATTACAGGGAATTATAGGCAATTGTCAATTAACAGCCGTTTTAAAGCGGACCGGATGTAATCGGGGATGCAGGTCACACCACTCAAAAAACCCACTTTTTCTCACGATACGCAGTTGCGATTGCCTTGTGTTTTTGCTTTCATCATTCCATGGTCATAGATCTTTCACCTCACAATTTCACCGCCCACGCCGGGCATACACCACCAGTCGCACCGAAAAGTGAGAACGCGGTCCGGTCAACAGAGACGTTAATCAGATAGAATGAAACACACAATTTTTGGCCACTTCAAACTGGAAGGCGATCATCTCACCTTAAGAACTCAAGGTAAGGAAGCGACAGTTACTCTTGAGTTGAATCAGATCCGTGGGGTCAAGTTTCCGTTTGGATATGCGCACATCGAAACAGACGATAATCGCTTCCGGCTTGACCTTAGAAATTTTGAGCCGAATGAATGGCAGCGTGTGAAGGAACTTTTGTTGAAAGCTTCAAAAGAAAATCGATTGGGAAACCAGCCGTTGCACCGTTCCGTGTGAAATCGGCCCGGTGAGCTGAAACTTTGCTGCAATGTAAAGGTATATCGATGACCATTGCTTTTCCCAAAACCAAAGCAAATAAAACAATTCTCCAAAGTTCCAGCCCTTTTTGGATCGGGCTTTTGTGCCAAGCGATTTATTTGAGTTTAACTTGATTGGATGGATACACGTTGTGTAAATTTTCAAACTTGAAAGCGCGCCATCCGTGTCCATTCGTGTCCATCCGTGGTTATAACTTCAAATACCCCCCCGCCCCACACACAGAACAAGTCCGTGCGGACAAACGTTTCCGACCGTCGGAAAAAGCCGCCCCTCATTTTCCGAGTATCGGAATCCGCTCCAAAACAGATCCGGGTGATCTCCGCCAGAGATATGAGTCGTAAAGAAAGGAAAATTTATGAAAACTCAAGCGAATAAGATTCCACACTTTAAAAGTGAGGCGGATGAGAGAGAGTTCTGGGCGAAACATGATTCTGCTGAATATATCAATTGGAAAAATGGAAAAAACGTTACCTTTCCCAATTTGAAACCCAGTCTGAAATCAATATCCATCCGGTTACCGGAAAGTATGATTGAACAGCTTAAAGTTATCGCGAACAAAAAAGATGTTCCATACCAATCGCTTGTGAAAAGGTATCTTTCGGAAAAAGTCCGGGAGGAAATGGAAATACGCGCCTGACCACCTGTTCCATAACCGGATCCGGCGATCCTGTCATCCCGTCAAAATTTTCCCGTCCTCGCCTCTTCCTTCTAAAACCGGAAGGAGAATCCGATCCGGGGACCGCTGAGGCGTTCGCCCTGACTTTCCACCCAGCGGTACCCCAGGCGCAAGGCGCCGTGCTCATACCGGAGCAGGAATCCGGCCTCGAGATCGTAGAGCGTGCCCGCCTCGAAGAACCCGAACATGGGCCGGACCTCCGCCCCCAGCCGCCGCGACGGCCAATACCGGACCGGCAGTCCCACCGAAAACGCGGACGCGCTTTCCTCTCCGCGCAGCCACATCCCGCCAAGCGCCAGGTTCGTTTCAACCCTCGGCCCGAACCCCATCCGGTACAGGGCGTGAAACTGATAAAAATGCAGGGTGTCGTCGAACAGACGGTCGTTGTAATAGGTGTGACGGAAATCGGCGGCGATGATCGCCTGACCCAGTTCGACTCCGTATCCGTAGGCGGTGATGTCCGACGAAATATATTGCACGCCCGCATCCAGGCGCGCCAGCGGAAAGATCGGGTCCCCCGCCATCCGGTTTCCCGACAGTTCCAGCCCGTACGCGCCCCCGGCCAGCATTCCGAACGCAAGCGGCCGCACAAACAGATCCAACAGCAACTCATCCATGACCGAAGGTTCTTCGTTTTTCGATGGGGCGCTCACCGGCTGCGGATTCGAAACCCGCGGCGGACGCTTGGCGGCGGTTTGTGACTCAAACCGCCGCAAACGCCCGCCTTCTCCGGCGTCCGCGCGATGGGAACCCAACAGTCCCGCGCAAACCACAATCATGATCAGAAACTGTATCTTTCTCATCGGTGAGACTCCTTACCCCGGCCAGACGACAAGTTGCACATGCGGATCGGACAGCCGGGCGAGGGCGTGCAGCCAGACCTGGGTGTCGGTGGCGGCGGGCTGGGTGAACAGGCGGCCGTCTTCGGGATACCCGATGCCGATCAGGGTCAGATCGATGTTGGGCGGCGCGTCTTCACGCAGCCGCCGGAGCCGGTGCAGACTCTCCTCCAGCGGAGGCTGCCAGAGTTCCTGGATCATGACAAGGCCCCCGGACGGAACGCTTTCCGGCACCGCCTCCGCTTCGTCCACCGACGCGACCGGAACCTCCAGCAGTCCCTCCACGGCTTTGGAAAGCGCCCCGGCATTCAGTTGCAGTTCCGCAGGCTGAAGCACATGCACCGGTCCCGGAGGCCGGATGCCGGTTCCCACCGTCACCGGCGGCAGCGCGGTAATGTCTCCGGCGGGTTCGGACGTTTGAAACTGAAGCGGCCGACGGGTCAGCCGCAGATAAAGCCGCTCGCTGGCCGGATCATCCAGCCGCACCCGGCGAAGACACCGGCGGAGATACGCGGTGCCGCTCAGGGTCAGGATCAGCCGCGGGATCAGACCGTACACCAGCACACACATCATCAGAAACGGCCACCAGGACGCCGCCGCGCGGGGATCCACCAGCTCCAGTCCGTCTTTCAGCACAATGCGGCTGAAGGCGATCTGATCCGGAGTGGGTGCGAACGCCCCGCCCCAGGGCGCGGCCAGCGCCGAGGTCAGACGGGCCATCCCCTCCCCGCCGACATCCAGGGTGGTGGCCCAGCCAAAGGCCAGATCACGGGTCAGCCCCCGGAGAAACGTGGCCGAGAGCGCCCCGAGATTGAAGCCGACGGCGGCAAGCTGCATGGAGGCGAACGCCCGCGCGCGCCAGGCCCGCAGCGACCGCATCGGCTCCAGCCCTCCGGCTCCGCCCGGTTTCCCTTCAAAAAAATGGAACAGGATATTCTGATAAACCGTACCCGCGGAGCGCCGCAACAGGAGTTTGGACAGCGCCAACAACAGCAACAGTCCCAACTGCCCGAACACCAGCGTGCCCAGGTACAGGCTGACATTGATCAGCCGGTCGCCCTCGTACTGCAACAGTCCGACCGCCGCCCCCGCGCCGGAAAGAAACAGCGCCCCGAAAACCACCCACCGCAAAATCCGTTCCAGGCCCGCCAGCCGCCGCGCGGTTTGTTCCGGTCCCGGATGCTGACGCCGCTGCTCGCCCAGCCAATGGCGCAACACATCCTCACGCGGAAGCGTCACCCCCGGTGTCAGATCCGCCGGGGTCAGGGAAATCTCTCCGCGAAGCCGGAGATCCAGCTCGGTGAGATCCGCCAACGTCCAGGTTGCGCGCTGATGACTCATATATTTTGTGTGATAAGGATAATTCAGACGGGATAACAGGATTGACGGGATGAAAGAATGAATCCTGTAATTCCGTTACATTTAAGTTGCGTATGTTTCGTGTGCCTTCGCACTTTATCTTCCGTGAAAACAGATAAACAGTAAAAAATCCGGATGATCCCGTTATCCTGTCAAAAGAATTCCTATACATTTGAAAACTTGATCCCCTCAAAAAACGGAGCAAGTACAGGTTTAGCGCGCGTTTCCTCCGGGTTCGCGCTTCTCCGTGAAATGTCCCTCCCGGCATTCCACATGGGTGTGCACATGATGAAGCAGCGCGGGGTTGTGCGTCACCAACAGCACCCCGATCCCGCGCGCGGCGCAATCGCTCAAGGCCCGCATCACCTCTTCGGCGGACTCCGCGTCCAGATTGCCGGTGGGCTCGTCGGCCAGCAGCAGCGCCGGATCGGTCAGCAGCGCCCGCGCGATCGCCACCCGCTGTGCCTCGCCGCCGGAAAGCAGCCGGGCTTTCTGCCCGCTCCGTTCCGCAAGCCCCAACTGATCGAGCAGCGCCAAAGCCCGCGCCATAAATTTCTCCCGGGGAATCCCGCTGTAGCGGGCGCGGAACAGCACGTTTTCCAACACACTCCGCTGCGGCAGCAGGAAAACGGACTGAAAAATCATGCCGATCTTCTCCCGGCGCAGGCGGGTGACCGTCCGGACGTCTCCCGCCGGCACGGTTTCACCCGCGAAGCGGATTTCGCCCGTGTCCGGCGTATCCAGAAACCCGGACAGATTCAAAAACGTGCTTTTTCCCGATCCCGAGGGCCCGGTCACCGCGCAGAATTCACCCGGTGCCAACGTGAACGAGACCGGCCCCAGCACCCGCCTGCCGCTGAAGGATTTGCTCACCCCGCGCACATCCAGCAGAACGCTCATAATGCCGGCGGACGGACCAGAACGGTGCCGGCCTCCACTCCCTCCACAATCATGAAATGGGTTTCATTGCCGCTCCCGAGCGTCACCGCCACCCGGTCCTCACCGTCACCGCGCCGCACAAACACATACGGCGTCCCGGCCTCAAAGCGAACAAACGGGCGGGGCACCACCGGACTTTGCGGATGACGCTCCGACAGCACCCGCGCCCGCACCGTCATGCCCGTACGCAGCCGCGGATCCGCGTCGAAAAGCAGCATCGTCACCGTGAACGTTTTCATGTGCGCGGGGCGGCCGGCGGGCTGCACCGCCACCGAACTGATGGACAACACCTGACCCTCCAGCCGCAGCTCGGGAAACGCGTCCGGCACCGCCAGGACTTCGGCACCCGCCGGAACCCGCGACAGCCTCGATTCCGGCACATCGCACCGCACCACCAACTGCTCCATGTCCGAGATCCGCATGAACTCCTGATTGCGGAACACCGTATCCCCCTCCCGAACCGTCCGGAACTCCCCCCCGATATGCAGTGGCAAATACACCACCCGCCCCCCGCGGGTCGCGGTCACCCGCGCCGCCGCGATCTGGTCGCTCACAAGCTGCAACTGACGCCGCGCGCTGTTCAGTCGGGCCCGCGCCTGCTCCGTCTGTGCCGGAACCATGATCTCCTCCTGGATGCGAATCTGCGTTTCCAGACCCGACACCGTTTCCCGCAGCGTCTCCACCCTGGACGCGTATCCCGTAAGCTCTCCGGGTGAGATCAGGCCGTCCGCCGCCAGTTCCTCCATTCGCTCCCCGACCGACCCCTCACGCGCCAGCGTGTCCCGGGCCTCGCGCAGTTCGGCTGAAAGTCTCGCCCGGCGAAGCGGAATTTCCGCCTGCGTCAGGGTGCGCTTTTCCGTTTCCGCCAGCACCGCGTCCCGCTCCAACACCGCCAGTTCCGCCTCCAGTGAGGAGGTGTCGAACACCGCCACCACATCCCCGGGCCGCACCATCGCCCCCTCCGGTGCCAGCATCAACAAGGCCGTCGGCTGACTGATGGATGAGGCCACGGATTCGCTTTGCACCGCGTCGAGCACCCCCTGAAAGGCCGTCCACACCTCAAAATCCTCCAGCGTAACCTCATGGGTGACACGGTCCGCATCCCGCTCCGGGCGTCCGCATCCCGATCCCAGACCGACCGCGATCATTCCCCCCAATCCCGCCAAGAGCAGGCGGATTTTTTTTCCGCCGGCCTTACGAAGCCCCACCCGCCGTTCGCTGGCGCGCATGGTTTCTCGTCAGGCTGCGGAAAAGCCGCGGGCCAGATCCTGCACGCGTTGCGACTGATGACGGCGGGCCTGCTCCAGGGTCAGCTTCGGAATCAAATATTCCGGCTCGGCGTCGGTAGAGCCTTTGCAATGCTGAATAATGACTTCATACAGGAACTTGAACGCGTCCCGCGGCTGTTTCATTTGGTCCAGAGAATCAACCAGATCCTGCACGCTGACGCGCTCTTCGAACAGATCCTTGAGCAGCGTGGGCTCTCCTTCGCCGTCGAACACCGCCTGAACACGGTGATTGCAAATGTCGTACAGGTTCACACCCGTCCACTCCAGACGCTCGATCAAATTGCCTTTATCCAGACGGGCCTTGCTGAAGAACTCCCCGTCCTCCCGCTTCAGTTCATATCCCAGCTCGATCGGCAGCAGCATCTTGATGCCCAAACCGTCCTGCTGCAGAATCTTGTGCGTGAACAGCGGCCAGATCAGATTGCGCATTTTCTTGGGGTTGCCGTTGACCAGACTCGGCTCGTCCACCCGGTCCACCAGCACGGTAATGCTGACGAAATCAAGCCCCTTCAGAATCCGCTGCAGGCGGCCCAGCAGTTCATAGCGCGCGTCCTGATCGCCCGGTGTCGGCAGCGGCAGCGAATCCAAGTCCGCCGATTTCACCGTGCCCAACTGATTGAACAGCGCCGAGGACGGATGATCCACCACCTTGATTTCCGTCTGGATGTTCTTGCGGCGCTTGTGGTTGGCGACAGCCTGACCGATGCCGAACCAACCGCCCACAAAGGTCAGAAATCCGCCGACCGCCGCCGCCGCGAAGGCGTAGGGGTACATCAGGCCGAGTCCGATAATTGCAAAAAGACTCAAAAAGAACACCAGAGCCCCGGATCCGAAGAGATACAGAAGTTTCGTCGGGGTCACAAACGAGCCCACCCGGAGAATTTTCGAGAGTTTCCGCCAGCGCTCGCCGCGGGTGCTCAAAGAGGGCTGATCATAGAGAATGCTCAAATACGCCAGATCCAGACGGTGCTGACGGGGCATTTTCCGGAGACTCTTGCCCAGTTCGCGGGCCACTTTCGAAGAAGAGGGGCGGCTTGCCGCATCCACAATCTCCGTGACCACCATCGAAATAATTTTATCAATATGATCCTCAAGCCGGATCTTCTGAAACGCCTCCGGCTGCTCCGCATTGGCCGCGCCCACCGTGCGGTCCACCATGTGGTTCCATTCGTCGTAGCGGACAATCCAGGTCTTTTTGCGGGCGTTTCCTTCGTTGTATTCCCGCAGCCGCTGCTCCATCAACAGACGCAGCGCGGTTTTCCCGCTCCCCTTTTCCCCGAACACCACCGAGGTGCTGGGCCGCTCCGGCCGGCCGAAAATTTTCTCAAATTCCGGATGCGCCACCCCGTCCCGCATTATGCGCGCATACACATCGTCATCCCGCGCCTCCTCGGCCGTGAACGGGTTTTCACGGAGTTTCCAATGATTAAAAAACGTTTCAATTTTCATAGTGACTCCAAAAGCGGAATAGATTCTGGCTGGTTCTAGCGCATATCCCCGCAGACATAAAGCATAAGCTTGTAAAAATGAAGAGAAATTCAACAGCGGCAACCATAAGGGATTGCATCCAAACCGCAAGTGGTTAAGATTCGCTTCATGCTGACCGAACTGACCGTGAACAATCTTGCACTTGTCGAAAAGGTGTCCATTCGCTTTGGACCCGGTCTGAACGCCATCACCGGCGAGACCGGCGCCGGCAAATCGGTCCTCATGGGGGCCCTGAACCTCATCCTGGGCGCGCGGGCCGACCGCAAAGCCCTCCGCACCGGCGAGGACAAGGGCTCGGTGCGCGGTGTCTTCAGCCTCCAGCACCCAGACAAAATCAACCATATCCTCGAAGAGGCGGGTCTCGAGCCCTGCGAGGACGGTCTGCTGATTATTTTCCGCGAACTCAAAGCCGAAGGCAACGGCCGCCAAACCGTCAATGACGCCGCCGTCACCCTCGCCCTCCTCAAAAAGCTGGGCGACGAACTCGTCGACATGCACGGTCCCTACGACCACCAGTCCCTGCTCGATCCCGATACCCAGCGCACCTTTGTCGACGCCTCCGGAACCACCCCCGCCGCCCATCAGGCCTATGCCGGCGCCTGGACCGCCCTCCGCGAAACCCGCCGCCGGCAACAGGAACTCCAGGGCGATGCCGATGCCCTCGAACAACAGCTCGACCTCCTCCGCTACCGCGTGCAGGAACTCGAGCAGGCCGCCCTCGAACCCGGCGAAGAGGAAACCCTCCGCGAAGAACACACCCTCATCGGCAACGCTCAGAACATCATCGAAGGCCTCTCCGGCTCCCTCCTCGCCCTTGATGAGACCGAAGGCAACGCCTTCGACGCCCTTGCCGCCGCCCGCCGCGCCCTCGAAACCCTCCGCGACATCCATCCCGACGCCGCCGTCTGGCTCGAAGAGGTCGAAGGCATGCAGACCCAGCTCCGCGAACTCGCCGCCTCCCTCCGCCTCGCCGGTGACCGCATCGAGGCCGACCCCGGCCGCCTCACCTGGCTCGACGACCGCCTCTCCGTGTACAGCCGCATGCGGAAAAAATACGGCCCCACCGTCGAAGACGCCCTCGAAACCCTCGCCGAATCCCAACAGCGCCTCAAAGACCTCGAGGACCGCGAAGGCCTGCTCGCCGAACTCGCCGCCCGCGAAGCCAAACAGCTTCAGGATCTGCAAACCGCCGGAAAAGCCCTCCGCAAAGAGCGCCAGGCCGCCGCGAAAGACCTCGAAGCCAAAATTCTCAACCAGCTGCGTGATCTCGGCTTCCCCGACGCCCGCTTCGAAATCGCGGTCCTCGACGCCGAACCCGCCCCCTCCGGCATCGACCTCATCGACTATCAGTTCGCCCCCAACCCCGGCGAAGCCATCCGCAGCCTCCGGGACATCGCCTCCAGCGGCGAAATTTCCCGGGTCATGCTCGCCATCAAAACCCTCCTCGCCGACTACGATCAAATCCCGGTCATGGTCTTCGATGAAATCGACGCCAACGTCGGCGGCGAAATGGGCCACGCCATCGGCCGCAAAATGGCCGAGGTCGGCGACACCCGCCAGGTCCTGTCCATCACCCACCTCCCCCAGGTCGCTGTCCACGGCCACCAGCACCTCGCCGTCCGCAAAGAAGTCGTCGACGGCCGCACCTTCACCCGCGTCACCCCTCTCACCGGCGAGGACCGCGTCGACGAAATCGCCCGCATGCTCGGCGGCAAACAGCACGCCAGCCTCTCCGCCGACCACGCCCGCGAACTCCTCGCCAACGCCGGGAAGGGTTAGCCCAAAAAACCATGACCGGGCCCGCACCCCATAACTCAAATGAATCTTTTAAACTTGAAGACCGTAGAGACCTCCGGTCATCCAGGTTTTTCGGCGCATTTGTTGCGACACCTTCATTAGGGGCCACAGGCCTGTTATACGTGGACGGATCTGATACAGGAATGACTATCTTTTGGGGGTGTATGACCTGCGTCGGTATTTTGATTTTTCTTTTTCCGGCAATACTGGCGACCATCACCGAAAATCAGCTGATTTTATACCCCGGATATCTTTTTTTGAACAAACCGGCACTTTTTCTGGAATTATCAAATGTGAAGCGGATTGAGGCCTTTACTCACACCGAAAGTTGCGAAAGAGAGTGGTTTCTCAAATTTTGCTTATATGAGAAAATTGAATTAACTGAACTTGCGGAAAAACAGCTGCGCAGAGCGGATTTGCGGCATTTGCCCCAAACCGACACTGAATTCTACTGGTCGGTCGCCTTCCCGCCCGGAGGGGTAAACGCCTTAGCCCAGACCTTAAACCAAGTCGTTTCAACTTATCATGCTGAATTTGGCACCGAATCAAGTCCACATCAATAAAGCAGCCATGCGCAAAGACACATGCTGGATATCTAAAACCAGAAAACGGCTATCCGAATAAATCAATAGAGGTCTCTTTCCTCGTCGAGAAGCGCCGCAACGTTTTTCATAATGTCCACAATACTTTCCGACGCTTATAAAACGCAAGAAAATTTCCAGGGTGCAGGCCACTAACCATGTAAATCCGGAATGACACTCCGAATTTACAAGGTTGAAAGCGCAAAATGAACCGCGAGCCACACGGTTTTCACCTCCGGGTCGGTCCACGTCACCCGGTGCCGGCAATGAGCGGGCAAAAACAGCGTATCGCCGGGACCCAAAGGGTGCTCCCCCTGCCCTTCCACCAAAATCCGCGCCGCCCCCCGCAGCACCGTCACCCATTCATGATCGGGCTGATCATACCATTCCCCCTCCGGCGTGGACTGGCCGTGTGAGGTGATCCGCACAATGCGCACCTTGTCGGTCGCGATCAGCGTCTCAAACACCTCGTCCGCCACCGCTTCCGGCAGCGAATCAAACAGATTCCGGGGCAGGCCTGTTTCGCCGATATCAAGAGAAGATTTCATCGCCTCCAACCCTGATAGATCGGCCCCCGTCTGTCAATGCCCATCAATCCAAGCGGGCCGCGTCCAAGAGCTTTTCCAAGGGCTCGCAATAAGCCTTTTCGTCGATTTCTCTGAGCAGTTTGTAGATCTCCAGCACCTGCTTCATCCCCGCGTCTTCATCAGATTCGAAGGTGTTGGTGCGGAGTTGTTGATATACTTGCCCCGCAATATAGGCGCCTAACAGCTCACGGGAATAAGGGTAGTCCTCTATCGCGAACCAGGGGGTCACCCCGGAATGGATTCGCACCAGGATCAGCTCACTTCGCTCAGCATACGTCACAATCGCCCCAAGCGCTTCGCGTCCCTCCTCGGAAAGCGGCATCTTCATATACGTCTCAAGATATTCCTCCACGTGAACCCGGAGAAACACCTCATGAACAACCGTAAGGAACCGATTCAGAAAGTCTTCTTTTCGTTTTTCCTGCTCCTCCTGATGCTCATCCCGGCGGAAACTGTAACGGACCTTCACAAAATGCCCTTTGCACAGCCCCACACCAATCATGGAGACCCTGCGCCGGCGGTTGATCGATTCTCCGGTCCCGGCATCCTTCACCTGATCGAACGTCAACGGCATATACATGAACGGGAAGAGGTTTTCATTTCCACGCATTCTTCCGGAGTCCGCGAAGGTGACACGCTCATAAATCCCCATTTCCTCCAACGCTCTTAACTCGCCAAGACTGCGGACGAGTTCATCAATGACCTTTTTCCGGGGTGAAGCGTTCTCCGGATCCTCGGGTATCCCCCCGGTGTAAATATAGACGGATACGGACGCCCCGTCACTGTTGTAAGGCACCACCACGCCAAGTTCTTTCTCGTCGAAGACATGCGCCGTCCCCATGGTGAACGCTCCAAGTGTCCGCGGGAGAATAATCCCGGTTTCCTCATGGATAAAAACGCGTTCCTCACTCATCAGCACTTGCGGAAGCGCGATCAACAACAGGGTCAACGTCTTTAAAGTATTCATTGAATCTAAAGGGGTAGCGGGACGCACAGGTTTTGGCAATTCGATTCCACCCGTTTGGTGATTTTTTCGAAAAGGGGCATTCCCTGTCGAATACCTCCCGGTTAAGGCGTAACCGTCAACCGGATGCCGATGCCCCGGAACGCGGTTTCGATTTCTTCGGCCAGTTGGGCGTAGGGGCGCTCATCCACGAGAACGCCGATATGATTAAACGGCAATCGTTCATGGGTCAGTTCCGGCGGCATCATCCCCTGCGGCATCCGCCAGCCGCCGTTCGGCAAATGCTCCACGCGGGGATCGGCCATAATGTCCGCACGGCGGTCCACGTCGTCATGCACCGCGTCCATAAACTGCATGAAACGCGTTCCGTGTCCGTCACCGTCCAGATGATTGAAATAATACGTCAACAACAGCGAGGCGATGTAAAGGTAGGATTGATCCCGACTGGACCGGTTGGCGATTGCATGCCACTGCAGGTGGGTCATGTTCATGAACGCCTCCAATCCGTCGATCCGCAGACGGTGCCCGCGCCGCTGCCGCTCCGCGATTTCCGCCCGCAATGCCCGCTGATGATCCTGAGGCCGGAAGGTGCCCGCATTGTAGGGCAGAATGCGGACATACTCCGCCGTGCCCTCGATCACCCACAACGGCAATGCCGGCAACACCTCGTCCATCAACTGATGCACAATCTCGTGAATCAGCGTGTCATTGGTGTAATTGCGGTCCATATACCAGGTCTGCGCCCGCCTCCGCAGCCCGAGACTTTGAAACGGCACCATGAAAATCTTCGGACCGCTCATGTAGACCCCGCCGCTGTTTTCGGGCGCTCCCGCGCGGACATACGCCTCCCGGGTTTCAAACAACTGCGATTTAAAGCGCTCGTGCCCGTCCGGGGCCGTCGCCCGCAGCCCCCAGGGCAGCGCCAACAGCAGCGTCCGCGTCGCTTCAAACGCCCGCGACACCTCGGTCATCACCGACCGCGCCAGCCGCTCGTCCGAAATAAACTCAAAATCCGCCGTGTGATACACATACCGTCGCCGCGCGGCGTTCTCCTCCACCACGGTCACCTCCACCGACGTGGGCGACACCCCCGTGCTCTGCGGCCAGACACGCTGAGACGGCGGGATCCGCACCCCGGTCAGCTGCCCCGATTCAATCATCGCCAGCAAACGCCGCCGGACATACTGCCGGTCCGCCTCGATCAACCGCTCCAGCGGAATCTCGTGTTCCGCCCCGTTGCTCATCCGCACCTTCACATGCTCCGGACCCGGCTCCAGCATCGTCGCCGTAATCATGCGCCCCTGCACATCCGTCCAGGTCCGCATCGGTTCAGACGCATTCACAACCGACGCGAAAGCGCCGGCCAAACAAAGCAACATTCTCAGCAGCACAAAAATCTTCATCAGCATTCACCCGTCACACAGGATTGACAGAATCCTCTTGCTTTGAACACACGCCCCCATACAAATAAAGCATTTTCACCCCCGAATTTTCTCACCCATGAACACATTCCATCTCGGCCCGCTTTCGCTTGACCGCCCCCGTGTCATCGGCACCGTGCTCTCCGCCGCGTTTTTCAATCAACTCTCTCCCGACATCCGCAAACAATGCGACGCGGTCGAGGCGCGGCTGGACGGGTTTGATCTCACCGATCTTCCCGCCGTCCTGCAGGCCATCCAGCGCGCGGAAGCCCTCGGCATTCCCGTCATCGCCACCCTGCGTCTCCCCGAAGACGGCGGAAAATGGACCGGAGCCGACGCCGCCCGGCTGCCCATCCTCGAAGCGGTGCTGAAGGTCGCCTCCACCATCGACATCGAAGCCGACAGCGCCCTCCGCCCCGCCCTCTGCGAACAGGCCGCCGCACTCGGCAAGCCCATCATCGTCTCCCGCCACGATTTCAACGGCACCCCGCCGCTGGCCGACCTCAACCGCATGATCGAAGACATGCTCGCAACCCCCAACGCCCTGCCCAAATTCGCCGTGCGGGTCGACCGCGAAGCGGACATCATCACCCTCATGCACCTCGTCGCCCAGCACGCCCTCACCCGCCCCCTCTGCGTCATGGGCATGGGCGACCCCGGCACCCCCACCCGCACCGCCCTCCCCGCTCTCGGCACCAAATTCACCTACGGCTACCTCGACCAGCCCAGCGCCCCCGGCCAAAAGTCCGCCGGGGAGATTCTTACGATCCTGAAACAACTGATGTAGGCCCTCCGGGCGCGCTGCCCCCGGACTGTATGAGACCCGGTGTGATGGATTCCTGTTTTGATGTTGTGATGGAATCCCCATCAACGCATCCCCCATCATCCCATTACCCCATCACCCCATTACCCCATCACCCATCACCCCATCACCCCATTACCCCATCACCCATCACCCCATTACCGCCCCCCTCTCTCCGTGACTCCGTGCCTCCGTGAGAGCATATTTCCATCCCCGCCCCCCGCTTTCTTCCGCAAAACGCTTGAAAGCCGCCGGTTTTGCGTCATGTAGAAACCAATCCTTTTTTCATCCCCTCCGGACCCCATTCTATGACCGACCCCTCTGAAAAACCCTCCCATTTTATTCGCGACATGATTGCCGCCGACCTCGCCGCCGGCAAACACACCGCGGTCAAAACCCGTTTCCCGCCCGAACCCAACGGCTACCTCCACATCGGCCACGCCAAATCCATCTGCCTCAATTTCGGCATGGCCCTCGAATTCGGCGGTGCCTGCAACCTCCGCTATGACGACACCAACCCTGTCAAAGAGGACCGGGAATACGTCGATGCCATCGCCGAGGACGTCCGCTGGCTCGGCTTTTCCTGGCCCGGCGAACCCTGCTACGCCTCCGACTACTTCGAAAAAATGTACGCCTTCGCGGTGGAACTCATCGAAAAAGACCTCGCCTACGTCTGCACCCTCACCCCCGAGGAATTCAAAGACTACCGCGGCGTCCCCACCCGCCCCGGCAAAGAAAGCCCGCACCGCAGCCGGCCGACCGCCGAAAACCTCGACCTCTTCGCCCGCATGCGCGCCGGCGAATTCCCCGACGGCGCCTATGTCCTCCGCGCCAAAATCGACATGGCCAGTCCCAACCTGCACCTGCGCGACCCCGCCATCTACCGCATCCGCCACGCCGCCCACCACCGCACCGGCGACACCTGGTGCCTCTACCCCATCTACGACTTCGCCCACTGCCTCGAAGACGCCATCGAAGGCATCACCCATTCTCTCTGCACCCTCGAATTTGAAGTCCACCGCCCCCTCTACGACTGGATCCTCCAAAACGTCACTCTCCCCAAACCCCTGCCCGAACAGACCGAGTTCGCCCGCCTGAACATCACCTACACCGTGATGAGCAAGCGCAAACTCCTCACCCTCGTCCAGGAAAACCACGTCAGCGGCTGGGACGACCCCCGCATGCCCACCCTCACCGGCATGCGCCGCCGCGGCTTCACCCCCGCCGCCATCCGCACCTTCTGCGAACGCGTCGGCATCACCAAATTCAACAGCCTCACCGACTACGCCCTGCTCGAGTTCTGCGTCCGCGAGGACCTCAACAAAACCGCCGAACGCCGCATGGCCGTGCTCAATCCCCTCAAAGTCGTCATCGAAAACTATCCCGAAGACGCGGAGGAAACCTTCGAGGCCGTCAACAACCCCGAAGACGAAACCGCCGGCACCCGGCAGGTCCCCTTCAGCCGCGAACTCTACATCGAACGCGACGACTTCATGGAGGATCCCCCCAAAAAATTCTTCCGCCTCGGCCCCGGCCGCGAAGTCCGGCTCCGCGCCGCCTGCTACATCACCTGCACCGGTGTCGTCAAAGATGAACAGGGCGACGTCACCGAACTCCGCTGCACCTGGGACCCCGAATCCCGCGGCGGCGGCACCCCCGACGGCCGCAAAGTCAAAGGCACCCTCCACTGGGTCTCCGCCAAACACGGACTCAAAGCCGAAGTCCGCCTCTACGACCGCCTCTTCACCGAACCCGAACCCGACGGCGTGGACGGCAAAGACTTCCGAGACTTCCTCAACCTTGACTCCCTCCAGGTCGTCACCGGCTGCGTCGAACCCTCCCTCGCCGAGTTCGCCCCCGGCGCACCGGTTCAGTTCGAACGCATCGGCTACTTCACTCCCGATCCCGATTCCCGCCCCGATGCCCCCGTCTTCAACCGGACCGCCACCCTGCGCGACGGCTGGAAAGGAAAATGAACCGCATCCTCTACCGGCAGCATGAACCGGTGGAGGGCCTGCTGACCCTTCAGGACGCGCGCGCCGACCACATCCGCAAGGTCCTCCGCGCCCGCCCCGGCGACACCCTGAAACTCGGCCGCCTCAACGGCCCCCTCGCGCAGGGGGTGATCGAAACCCTCGACCCGCAAGCCGTCGTCCTCCGCCTCACCGAAGGCGAAACCCCGCCCCGCCCCGGGGTCGATCTGCTCCTCGCCCTCCCGCGCCCCAAAGTGCTCCGCCGCCTTCTCCCCCAGATCGCCGCCCTCGGCGTGGGCCGCCTCTTCCTCACCAACGCCGCCCGCGTCGAACGACCCTACTTCGACACCCACGTCCTCGATCCCGCCCCCCTCGAAACCGCCCTCATCGAAGGCCTCACCCAGGCCGGCGACACCCGGCTCCCCGAGGTCCGCGTCATCCGCCGGCTCAAGATCTTCCTCGAAGACGAACTCGACACCGCCACCGACGCCGCCCGCCGCCTCGTGCTCCATCCCGGCCGCGGCACCCCCCTCCACCGGCTCCCCGAATCTTCCGGCCGCACCCTCCTCGCCATCGGCCCCGAAGGCGGCTGGATCCCCCACGAACTCGACCGCTTCGCCGCCCTCGGCTTTGTCCCCGCCACCCTCGGCCCCCGCATCCTCCGCACCGACACCGCCACCCTCGCCGCCCTCGCCATCGCCTCTGCGGAATAAAATCAACATCCGTCCCCCCCTGCCTCACAGCCCACTTTCTCCCCCCCTTGCCTCACAGCATTCGTAGTCTGCCCGCCTGCCTCACCGCATCCGTGGTCTTCATCCGTGGTCTTTTCTCCCCCCTGCCTCACCGCATCCCTTTCCATCCGTGTCCATCCGTGTCCATCCGTGGTTCAAATTCCTCCCCCCTCCCAGCCGATGTCAGCACGAATCCGCCCAGGCCCACCACCACACCCCACAACACACAGGTCCCGCCGTAAATGAAATATTCCATGACCACGCTTAAAGTTGCGTCAAGCTCATGCGCATCGACAAATTCGCGGGCCTCCTCCAAAAACGCGGTCTCATGCTGACGTTCCAGCAGCCTCAGCGCGGTTTTCCGCATCTCATCCTCCACAGCACTGGAAACCGAGATCTCCCGAAGTTCCTCAATCAATAATGTGATTTCCGCCCGGTCATAAAGATGCCCCGCCGGCCAGGCGATGCCGTCACTCAGATCATACAGCCGTTCCTCACCCGTCACCTCCGCCAATTGAAACGCCGTCTCGGAAACCAAAAACTGAACCGCCGCGAACCCCAGCCCGATGAGCGCCCACAGCATTCCCCGCGAAAGCCCCCGTTCGGGCGGTCTCTGATGCGGAAGCGGCGGCGGAAACGTCTCTGTGTTCATCCCCCCATGCTACAAATCCACCCGCCGACGGCAAGCACGATCCACAAAATCCGTCCCCTCTTTTCCGATCTCGGAAAATCAGAAGACCCGTTTTCCGAGTCCGTTCGGAAGCCTCTGGGAAATCGGTTCCGATGCTCGGATTGAGCCTATGTTTTCCGAAGATCAGGTAACACATCAAGCACGAGAAACCGGGCGTGTTCGAGGTAGATGTCGAAGGGGTAAGGGGTGCCGCGGATGGTTTCGCGGACTTCGTCAAAGCCGCGGGCGAAGGTGGCGGTGAACGTCTCGTCCCAGAGGGCGTTCAGGAAGGTCAGGGGAACCTCTTTGGCGTCGAAGACATTGTCGATTTCGTTCCGGCAGGTGGTGAGAAATACCTCGTCGGCGTCCTGAGTGAGTTGCAGGATGTCATAAAAATCCCGGGCGCGGTTTTTGTCTTTGCTGTAGGGGTAGTCGGGGTGCTGCTGGCAGATGACGCGGAGTTTTTCCAGTACCAGCAGATCGCGGGTGTAGCCATGAATCTCCACGCCGCCAATGACTTTACGCCGCCCGGTTCCGCAATATTCATGATCACTGATGTCGAGGGGAATGGTGGATTTTTTCGTGCCGGCCGGCACCAGCGCATTGCGTCGCCGGGTTTCCAGGGGTTCTTTCCGAAACTAAATGGGACAGAGTTTGAATTCGCAGACCCAGCCGCCCCACCAGTCCGGTTTGTCGGGATGGGCTTTTTGGGGTTTTCTGCGGTGTTTGAAATCGAGATAGATGTGTTCGGCTAACTCCGGTTCGCCATAAACGGCCAGGACCGCTTCGGTAATGACCTCTTCAATGGTCATCCGTCAATCCCCGTGGATACTGCACCTGCCAGGTTTCATCGTAGACCCAATTTGTTTTCGCGGTTTTATCCACGAAGAAACGATTCGTGGGAGGAAAGGTGTCCCGCCACTGCTTTGCGGCTTCCTTTTGTCCACTGGTTTTCAGAAAGAATCCGATCGTTTGATGAAAAGGGTAAAGGAACTCCAGTTCCCAATAGTGGTCGATGAGTTTTTGAAGATCCAGTTGTTTGGCCGCTTCCCTAAAAAGCGCGGGCAGTGACATGACCCCTCCGTTATAATGCGGAGCCACCACGGCATCAATCAGACAGCGCTCCAGATCGGTAATCCGGGCTCCTTCTGGAAATGCCAGGTACTGCTCAGGTACGGGTATCACGCCAGTCTGGTCGTTTTTATAACCGGAAATCAGAACGCATTCACCTCCCGGAAGCGGGAGCCGTTTCCCTGTCGATTTGTGTGGCTTGATAAACTGACTTCGAATTTGCGAGTCGCTCAACTGGTTCGTCCGTTTTGTTTTACGCGGCGCGATGTCCCTTCTTCGGATGAACACCTTTTGTGGAATCTGCTGAGTCAACGCATGGAAAAATACCGAAGTGATATGACAAAAACAACCCGTGGGGGCATGCATCCACGCCGCCGCCAACTGCGTGGAAACGTTGTGACGTGTGGGGTCTGAATCTGTTGAGTTTTCTGCTTTCACCTATAAAACGTGCTAGCACGGTTTACTACACGAAAGGTGTTTGTCAAGCTGTTCCACAAAATTATCTATCGGGTTTTCCTTGATATCGTCTTCATAGTAAATTATCAGTGCTAGCACTGATAATAGGTTTTGGATGGATGTCCTTTTGGTTTACCCAAGCTTACAGGGTTGCAAAACCCAATAAATATACTTTGAAGAAGGCCTATGAGCACCTCGGACACATCTGAAAAAGCACTGGAGGAAAACATCGAGTCGTTTCTGGCCGGCGAGGTGGTGGCAGTGACGGGTCAAAAGGGCGGCGCGAAGGAGGAAGGGGCATTCCGCACGCGGGGCAAAGGCGGGTATGAGAAGGGTGATCCGAAAGATTTCAATGCGGAGTTCGCGCTGGACGAGGCGGTGTTCTGGCGGTTTCTGGAATCCACCCAGCCGGAGGAGTGTAAAAAACTGCACTACAAGCCGGATTGGAAGCAGCAGGTGGTGGAGCGGCTGCACCGCAAACTGAAGAAAGACGGGTTGCTGGCGGTGTTGAAACGGGGACTGGACGTGGACGCGGCGCATTTTATCCTGCTGTACCGGCTGCCGTACAACCTTCTGAATCCGGAGGTGGAGGCGCGGTTCGAGTCGAACGTGTTTTCGGTCACCCGCCAGGTGACATTCTCTGCGGACACGCGGAAGACGGTGGACATGGTCTTGTTCATCAATGGTCTGCCGGTGGTGACCCTGGAACTGAAGAATCCGTGGACGGGGCAAACGGCGCATCACGCCCGCAGGCAATATCAGGAGGACCGGGACCCGGGGGAAACGCTGTTCCAGTTCCGGCGCTGTCTGGTGCATTTCGCGGTGGATCCGGACGAGGTGTGGATGACCACCCGCTTGGAGGGACCTAAAACCCATTTCCTTCCCTTCAACCAGGGGAACAGGCACGGGAAAGGGAATCCGCCCAATCCCGCGGGACACCGCACCGCCTATCTTTGGAAAGAGGTGCTGACCCGCAAGAGTCTCTGCAACATCATCGAGCATTTCGCCAAATTCACCGAGGTGAAGGACAAGAAGTCGGGCAAGGTGAAGCAAACGCTGTATTTTCCCCGGTATCATCAGTTGCAGGTGGTGCGCGCCCTGCTGGAGGACGTGAAGTCCAAGGGTCCGGGGCACCGGTATCTGGTGCAGCATTCGGCGGGATCGGGCAAATCGCACTCCATCACCTGGCTGGCGTATCAATTGGTGGAGCTGTTTGATCTTGAGGGCGAGAAAAATCTGTTTGATTCGGTGGTGGTGGTGACGGACCGGCGGGTGCTCGACCGTCAGATCGACCGCAATATCCGCCAGTTCGCGGAGGTGAAGAATCTGCTGGCGCACGCGGAGAGTTCCACGGAGCTGCGGGCGCACCTGGAGAACGGCAAAAAGCTGATCACCACCACCATTCAGAAATTTCCGTTCATCGTGGACGGCATCGCGGACATGAGCGGGAGCCGTTTCGGGGTGATCATCGACGAGGCGCATTCCTCGCAGGGGGGACAGTCGGCCGACAAATTGAACATGTCCCTGGGGTCTTCGGAATCCGGGGAGGAGCCCGAGGACATCGAGGATCTGATTCTGCAGGCGATGGAGCGGCGCAGGATGGGGAAGAACGCCTCGTTTTTCGCGTTCACCGCCACGCCGAAAGCCGCCACCCTGGAAAAATTCGGCACCCGCACCGCCGACGGCGGGTTTGTGCCGTTTCATTTGTACTCCATGAAGCAGGCCATCGAGGAGGGTTTCATTCTGGATGTGCTGGCCAATTACACCACCTACAAAAGCTATTACGAGGTGCAGAAATCGGTGGAGGACAACCCTCTCTATCAGACGGCGCGGGCGCAGAAGAAACTGCGGAGCTTCGTGGAGGGCGATCAGCAGACCATCGACGCGAAAGCCTCCATCATGGTCGAGCATTTTCTGCTGAAGGTCGTGGCCGCGAAAAAGCTGAAGGGCCAGGCCCTGGGCATGGTGGTGACCCGGAACATCGAAAGTGCGATCCGGTATCACCAGGCCATCCAGCGTTTGTTGAAGACGCAAGGCGCGAAGTTTCAGGCGATCGTGGCGTTTTCGGGGTCAAAAACGGTGGATGGGGTCGAACACACGGAGGAGTCTCTGAACGGGTTTCCCTCCAAAGACCTTACGGAGCGGTTCGCGCAACCCTGCACGGCGGAGGATCCGGGCTACCGTTTGCTGGTGGTGGCCAATAAATACCTCACTGGATTCGACGAACCGCTGTTGCACAGCATGTACGTGGACAAGCGCTTGCAGGGGGTTCTGGCCGTGCAGGCGCTTTCCCGGCTGAACCGCTGCAACGAATCCATGGGCAAGCGGGACACCTTCATCCTGGATTTTTACAACAGCGCGTCGGACATTCAAAAGGCCTTTGATCCGTTTTACACCGCAACCTCTCTGTCCGAACCCACGGATGTGAATGTGCTGCACGATCTCCGGGAGGCCCTGGGGGAGGTCCAGGTGTACACCGGGGAGGATCTGGATCGCTTCAACGCGCTGTTTTTCAAAGGAGAAGATGCCGAGAAACTGCATCCGATCATCGATGGGGCGGTGGCCCGGTTCGATCTGTTGGACGAGGAGCCCCTGAAAATCGATTTTAAAATCAAAGCCAAGCAGTTCGTCAAATTGTACGGGCAACTGGCCTGTATCATCCCGTTCCTCAAGGTGGAATGGGAGAAGCTGTTCTGGTTTCTGAAATTTCTGATCCCGAAGCTGCATGTCAACGATCCGGACGTGGATGAGTTGAACGAATTACTGGAAAGCGTGGATCTCTCCACCTACGGTCTGGAACGCGTGCAGTTGAACCAAGCCATTCCTCTGAATGACCAAGAAACGACCGTCGATCCGGTGAATCCGAACATGCGCGGCTTTCATGAGGAGCCTGAAGACGAATCGCCGCTGGACGAGATTATCCGCTTTTTCAATGAGCGCTGGTTCTCCGCCTGGGACGCCACCCCGGAGGAGCAGAGGATCAAACTGATCAATATCCTGCGCCACGTGAAAAAGAGCAGCAAGTACGACTCTCAAGTGGTGAACAATCCTGACCGGCAAAACCGGCGCATCGCGTTGGAATCGTTGATCAGCGACGCCATCAACCGGGAGCGCCGCCGGGAATTGGATCTCTACAAACTTTATGCGGGTGACGCGGAGTTCAAAAAAGCCCTGAACGAAAGCATCATGCGCATTTTGGCTCTGGAATCGGAGTCCCCGCCCGCTTAAACGAAATGGATTCCCGGAACCGCTTCAGCGTGGGCTCATGAAGATTAAATTCATCCTTCCCAGTTTGATTGAGGCGGAAAGTCCGTTTTGATGACCCTATGCTGGAAGGGGTTTTGGCCAACGTCACCAAACAAACCACCGTACATCCCGAACCCTAATGCACAATTCGTGATTGCATCATCGCTCGAATCGGGTTTGGATACCCGTATGAAGACCCCCACTCCAACTCTCGGCTTCATCGGCACCGGCGTAATGGGCGCCTCGATGGCCGGTCATCTGCTGCGCGGCGGATATCCGCTGCACCTCACCACCCGCACCCAAGCCAAAGCGCAACCGTAATACACTAAAGTTCACATAATTTCTCGACCCGCAAAGCTCATGCCGTATAGATCCATAATGGCAAAACTGCAAAACGTCTTTTCGTGGTCCCACTCGGCTGCGACCGATTTCGAACTCTGCCGCCGCAAACGCTATTGGTCCAAATACGGAGCCTGGGGCGGCTGGGAACGGGACGCGTCCCGCGAGTGTAAAACCGCCTACCGCCTCAACAAAATGGACAACCGCTTCAGCCTCCAGGGCGTGGCCGTGGAAGACAGTGTCATGTGGATGCTCCGGCAGCATCAGCAGGGCGTGAACGCCACGGAGGAGCAGGCCTTCGAGTCCGTGGCGCGGCGCATCCTTCGTCAGGGATGGGATCAGTCCACCCAGAAAATCTGGCGGCAAAACCCGAAAGCCTGCTGTCTGCACGAGCACTACTATCCCCGCTTTCACACCAAATCCGAGCGGGAAATGATGATCCAAATCGCCGACAACGTCAAACGCTGCCTTCACACCTTCCGCGAAAAAATTCTTCCCCGCCTCGCCCATGTCACCCCGGACATGGAAATTCCGATTCAAACCGTCGGCAAAGGCGATCCCGAACACTTCATTTTCGAAGGGGTGAAAATTTACGCGATCCCCGATTACGTGTATGTCGAGGACGGCCGCTGGCACATTCTCGACTGGAAAAGCGGCGGAGCCAAACCCGAACACGCCGCCCAGATCGGCATGTACGGTCTTTGGGCCAGCGTTAAACACGGCGTTTCCCCCGAACAAATTGCGCTGAGCCTGGAATATCTTCAAAGCGGTGAATCGGTGGAGGTTCCTCTCACCGCCTTTGATCTTGAACAGGCCCGGGAACGGCTCCGTGACTCCGTCCAGGACATGTCCCAGTACCTCGAAGGCGCGGACATCGCCCTCAACACCCCGCTCGACCGCGAGGAGTGGGATCCCTGTTATGACCCCGAGATCTGCTCCAGATGTCCCTTTTACGAACTCTGCGCCCCGGAACTCGCCGGCCTCTTCGAACAGGATTTCCCCGCATCCGACAGCGTGGCTGATTGACAGTCCGCCGGTACGGTGTTAGGAATTAATGGTACCTTCTTCTCATTTCTTGCAAAACATACCTATGAACGAAACCGAAAATCCCCGCGACCGCATACAAGTCGCCGTTCACAATCAGATTGGCTATGCCGTGGTTCAAGGCCGCGGCTCCTTCAAGGTCAGCGCCTCTGTCAAAGACTTCGGAAACGCCCTGCTGGAGAGCGGCGTGCGCCATCTGGTTCTGGACCTCCGCGACTGCATCGGCATGGACAGCACGTTCATGGGTGTCCTCGCCGGCCTCTGCACCCGCTTTCATCGGGAGGCGGACGGCAAAGTCCAGGTGAGCCACACTTCGGAAAAAATCCAAAGACTGATGTCCACGCTGGGACTCGACCGCCTTCTGGACGCCGGACAGGTTCCGCTTCCCGGACCGTTGCTCGACAATCCGGGCGAACTGAAGGAACTGGATGTCGCCGCCCAGACGCCGCTCGCCTCCGCCGAGACCATGCTCGAGGCCCACGAAAACCTCCTGGATGCCCATGAGGACAACGCCCTGCGTTTTCAGGATGTTCTCGACTACCTCCGCGAGGATATCCGGAGACAACGACACGGATAACCGCCCCCAATGAGCTTCGTCCCGCCCCTCATCTATCCGGCTCAAATTCTCACCTCGGTTTTATCCGCGATGCTGGTCATCGGCGGGGCGGTGTCTTTTGTGGGATGCTATTTCTCCATCCGTGTCCTGCGCCGCATCCGCATCGAGCGCGACAACCTGCTCAAAGAAAAAGAACTCATCTTCAATTACGTGCAGGCCACCGGGGATATCTTCACCGAATCCGAAGGCCTCAGCACCGAACGGCTGCTCCAGCGCGTGCTCTACTTTTGCCTGCAGACCACCCACACCGCCGGCGGGGCCGTCTATCTGCTCGGCGAGGATCAGCAACTCCGCGCCCACGCCATTTCCGGCGTATACCCGCCCCTCTCCGGCACCAAATCCAAAGTGGGCGGTCTGGATCTGGGAATGCTCAAAACCGAGCAGCTCGAGGAACTCACCCTCTCCACCCCCGTGGCCCTCGGCGAAGGCCTCGTCGGCCAAACCGCCGATTTCGGCACCCCTCTGCTCATCGAACGCGCGGAACGGGATCCGCGCGTTCCGCATTTTGACAACTCAATCCTGAACATCCGCAGCCTGCTGATGGTCCCCATGCGGTTCCGGCACGAGGTCATGGGCGTGATCTGTGTCGTCAACCGCGTCGACGGCGTTCCCCTGAGTGAACGCGACCAAAGCCTCCTTCAGGCCATTGCCGACCAGGCTAGCGTCTCCACGTACTACGCCAAATTCCGCACCGCCCTCGATGAAAAACGCCGTATGGACCAGGACCTCCATATGGCCATGCGCATCCAAAAAGGCCTGCTCCCCCGTGAACTGCCGGATATTCCCGGCATCGATATCCACGCCTTCAACCTCGCCGCCCAGGAGGTTGGCGGCGACTATTATGATGTGATTCCCATCGACGATGATCACGTCGGACTCGCCATTGCCGATGTGTCCGGCAAAGGCATCGGCGGCGCGCTGATGATGTCCATCTGCCGCAGTGTGCTCCGCGCCCACGCCGCCCGCATCACCTGCCCCGCCGAGGTGCTGCGCGAAGTCAACCGCACCATGGTCGCCGATATCTATGAGGACATGTTCGTCACCATGATCTACATGGTCTACAACATCCACTCCCGCGAACTGGCCATCGCCCGCGCAGGTCACGATCCCCCGATCCTGCTGCAGCCCAACGAGAAAACGGTCCTGCGCGAATTCGGAGGCGGCATGGCCGTCGGTCTCGTCGACGCCGACACCTTTGACGCCACCATCGAGACCACCCGCGTCACCCTCGAACCCGGTGCCTGGGTCGTTGCCTACACCGACGGCATCACCGAGGCCATGAACACCGACGGCGACGAATGGGGCATCGTCCCCCTCACCCGCGTCATGATCTCCAGCCGCACCCTCAACGCGCACCAAATGTGCAACAACATTAAAGAACGCGTCCTCCGCTTCACCGGTGAAGCCCCCCAATACGACGACATGACCCTGATGGCCTTCCGGCTGAGAACGTAGGCCTTTACCAACTCTTCGTGTTCAGCAGTTTCTGGATTCGACGCCGCTGATAGCGGTCGGGTTTCCCCTCCCGGGTCGGGGTCGCCATCGCCGCCGCTTTCCGCGCCAGCGAATCCCGCTCCCGGCGGACTTTGCTCTCTTCCGTTTCCCGATAGAGCCCCCGCGCAACCGAGGCCGGCCCGCGTTTATCGGCCAGCGCCAACACCTCGACCTCATACACCTCCATGCCCGCGCGGATCTCCAGCATCACCCCCTCCTGAATCGAATGCCCCGGTTTGGTCCGCGATCCGTTCAGGTGCACCTTCCCACCCTCGATGGCCGCCTGCGCCAGGGTTCGGGTCTTAAAAAAACGCGCCGCCCACAGCCACTTGTCCAGCCGCACACTCATGCGTCCGCCTCATACACACTGCCTCCGATAAACTCGCGCAACAGCGAGTGCGGCGGCACATCCTGAGGGGAGGCGCCCACCACCATCGCCAGAAAATCCTGCAGGCGGCGGGCTTCACCGTACACCTCCTCCGTGGGTTTCACCGCGTGCAGCAGCGGCTCAACAAACGGCTTCAGCACCGCCAACTCGTAATCCAGACTGCTGTTGAAGGTCACATCCGCCTCCTGTTGAAACGGAAAAATCCACCGTTTCTCGCCCAGACGCACACTCGGCCACATCCTCAGGGTGCCCAGCGCGTCATGCCCGCGGGAGGTGGCGTCGCGGACAATACGCCGGATCAGCCGGAGATCGGTGGTGGACAGCCGGTTGTTGTTGTCCAGTTTGAGCTGGGTCAGCGGACTCACAAACACCCGGTACTTGTGCGCGGCGGGGATATGATCGGTCAAACGGGGATTTAAGGCGTGGATTCCTTCAATCACCACCACCTGATCCTCCTCCAGTGTCAGAGTGTTTCCCAGAAATTCCGGGCGCCCCTCCCGGAAATTAAACGTGGGCAGTTCGATGGTCTCCAGACGGTCCAGCCGGGAAAGATGATCATTCAGCAGGGCCAAATCAATCGCCTCGATATGCTCAAAGTCATACGAGCCGTCCGGATGTTTCGGCGTGCGGTCCAGTCCGCAGAAATAATTGTCCAGCTCCAGCCGGACCGGGCGCAGTCCGTTGACCCGCAAATGAACCATCAGCCGTTTAGAGGTGGTGGTTTTTCCCGCCGAACTCGGGCCGGCGATCAGAATCCATTTGAGCCGGTCGCGGTGCAGGGCGATTTCATCCGCAAGATGCCCCAGCTTTTTTTCGTGAAGCGTCTCGGAAATCCGAATTAAACCTTTTTCCTGCCGTTGTGCGGTCAACGTGTTCAAATCCCCGACCGTGTTCACGCCGATCACCCGGCCCCAGGTTTTATGTTCCTGAAAAATTTCAAACAAATGCGGCAATCGTTCGAACGTTTTCAAAACCAGGCACTTCTTCTCTTCGTCCCAGTCAGGAAACTGCAACACAAAGCCCGGCTCATAGGGCAGAAGACGGAACATCGGCACGGCCCCGGTCGAGGGAGCGAGAACACCCAACGCCGCCTCGGCGAATTTTTCGCATTCAAAAAGCGTGATCATCGGTGGATTCCGGTACTGAAGCAAATTCAGCTTGTCCAACAAGCCCTGCTCAATCAGCCAGCGCTCCGCGTCGCCATACGCCACCTGACGGCGGGTGATCGGCACATTCCGGGCAATCAAATCCTCCATGGACGTCCGAATCTTCTCCAACTCGTGGGAACGGATCCCCGGATTGCCGTTCATCTGAAACGAACAGTAATATCCGTTTCCCAGACTGTGCTCCACCGAAAATTTGGCCTCCGAAAAACAGCTCCGGATCGTTTTTGCCAGCAGAAATGAAAGGGTCCGGCGGTAAATACGGGAACCGTGCCGGTTCAAAAAACTGACCGGGCGCACTTCGCCATCCGCACACAGCGGATAATCCAGCGAGCAGACATCATTGTTCACCAGCGCCCCCAGCCAGGGCAGCCCCGACACCGGCTCAACCGCCTCCGCCAACACCTCCCGAACCGGCGTGTGAGGCGCACAGGAAACGTTGTGGTCAGGCGGCAAACGAATCGAAAGCATGGGTGGGGTTGTTTTATTCATCCGCATATCATCCTCCGCAAATTCCGCAGGTCAAGCACAACCAACACGCATTTCTTTCGCCTCTTTTCCGGGACTTCAACCCAAAAACGCCCCCACCCATTCCGGAGGCACACCACCCTCGACCAGGGTGTCCTCTAAATCTTTCTTTGAAGCCCCCGCCGCGGACCAGATCGGAGCCAAAGCCTCAATCGTCTCACGCACCTCATACGGATACACCACCCATTTGTCCGTTTCCTCCACATAAAAGTCCGACTTGAGAATCGCCTCCGGTTTGACGTGCAGCGACACACTCGTCACCCGCGCCACCTCAAAGGTGTTCAAGTAATCCAGCGCCCGCACCAGCGTTCGTCCGGAGTCAATAATCTCATCCACCAGCAACACGTTCCGTCCCTTGAAATCGCCGCTGAGTTCCTGTGTGATCCGAAGCTCATGCTGCTGCAAATCCTGATAGGACTGAATACTGAAACTGTAAATCGGCAACTCCAGAAAATCCGACAGCAGGCGGGCCAGAACATGTCCGCCCCGCGCGACCGATAAGATCGTGCAGGACGCGGGCTGCAATCCCCGGAGCCGGTTCGCAAGCTCAAATCCCATGTGATGCAGTTCCGTCCAGGTCACAAATTTTAACTCAGGCAATTTCTTCATAATGAATCCTTTCTCCGACACGATACGACAAAAATCACTTTTCGTGATAAAATTAATGCGTTTTTTGTCGCATCAGGTGTATACTCCTTCAAAATTGTATGAAACAACCGTTTATCACCCTCTCAGAACCCGCCGGAAGCCTGACAAATTGTCTGGTCTGGGTCGGCGAATCCCTCGATCCAACCCCTTGCGAGGGTTTTGCCTGGAGGGAGGGGCGGATCACCGAAATCCTGACCCGCGCCGATGACGGCGGTCCGCCGCCCGCCTATGGCATCCTTCCCGGCCTTGTCAACGCCCACACCCATGTCGGCGATGGCTTCCTGCCCGAAGCCGCCGTGGCCCTCACCCTCGAGGAGGCTTTTTTCCGTCCGCATGGTTACAAGTACCGGGCGCTGGAATCCATTACCGCGGAAGACCACATCGCCCACATGACCCGCTTTCTTCAGGAAATGGCCGCCACCGGCACCATCGCCCACGCGGATTTCCGTGAACAGGGCGTTGAAGGCGCCCGCCGTCTCCGCGAAGCCTCCCGCGTCAGCGGTGTCCGCTCCTTTATCCTCAGCCAGTTGCGGGACACCCCCTTTACGCCGAAGGAACTGACCGCCAATCAGGCTCCGCTTCCCCGCGCAGCCCGTGAGGAGTTGTTGGAACTGATGCGGATCTCCGACGGCTTTTCCGAGAGCACCATGAACGACCTCACCGATGCCGCCTGGCGCGAAATCCGGGACATCACCGCCGCGCATCACCGTGTCCGCGCCGTGCATTGCCTTGAAAACGCCGGCTACCGTACCCTGAGCCTGAAGCGAACCGAAAAAGGCGATCTGGAGCAGGCGTTAAATCTGTATGATCCGGATCTTATTGTGCATCTGACTGCGGCAAGCCCTGAAGAAATCGAGCTGCTCGCCGCCTCGGGAAAGCCGGCGGTGATCAATCCCCGTGCCAATGCCGCCCTCGGTCTGCCGCTCCCGCCCGTGGCCGCGCTCCTCCAGGCCGGCGTTCCGCTCCTGCTGGGCACCGACAACGGCATCCTCAACGGCCCCGACCTTTTCCGAGAGCTGGACTTCACCTGGCGCCTGGCCCGGAGCCAACGGGGCGACGGCCGCAACCCCCACCCGCGCGAAATCCTGAAAACCGCCACCGCCAATTTCAGGCACAGCCCGTGGGGAACCGAAATCCCCGGAAGTCTCTCGCCCGGCCTGCCCGCGAACTTCATCATCGTCGATCTGCTCGCCCCCTGCTTCCAAAACAGCCGGGACCTCACCGCCACCCTCGTCACCCGCACCGCGCCCGAACACATTCTGGCCACCGTCCGCAACGGCAGGGTGCTGCATCAGCGGGAGCCCCGCCATGACTGACACCCTCCACCCGCTCTTCCCCGCACAGCCACCCTCCGTCTGGCACCGATACCGTCAACAGGATCTCGCGGCCCTCGCCCGCAAAAACGCCCTCCCCGTCCTGCCGGTCTACATGCTCATCGATCGCGGTCCCGACACGCCGCCGGATGCCGAGGAGCAACAGGCCGCGCCCGTCCTCCGCGACGCCCTCGCCCGTCTGCCCGGCGACATGCTTTTCCCCGTCCTCCCCCCTCTGCGCCACCTTCCCGCTCAGGAGCCCGGACAACTCTTCACCCTTCCCGCGTCCGAAGCCTGGCGCATCCTTGAGGAACTGATCGCCTCGGTTGCCCAAACCGGGTTCACCCGGCTGCTGATCCTGCACCCGAACCCGCTCCTGGCCGACGGACTGGATTGCGGCCTGCGGGATGCCCGCATCGCCACCGGACTCACCCTCTATCGCCTCGCGATGGACCCGCAGGCGGACACCCTCGCCCGGCTTCTGCAGGAAGTCTATCAGGACACACCCAAAGGGGGCGCCACATGACCGCCGCCGTGGAACGAAATCTGATGCGCCTGCCCCCCGCGCAACGCGCGGCTTTGGTGGAAACAAACCCTCTGATTCTGCTGCCCGTCGCCGCCGTCGAACAGCACGGGCCGCACCTGCCGGTCGGAACCGACGCGCTGATTGCCGACATCCTTCTCGGGGGAATTTGCCGGGGACTGGAACCCGCCGAACCGGTGCTCATCGCCCCGCCCCTGTACATCGGCAAAAGCAATGAGCACCTCGGCTTTCCCGGAGTACTCAGCCTCGGCCGGGACAGCCTCGCCGCCCTGTTTCAGGCAACACTCCTTCAACTGCGCGCCTGGGGGTTTCAACGCGTGGCCATCCTCAACACCCACGGCGGCAACACCCCCTGTCTGCGGACACTCATGCGGGAAGAGAACCTGCGAGGAACCGTTCAACTCCACTGGCTCGACACCCAGTGCCCCGACACCGGCCTCCCCCCGCGCGAACAGCGGCAGGGACTCCACGCCGGAGAATACGAAACCTCGATTCTCCTCGCCACTGTCCCCAAAGACTGCGCCATGGAGCTGGCGGACTGCCAGTGGATCGGCCCCGAAAATCCCGACACCGCCGTTCAGGCCGAATCCGCCCCCGTCACCCGGGCCTGGCACAGCCGCGATCTCAGCCCCAGCGGCACCATGGGCGACGCCACCCGCGCCACCGCCGAAAAGGGTCGACGCTGGATCGACGGCGCGGTACAGCACCTTCTTCACCAAATCCGAACCCTCCCATGAAACGCTTCCTCTCCGCAAATTCATTTGTGCTCAGTCTTTTGTGCATCGTGCTTTTGGCGGGGTTGATCCCCGAACTCGGCGGCCCCGACAGCGTTCTGCCCGTCCGCACCCTGCGCGGCATCGGAATTTTTCTGATTTTCTTCAATCAGGGCGTGCAGCTTCCCGGCGAGGAACTGCGCCGGGGGCTCGTGAACTGGCGGCTGCACCTGCTGGTGCAGAGCGCGGTGTATCTGGTGTTTCCGCTCCTCACGTTTTTACTCCTCCACTTCGGCGGGGGCCTGCTCGAACAGCCCGATCTCCGCCGGGGATTTCTCTATTTAAGCTTTGTCCCCACCACCATCACCTCCGCCGTGGCACTCACGGGAATGGCCCGCGGCGCGGTCAGTGGCGCCCTCTTCAACTGCACCCTCTCCGCCGTGCTGGGCGTGTTCATCACTCCTGCTCTCAGCGTCGCATTTCTGGGCGCGGGCGAATCGGAGGGGGCAGTCACCCTGGCGGAGACGCTGCTGAATGTCGCCACCACCATTCTGCTGCCGCTCGCCCTTGGACAGGCGGCCCGGGGACAGCTCAGCACGTTTTACCACCTGCACAAAATCTTCTTCAAACGCCTGAACAGCGGCATCATCCTCTACATCATCTGGGTCGCCTTCTGCCAAAGCTTTCTGCGCGACACCTGGAATCAGGTTCCGCCCGCCTCGCTGCTGCTGACCTTGGCCGGCGTGCTCCTGCTCCTGCTCACCATGAGCGCCGGTCTTTGGACCGTCAGCGGCTGGGCGGGCTTTCCCGCGCCCGTCCGCATCGCCGCCCTCTTCAGCGGCAGTCAGAAAACCCTGGCCATGGGCCTGCCGCTCTCG
Source organism: Verrucomicrobiota bacterium (assembly GCA_020831625.1). Lineage (GTDB taxonomy): Bacteria > Verrucomicrobiota > Kiritimatiellia > SS1-B-03-39 > UBA6053 > PXAS01. The sequence goes on along the minus strand of JAFIGD010000002.1, from coordinate 156,023 downwards.
GCGCTCATTTTCCCGCCCGACATGGAACTCAGCCTCATTCTGCTCCCCCTGCTCATGTACCATCCCGCCCAGCTCATTCTCGGCGGCTGGTTGATCCCGCACTTATCTGAAAAAACTCGTGAATACTGATGATATTTGGGAGGTCAGAGTGAATGCGGGCCGGGATACGTTTCGTCTGCTGGGCTTTCTCAACGATGGCGAATGGGTGATTCTGACAAACTCATTTCAGAAGAAAACGCAGAAAACCCCATCCAAAGAAATCAAACTGGCCGAACAACGAAAAAAAGACCACTTAAACAGGAGCTGACTTATGGACGATCTGGATACCTACATTGAAAAGCGCAAACAGAAAAGCCCCGGCTTTGCCAAAGGATTTGATCGGGGGTACGAGCAGTTCAAAATTGGAGCCATGCTGAAACAGGCCCGTTTGGATGCGGGCCTTACCCAGGAACAAGTCGCCGAAAAATTGCACACCAAAAAATCGGCCATTTCTCGCATTGAAAACCACGCGGAAGACATCCGCCTTTCCACACTCGAATGCTTTGCTGAGGCCGTGGGGAAAAACCTTCGGCTGGAAGTTGCCTAGTGAATGAATGCGAATCAATGGCTGGTGAGAACGCTTCGCGTCCCACAGCCTAGCTGTTATGAAACCAATAATTTGGACAGCTGGATACCTCTTGTGCGGAATGATAATGGTCGCACTATCAACCTATATTGTCTTAATTGCTACAGAGGATCTGAATACGTTTATTAACTTAACGCCTGTTTTTGGTATAGTTATTGGGGGACCTGTCTGGCTAATTTCATTCCCTATATTTTACCGAATCTTCAAAGGTTATAACTTGGATTTCTGCTCCAGCTTCGGGTTGGCTGTATTTTTCTCCGGTATGCTAACTCTGGGAATACCATATTTATTATCCGGCGTAGGGACTGTATGATATTCAAAATTGTTTTTATAAATCAAATTCCTTCTGTGAATCAATCCATCATTTCCGCCACCACCTGAATCTCCACCGTCGCGTTTTTCGGCAGGCCCGCAACCGACACCGCCGCGCGGGCGTGTTCTCCCGCCCCGCCGAACACCTCCACAAACAGTTCCGACGCCCCGTTGATCACCGAGGGACTCTGGCCATACGCGGCCACCGCGTTCACGTATCCGCTCACATTCACCACCTGTTTCACATCGTCCAGCGATCCGGTGACACTCCGCAACACCGCCAGCGCGTTCAGCCCGCAGACCCGGGCCGCCGCCCGGCCGTCCTCCAGCGTCCGCTCATCCCCCACCTGCCCGGTCCATTCCCCCGCGGCCTCCGAAACACTGATCACCCCGGCCAGATACACCAGATTCCCCACCCGTCGAAACGGCAGATATTTGCCCCCCGGCACCGGGGCCGGGGGCAATTCAAGTCCAAGACGCTTCAGATTTTCTTCGGCACTCATAGGCTTTCTCCAGTCACAACAATCCGCACCGGCTCCACCGCCGCGTTCGCATACGCGGCGCGGAACGGTTCCAGCGCGGTCATCGCCGATTTTGCCACGCGGCGGTAAGGAATGTCAAAAACAAGTTCCGGCTCATCCAACGGCCAGGGATCCAGCCGGTATCGTCGGTCACCCAATGGGAGGTAAGCAATCTCCACCGCGTTCCCATCGCCGAAGGGATGCCGATGCCGCAGCGCGGACCGCTCCGGATAATCCACCCCGACCAGCAACGAAAAGCTGTCGCAGGCCTGCAAAAATTCAAACCCCCGCCGCAGCGCCTCCGCCATGAGATGCTCAGGTTTCATCCCGCGTCCGGCCAAATCCTTCAGCAATTCCGCCTGCCGCGACCGCTGTCCCGCGACAAACGCATCCAGCAGGTCCCGGCCCTCCGCATCCAGCGTGTCCGGATCCGCCTGTTCCGTAAGCAGATTCACCGTGTGCATCGAAATCAGCACCGCACTGTACGGATCCCGCGCCGCCGCCTGCTCCGTCGCCCCGCCGCGCACCCCCAGATAAGCCGCCAAATCTATATCCTCAAAGGCCTCGTACGTCCCCACCAACTCCCGCGAAAATGCGGAAGGGTGACCCTCCGGCGTCAATTCAGGCTCCGCGTCCCGCTGCCGCCAACTGTCGTCATGACGGCTCACCGCATCCAGAAGATGCGCGAACGGCTCCGGGGGCGCAAACCGTTCGTTTTTCCAGTGCCGCGCAAACTCGCCCGCAAGGGCCGCGTGATCCGCGTGCCCCAGCAACAGCCAATCCTTTTCGCAGTCAAGACGTATCATATTCAGCCCGGGTACAGGGTGGAGGGTTCGAGAAAAATCGCTTCCGGCAAATAGCCCGTGATGGTGGTGACCGGCTGATTCACCAACTGACTGATCTTCAGCCGCAGCACCACACTGCATGTCACGTAGGCCTGTTCCGGGCTCAGGCCCGCGCGCCGGCACAAATAATCAATCGCCCGCCGGACCGCCTCCTTCGCCGCCTCGCGAGGGTCCGCGTGCGACGCCACAAAGGCGTGATGCGGGCAGGTGCGGAACACCTCCGGCTCCAGCGGCACCCGGCATTCCACAAACGGACCCGACAGCGGCGCATCCTTCACCAGATCCACCCGCAGCTTCACCGTCATCGGAGCCTCCATGCCGTTAATCGACACCTCTCCGTCGCCCTGCGCCGCGTGCGCGTCCCCGGCGCACAGCCCCGCCCCCGGATGCAGCACCGGCAGGTGCAGCCGGTTCCCCGCCGTTAAATGCCGCACATCCATATTCCCCCCGTGAATCCCCGGCGGCCGCGTGCGGGATTCACCGTCGATCAGCGGCTGCACCCCGATAATCCCGCAAAAGGGTTGAAGCGGAATCCGCAGACCCGGCATACTCTCCGTAAAATCCGCCTCCAGACGCCAGATATGCAGAAACGGCTCCGGAAAATCCTCCGGCAACAACCCCATCCCCGGCATAATGCTCGTCCAGGCCCAGCCTGCATGCGCGTAGGACAGAATATCCAGAATTAATCGGTCCCCCGGCTCCGCGCCCGCAACCGCCACCGGACCCGTCAGCGCGTGCACCCGCCCTTTGTCCATCATCGAAAATTCCGCCAGCGTCATCGACGGAGTCACCTGACCGTCACTCGCATCCCGCATCTCCAGCGTCAGCGTGTCCCCCGGCTCAATCGTTAAGCGCGGCGGATACGCCGGATTCCACCGGTTCACAACCACACTTTGATCCAGAAAATGTTCACTCATAGGACGAGGATACGCCCGCGCCCGTGAAACGTCAATTTTGTATCACTGACAAAATTACATTTTTTTCTTGTTCGGCATCCATTGACAACAAGTTTGTAAGCAATGATACTATCCTCTACAAAATTGAACATCTCTATAAAGGTGCATTATGACAACAACATCAATTCCCCCTCCCCCGACACCCTCGCTTGAAGAAAAAGGATCGCTGCCTCTCTGGCTTCGGGAATACGCCGAACACGCCTCCCGGCTGAACCCCGAGGAGTCCGGCGAGCACCCCATGCACGGCACCACTGTATATCTGGCCAAAACCGCGGTCAATACCCGCTTCGGAATGTTCGAGGCCTGCATTTTTCAGGACATCATTCACAAGGGCTACATCCTCGCTCTGACCTATGGGAACATTCAGGATGCCGACGTGCTCTACACCCGCATGCACTCCAGTTGTGTGACCAGCGAAACCCTCGGCGGCTGTGACTGCGACTGCGTCCAGCAGCTCGAAGGCGCCATGGAGCGCATCGCCCAAAGCGGAAACGGCGTGCTTTTCTATCTGCTTCAGGAGGGCCGCGGGGTCGGATACTCCAGCAAAGCCCGCGACCGCATGCTGGTGCAGGCCAGCAAAGAGACCATCTCCACCTTCGAGGCCTATCGCGTCATGGGGCTTAAAAAAGATTATCGGCAGTACCTCAACATCTCCGACATCGTCCATATCCTCGGCATTGAAGCCGAATGGATCGTTCTGACCAACAATCCCGACAAGGTCAATGCCATGAAGCGCAACGGACTCAAGGTCCGCCGCATGGAGAATCTGGAATTCGAGCCCGGTCCGTTTAATCTCTTCTACCTCCGGTCCAAACAGGAGTCCGGCCACGCCCTGGCCCGGCCCGAATCCTCCACCTTGCCGGTCATGGAACTTCCGGAGCCGGTCATTCCCTTCAAACCCCGCCGCCTCGAAACCGCCCAGCGCTTCATCTACATGGCCAGCTATCTCCTGCCGATCCGACCCATCGACCAGGAAATTGTCATGAACGAGGACGCCGTGCAAACCCTGCTGGGCGAATCGGGCCTTCGGGATGCCACCCTCGGAGCCAACCCCGCCGTGTTTCAGTACGAATCCCTGCGCGGAAGCCGACTGATCCTGCATGTGAACACCCCCGAAATCGAACGCCGCGTCAAAGAGGATCCGGAAAATCCGCTCGGCCGTCTGCTCCTCGAACCCTACTGGTTCCGCGTCCACGTCTACTTTGACGTGGTCAGCGGCGACGACGTGGTCGTGCTCACCCACGGCTCCGCCAAGAGCTACGAACAGCCCGTGGTCCGCATCCAGAGCGAATCCATTCTCGACCGCTTCCCGGTCACCTTCGACGACAACAAAGCCAAATACCAGCGCGCCGTCCAGCACATCGTCCGCTACGGCTCCGGTGCCATCGTGCTCGTCTATCAAGACGGACGCGGCGCCGGATTCGGTGCCTACGCTCTCGACCGCATGTTCACCGAGACCGGACAAAGTCTTGACACCCAGGCCTCCTACCGCAAACTGGGCATCGCCTTCGATCAGCGCGACTACGGCTGCATGTTTGAAATCCTCAAGTCCCACATTCCCAGTCACAACATTCAAATGATCATGAACTCCCCCAACAGCCTGGTCAGCAAAAGCGAATACGCCCAGGCCCTGCATCAAAGCGGCTTCAATGTCGAAAAATGGATCTTCCTGGAGTCGGAATAAATGCCGCCGGCGAACGGATATGATCTTGTCTGTGAACGCCTCAAAACCCTCCCGGGCATTCTGCGGGACCAGTTGACCGACCCCGCCCCGCCCTTGCCGGCGGACATCGCGGAGCGGGGCCTTGTCGCCACCGGCGCCGGCAGCTCCGAAGCCGCCGCCCGGCTGCTGGTTCAAACCCTCCAGCGCATCGGCATCCCCGCCCGCTTCGAACCCCTCGCCCGCTTTTACCGACCCCTAAATCCCCTGCGGAATCCCGCCCCCTATCTGGCTGTCTTCTCCCAGGGGCTTTCCCCCAACGCCGGGATTCCCCTCTTCCACCGTCCCGCCTTTTCCGGGCTCATCCTCTTCACCGCCGCCACCCCCGAAGGTCAGCAACACGCGGGCAAACCCGACCGCGCCGATCTGCTGCGCACTCTCCGCGAAGAACGCGCAGTCCTCTGGACCCATCCCCTCGAAAACGAATACACCCTCCTCCCCCGCTTCATCGGTCCGGTCTGCGTCCAGCTCGCCGTCTGCCAATTCTGCGAAGCGCTCTCCCCCGGCTGCCTCGGAGGCGCGGAAGCCCTGAAACAAATCCCCGATCTCTTTTCCACACCCGCCCCACCAGTCGATGAGCCCGAAGCCTGGCTCCGCGACCTGAAAAATGGGGTCACCTTTTATTTCACCAACGAATGCGCCGAAACCGCGCAGAACCTTGCCTACAAATGCATGGAGACCTTCATGGTGCGTCCCCCGGGGCTGGCCGACGCCCTCAGCTACGCCCACGGCCGCTTCCAGCGGGACATCGCCGAGCCCGCGGCCAACTGGATCTTCACCACATCCGACCCGGATGAGCAGGACCTTGTCCGCCAGCTCACCCCCCTCTTCGAACGCGGCGGCGGATACCGCATCATCGAATCCCCGCTCCCGCCTCCCCTCGCCCTCTTTCACTATGAAGCCCGCCTCAATTCCCTTTGCGAAGCCCTCCTGCGGACGGAGCCGGTCGACCTCATCGACTGGCCCGGCAAGGGCGAAGACGGCCCCGGCTATCACCTAAACCAACCCGGCCCCCGCGCCACCGGAGACACCACGTGAAATTAGCCCGCATCCTCTGCCAAACCCGTTCCGAACCCGTCACCGTCATCGCCCAAGGCGATAAATGGGTCGAAGCTGTCCCCGCGAAAACCGGCGGATGGGAACCCACGGAAATTCCTGTTCACCCGGTCACCTGGCTCCCCCCGGTGCCCGCCCCCGTTGTCTTCGCCATCGGGGTCAACTACCGCGCTCACGCCGAGGAAATGAACCAGCCCTTTCCCTCTCACCCCGTGGTGACCATGAAAAATCCCGCCGCCGTCACCGCGCATCTCTCCCCGGTCATGCTCCCGCGGTTTCTCGCCAGCGATCAGGTTGACTACGAAGTCGAACTCGCGGTTGTCATCGGCAAACGCTGCAAGAACATCCTCCCGGAAAACGCCCTCGACTATGTGGCCGGCTACACCGTCGCCAACGACATCAGCGCCCGCGACTGGCAAAAAATTTACAGCGGCGGTCAGTGGGTCAAAGGCAAAAGTTTCGACACCTTCTGCCCCCTCGGCCCCGTCCTCGTCACCCCCGACGAAATTCCCGATCCTGACAACCTCCCCATGGGCATGGATCTCAACGGCGAACGCATGCAGGCATCCAACACCGCCGACATGATCTTCTCCGTCCGCGAACTCATCGCCTTCCTCGCCGGCAGCACCACCCTGCTCCCCGGCACCGTCATCCTCACCGGCACCCCGCCCGGTGTCGGCGCCGCCCGCAAACCGCCCGTGTACCTCAAAACCGGCGACCGGCTCCTCACCTGGATCGACGGCATCGGTGTCCTCGAAAACCCCGTCCTGGAGGAACCCCTCACATGACCCCCGACGGCTTCCATCACGCGCTGAACTCCCTGGACCCCGAGGTCCGCCGCGCCGTGTTCAGTCACTGTCGGCCGCAGGCCGATCTGGAAGCCGACCTCGCCCTGCAAACCGCCGCCGGCAAACCCCTCGCCGGCGAACTCTGCCTCTTCAAAGACAACTACGATGTCGCCGGACTCCCCACCGACGCCTCCTCAACGTTTCTACACACCCAGCGCCCCGGTCCGCACCCCGACGCCGCCCTCGTGACCGCCGCGAAAAAGGCCGGGCTCACCGTCGCCGGCAAAGTCCACATGAACCCCTTCGCCTACGGACTCGACGGAGCCAACGCCTTCTTCGGCGACTGCCCCCACCCCTTCCTGCCCGGCCACTGCAGTGGCGGCTCCAGCAGCGGCAGCGCCTGGGCCGTCGCCCGCGGCTTTGTGCCCGTCGCCTTCGGAACCGACACCGGCGGTTCCGTCCGCGTGCCCGCCGCCTACTGCGGCATCTTCGGCTTCCGCATGTCCCCGAACGAATGGGCCCGCGACGGATGCTTTCCCCTCTCCCCCTCCTACGACTCCGTGGGCTGGTTCACCCGCTCCGCCGACGACATGCTCCGCTTCAGTCAGGCGCTCCTCGATCTGCCCGAACCCCAGGCCGAACCCCTCCGCATTAGCAGCACCCTGACCGAAGACTCCGGCTTCGCCCGCATCGCCCGACGCCGCATTAACGGAACCGTCACCGAATCCTCCTTCAATCCCGAATTCAAAGGTGAAGCCCGCATGCAGGCCTTCAATGTCCTTCAAAGCCGCGAAGCCTACGAGGTGCATAAAGAATGGATCGACACCCAACCCGATGCCTACGATCCCGTCACCCGCGACCGCATCCTCCGGGGTTCAACATGGACCCCCGAACAACTCGACGCCGCCCGGGATCTCGAACGGAAATTGATCCAGACCTTAAACAAACTCTTCGAAACGAACGACGTTTTGCTCATGCCCGTCAGCCCCAATCCGCCCCCCGTTTCGCCCATGCGGCTGGACGAGCGCGCCCTCCTCCTGCGCTACACCTCCCCCGCCAGTCTCGCCCGGCTCCCCGTCCTCACCCTCCCCGTCATCTCCGCCGAAGGCCCCCTCGGCCTCCAGTGCATCCTCCCCCCCGACCGCTGGCCCCAAATCCTCGCCACCCTCCTGGCTTAAACGTCCCCACCGCGTTCCCCACAGTGGAAGGATGGTGACACACCCATATCCCACGCCCCCACTCCCCTCGCGGGAGTGGCACTCTTATTGGTGTCTATCCTCTCGCCCCCGGATGGGGGCAAATCGCATAGCCCAAGGCAAGGGAGGCACGACCGCAGCCTTGGGATAGCGTCGATAAGATTCACGCGCCCCGGATGGGAACCCTTCAAAAAATCATTTATCTTTTTCCAGCATCTCTAATCTAAGCATATATTGAAGCATAGAAATCTCTTCGTGCCTAACCTCATCAATCATTTGTGACAACCTTACACCGATTTTCACTTCCTCAAAATCATCTATTCTCGTTCGTTTTCTGCCGAGAGATAATGCTCTTCTCCTCACATATGACCGATTCTCTTTTATAAGAACATACTGGCCGGGTTTATCTTCAACAGGATGAACGGCCAAGCCCAGATTAAGACAAATAAGCGAAAATATATTGTTCAGTTCATGTGCTCTCATATGTCTATTGATCTTAACGACCACATTCGTATTCCGTGCGTCGTCAACGGAAACAAATTGAACGCCGAAATACCGTTCAAATTCTTGAAGAAACAAATTCAAATTTCTGGTTTCGAAGTTTATGATAAACCCTGAGTCATCCAAGGCTTGAAACCGGGGGATAAACGCATGAATATATTCCCGCAGTTCCGCATCGGTTTTATCAGAAACATTAATCGCCCAACCGTCAACCGTTGATTTGGAGGGCAGAAGAACGTCCACGTTTGACAAATCACCGCCGGGGACTCCTTTCTCTAAGAGCTCAAAGCTGCTGTACGGATTAAATAAAACGTACCCTTTCAATTCATTATCTCGCACGAAATCAGAAATGAATTGTTCCTCTCCGGAATAAACCGCCGTAAAAACAAACCCAATCAAACAAAAAATATACTTCATCCCAACAGTGTAGCCCATTCAATTTCACCATGTCCAGTCAAATTCAACTACTGTCATCTCAGCCGCTCTCCGCCACTCTCACCAGCCTCCTGGCTTAACCACACTCCATCCTGCACGATCCTGTTATCCCGTCAAAATTCCCGAAAATCTCCCGTCAACATCCCCATCACCACAGCACTTCTGCCTCAACCCGCCAGAATCCGCCTCCCCAACCGCTCCCCGGCCGCTTCTGCCAGTTCCTCCGCGCGGGCCATCGCCTCCTCCATCGGCAACCCCTCCGCGTTCGCCGCCTCCACACAGCGAATCCCCGCCGCCCGCCACACCCGCTCCTCCACCGCCACCGACCCCGCCAGCACCGCGACCCGCGCGCCGCTCCCGCGGGCAAGCCCGCAAATCCCCGACACCACTTTTCCATCCAGACTCTGACCGTCAAAGCGTCCCTCGCCCGTCACCACCCAGTCCGCCGCACGCATGCGTTCCGCGAGATGCGTAATCCGCATCAGCGCCTCCACCCCCGGCACCAGGTGAGCCCCCAAAAACGCCAGCGCCCCCGCCGCCAGTCCGCCCGCCGCGCCCCCGCCCGGAACCGACCCCACATCGCGCCCCGTGTCCCGCTTCACAATCTCCGCGAACCGGCCCAGACCGCGCTCCAACCGCGCCACATCCTCCACCGACGCCCCCTTCTGCGGTCCGAACACCGCCGCCGCTCCCTTCTCCCCCAACAACGGATTCGTCACATCACACCATACCTCCACCTCAACATCCTCCCGGACTCCATCCGCCGGCGGCAAAATCCGAACCAAATCATCCAGTCCGCCGCCGCCCAACGGTATCGCCCGCCCCTCCCGATCCAACAGCCGCCATCCCAGCGCTGCCGCCAGGCCCGCGCCCCCGTCCACCGTCGCCGATCCGCCCACTGCCAACGAAATCCTCCGCGCCCCCAACGCGACCGCCTCACGCACCAGCTCCCCCACCCCGAAGGTCGTCGTCCGCAACGGATCCCGCTCTTCCTCCCTCAGCAGTGGCAAACCCGCGCACACCGCCATTTCAATCAGCGCCTCCCCCCGCTCCGGCCACCACAAAAACGAAGCGTCTGTCTCCCGACCCTCAAACGGACCGCACACCCGCCGCGTGATCCGCTCCGCCCCCGTCTGCTCCGCCACAATCTCCAAAGTCCCCTCGCCCCCGTCCGCCATCGGCGACATCCCGATCCCCTCCGGGTTCAGCACCCGTCCCAAACCCCGCTTCACCGCCGCACACGCCTCCAGTGCCGACAACGACCCTTTCCACGAATCCATACACACCAAAACCGAAACATCCGTCTTTGCTGAACACATACCCGAATTCCTAATCCCATCCCGCCTTCCTGTCCACTCACAATCAAAATTCTTTAAAATACCTGTTATTTTAAATGAAATATTTTACTACATTTTTGTATTTCCGTTCAGTTCAGCTTGATTTTGACTGGTTCTCATTCCTCTCTCCTGCTACGAAACGGGAGCAACCTTTTACTGAAAGCAACATATGAGCACGCATCCCCTTGCCGGCAAACCTGTCCCGCCCGAACACATCCCCAACGTCGCGCGCATCGTCGCCGACTACTATACACTCCATCCCGATCCCGCCAACGAGATCCAGCGCGTCAGTTTCGGCACCTCCGGCCACCGGGGCTCCTCCTCCGACGCCCGCTTCAACGAAAACCATATTCTCGCCATCGCCCAGGCGACCAGCGAATACCGTCAGCGCAGCGGGGTTGACGGCCCTCTCCTCCTCGGCATGGACACCCATGCCCTCTCCGAAGCCGCCTGGGTCACCACCCTCGAAGTCCTCACCGCCAACCGGGTCGCCGTTCACGTCCAGCGCGGCCGGCGTCCCACCCCCACTCCGGCCATTTCCCGCGCCATCATCGCCCACAATCTCGTCCACACCGACAAAGCCGACGGCATTCTCATCACCCCGTCCCACAATCCTCCGCAGGACGGCGGGCTCAAATACAACCCGCCCCACGGCGGTCCCGCCGACAGCGACGCCACCTCCTGGATTCAGGACCGCGCCAATGCCATTCTGGAAACCGATCTCGAAGACGTCAACCGCATCACCCTCGCCCAGGCCCGCAAACAGGGACTGCTCGTCGAAACCGATTTCCTCACCCCCTACGTCGAGGACCTCGCGAACATTCTCGACCTCGACGCGGTCGCCAACTCCGGCCTCAAACTCGCCGTCGATCCCCTCGGAGGGGCCTCCCTCGACTACTGGGCCCCCATCGCCGAACGCTACAAACTCAACCTCACCAACGTCAACCCCGCCTGGGACGCCTCTTTCGGCTTCATGCACATCGACCGCGACGGTAAAATCCGCATGGACTGCAGCAGCCCCTGGGCCATGGCCGGACTCATCGATCTCAAAGACGACTACGATCTCGCCTTCGGGTCCGATCCCGACGCAGACCGCCACGGCATTGTCGTCCGCTCCTGCGGGCTCATGAACCCCAACCACTACCTCGCCGTCGCCATTCAGTACCTCTTCACCCACCGGCTGCAATGGGCCGCCGACGCTAAAATCGGCAAAACACTCGTCTCCAGTTCCATGATCGACCGAGTCGCCGCCGGTCTGGGCCGCGACCTCGCCGAAGTTCCCGTCGGCTTCAAGTGGTTTGTGCCCGGCCTCAGCGACGGCTCCTACGGCTTCGGCGGGGAGGAAAGCGCCGGAGCCTCCTTCCTCCGCAAAGACGGCACCGCCTGGTCCACCGACAAAGACGGCATCCTCCTCTGCCTCCTCGCCGCCGAAATCACCGCCGTCACCGGCAAGGACCCCGGCGAACACTACGCCGAGCTTGCCGCGAAGCACGGCTCCCCCTGCTACGGACGCAAAGACGCCCCCGCCGACGCCCCCATGCGTAAAAAACTCGCCAGCCTCTCCCCCGAGGATTTCAAGGCCGACACCCTCGCCGGCGAACCCGTCCTCAAAGCCCTCACCCGCGCCCCCGGCAACAACGCCGCCATCGGCGGCCTCAAAGTCATCACCCAAAACGGCTGGTTCGCCGCCCGCCCCTCCGGCACCGAGGACATCTACAAAATCTACGCGGAAAGCTTCATCGACGAAGCCCACCTCGCCCGCATCCAGACCGAAGCCGAGTCCCTGGTCGCAGATGTGCTGAAGAACTAAATAAGATCCCTTCGATGAAACGGGTAGAAGTACATCACGACACCGCTTTTGTACGGGACCTTTTTGAAGAAATGTCCTCTACCTACGGGGTTATGAACTCGGTGACCTCATTCGGATTCAGTGAGCGATGGCGCTGTGAGGCTGTAAAACGTTTGTCGTTACGGGAGGGGGGGCGCGTTTGCGATTTGATGTGCGGGATGGGGGAAAGTTGGAAATATCTTCGCCACCACCATCCGCAGTTTTCCCGCCTCACCGGGGTGGATTTTTCTCCCTGCATGTGCGCCGGTGCCCAAAAAAAAGCGATGAAGTTCAAAGGAGCCAAGGTAGAGGTGCTCACAGCGGATGTCCTCACAACGCTTCCGCCGGATGCCCCGTTCGATGCGGTGGTGTGTACTTTTGGACTTAAAACACTGGACGAAAAAGGGTTGAAGGCCCTTGCGGTCATGCTGAAACGTTTGCTGAAAGCCCGGGGGGCATTTTCCTTTGTAGAAATATCCATACCCGCTGCTCCGGCGCTTCGCGCACCCTATCTTTTCTACCTGAACAGGATCATCCCAATTCTGGGACGGCTTTTTTTAGGCAACCCCGACAACTACCGGATGCTGGGTGCTTACACCAGGGAATTCCAAAACTGCCGAATGTTCCAGCATATCCTTCAGGAAGAGGGCTTCCAGGTGGAATACAGAGATCTCTTTTTTGGCTGCGCGTCGCTTTTGCATGGAACGTCCCTGGGATAGCGGCCCCTTGCATTCCCCGAAATTATTCGGGTGCGAAAAAAAGGGGGGCATCAAGCAAAAAGCGGTACTGCGTATTTTCCGACACTCGGAAAAAGGGCGATCCGATTTTCCGAACCTCGGAAAACACGTGATTACGCTGACAGGGCTTTGGCGGCGTCGCCGGCGAGCTGTCCGCAGGCGGCGTTGATGTCGACCCCGCGCTGAATCCGCACCGTGGCGGGCACGCCGCGCGACTCCAGGTAGTTGCGGAAGGCGTTGACCCGCTCGCGGCTGCTGCGGGTCATGCCGATGTCGTCCACCGGATTCAGCGGGATCAGGTTCACATGCATGGGGAACTTCCCTTTCGCCAGCAGCACATCCGCCAGCTTTTGAGCCTCATGCAAATCGTCGTTCTTCCCCTCGATGAGCACATACTCAAACGACACCCGCCGATGGGTCTTGTCCGTATACTCGCGCACGGCGTCAATCAGATCCCCCACCGGATAACGGCGGTTCACCGGCATCATCGCCGAGCGGATCTCATCGTCCGCCGCGTGCAGACTGATCGCCAGATTGATTTGTAGCGGATCCTCTGTCAGCTTGCGGATTCCCGGAATCAGCCCCACTGTGGACACCGTGAAATTGCGCGCCCCGAAATTAAAGCCGTCCGGATCGTGCAGCCGCTCCACCGAGGCCCGCCAGTTGGTGTAATTGTTGAACGGCTCGCCCATTCCCATGAACACCGCGTTGGTCAGGCGGCCCGGCACCCGCTCCACCGAATCCAGCCGATGCTTCGCCATCCCCTCCTCATCCACATCCTCCGGAATCTCCCGAAGCATCCGCTGCGCCCACAAAACCTGATGCGCGATGTCGCCCGGCGATAAATCCTTCATGAAACCCAGCTTCGCGGTCGCGCAGAACACGCAGCCCATGGGACAGCCCGCCTGACTGCTCACGCACACGGTCGCCCGGTCTGGATACACCATCAGCACCGCCTCGATGGTCTCATTCCCCGGCAGTGCAAATACCGCCTTGCGTGTCAGTCCTCCGTCCCCGCGGTACACCTTCAGCAACCGCAAGGTCGAAATACAGGCATGCTCCTTCAAAAACGACCGGAACGCCGCCGGCAAATCCGACATCTGATCAAAATCGTCCGCCAGCAACACCCACAACTGACGGTAGAGCTGCTTCGCCCGAAACGCCGGCTGCCCCCAGGCATTCACCTGACCGGTCAGTTCGGCCAGGCTCAAATCCAGCACATTGATTTTTTGCACATCATCCATGCCCCTCACTTACCGCCCCGCCGCCCGAATTTCAATCTCCAAGCCGGAATCACTCTTCAGCGAGGACAATTTCCCGCGCTTTAGCCTTGCAATTTTGTGAGAAAAAACGACGTTAATTCCCCACATGTTTTCGCTTCGGACTATGATCACCGCCCTGGCCGCGTCAGGGCTTTGCCACGCCTTTTCCCCCGTTCTCGCCGGGACGCAAGCCTCTGTACTTGAACGGGAGGAAGCACACCCCTCTCTCACAATCCGCGTTCAAACCTTTGCCCGCGAACAGGTTATCATTGAGAATCCCATCCGCTGGCCCCAGTTCACCTTCCGGCTGCCCGAAGGATCTCTGGTCAAAAAGGGCGATACCGTGTTCGAATTCGACCTCACCGCGCCACTGAACCGTCAGCGGAGCATAGAGCGCAATCTCGCCGAGACGCAAAATCAGATTGAGGTTCAGCTCGGCCGGATTCAGCAAAGGATTCTGGGGCTGGAGGACCAAAAATCGGCCCTGGAATCCCAGCGCGAGGTCCTTCGGGCGCGGCGGGAGTATCTGAAAGCCCTTCCGCGACCGGAAGATGTGGCCATTGCCAAAAGCAGATTGGATGTCGCACTGCGCAACCGCGAGGCGGTGCAAAATGAGCGGGACATCGCCCGGGACCGGCTGGAACGGGAGTTGGTTTCTCCGGGCACCCTCGAGCGGGCGGAAACCGAACTGGCGCTCCAACAGGCGCGAACCGCCTTTGCCGAAAACCGACTGCGCTCCGCCTCCCTGCCCGCAACAACCCGCACCCTGCGGATCAATGAACTTCGTATCGAAAATCTGAATCTGGAAATTGAAAAACTGGAACTGGAGATCGAATCGCAACGGGAAATTCTCCGCATTGAAACCCGAACCACCGACAGACGCCTCAACAATCTCGAACGCGAGCAGGCCGAGGTTGAAGAGGAACTCCGGCATGGCAGGCTGACCGCGCCGTCCAGCGGCGTTCTGATTTACACCCCCCGACTCAAACGCGAACTCGCCTCCGGCGGAAAGCCCGCGCGGGGCATGGCCCTGGTTGAAATTCCCGATCCGGAAAGCCTGGCACTGCAGGGCCGCATTCCGGAGGAGCAACGTTCTCTCTTCCGGGTTGGCGACTCCGCCCGGGTCACCCTGAACCCGGTCCCGGACCGGGAATTCATCGGCCGGATTCACAGCATTTCCCCGCTGCCCCGGGATATTTCCGAAACCGACCGCCGAACCCAGGGCGACGCCTCCGCCGAAACCGGCGTAATGGTGTTTGATACCGTCATTGTTCTCGACGAGCTTCCCGAAGGCATTCCTTTCGGAGTGTTCGGCACCGCCAAAATCCGTACCGCCGCGCCGATTATCGGACCGTCCGTCCCTCTGGAATGGGTCCGAATGCGAGACGGGAATCACCACATCAGCGTGAACGGTGTGTTCACGCCGGTCAACGGAGTCGCTTCCGGAACCCGCTTCATACTGCAGGACCGTGACTTTCCGTTACGGGGCCTTTCTGCGGACGGGGACTGGCTGGAGGAGGGGGACGCGGATCTGGACGCGATTTCCGGCGATCGGGTCACCGCCAGCGGCGCGCTGATTCCGTTGGAAAGCATTGCCGTGAATGCCCCGTCCGTGCGGGCGTGGGATCTTCGGATCACCCGCCTCGCGCCCGAAGACACCTACGTGCAGAAAGGGGACATCCTTGCCGAGTTGGACAGCGAAAACATCACCAGTCGACTTCGGGACGCGGAGGATGATTTAACCCGCAGGATCAGCAACCGGGAATCCGCGGAGGAGAATCTGGCCCTGCGCCGCCGGGAGGCGGCATTCCAGATCGCCAGCGCCCGCAATCAGCTGGAAATTCGTCGCCTGGAAGTCGAACAACTTGATCTTTCGCTGAGCACCAGTCAATTACATCAGGCGCAACTGGAGGAAACCACCGCGCGGATTCAACTGGCGGCCGCCGAACGTGAGCTGCAAAGGGCCCAAGCCAATCCCGATCTCACCGCGCCCACCGAGCTGCGCCGCCGGCAACGGGATGTTCAGCACCGCCGCATCAGCCTCGAACAAGCTGAAATCCGGCTCGCTCTGGCAGAAGAGACCTCCACGGAACTTGAGCGCAGTCAGGCCAATCTGGAGCTGGCGCGGCAGGAATCCCGGTTGAGCGAACTCGAGAACCGGTTCCGCCGTGAGATTGCCAATGCGGAAGCCCACTTCCGGCGCCAACAGCGCATCGAACGGAGCCGGGAGGAGCGGCTTGCAAACCGTCAAGACGATTTGAAGGCGATGGTCATCCGCGCCGAATCAGACGGATTATTGAAGTATGAGAATCTTTTCGACGGAGTGACGGTGTCAAAAATCCGGACAGGAATGAACGTCTGGAGCAACTCGCACCTCATGAGTATTTCGGACTCCGACCGCATGGTGGTGCGCGTTCAGGTTTCCGAGCGGTACATTCGCTTTCTTAAACACAACATGCCCGTCCAGGTCCGTATCCCCAGCGAAGGCTCCCAGCTGTGGACCGGCAGTATCCGCAATCTCAGCGAAATCCTGGTCCCCGCCACCATTCCCAACCTGCGTGCCGGCGTGTATGCCAATCTTGAACCGCCCCTTGAACACGTGATTGATGTGGAGGTTATCCTGCGGAATGTCTCCGAGCGCCCCCTCAAACCGGGAGCTATCGCCCATGTGATCTTTCCGTTCAGGAGGGACAGCCAATGAAGTCCTCCAAATTCCTGAACCGCCTCCGCCTGTTCGGCGGACTCCTGATCCTGCTGACCGCCGCCATCGTCGTCAAGGTCCTGCGCACCCCTCCCGCGCCGCCCCGCGAACGGCCGGTTCGCGCCGAAACCCCGCGCGACCGCCTTTTTGAAGTCGGGGTCCTCGATCCCGCCGTCCTGGCCCGGGTCCTTTCTCCGCTCAACGGACATCTTTCACATGTCGCTGCGGACGGATCACGGGTCGCCGAGGGTGACCTCGTTTTCGCCTTCGATCCCGAAGAGATCCGCAGCCGCATCGAATCCCAGGAGGAACAAATCGAGAACCGCCTTGAAGAACTCGAATCGGTCGAATCCGAACGTCAAATCCTCGTGCAAACCTACAACGCGATCAGCGTCCGTGAACGGGCAGAACTCGCCCACGCCGAACTCGCCCTGCGCATCCGCAGCGAAGGACTCCGCCCGGAAGAGCGTCGGTTGCTCACCCTCTCCATCGAAACCGCCGAGCTTGATCTCGAAGACCGCCGGGAGCGCCTCCAGCGTCAGCGGGAACTGGTCGAACGCAACTTCGCTCCCGCCACATCCCTTGACAGCTTTGAACGCGAGGTCATCGCCGCTGAGGCGCTGCTGGATGAACGGCGCACCCAGTTCGAACTCGAAACCCGCCCGCTCATGGAGGAGGAGCGCCTCTCGCTTCAGAGCGCCGTCGATCAAAACCGCGAGATCGTCGAACGCAGCCTCCGCCGCCACCAGCGGGAAGTCGCGGCCAAAGACACGGAAATCGCCGGCGTCCGCCTGCAACTCGGCCACCAGCGGGAAGTGCTGGAGGACCGGATGGAGGAACTCGAAAAAGCGGAGGTTTTCAGCCCCGCCGCCGGCATCCTCCGCCTCACCCGCAGCCTCAACTGGCGCAACCGATCCTGGGACACCATCGAAGTCGGCCGCCAAACCTGGACCGACAACGTGCTCGGCGAGATTGTCGATCCCGACCAGCTGAATCTCCGCGTGCTCATTCACGAAAGCGACATCCTCTATCTCCGGCCCGGCCTAAAAGCCGAAGTCCGCCTCACCGCCTTTCCGGAACACGTGCTGAAAGGAAGCGTCACCACCGTCAGCGCCCTCGGCCTCGACCGCATGGACCTCACCCCCATTTACCGCCAGGCCCCGCCCGCCCAGCAGGCTCAGTTCCTCGCGGAAATCGCTGTCGACACCCGCGACCTCGGTGCCATGCCCGGCATGACCGCCTCCGTTGTCATTCATCTCGCGGAGGAGGAAACACCATGACCCCGCTCATCCGCGTCCGTGGCGCCCGCAAAACCTACACCATGGGCACCCACGAAGTCCACGCCCTCGACGGCGTCGATCTCGACGTCAAGCGCGGCGAATTCGCCGCCATTGTCGGAGCCTCCGGCAGCGGCAAATCGACGCTCATGCACATGCTGGGCTGTCTGGACCGCTTCTCCACCGGCTCCTACCACCTCGCCGGCGAGGACATGTCCGCCGCGAACGACACCAAGCTCTCCGAAATCCGCAACCGACGCATCGGCTTCGTTTTCCAGCAATTCAACCTGCTCCCCAACCTCACCGTCCTCGAAAACATCGCCCTCCCCCTCGCCTACTCCGGCATTCCCCTGACCGAACGCCTCGCGCAGGCCCGGATCATCGCCGCCAAAGTCGGCCTCGAAGACCGCACCCACCACAAACCCAACGAACTCTCCGGCGGCCAGTGCCAGCGCGTCGCCATCGCCCGCGCCCTCATCCACGCGCCCGAAGTCCTCTTCGCCGACGAACCCACCGGCGCCCTCGACTCCAAAACCGGCAAAGAAATCCTCGCCCTCCTCGACGAACTGAACGGTCAGGGCCACACCATTCTGCTCGTCACCCACGACAACAAAATCGCCGACCACGCCCGCCGTAAAATCACCCTGTCCGACGGCAAGATCATCGCCGACACCGAGCGGACCGACGCCAAAACCCTCGAACATTCGGAACCGGCAGAAATCCAAAACCGCGGCAACCTCGGATTCCGCGACATGGTCCGCATGGGCTTTCGCGAAGGCCTCCTCGCCCACAAACTCCGCACCTCGCTCACCATGCTCGGCGTCATCATCGGTGTCGCGTCCGTCATCGCCATGTCCTCCTTCTCCGAAGGCAGCAAACTCAAACAGGCCAACCAAATCCGCGCCCTCGGCGCCAACCTCATCCGCATTGTCGACCGCCGCCTCGAAGACCAGGCCCTCCACCAGGCCCGGGGACAGGGCTCCATGGGCCTCACCCGCGAAGACGCCCGCATTCTTCAGGAGGCCATGCCCGACATCACCGCCGTCGCCAAAGCCCGCGACCTCTCCCTCGAAGTCATGCGCGGCACCACCCCCGTCGCCGCCGCCCGCGTCCGCGGCATCGCCGGCGACTACCTCAACGTCAACAACCTCAATCTCGCCGCCGGTCACGACTTCCACCCCCTCGACGACCTCCGCCAGCAGCGCTTCGCCATCATCGGCTCCGGCCTGATCCCGGAGGGGGAAACCCCCGGCGGGATGCTCGGCCTTCCCTTCCTCCTCGGCGGACAGCCCTTCGAAGTCATCGGCGTCCTCGAAAACCGATTCGTCGACACCGCCGAACTCGAAGCCGTCGGCGCCAACGACGCCAACCGCGATATTCTCGTCCCCCTCCGGTCCGTCACCACACGCTTCACCCACGTCCCCCTCCGCAGCGAACTCGACGAAATCATGGTCCAGCTCGCCGAAGAGGACCGACTCTCCGAAGCCGGCCGCTCTATCCGCCGCATTCTCGATGTCCGCCACCAGGGTGTCGAGGATTACGACCTCATCATCCCCCTTGACCTCCTCAAATCCAAGCAGGAATCCCAGAAACTCCTCGACGTGCTCGCCCTCAGCATCAGCGCCATCTCCCTTGTCGTCGGCGGCATCGGCATTATGAACATCATGCTCGCCGCGGTCACCGAACGTCTCAAAGAGATCGGCATCCGCCGCGCCATCGGCGCCCGCCGCGAGGACATCCGCCGCCAGTTCCTCGTCGAAGCCATCATCATCAGCATGGTCGGCGGCCTCGCCGGGGTCCTCCTTGCCGGCCTCGGGGTCGCCCTCGCCTCCCGGCCCCTCGATTTCCCCATTGTCTTCGACCCCCTCATCGTCACCATCGCCTTCAGCGCATCCTTCGGCACCGGACTCCTCTTCGGCGCCTACCCCGCCATTCAGGCCTCCAATCAGAATCTGGTTGAGATTCTCTCCCGCGAATAGTTAAACAAAAATCATTGCCCCCCCGCGCCGTTCCCGCTAAAACATGCGTATGGATGCGTCTTCCCCCCGAAACGAATTTGTCAAAGTCGATCAGGCCTTCGATGTCAGCCTGCGC
Source organism: Verrucomicrobiota bacterium (assembly GCA_020831625.1). GTDB lineage: Bacteria > Verrucomicrobiota > Kiritimatiellia > SS1-B-03-39 > UBA6053 > PXAS01. The sequence goes on along the minus strand of JAFIGD010000002.1, from coordinate 135,832 downwards.
CCGACCCGTTTCACCGACTACGTCGGCCAGCACAAAGTCCGCGAACGCCTGGAACTCTTCGTGCAGGCCGCCCGCGGCCGCGGGGATGTGCTCGACCACGTGCTCCTCTCCGGCCCGCCCGGCCTCGGCAAAACCACCCTCGCCTATATCCTCGGTGAACAAATGGGCGTTAACGTCCGCACCACCTCCGGCCCCGCCATCGACAAAGCCGGCGACCTCGCCGGCCTCCTCACCGGCCTCGAAAAAGGCGACATCCTCTTCATCGACGAAATCCACCGCATCCCCCGCGCCGTCGAGGAGTACCTCTACTCCGCCATGGAGGATTTTGTCATCGACATTCTCATCGATCAGGGCCCCAACGCCCGCTCTGTCCGCCTCAACCTCCCCCGCTTTACCCTCGTCGGCGCCACCACCCGCATGGGCCTGCTCACCGCCCCCTTCCGCTCCCGCTTTGGCATGAGCAACCGCCTCGACTACTACTCCCACGACGAACTCAAACAAATCGTCCAGCGCTCCGCCCGCATCCTCAACGTCGATGTCGACGACCCTGGAGCCCTCGAAATCGCCGCCCGCAGCCGCGGAACCCCCCGCATCGCCAACAACCTTCTCCGCTGGGTCCGCGACTACGCCCAGGTCCGCGCCGACAACAAAATCACCCGCGATGTCGCCGACCAGGCCCTCACCATGCTCGATATCGACCGATACGGCCTCGACGAAATGGACAAGCGCCTCCTCACCGCCATTCTCAGCAAATTCGGCGGCGGCCCCGTCGGCATCAGCAGCCTCGCCGTCACCGTCGGCGAAGAGGCCGGCACCCTCGAGGAGGTCTACGAACCCTACCTCATCCAGGAGGGCTACATGAAACGCACCCCCCAGGGCCGCGTCGTCACCCCCCTCTGCTACGACCGCTTCGGCCTCAAGCCCCCCGCCGGGATCCAGACCGAGCTGCTCTGAAGCCCTCCCCCTCCCAGGCGATCAGCGGAGCCACCCGAAGACCGCCCACACCGCATTCAAGCTCAAGCGCCCCGCGCAATTCGTTCACCCACCGCGGCCCCGCCTCCGCAGGCGCCCGGCGGATCACCACCTCCACATTGCCCTCCCGATAGGCCACCCAGCGGCAAAACGCCCGCACCAGCCGCCGGAACATCACCCGCTCCCCCAGCTCGTGCCACACCCGCGACACCTCCAGCAGCTTCGCCCCGTCAATCTCCCAGCGCAACACCTCCCGACCCGCCGGCCGCTCCAGTCGGCACACCTCCGAGCGAAGAAACCGCCAGCCCTCCGGCGAAAGCGAAGCCGCCCGCAGTAATTCCCGCATCGCCTCCACCGGGCACTCCGACAAATCAAACCGCGCCATCACCCGCGCCGCCGCCGCGCCCTCATTCAACCCCCGCAAATGCGCCGCCGCCAGCAGTCGCTCTGTCAGCAAATCCTCCCCGCCCGGATCCAGCACCTCAGACACCTCCGCCAGCCGTTCCGCCATCCACACATGATCCGACGCCTCACCGCTCATCCCCGCATCCTCCAGAAGCGCCTCAAGCCGCGCCGCCCTCCGCAAACTGTCCTGTTCAGCAAAAGCAACCATCGCGACTACTCCCGCTCGATCAGACTTTCCACTTCACTCAGGAACTGATTGATATCGCGATACCGGCGATACACACTCGCGAAGCGCACAAACGCCACCTCGTCCAAGTGCTCCAGATGCCGCATGATCTTGTTGCCAATCTCCATGCTCGGCACCTCCTTCTCGTATTCCGTCTCCAGCTCCTTCACAATCTGATCCACCGCCGCGTTAATCTGATCCTCAGAGACCGGACGCTTCTCACAGGACTTCTGAATCCCCACCTGAATCTTGCTCCGCTTGAACTCCTCGGTGATCCCGCTCCGCTTAATCACCCGCAACCCCGACCGCACCACCTCCTCATACGTCGTATACCGATACCCGCAGGCCAGACACAACCGACGCCGCCGAATCACCTCACCCTCGCGGATCAGCCGGCTGTCAATCACCTTGTCTTCGAGTTCCTGACACTTGGGACATTTCATAAAGTCTCTAAATCGTGTAAAATATGTGCTTCACCTCCCTACCATACAACATCTTGTGTTGTCAACGTCCCGCCACACCCAAAACAGGAATAGACCCTGTCCCCGGGCGGCCAAGGATCTTTAAAATACCTGTTATTTTACAACATGTTATTTTACAATACCATCCGTGGTCCGGCGTAAGCCATCCTTGGTTTGTCCCCGTCTTTATCCGTGGTCCGGCAGGGCTATCCGTGGTTCATTATTCTCCCGCCAGGGTCAGCACCTTTAGCGGAATGCGGAACAGGTCCCGCTGTTCGTTTGAGATCAGCAGGGTTTCATCGTCCAGCCAGTCGATTCCCTCCACCTGCCCCCAGGCGCGCAAGGCGGTGAGCACGTTGGAGATGCGCCCGGACAGGAACCGCTCTGTTTGTCCGTCGGTTTCAAAAAGCCACACCCCGGTGTAGGTCAGCACCGCCAGCCGCCGCCCGTCGGGATGCAGCGCCGCGCCGGTCACCATCCCGATCTCCGGAAAGGTCTGGATATACTCCAGCACCTGCTCCGCGTCCCCGCCGTCATCCGCCAGGCGGTACAGCTTCGTGTCCGCATCCGAACGGTGTTTGGTGAGCACATACAGGATCTGATCCCGCACAAAAATCCCCTCGGAATCAAAATTCCGTTTCTCCGGCGGAAACGCGTCCTGATCCGGATACCGCATCCGCAACACCCGCTTCACCGGAACCGATTCCGGGAACACGCCCTCCACCGGCAGCGGCTCATCGATCACGTACACCTTCAGATCCCGCCGCCGGTTGCGGTTGTTCCCCAGATCCGAAATCCACAACTGTCCCCGGTCATCCGCGGAAATATCCTCCCAGTCCACATTCACCGCGCCCTCGATTTCAACGGGCGGCCCCAACACCGCGCCGGAGTCCGACATCGGAAAAAGATGATTCGTGTGCCCGCTGTCGTTGTGCGTCCACCACAGCCCCGGATGTTGACGCGAGTTCGCCAGTCCCGAGGACTCCTCCACTTCCACCGCCTCGATGCGGCCGACCGGCTCCGGATGGAACGCCGCCTCGGGTTCCAACAGACTCAACCCCGCCATCACGGCGGTCTGCAAAAGATTGGTGACATTCATGGTCGGTGGTACGGGATATTTTCTTTCAGCGTGTACACACGGTACACCTGCTCCAGCCAAACCACCAGCGCCAATTCATGCATCAGTGTGAAATCCCCCAGCCGCAGCGTCAAATCCACATGCGGTTTCACCGCCTCCCCGAATCCGTCGGAGCCGCCAATCCAGACCGACACCTCTTTCGTGCCCTCCTGCTCCCATGCCATCACCCGGTCATACAGCGCCAGAGTGTTCAGCGAAAGCCCCCGCTCATCCAGCGCGATCCGGAAACAGCCCTCCGAGGCCTTTTGGTAGGCGGCCACATCGGAGCCGGCCTTCAAACTCACCACCGAAAGCGCCGTAAACCGCCGGATCCGTTTTTCATATTCCCCCGCCGCGTCCCTCGACCAGACAAAGGACGGTTTCCCGGTGGTGATGATCCGCCACTTCATTTGGCTTACTCCGGAGCGACCTCCGCCGGATCCACCGTTTTCGCGTCACTCCACAACTGCTCCAGCGCGTAAAACTCCCGGTGCTCACGGGTCATGATGTGCACCACCACATTCCCGAAATCCATGACCATCCACCCGCTTTCCGGCGAACCGCCCTTGCGGCGGTGGCGGATTTTATTCGACTTGCACTCCCCGTCCAACTCATCGGTCAGCGCGCGGATGTGCGGAATCCCGCTGGCGGTGGCCAGCAGGAAATACGAAGTCACGGTCGACACATCATGCACATTCAGGATACGGATATCATCCGCAAGACGTTCACGAAGCACATTCACGGACACAACAAGAGAGGTGGGGAAATTGGTCATTGCAGAGGCGTTAGAGGTTTCCCCGGGAAATTCAAGTGTTTTGAGGCGGGGGGGCAAAGTCAGACAGAGGGTTAAAACATGTTGATGCGCACATATTCCTCCGTGCAGTCGCAGGTGTACAGCACCGCGGTCCCGGATCCGCCGGTGCCGAGGTCCACTGTAATCGTGTAGCGGTTTTCGGAAATCACCGCGTCCAGCGTCTCTTTGGGCGTGCCCGCCGACATGCCGCCGCGCATCACCGGAATCGCGTTATACTCAATGCCCATCGCGTCGGGATCAATCTCCACTCCGCAATAGCCCAGCACATCCGCGATTCGGCCCCAGACCGGATAGGTGCCCGCCCATCCGGTTTTCACCAAAAACGAATTCGCCACCGCCCGCAGGGCTTTGTCCGCCTCCGCATCCGACACCGCGCCTTTGGCCCGCAGCTCAATGAATTTGGTCATCCCCTCCCCGTCCCACACAATCTTCATCGCCAAATCAAAGATCACCCCGTTGAGCGCCGTCTGAAACAGCGACCAGTCCGGATGCTCCGGCGACAGCGCCGCGTTTCCGGCGGACCCGTTCGCAAACACAAACACCGAATCATTGGTGCTGGTGTCGCCGTCGATGGAAATACGGTTGAAGCTCTGGTTCACCGCCGTCCGCACCGCCTCCCGCAGGCTCTCAGGCTCCACGACGGCATCGGTGCAGATATACGCCAGCATGGTGGCCATATTCGGCTCGATCATGCCCGCCCCCTTGCAAAAACCGCTAAGGGTCACCTCTTTTCCGTCTACCGGGATGCGGGTCATGCACATCTTCGGACGGGTGTCGGTGGTCAAAATCGCCTGCGCGGCATCCGGACCGCCGTCCGCACGCAGTCCCTCCGCCAGCATGCCGATCCCCTTGCGGATGGGATCCAAATTCAGCGGTTTGCCGATGGTTCCGGTCGAACACACGAGCACATCCTCCTCCGCAAGCCCAAGCGCCCCGGCGGTCAAACGCCCCATTTCCAGCGCGTCCCGCTCTCCCTGCGGACCCGTGCAGGCGTTCGCGTTGCCGCTGTTGATCACCACCGCCCGCGCCCGGCCGTTCGCCAGCCGCGCCTGATCCAGCCGCACCGGGGCCGCTTTCACCTTGTTGGTGGTGAACATGCCGACCGCCAGAGTGTCCGGCACATCCGACACCAGCAGCGCCATGTCCGGTTTGGACGCGTCCGCCTTGATGCCGGCATGTACGCCCGCCGCGCGGAAACCCGGCGGCAAATCACAACGCTCTTCATAAACAGGTGTTTTCATGAGGATGACAGGGTTTGCTTGATATAGTTCCGGACCGCGTCCACATCGTTCGCCATCCGCTCACAGCGCGTTTCCGCATCCGCCAGCGCGTCCAGAACCGGATGATGCGGCTCGCGCCCCACCGCCTGCACAATGGCGTCCGTGAATTTCGCCGGATGGGCCGTGGCCAGACACACCAGCGGATCGCCGGACAGCCGCAGATCATCCCCCGCCGCAACCCCCACGGCGGTGTGCGGATCCAGCAGCATGCCGTGCCGCGCGTCCGCCTCCCGGATCGTCGCCAGCGTGCGCTCCGTGTCAATCTGCCGCGCCGCGAACAGTTTCAGCGCCGGATGCGCCCCGCAGGTCTGCAAATCCATCCGCCCCGACTGACCGAAGGTTCCCATGGCCTCCCGCGTCGCCGCCGGATCCGACGCCAGCAAGGCATACAAAAACCGCTCGAAATTGCTCGCCACCTGAATGTCCATCGACGGACTGATCGTATGCGCAACCTGTCCCTGCTCGTACACGCCGGTCTGAATGAACCGCGCCAGAATATCGTTCTCATTGGTGGCCAGAATCAGCCGGCTCACCGGCAACCCCATCTGTGAGGCATAAAACCCCGCAAGAATGTTCCCGAAATTCCCCGTGGGCACACTGAACTGCACCGCCGAGGCGTCTTCGGCCCGCAGCGTCCGCAGTCCGGAATACAGATAATACACAATCTGTGCCATCACCCGCACCCAGTTCACCGAATTCACCGCACCCAACTGATATTCCCGCTTAAAGGGCACATCCGCAAACAGTGTTTTCATGATCCGCTGACAGTCATCGAAGGTTCCGTCCACCGCGAGATTGAAGACATTCGAATCCAGCACCGAGGTCATTTGCAGCGCCTGCACCGGACTGGTGCGCCCCTCGGGATGCATCATGAAAATATTGATGCGCGATTTGCCCCGCACGCCGTGAATCGCGGCCGAACCGGTGTCGCCGCTGGTGCTGCCGAGAATGTTCAGCCGCTCATCCCGCGCCTCCAGGGCATATTCAAAAAACTGCGCCAAGAACTGCATGGCCATATCTTTGAACGCCAGCGTCGGACCGTGAAACAGCTCCAGCACAAAGCGGTCGCCCAGCGGCACCGTCGGCGCGGTGTCGGGATGGCGGAAGGTCGAATACGCCCGGTCCACCAGCCCCCGCAGGTCCGCCTCCGGGATATCCGTGAACCGCAAAAACAGCTCAAACGCCAGATCCGCATAGGACAGCTCCGCCAGCCGGTCCAGCTCCCCGGAAAGATCCGGGAGCGAGTCCGGGACCAGCAGGCCGCCGTCGGTGGCCAGTCCGCCCAGCCCCGCGTCCGTAAAATCAAGCGGTTCCGATTGACCGCGTGTGCTCACATACTTCATGCCTTCAACTCCTGAACAGCAGGCTTCCGCCGCTGAATGCTTTCAATCGCGACAATCAGCACAAACCCCGCGAGAGCCAGGCCCACCGCAGCCGCCAGCTCCCCGCCCAGCTCCGGCAGCACCATGCGGTCCGCCAGAATCACCTCTTTCTCCCCCAGATCCACAATCCGGGTCGGCTCCCGCCAGGGCCAGATCTTGCGGAGCGACCCCACCATAAAGCCGATCAGGCCCGCCACCGTCACCCAGTGCCAGCGCGCCAGAATCCAGCGCAGCAGCCGCGCGAACGCGAGCAGCCCCACCACCGCGCCCAGTGCCAGCGGCAGCACCCCCAGCCCGGTCCGGAACAACAATCCGAAATCCCCCGCCTTCAGGGCCTCCCGGATCAGATTTGCCTGATCCAGCACCCAGGCGTACTGCCCCAGAATCAGCAACAGAAACGACCCCGAAATTCCCGGCAGAATCATCGCCATGATCGCGATCGCCCCGCTCAGGAAAAGAACCAAAGGCGATTGCGGCATGTGATGCGGGGTCAGGGTGACGATCAAATAGCCCGTCAGCGTCCCGCAGGCCACGCTGATCGCCCGGGCGCGGTTCCAGGGCACCGAACGGCCCAGCACCGCGATCGAGGCCAGGATCAGTCCAAAGAAAAACGAAAACAGCAGGACCTGCTCGTTATCGTACAAATGCTTGATTCCCTTGGCCAGCGAGAAAATAGCCACCACGATTCCGCCGCCGAGCAGCGCCAGAAACTGTATTGGAACCGCGGCGAACGCCTCGCGGAAACGGCGGGCCAGAAGATGCCGCGCCAGGGTCAGATTGAACGAATGAATCCCGTCCAGCAGGTCCTCGTAGACCCCCATGATAAAGGCCATGGTCCCGCCCGAAACCCCCGGCACCACATCCGCGGCTCCCATACAGATTCCGGTAAAGAAAATGTAAAAACGGTTTGACCAGGTTTTCGGCTGCGCATGTGAAGTCATGTCCGTCCCCTATTCCTCAAAAGACACATCGAGCATCAACTCGTCCCCGATTTCCGTCAAGCGCTGCTCCAGGCCCGCCAAATCCAGACGGTCCGGCACCCGCACCTTCAAGGTCGCATGGAAGAGGGTTTCGCCCGACATCGGCGCGCTGGAGCATTCGGAACTGAACGACTCCACATTCACCCCGAATCCAGCCAGCACATCTGTGATTGCGTGAACAATTCCCGAACGGTCCTGCCCCACGCACTCCAAGGTGAAACAGCGGCCCGCAGGCGCATCCCCCTCCCCGCCGCGCCCAACCAGGCACTGCAGGGATGATGCCTCTTCAAACGCCGGCAGCCGCTCCCGGAACGCCGGCTCACGTTCCGCCGGGAGCGAAAACTGAACGATGCCCGCAAACTGACCCGCCAGCCGGGTTAAGCGGCTCTCGAGCCAGTTTCCGTCCATTTCCCGGACGAAGGAGGCGACATCCTCCACAATCCCCGGACGGTCCGGTCCTAAAATCGACAAGATCAGCGTGCTGTGCATTGTTTTCGCGAACAGCTTACCGCTGCCCCTCCGGTTCGCGCTCCAGCACCCGGCCATCCGGAACCCAGAATCCATATTCCTCATGCGCAACCAGGGTGGGCCGCTGCCGCATCGGGTGGATATATTCCAGCACAAGCGGATCACCGGCGGGACTGAAACGGGCGTACACCATCAGCTCGGCATATTTGTAAAAGAGAATATGAATAAACCCCTGGGAATCGATCCGCATTTCCGGCGGAAAGAACATCAGCACCTGATCCAGCTCATAGGTGCCCAGAATCCGGGTCTCCTGAAAGTTTTTTACCTGCAGAAGCAGTTCGTTGGCATTCTTGCGGTTGATTTTGCGCAAATGAAAACTGCGGTCCAGATTCCGGCGGCGGATCCGTTCGATCAACTGACCGTTCACCAGCTCAAAGCGGTAAGTGGGGATTTCCCAGGCGTCATCAAACGCGTAAAGAACAATATTGGCGCGGTAACTCTCGGCCGATGAGAATTGAAACAGATCCGCCAAATCAAACTCCCGGGTTGAGCGGGTGCCGCTGGGAATCACCCAGGGCTCCTCCAGGATCGGCACGCCGGTGCGGCGGACCAGTTGCAAACGAAGATTTGTCAGCGAAAACCGCAGAATTCCGTTGGAATCCTCCCCGCCCAGGCGCAGGGTTTCGCCGCTGTTGTTTTCGATCGTGAATGTGAGCGGAATCGACTCCTGCAACAGAAAAATCCGGTTGAAGACCGTGGCGGAAATATCCACCTGCGCCGCGAGCGGCGTCAGAAACATCCCCGTGAGAAACAGAAGCGACAGTTTTTTCATAAAGGTTACCGACCGTTGGCCAGGCGCGCCGCGATTTTATTTGGCATGCCCGCGTCCAGAATTTTCTGCTGCGTCACTTTGATGTCATATTCAAGCCGCCGCAACTCAATAATGTTATTCAGCATGTCATAAATCACATAGGCCGCCCGCGGATCCCCGTCCCGCGGCTGCCCCACGCTTCCCACATTGATGAAGTATTTCCTGCCGGTCTTGATTTTGATCTTGGAATAGAGGCCCGAACGGATCTCATCCCCCTTTTCAAACGCGATCGGAATGTGCGTATGGCCATAAAAACAAACCGAGGTTGTCTGATAATTGAAGTTCGCCTCGGCATCGTAGCGGTCCAGCACGTACCCCCACTTATTGGGGTTGTCCAGGGTGCTGTGCACAATGGTGAAGGTTTCCACCCGGCGGGAGTACGGAAGCGCCCGCAGCCATTCCTTCTGCTCGTCGGAAATCTGATTGCGCGTCCAGTTCATCACCTCCGCCGCCATCGGATGAAAACCGATCAGTTCATCCTCCCGCGACCCGTAAAAATCATGGTTTCCCATCACCACCGGGCACTCCATCGCCTGCACCTTCTCCAGACATTCCCGGGGATTGGCGTTGTATCCGATAACATCCCCAATACTGAGGTAATGAGTGCATTTCTGTTTTTCAGCATCCTCCAGCACCGTTTCCAGGGCTTCCAGATTTGCGTGAATATCTCCAAGGATCGCGTATTTCATAGGCTTGTTAAATGAGAGTGAATGTAGAACACCTTCCATAGCGGAAAGTCAATCCTTTTGCCAGTATGGAATTTCCCAAGTTTTAACGGACCATTCTTCCTTTTCCTTCCTCCCGGAATCCGCTAATTAACAATGATGATCATTTCCGCCGACCCCGCCTCCCCGCTCGCCACCCGCCGCATCCAGGCCGCCATCGACCAAACCGCCGCCAACGGCGGCGGGCGGGGGGACCCCCCCCCCCCGCCCCCCCCCCCCCCCCCCCCCCCCCCCCCCCCCCCCCCCCCCCCCAAACCCCCCCCCCCCCCCCCCGCGGCGCGGCCCGGGTCACCCTCGGACCCGGCCTTCACCTCTCCGGAACCCTCCAGCTGCGGAGTCATATCGACCTTCACCTCGAAGCCGGCGCCCGTCTCAAAGCCTCCCCCGACCCCGCCGACTTCCAAAACGTCCAGATCGCCGGCCTCTACGGGGGCAACGCCGGCGGATTCCTCATTCAGGCCCGGGATTGCGAGCACGTCTCCATCTCCGGCCCCGGCACCCTCGACGGCAGCGCCCTCGACTATATGGACGGCTGGTGGGCCGAACCCTACATCCGCGCCCCCAAAGCCTGGCGCCCCCGGGGCATCTCCCTGTTCCGCTGCCGCCACGCCCGCCTCACCGATTTCACCTTCCGCGACTCCGCCTCCTGGACCATCCACCTCACCGGCTGCGATGATGTGCTCGCACAGGGGCTCCACATCCTCAACCGGCTCGACGTGCCCAACTGCGACGGCATCGATCCCGATCACTGCCGCAATGTCCGCATCATCGGCTGCCACATCGAGGCCGCCGACGACGGCATTGTGCTCAAAAACACCCGCGAACACGAGGCCCTCGGCCCCTGCGAAAATATTCTCATCAGCGACTGCACCGTCATCAGCACCTCCGCCGCCATCAAGCTCGGCACCGAAAGCGCCGGCGATTTCCGCAACATCACCGTCAACAACTGCATCATCCACTCCAGCCACCGCGGCCTCGCGATCCAACTGCGCGACCGCGGCACCATCGAGAACGTCTCCTTCAGCAACTGCCGCGTGGAGACCCGGCTCTTTCACGCGCTCTACTGGGGCCGGGCCGAACCCATCTACGTCACCGCCGTTCCCCGTCACGACGGCCAGCCCGCCGGAAAAATACGGAACATCCGCTTTTTCAACATCACCGGACTCTCCGAGAATGGCATCTTCCTCTCCGGCTCCCCAGACTCCCCCCTCGAGAACATCCAGCTTCATCACGTCGACATCACCCTCCACCACCAAAGCAAATGGCCCGGCGGTCAGCACGATATCCGCCCCGCGCACAGCAAGGAACACGGCGGACTCAGCGACCGCCCCACCAACGGCATCCGCATCGCCCACGCCCGAAACGTCACCCTGAATCATCTCGATCTCGCCTGGCGCCTCCCCCTCCCTTCCCACGCCGGAGAGCTTGTTTCTATCGAGAACGTCACCGACCTACGGCAGTTCCCGTCCGCGTGAGCCGCGCCATTCCGTCGGGCTCATGCCGGTCATCCGCTTGAAAAACGCGCTGAACCGCGACGGCTCCGCATACCCGACCCGCTCCCCGATCCGCGTGACCGTCCAATCGGTTTCCCGCAGCAGCCGCTGACTCTCCTCCAGCCGCATCCCCAGGAAAAATTGGTACGGCGTCGTGCCCGACTGGTCCCGGAATGCCCGTTCAAAGGCCCGCCGCGACATGCCCACCCGCCGCGACAACGCGTCCAAATCCGGCGGATCGGCCAGATTCCGGCGAAACACCCCCTCCACCCGCACCACCAGGGCCCGGGGATGACTGTCCCTCAGCGTGGTCTCTCTGGCCACCACCTCGCCGGGCACGACCTGAATCTGCCGGGGAGCCTTGCCCCGCATCAGCTCCCGCAACAGCTCCCCCGCCCCGCGCCCCAGCGCCTGATGCGGCAGGGGAATGGAACTGATCCCCCGCTCCACCGCGATCCGGTCCAGAAACCGGTCGCCAATCCCCAACACCCCCAACGCCTCCGGCACCGCGACTCCCGCCCGCTCCGCCGCCTGGATCACCTGACGCGCCGCGAAATCCGACGGACACAACATGCCGACCGGCTTATCGCCCGGCGCCGCCAGCAACTGCCCCAACTCTCCGCCGCCCCGCACCCGCAACACCGACGCCGCGCCGAAGGCCTCCAGCCCCGCGTACACCTCATCCGGCAGCGGCTGTCCCGGAAGCTCATACACACGCACCCGCCCGTAACCCATCTCCCTGAAATGCGCCGCCGCGACCCGGCCGATCGCCCGCCAGTCAAAGGTCACCGCCGCCACCCCCGCCGAAAAACCGGAACGCCCCACATGCACCAGTGGCAGTCGCGCCGGCAAATCGCCCAGCCACGCCTCCGACATGAACTCCCCGATCACCCCCTGCACCGCGCCCGCATCCGCCAGCCGGGTCAGACTCCGCTCAAACTGCTCATGCACCCCCAGCACATGCCAGCCCTCCGCCTGCGCCACCGCCATCACCCCCTGATACCGCTCCAGATCCTCCTGCAGGCCCCCGCTGAAGCCGAAGACCACCTGAATTTGATTCGTTTGCCGTTTTTTCATAATAAAACTTTACGATATATCGTATTCACGCGCCAGAAAAATCGTGTATACTTGGCGGCCTTATGAAAAAAGCACTCATCACTGGCATTACCGGACAGGACGGATCGTATCTCGCGGAACTTCTCCTTGAAAAAGGCTACGAGGTTCACGGCATCATCCGCCGCGCATCGAGCTTCAACACCGAGCGCATCGATCACCTCTATCAGGATCCCCACATCAACGGAACCAAACTGTTTCTGCATTACGGCGATGTGACCGACTCCTCGCAAATCAGCAGTCTCCTTTACGACGTGCAGCCCGAGGAGATCTATCACCTTGCCGCCCAGAGCCATGTGCGCGTTTCCTTCGACACCCCCGAATACACCGGCGATGTCACAGGCCTCGGCACCGTGCGGCTTCTCGAGTCTATGCGCAAAGTCGGCCTCCAGGGCGCCCGCTTCTACCAGGCATCCTCCTCCGAAATGTACGGCAAGGTCCTCGAAGTGCCCCAGACCGAAACCACCCCCTTCTATCCCCGCAGCCCCTACGCCTGCGCCAAAGCCTACGCCTACCACCTCACGGTCAACTACCGCGAGTCCTACAACATGCACGTCGGCAACGGCATTCTCTTCAACCACGAATCCCCCCGCCGCGGCGAAACCTTCGTGACCCGCAAGATCACCCGCGCCGCCACCCGCATCAAAATGGGCATGCAGGACAAACTCTATCTGGGCAACCTCGACGCCCGCCGCGACTGGGGATACGCCCCCGACTACGTCCGCGCCATGTGGCTCATGCTCCAGCAGGACGTCGCCGACGATTACGTGATCTCCACCAACGAAACCCACTCCGTCAAAGAGTTCGTTCAGGAAACCTTCGCCCTCCTCGACCTCGACTGGGAACAGTACGTCGATTACGACAAACGCTACGAGCGCCCCACCGAAGTCGATCTGCTCATCGGCGATTACACCAAGGCCAGGGAACAACTCGGCTGGGAGCCCAGTGTCACCTTCAAAGACCTCGTGCGCATCATGGTCGAATCCGACCTGAATCTCGCCCGCCGCGAAAGCGCCATGAAGCAGACCCTGGCCGATCTCGAAGCCCGGCCCTGAGTCCATCCGCAATCAAAAGGAGCCGCGCCATGCTCACCCCCGAAACCCGCATCTTCGTCGCCGGTCATCGCGGGATGGTCGGCTCCGCCGTGTGCCGCGCCCTCGCGGCGCGGGGCTGCCGGAATCTGATCACCCGCACCCGGCGGGAACTGGACCTCATGGATCCCTCCGCTGTAGACGCCTTCTTCGCGGCCGAAAAACCTGAAGTCGTCATTCACTGCGCCGCCCGCGTCGGCGGCATCCACGCCAACCGCACCTACCCCGTCGAATTCATGCGGGAAAACATCGGGGTCTCCTTCAGCGTCATCGATGCCGCCCACAAACACGGCACGCAACGCCTGCTGTACCTCGGCAGTTCCTGCATTTATCCCCGTGAAGCGCCCCAGCCCCTTCGCGAGGCGTCTCTGCTGACCTCCCCGCTCGAACCCACCAACGAGGCCTACGCCCTCGCCAAAATCACCGCCCTGAAATACTGCCAGTATCTCCGCAACCAGTACGGGGTCCTCTTCCACAGCGCCATGCCCACCAATCTGTACGGACCCGGCGACAACTATCATCCCGAAAACAGCCACGTGATCCCCGGCCTCCTGCGCCGCTTTCACGAAGCCAAAACCGCCGGCGCCGAAACCGTCATCCTGTGGGGCACCGGCACCGTCCGCCGCGAATTTCTGCATGTCGACGACCTCGCCGCCGGCATTCTGGCCCTCATCGGGGCCGAAAATCCGCCCGACATCGTCAACATCGGCTCCGGCAAAGACCTCACCATCCGCGCCCTCGCCGACATCGTCGCCGACGTGGTCGGATTCAAAGGTGAGATCCTGCAAAACCCCGAAATGCCCGACGGCACGCCCCGCAAGTGCCTCGACATCTCCCGCATCCGATCCCTCGGCTGGACCCCCACGATTTCCCTGGAAGAAGGCCTCCGCCAAACCTACGCGGACTTTGTGAACATCAGTCCAACGTCAGCCACGCCTGCAACTGTTCAAACCGGGCCCGGCCAATCCCGCGCACGCGGGTAAGGTCTTCCAAAGAGGAAAAGGGACGCGCAGCAATAATGGTGTTCGCCGTCGCCTCCCCCACCCCGGGAATCCGCACCAGATCCTCCTTCGGGGCGGTGTTGAGGTTGATCCGCTCCGTGGGCGCGGACCGTCCTGAGGCGATTCGCATTTCCAACTCCTCAAGCCGCTGGTCCCTGCGCTCACCGGACAGCGCGTCCCAATCCGTATACGCCCAGATCCCTTTGCCCTTTCGTGCGGATCGTGTCTTCCAGCGTGTCCGCGCCATACAGGCGGACCGTATGTTCCGCCCCGTCCGGAAACCGAACCCGGAAGCTGTCGCCGTCCCCCCACGATGTCGGAACATGCTCCACCCCCTCCACCGTGGTGAAATCACCCGCGAACACGATTGTGGAAAGCAGGGTGAATAAAATACAGCATAATTTTTGCGTCATGTCTAAGAATAGCGGTTCTCCCTGGGAATTCAAGACCCGCCGTGGATCAGAAACCCGGCTTGCCGGGGAAGCGCTATCCTCTCATTCCACGAACAGCTCACAACTCCCGCGAGCAAGGAACGGGTTCACCCCGTTCCGCGCAGACATCTCATCCCATTCGCCCTCACTCCTGACGAGCCCCGGAAAGCAAAAACCCCGCCACCTCCCGCCAAAATTCACTTCCGGAACCGTAATAAATGGAATTGTGATCCGCATCCTCCTGCAAACGCCAGAGTTTCGGTCCATCGTAGGCTTCATACAGCACCCGGGCCAGCCGCGAGGGAATCACCGAATCCTGACCCGCCACCACAAAAGCCACCGGCCCCTCATAGCGCTCCAGATGCTCATCATTCCGAAACCGGTCCCGCAGCAGCAAACGCACCGGCAGCCAGGGATAATGATGCGCCGCCGCGGCCGACAGCCGGTTGAACGGCGTGATCAGCAGCACCCCGTCCGCGCCCAGTTCACCCGCCAGCCAGGTCGCCGTCCCGCTGCCGATCGACTCCCCGACCAACAACATCGAATCATAAGCGCCGCTCAGTGCCGCATGCGCTTTCGCCGCCGCCTCGCGAAAGGCCCGCTCACTCGGCCGGCCCTCCCGGAAACCGTAGCCCGGATATTCAAACAGATAGACCGAAAAATCCGCCGTCGCCTCCTCATCCCGAAACAGATCCCGCAAATAATCCCGATGCACCGCACCGCCCGCGTTTCCGTGAAACACCAGCACCGCTCCGGCCCCGTTCCCCCGGTCCATCCACCCCTGAAACACCCCGTCCGCCTCCCAGATCTCCAAGCCCCGCCGCGCGGCCATCTCCCGCCCCCGCTCTTCCGAATACCGCGACGGCAGAAAAATCATCCCCCGCTGCGACACAAACAACAGCCCCGCAAACCCCGCATACACCAGCGCCGCCATCCGGATCATCCGCACGAAACCCTTGCATACAGTCCGTTTAGCCCCGTTCATCCTTATTCCGCCTCCGCCTCGTCTCCCCAGGAGACGGTGATCGTGAATTCGCCGGTTTCGTCAGCGGAATAGGTCGTGGCGCGGAGGCGGTATGTCTGGCCGGACTCCGTCCGGGTCAGGATACGGGCATCCGTGGTGCCCGTGCGCCAGTCGTCATTGCTGTCCACCATTTGTCCCCGGGCGTCATACAGCTCAAGATAAGCATCCAGTTCGTCACTCTCCATCATGACCGAGAGCATACGGTTTTGACCTTCAATCGGGATGTCGTGATAAAATTTGTTCTCATCGTTCCGGGGGCTTTCCGGGGTGAGCGCGTGTTCGATGATCTCTTCAGAGGTGAAAAGAATCTCCTGAACCCGGAGGGTGTATTCACCGACTTCACCGCGGGCGAATGAGGTGGCCACGATCGTAAGCCGTTCATTTTCATCGGCAAGATAGGTGATGGCGGAATTTGTGGTGTCAACGCCGGCGTCATCGTTTTCGCCCGCCAGGTTCGACCCGCCGTCATACAGCAGCAGATAGGCGTCGAAATCATCGGATTCCAGGGTGATAAAGTAGGTCATATCGGCGGAAACATCTATCTGATAGCCATTGGCATATTCAAGGAATTCCGGCAATTGATCCGAAGTCGGACTCAAACGCCCCCGGCGGCGCTCACCGACGGTTAACCGCGGCAGCGGCATGCGAAAATAGTCCAGATGCGCACTGCGGACCACTTCGGTTTCTCCACGTTGAACCGCCTCCAAAAACGCGCGGAGACTCGGAGTATCCACGGCGGAGTTGAATCCGCCGCCGTAGACGGCATCGGAGGTTCGGTCCATCAGCTGCCTGCTGATCACCCCCAGCACCTTGCCGTCCCGCGTGAGCACAGGTCCGCCAGAGCTGCCGCTGCTGACGGCCGCGTCAAAAATAATAATGCCGTGCGAGGCGCGATGATGGCCGAGAATGCCGGAGCCGATCAAGGCGGGATAAACCGGATAAGGATAGCCAACGGTGTAGACCGGTCTGGAAATCCGAAAATCCTCCGGCTCCGCCAACTGAAGAAACGCGGAGTTTTTGTGCGGAGCGATCAGACGCAGGAGGGCCAGATCCGCACCGCCCGGCGCAAACGAGACAAATTCGGCGGCCGCCTCCCCGCCGTTCGCGAAATAGATGGCGGCCTGGTCCGGCGGATTGGGGATAACATGCGCACTGGTGATCAGCAACCCGCTGTCATCAATAAAAAATCCGGTGCCGAAATTGGAGGCAAAATCCACTTTAACAACACTTTGCAATATATTCGTCACAACCGCCTTCGGCAACTCCGCCATACCCTTCGCAAAGGCAAAGAAAAGCGAAGTGAAAAACAGACGCCTGAAAAAACCGGAAAAATGGAGAAAGCAATGCATGACTCAGCCTTTGAAAAGATTTTTCGAAGCCATAGTCGCTGTCCACCGGGGAGACAAGCCCCATATCCGGAAGATTCTGCAAAAAATGATTCACCTTCATGTCTGAAGCTCACCATGAATCCTCTGGACACCAAGCGGTTTAGCCTCAATCAAACGATTGGTAATAAAACAGCGAACATGATGACCGAAAGCAAAAGATTGACACAAACTATTCGCAATCGTATGTATACGAACATGAATTCAAGACTTTATGGGATCACTCACTCCAACAGGAATTTTTCCGACCCGTATTATTGGGGGAACGTTTAAAGCTTCCGATGACTAAACCGCAGGCTGTCGATTTATTTGCGGGCGGAGGCGGACTGTCATTAGGTTTCCAAAACGCCGGAATCCAGGTGAAGGCGGCATTTGATTGCTGGAAACCCGCTGTTGACCTGTACCGGGAAAATATACAGGACCATCCGATTCACCTGGCGGATTTATCTGACCCGGCAGTTGTGGAGACCATCAGGAAATACAATCCTGACATGGTGATTGGCGGGCCTCCCTGTCAGGATTTTTCATCGGCGGGAAAACGCGACGAGTCCGGGGGACGCGCCAACCTGACCATTGTATTCGCCGAAATCGTCCGGCAAATCCGTCCCCGGTATTTTGTGATGGAAAATGTGGAGCGGGCCCGGAAAAGTATGACATTTCAAGATGCCAAAGCCATTTTCGAAGAAGCGGGATACGCCTTGACCGCCAGCGTACTGGACGCGAGCCTTTGTGGAGTCCCTCAAACCCGTAAACGGTTAAGACCGATCTCGAGCAAATTATCGGAAACGCGGTTCCGGTCAAACTGGCCGAATTCGTCGGGAGAGCCATTCTGGATTTCCTCGGAGATAAAGAAAAACAAGTTTATCCGTTTTCGGATTTTGTCGAAATGGATCAAATGGTTCTCTTTGAACAGCGAGCTCAGTACGCCTCTGTTTAATCCAAGCGGATGTTATCGATCAGCCGCACGCCCGGAAACTGAACCGCCAACGCGATCAGCACCGGCGCGTCGGCGCGTTCCCCGCACGACTCCAGGGTTACATCGTCGACGACCTCCAAATAATCCACCGCCCCGGGGCTCAAATCCCCCAGGGTTTCCAGAACGCGCTCACGCAATGCCGCCATGCGGCGTTCTCCCGCCTCATAGGCCGTGCGGGCCGCGCACAGCGATTGATACAACCGGGGCGCGATCCGGCGCGATGCAGGATCGAGGTTTTTGTTCCGCGAACTCATCGCCACCCCGTCCGCCTCGCGCAGAATCGGGCCGCCCACGATCTCCACCGGAAAATTCAGATCCCGCGTCATCCGCCGGATGACCCGCAACTGCTGCGCGTCTTTCTCGCCGAACACCGCCACATCCGGCAACGTCAGATTGAACAGCTTGGCCACCACCGTGAGCACCCCCCGAAAATGTCCCGGACGGCTCGCGCCGCAGAGTCCGCGCGTCAGCACATCCTCCACCACATACACGGTGTGATCCGGCGCATAGACCTCCGGCGTTTCCGGCGCAAACACCACATCCACCCCCTCCGCCTCACACAGGGCGCAGTCCCGGTCAAAATCGCGGGGATAGCGGTCCAAATCCTCTTTGGGGCCGAACTGAGTCGGATTCACAAACAAGGTCAACACCACCCAGTCCGCCTCCCGTTTCGCAATCCGCACCAGCGAAAGGTGGCCTTCATGCAAAAAGCCCATGGTCGGCACCACCCCGATCCGCGCCCCGCTCCGGCGTTTCGCCAACGCCAGGTCCTGCATTTCCCGCGGATCCCGCACCACCCGCATCATCAATCCTCCAGTTCTTTCGGTCGCAAATGCAGCGCCAGCCGTCCTTCGCCGGGCTGAATATCCCTCCAGGATTCCGCTTCGAACTCGAGAATCACCACTCCGCATGGACGGACATTTTTAATGTACACCTCGGAGGGGGTCAGCCGGTTCGCCAAATCGGTGAACCCCGGATTGTGGCCGAGAAACAGCACCCGGTTCAAATCATCCGGCAGGGCCTGAATCTTTTCCATGAGGACCTTTTCATTCGCGAGATAGAGTTCGTCATCAAACACCACCGACTCGGCGGTCATGTCCCAGCTTTTGAGAAACAACCCCAGCGTATCCCGGGTCCGCCTGGACGGACTGCAGAACACTTTTTCCGGGCGGATTCCCTCCGCCGCGAGATGCGCGGACATTTTTTCCGCCTGCCGCCATCCTTTCGGCTTCAGCCCCCTTTCGATGTCAGACTCAGCGCCGTCCGACCAGGAGGCTTTCGCATGGCGTAACAAAATCAGCGTTTTCATGGCATCTTCAGGACTTGGCGTCTTCAGCGGATTTGGTGTTTTCTTCCTTCATGGACTCCAACTCCCGCTCCGCCTCCTCCTTGCCTTTTTTAAATTCACTGATACTTTTCCCGACCGAGCGCGACAATTCCGGCAGTTTTTTCGCGCCGAACAACAGCACGATCACCACGCAGATGATAATCAGTTCAGGCAGACTCGGCGTCCAGGCAAACACAGGCGAATAGTTCATAAGAGTTCCTAAGGTTGGTTTCGTGCTGGATCATTCCATTTTTTCGCGTAAATTCAAGAACCATGTACCAAGAGTTTCCAACCGCCTTCATCAACGCCTGGGGTTCCCCCATGGAAATCCTCGTCGTGGCCTTCGCGGTACTGATGCTCTTCGGCGCCAAATCCCTGCCCAACGCCCTGCGGACGCTCGGCAAATGGCAGCACAAATTCAGCCGCGCCTGGCGCGAAATACAGCGGGAACTCATCGAAATCGAGGAACCCTTCCAAAACGCCCGCAAAGCCTGGGAGGAGGAAATACAGGAGTTCACCGTCTCCAGCCCCTCCCGCTCACGCACAACCGAGCCGAAGACGCTGACCGAGCCTAAGACGCTGACCGAGCCGACGGATCGGTCGGATCAGACGGATCAGTCCGATCCGTCGGATCCGTCCGAGCCCACTCCCGCCCCCCCGCAGGAGAAGCCCCATGCGGAGTGAGGGGGACATGAGCATCCTCGACCATCTCGAGGATTTCCGGAAAATGCTGCTCCGCAGCGCCCTGGCGCTGCTGCTGGGCATGCTCGCCTGCGTCCCGTTCATCCGCATCATCCTTCGCTTTCTCTTCGAACCCCTTGTTGCCCTCGATGTCGATCCTCACACCTTCCTGATCGCTCCGCAGGTCATGGGCGGATTCCGCGTGGCGGTCTCTGTGGTCTTTTGGTCCGGTCTGCTGCTGGCCTCGCCTTTCATCGTTTTTTTCGTGGCCCAGTTCATTTTTCCCGGCCTGCATAAAAACGAGAAACGGCTTGTCCGGCGCTCCTCCGGCGTGGCGGTGCTGCTTTTCTTCGCTGGGGCCTCTCTGGGCTACTTCGGCACGGTCAGTCATGCCCTCGACGCCCTGATCTTCGGGATTCACCGCTGGATGGGCACCAGCGCCGAATGGATTTTTCTCACCGACTATATCGGCTTCGTCACCCGACTCACCCTCGGCTTCGGACTCGCCTTCCAGCTTCCCCTGCTGCTGCTCATTCTTGGCTACGCTGACCTCATCGACTCCGTCAGCCTGCGCAGCCACCGCCGCCACATCTTCGTCGGTCTCCTCATCATGGCCATGCTTCTCACCCCGCCCGAACCCGTCTCCCAGCTCGCGATGGCATGCAGCCTCTATTTCCTCTTCGAAATCTGCATCCTTCTCATCCGCCGGCACGAGAAAAAGAACCCGCTGTAAAACTTCATGATGAATTCACATTGGTTTTTGCGCATGACGTTAATCGGATTTTGTCTGGGCCTGTCCTTCAACCTGCCGGGGGAAAGCACCCCGCGGATTGCGGACCCGCTCAGTAACGACACCTGGATTTCCAGCGGAAACCCGGAGCCCCGCATCCTGCCGGTTCCCGATTTTTCCGCGAACCCGGTCCATCCCCGGCTGTTTTTCCGCGCCGAGGACATTCCCGCCCTGCGGGAACGGGCCGCCCGCGAACCGTACGAGACTATGGTGCGTCTCATGCGGGAATACGTCGAACAGGAGGGGGAGGGAAATCCCTGGTACGAACTGGCCTGGCGCATCCGGGTCATGGCCCTGCTTCACGTCATCAGCGGCGAACAGGCCGACGCCGACCGCACGCTGGACATGGTGCAACAATTGCGCCGGGGACGCTCCGACGAACACCGCGGCGTCTGGCACCGGGTCGAAGGCCGTCAGCTCAACCTCTCCGAAGGCTCCCTGTCCGTCGCCATGGCCTACGATTTCTGCTATCACGCCTGGCCGGAGGACGCGCGCCGCGACATCTCCCGCGACCTGGCGGAGCAGGCCCGCCGACAACTGCACGAGTACGGCCCCGGCTTCCCCTCCCGCGGCTCCGCGAACAACTGGCGCGGCATCCGCTTCGCCGGCGCCGGCATCGCCCTGCTGGCCACCGACGAACCCCACCTGAGCCCCCGGGAAATCTCCGCCCTTGGCGGGAACCCCATGAACCCCGAAACGCCCTTCGCGGGCATTGACCCGCGCTGGTTCGACAGCGCCTGCGATCAGGTTCTCGCCTATCTCCGCCACGCCCGCACCGACGATCCCTCCGCCCGCGGCATGAACGCCGAAGGCATCGGATATATGCTCTATCCCCAAACCCATCTCGGCCCCTACATGCTCGCCCTTGAGCACATGCTCGATGTCCGCATGGCCGATGATCTCCCCGCCGCCGCCCTCGGCCCCGTCCTCACCGCCATGTCGGCCGTTCCGATCCCCGCCTTCGACGCCAACGGCAACCCCGTGTCCGCCGGTATGCGCCCCGATCTCGCCAACGAAAATCCGGCCTACGCCAATCAGGGCGAACTTTCTGTCAGTCTCGGACTCGTGCCCGAGGAACACCGCGGAGCCTACCGCTGGCATTTTGACCGCTTTGTCGGTGCCGGCGGCACCGCCGATTTTCAGCCGAACCGCGCCGGCCTGGTCTTTTCCTTTTTGTATTACCCGGAAGCCGTCCCCGCTCGGAACCCGGAAGAGGTCTGGGGTCTGAATCTCCTGGACGCCCCCACCGGCACCGTCATTCTGCGCGACCGCTATGCGGATGAGACCGATGTCGTTTTCATGACCACCGCCCGCGAACGCGGCGTGTCGCGTCAGATTCATCACGGACCCGAAATCGGATCCCTCCGCCTCTTCGGTGAAGGCGCATTCTTTCTCACCGGCGGCGGACGCACCACCCGTCTCGGCGGACAGTCCATCCTCCTCAACGAAGACCGTCTGGACGCGGGCGACAACCGTGACCCCGGACGACTGGCGTACATTCACCTCAACGAAAACGGCTCCGGCAGCCTGGCCCTCCACGGCTCCGCCGCCGGCGTGGAGGAGGCCGTCCGCATGATCCTACTGGACACGGAAACCGGTGACCACGCCGCCCGCGCTTATCTGATCGTCGCCGATCAAAGCCGCGACGGCAACCTCTGGCGGATCAACACCCCGGGCATGAACACCGTGGCCTTAGGTCGGAACGCCTTTCAAATCACCGCCCCCAACGGCGCGAAACTGCGGGGCGACGTGATCTTCCCCGCCAACGTTCACATGGAACAGGGCACATGGGACCGTTCGGGATTTGTCGAAATGCATGACCAACGAAGCGGGGAAAACCACTGGATTCAAGCCCGGATTCCCGAAGGAACGCCAACCAATATCGTGGTGGCGATGCAGATCCTGCCGCCCGGCGCCGAGCCCGCGCCCGCCGCTCTCCGCGCGGGCGGAGAAGTGACCGTCGGCACCCGGCAGTACCGCCTGGACGCGCGGAGCGGACTGCGGGAAGCCTCCTGGCCCGAAAGGTTCACCCTGCGGGCGGAAGCCGTCCCCGCGCACGGAGGACAGGTCAGAGGCACCGGCACCTACGCCCCCGGCGAAAGGGTTGAACTCACCGCCGTTCCCGCCCCCGGCTTCCGTTTTGTCCGCTGGGAAAGCCCCCGCCCCATGACCGGTCAGCCCTGGAAAACCAACCCGGTCTATACCTTCAAAATCGCCAATCACACGCAAACCCGCGCGGTGTTTGAACCCGACAGATCCCAATAGATCAGATGGGGCTATTCCCCCATAATGATTTCATCCCCACTAAACTTTTTTTCCCGTACTCATAATCGTGCTCGTAATCCTAATCGACTGAAAATCTATTTCAGGGTCCGATTATGATCAGGATTACGATAAAGATAAACGCTCTTTTATCATACTCCTTCGGAAGAACCCAACGCCCACATCTCAAACGAAATGTTTTCTTTGACTTCGTAGGCAATCAGCGTGGTGGCGTCCAACCCAATCATCACACGTCACCCAGGAAATCATCCAACAAATCTGAGCGACTCTCCGGAAAAGACAGCACGCCGCCGACACGGGCCGGCTCTGTTTCTCCAAAAACCTCGGGTTCCGCTTGAATTTTTTCCCCAACCTGCTTTTATCCCCTCTACCCGCACTATTGAGAAATTTTTTTATTGAACCCTGAATCCGGAATCTTTTTTATGAGCACATCCTCCGACCCCTTTCTTCGCCGCCGCATTCTCGAACTGACCGACACCCCCATGCAGCGCAAGCTCCGCAAGCTCGCCCCCATGCCCGTCGGCGCCGTCTTTCTGCCCTGGCCCGGCATGACCGAGGAAACCTGCCGCGCCGAACTCCGCCGCATGCGCGAACACGGCTTCACATGCCTCAAACAGACCATGCCCCTCCTCCCCGATTGGCCCACTGAGCGCATCCTCAACATCGCCCTCGACGAAGGCGTCTACCCCTTCTGGTACGCCGAGGGCGGCTGGGAGGACATCACCCCCGAACTGCTCGCCAAACTCGGTCTCGATCCCGACATGGACATCGACGCCGCCATGGAGCATCCGGACATGATCGCCTATCAACAAGGCGTCATCCGCAAGCAGATCGGCGAATTCGCGGAATCTAAAAAGCCCAAACCGCAGGTCGACAAATCCAAACTCACCCGCGAACAGATCAAAGCCCTCGCCGAACGCACCCCCGGCGTGGTCGGCGATGTGCGCGGACACGATATTCACCCAGACGCAATTCCCGCCTTTGTCGCCTGGCTCAAAGAGCAGTACGGCGATGTCGAAACCCTCAAAAAAGCCTGGAACGTCGAACACGTCGGCCTCGACGGCAAACTCCTCGACTGGAAAACCTGGGAGGATGTCGAAGCCGGTATGGAAACCGATGTCCACGGCCGCGACTACCGCAACCTGCGCGATAAAATGCGCTTCCGGTCCGACACCTATTTGAAAGAATACATCCAGGCCGCCGTGGACCGCCAGCACGCCCGCAACCCCAGCGTCCCCGTCCGCGCCGGCGGCGAAATGGGCCTCTTCCTCCCCTTCGCCTCCCGCGGCACCGACATGGAGGGCATCGCCGACGTCATGGCCGAAGGCGGCAGTTTTTATCCCTCCATCCACCTCACCTGGCACTTTGAAGAAGTCCACTTCGAAGTCGCCCGTCCGGTGTACATGCAGGCCGCCCTCACCACCGACTGGGGCAAAGGCATTTGGAACGCCACCTGGGAAAGCTCCGGCGGCCCCAGCTGGTTCTCCGGCGGCAAATCCCCCTTCGTTCCCTGGGCCGCCGACAAAACCCCCGGCCACACCTGCCACGAGGGCATTCAGTCCATTCTTATGCTCAGCTGGCTCGCCGCCGGGTACCGCGGCTTTGGCCTCTGGACCTGGAACGGACGCACCGCCGGCTGGGAGGCGGGCGAATTCATGCTCCTCGACCGCAACAACAAGATCACCCCCCGCGCCCGCCTCGCCGGCGCCATCGGCAACGCCGCCCGCGCCTACCGCCGCGAACTCTGGAACGCCGACAAAGAACCCCTCGTCGGTGTCCTCCAGGACTGGGAAAACGAGGCCATGTGGGCCGCCATGTCCGTCACCGGACGCGATAAATACAAATCCGACCCCATCCGCGCCCGCATCGGCGCCTCCCGCGCCCTCATCAACGGCAACATCCCCTGGGAACACGTCACCGCCCGACAGATCGGCAAAGGCCTCGCCCCCCGCTACGCCTGCATCTACCTGCCCGCGTTCCTCTGCCTCACCGAAGACCTGCTGGACAACCTTATTGCCTACGTGCAACAGGGCGGACGCGTGGTCATGGACATGCCCGCCGCCTACATCGACAACTACGGACGCGTGCTCTCCACCGCCGCCGGCTCCAAATTCGAGACCCTCTTCGGGGTCGAACTCA
Organism: Verrucomicrobiota bacterium; assembly: GCA_020831625.1. Taxonomy (GTDB): domain Bacteria; phylum Verrucomicrobiota; class Kiritimatiellia; order SS1-B-03-39; family UBA6053; genus PXAS01. Next base: position 110,397 of record JAFIGD010000002.1, on the reverse strand, counting down.
ACGAATATGCCTACTCCCGACCCGTCAACACCACCTTCTCCATCCACGGACACGATCTCGAAGGCTTCACCGCCTGCATGACCCCCACCACCGCCCGCGTGCTCGCCGAGTACGACGACCGCGCCTGGCCCGCCATCACCGAGAACACGCTCGGCGAAGGCACCGCCGTGGTTCTGGGCGCGGAGGCCTCCACAAACTGCTGCCTTCCCGGCAACACCGCCATGGAACAGCTCATCCGCGAACTCGCCGTGGTGGATCCCGCCCGCATTCCGCACCGCTGCGACGAAGCCATCGTCTACCGCCTCGCCGCCCCCGGCGCCGATCACTACATGCTCGTCAACGAATACAACCTCCCGTTCAATGCGGTCCTCGACCTCAACGAACCGCCCGCCGGCCCCGTCATCGACGCCGTCACCGGCGAGGAGGTCAGCCTCTCCGAGATCCAACTCGCGCCCGAAAGTGCCCGCTGGCTCCGCGTCCCCCGCGCCTGATGCGGCCCGCCATGAACGTCTCCCCCTACATCTTCGGCACCATGTCCCTTGGCAAAGATCCGGCGGACCCCGCAACCGATCTCGCCCTCCTCCGCCGCGCCATGGAGGCCGGCATCTGGTTCCACGGCAGCCGAACCTACAACAACGGGTTCAGCTTCATGACCCTCAAGCTGGCCTTCGACGCCGACCGCGCGCACGTTCCCGACATGATCCTCAAAATCCGCGACGGATCCCCCACCCTCATGCGCTTCGAAACCGAAGACAGCCTCCTGCGTCTGGGACTCGACACCCTGCCCATCGCCCAGCTCACCTCCATGAGCCACGAACCCGGCTGCCTCATCGATCAGCTCAACCAAAACCGGGGCCCGCTGCTCGACGAACTCGCCTCCCTCAAAGCGCGGGGACTGATTCAAAAAGCGGTGCTGTTCCTCACCCCGGCCAATGCCGATGCCGGCGTCGCGGCGGCAAGCCATCCCCTCATCGACGGCATCACCTTCTACTGGAACGCCACGCAGCGCGAAGTCACCGACACCGCCTGGGCCGCGATTCAGGCCGAAAACATTCCCGTGCTCGCCCTGCGCACCCTCGGCGGCGGACAGGATCCGAAACTGGCCGACAAACGCGCCGCCATCGCCCGGGCCTTCCCCGAAACCGACCCCGTGCGCCTCGCCCTCAATCTCGCCGCCAGTGTTCCCGAAATCCGCGGCACCATCGGCGGCACCGCCTCCCTCGACCACTTCGAAGCCTTTCTCAGCGCCGCCCGACACGCCGCCCCCCTCGCGCCCGAAGCCCTGGCCCAAATCGATGCCATCCGCCGCGCATAAAAGAGCAAGGAACGGGCTTGCCCCGTTCCGCGCGGTCCATCCATGCAACGCATTGGATTTCAAACGTGACAACCCCGGAAATTGAAATAGGGTGTAACCCTATGACGCACCCTTCTCTTCCGCTCAATCTGTACGCCGACGCGCTTCGCCCCCTCCATCCTTTCGGGGCGCAATTGAGGGGCGACACCTGCCGCTTCACCTTCTGGTGCCGGAACGCCGACACCCTCGACCTGCTGCTGTTCGAGAGCAACCGCGATCTGCGTCCCGTCCGCGAGGTGCACCTCAATCCGGAAGACCACCGCTTCGGCGACACCTGGAGCGTCGAAGTCCCCGGCGTGCGCGCCGGCATGTGCTATGTGTGGAAAATCCACCGCGAAAACTCCGGTTTCCCGCCCGAGCAGTTCGTGCTCGATCCCCACGCCGCCGCCGTGGCCGGCTCGCCGGTCTGGGGCGAATCCCTCATCCGCAAACCCGGGGATCCCCTCCACACAGGCCCCGCATTCCCCAAAGCCGTGGTCGTCGCCTCCGAATTCGACTGGGGCAAAGACCGCCGTCCGGAGATCGCCTGGAAAGACATGGTCGTCTATGAGGCGCACGTCCGCGGCTACACCGCCCACGCCTCCTCCAAGGTCAAGCAGGCCGGCACCTACGCGGGCATGATCGAGAAAATCCCCCACCTCAAATCCCTCGGCGTCACCTCCGTGGAACTCATGCCCTTGTTCCACTACGACGAAATGGAATATTTCCACACCCAGGACCCCCGCTCCGAACTGCGGAACTACTGGGGATACAGCACCCTCGCCTTCTTCGCGCCCCACAGCCGCTTCGCCGCCTCCGGACACCGCGGGGAACAGGTCGACGAATTCAAACGCCTCGTCAAAGCCCTGCACGCCGCCGGCATGGAGGTGATTCTCGATGTGGTCTACAACCACACCGCCGAGGGCGGACCCGACGGACCCGACTACAGCTTCCGCATCATCGACGAGGAGATCTTCTACATCAAAGACGACACCCACGGCTACCACAACTACAGCGGCTGCGGCAACACCTTCAACTGCAACCACCCCGTCACCCGTCAATTCATTCTCGACAGCCTCCGCCACTGGGTCACCGAATACCATATCGACGGCTTCCGCTTCGACCTCGCCCCCATTCTCGCCCGCGACACCGACGGCACCCTCCTCGACCGTCCGCCTCTCATCGAAGCCATCGACGAGGATCCGATCCTCCGCGGCGTGAAAATGATCGCCGAGGCCTGGGACGCCGCCGGCGCCTATCAGGTCGGCTCCTTTCCCTCCACCCGCTGGCCGGAATGGAACGGACGCTACCGCGACGATGTCCGCCGCTTCTGGTCCGGCGAACCCGGCATGCTCTCCCCCTTCGCCACCCGCCTCCTCGGCAGCGAGGACCTCTACGCCAACCAGCCCATGGGCCCCCTCAAATCCGTCAACTTCGTCACCTGCCACGACGGCTTCACCCTCCGCGATGTCGTCAGCTACAACGAAAAACACAACCAGGCCAACCTCGAGGAAAACCGCGACGGCGAGAACCACAACTACAGCAACAACCAGGGCGTGGAGGGGCCGACCGACGACCCCGAAATTCTCGCCCTGCGCCTGCGCATGCAGAAAAATTTCCTCGCCACCCTTTTTGTGTCCCGCGGCATTCCCATGTTCCCCATGGGCGACGAGATCGGCCGAACCCAGAACGGCAGCAACAACGCCTACTGCCAGGACAACGAGATCAGTTGGATGAACTGGAATTATGATAAAGACGGACGAGAACTGCTGGAATTCACCCGGCAGCTCATCCAGCTCCGCAAAGAACTTCCCGTTCTCAAAACGCCCCTCTTCGTCAGCACCGGCGAGGCGGAAATCGCCTCCGGCAGTGTCACCTGGTACGGCCCCGAGGGCCGCGAGCCCGACTGGGGGCACGAGCAGGCCATCGGACTCCGCCTCAGCGGCGCCCGGCGGTTCACGCTGCTCAAAAAAGATGAGGAGGATGTCCTCATCTTCTTCAACGCCTCCGACCGGATCGTCAAATTCCACATCCCCGACACCGACACCTGCAAGTGGACCATGCGCCTCTACACCACCGCCAAGCGCGTCCACCGCGGCCACATGGGCACCAGCATCAGCACCCACCCCCGCTCCATGGTCATCTTCAGCGCCAAAAACACCGCCCCGCCCAAAGCGGGCTGACGTTTCTTTTGTCGCCACGGCCCTCGCGGCGGTGGAACCACGGTCAAACCCACCCGGCCACCTCCACACCTTCCAGCCATTACCACCGTCGAAACCCCGGCTTGCCCCGGGGCTGCGAAACATCTTATTCCACGACAGGCCCGCAAGAAAAAGCAAGGAACGGGCTCGTCCCGTTCCGCGCAGCCATCCCCGGAAGGCCCCCTTTCCTGATTCTTCGACCGTCAGAACGGTCTCAATACATTTTTTCAGGTTCCCGAATTCGGTAAAGCGCATTGGAAGCCAGCAGCAATATCTCTCCAGGGCTGGAGAACAGTCGAATGATGCGGGGAGTGCGTCCTCCAACGTGAGAAAACCATTCTGTGGGAACAAAAACAGGATCCCGGAGCCCCTCTTTAAACAACACGAGTTGATCAAACACCATACTCGCCATTCCGCCCTCAAACAAAACCACAGGATGCCCGCTGTACCGTCTGGGGAAGTCCCAGGTTGTGCGTCCGAAGCTCTTTACAAGCACCTCACCGGAATTGTCCTTCAAATCAAGACGATAAAGTCCGCTGCCGTTTCGAATCAACAGGGCATTACCGAACAGCCCAAGAGAACCCGCATTATCCGTTGAATAAGATCCCCGCAGAAAAGCCGTCAATGCCTCGTCTTCATAAATGCGGTATGTTTGATCCCTTGGAGTGTAGCGAACAATTTTCGGATCATATCGATTATCCAGAAGATTATGAGAGGAATATATCCACAAGACTCCATGCTCCGGATCGGCGGCAATTCCATTGATCCGGCGGCCGTCCAGCACGGGATTTCGGCGCTCCGAACCACTGGAGGCGAGCATTCTGGTTTGACGGGTGCGCAGGTCGATTTCCAATATGCCGCTGTCTTCACCCACCGCACCGGTAATCGCGTAGAGATAATCCCCCAGAACCGCCATGTGACGAATACGGTTGTAGGCAAGCCCATGGTCTTCGTTCAGAACCTCGATATTTCCATCGGGATGAAATCCGACAATTCCGTCATTCGGGAGCCCGACAAAAACCGAGTTCCCGTGAACCGCCATCACGGCATCATTTGCCCGCTCCCATGCGCCAATGAAACGGCGATCGATGTTCGGCAAAGGGCGGGGATGCGTCTGAATTGAAACAGAATCCGCGTCCGGTCCGTCAAACCGCACAATCCCGATCTCTTGACCCGTGCTGAAAAGCAGGACCGGAAAACTGTTCACATGATCCGCCCGCAGAAACCTGATGCGGTGCAGGCCATTGTCCGCGAAAACGGCGTCATGGTGTGAAATCATCAACTCGGGTTTTTTCTGTCTGGACGGACCGGGCAGTGGCACAGCCTCTTCTTGGAAATAGCGGCTTTCCAAGGCCACAGCGCGGTCCCGGAGGTACTGCCATTGCGTCGATCGGTGCCGGTCATACACCTGCATCAGCCTCCTCACCCACTCCAGAGCCTCGTCGGGACGATTCAGGTTCTCAAGATGATCGGCGAGCCGAAGCGTGCAACTGACCCAACGGCTCGCTGTGCTTAAATTCAGCAAATCCTCATCGAAAGCGATGCGGAGGATTTCGGACAAAAACTCCGCGCGGTAAACATCGTTGGCCGTGTCGTCTTCGGCAAAACGGTGAAGCGAAATCGCTCGGGGATTTATTCGCTGGTTCCGTCCTGCCAGATCAATATATTCCCTCGCGAATTCCCTCGCCGGGCCGTAATCCTGCATTACGTGGGCGTAGAACCGAATACTCCCCTTCAAGGCGGTCAAACGGGTGTCAACCCGGTCGGCACCCCGCAAATCATGCAGATAGGTTTCAATTTTTTCCAGCCCGGCCGGGTTTTCGGAATGAAACGTCTTCACGGCATCCACCAAAGTGGAAATCACGATCGGTTCAGAGTCAATCGCTTCGTAATCTGCAAGAATCCAGTCTGTAATCCGCAGGCTTTCATCCACATCCGGGGTAATATAAAGTATCTGGCTCGATTGATAAAGCAGGCGCCGATGGTTCGCGGGGGATATACCGGCATAAACATCACGGCTGAGGGCCATCAGTTCCCAATATCGCGAGACCGTTTCCTGAAAATCAGACGAAGGTTCGTCAACGCTCAGCTTTCGCGACAAAGAGATAGAGACGGCACTGAGAAACGAAGAAACCGCCTGAAAAATTTCAATGTCCTGACGCGCAGAGCCGGAAACCGGAACGGACGGATGTTGCAGAATACGTTCCGCCATTGTGAAAGCCCAGTGCAGCGTTTCCCAGTCCACTCCCACCCGGGGGTCTTGCTTGAGACCATGGCCGAGTTTCTTTGCAATCCGGTTCCTCAGCAACAACCGCTGTATTTCAACCGAGTCCGGCGCGAGCGCATATGCGCCATCCAATGCCGGCAGGGCCCGGTCAAGTTGCCCCCGCCTCTGATAAATGGCCGCTTCATGCACAAGCATCTCCGCCTCCAGAGACGGATTCATGGCTTTGAACGCAAACTTTGTATCGCCCAGGGAGACCAGCCGCCTGGCAACGTCGGCGCAGAGCGTGTGCAGACGTTCCAGAGGCCCTTCCACCTTGAATTCCTGGATGATTATGCCGTCCTGGCGGGCCCGGATCCAGAGGATAAGTTCTCCGGTTTCATGATTGATCCGAAACGAACCGTCCACCAGCAGACTGGAAGCATGAATGGATTCAGGCAGAGTGGAGACCAGTCTTCGCTCTTCAAGAAGCGGGGCGACTGCGTGACGTTCCATTAAAACAACACCTTGATGTAAAGAAAGATACCTTTCAAGCGCTCCGGGAATTGTATCACTCAGCCACTGCCATCGGGAGGATTCCTCCTCACTGCGGAATGTGGAGACGCCAATAAGCCGCACGTCCTCAATCGGTAAATTGAACCTCCCGATATGCTGCGCCACGTGCGCGGCGAATTTTTCAAGCATATCCTCTGTCGCATCCGAGCCGGGATCGGCTTCAAAAAGCACATCGAAAAGTTTAAGCCCCAGGTGAGTATTCAGCAGGCGTGCCCGTGTGAAGGATTCTTCTGCATCGGTCATCTCCGTACTGAGGAGCAGAATGGCATCCGCCGCGAACAGATGATCAAACGAGAACCTGTTCTGATCCGGCTCAGGAGAGAACTCCGCCGAAAGATCATGCTCTTCCAGGATCAGTTTGATGTGCTTTCGGTCAACAAGCTCGAGATCCTGACGGAGAGACATTTCTGCAAAGAGCAGATCTGAAAACAAGAGGAAATCGGGATCTGTCGAGTCTTTCTCCACAATCGCCAAGCGTACAGGAGGGTTACTCAGACCCGTATCCGCAAAGGTCCCCAGCGCAAAAAAAGAAAGAAACAGGATGTGTGAATAGACGACCCTGTCATAAAAAGGGATTCGGTTGTTTATCGGATCACGCATGATTTTCCTTTTTGAAAAGGTCGTGCTTACAGCCGTCGCTTTTGACGCCGGGCTTACTTGGCCAGGCGCGGCAACATGCGTTCGGCAAGGTCGGCGGCGGCTTCCTGCAGGGCGGTTTTGGCGGCTATGTGCTCCGCCAAATCCACGGCCACGCGGGTCTGTCGGTCCACCGCGATCACCTGATTTGTTTCATCCAGAATTTTCAGTTCCACCCGGGCTTTCACACTGATCAGATTCCCCCGGCGCACCGCGAACTCGCTGAAGGCCTCCCCGACCAGCCAGTAGGTCGCCTTCTCTCCGGGCTCCACCACCGTGAAACCGGCGCCGAGGGCGTAGCGCTGCACTTCCGTCTCCGCGGCGGGATCGATGATTTGTCGGCCGATGTGCTCTTCAGTGATCTGAATACTGAGGGCGGGCAGTTCTTTCCCTTCAAGCGCCTCTACCAACGTACGGATACGGTCTTCGGGATCGACCACCTTCGGCAGCAGTTCACCGCTCCGCTCTTCCAGGAGGGTGACGATCTTTTCCGCCAGTTCCGTGGTGAGCCCTTCGGTGGAGCTGTCCCGGGTGCCGCGCACGGAGGCGCCCAGCACCCGGCTGGTCTCGGTGCCGATCACCTTGGCCACCAGAAACCGGGCATTCCCGCTTTCGATCAGCGAACCAGTAATCAAAATCCGCGCGCCGGTCAGATACCCCACCCGAACCGCCTCCCCGGGACCGACGAGACCGGAAAGATTGAGTTCCTGCTCCTGCAGTGCTTTATTGAGGTCCTCGCGTTCCACCAAATAAAGATGAGGCTGGGCGATCAACTCGGCAAACAGGAGCACACCCACTTTGGGGCCTTCACCCTTGACGCCGTCGCCCAACTCATTGAAGGGCAGAATCGCGGCCGGAATCACAGGCTCCGCCGCCACCCGAACCGCCAGGCCGCAACCGAGACAGAACCAAAGTAAAAACAAGCGGTGCATACAGGGAATCATCTTTTTCATAGCGGGCCTCATTCAGGGTGTTCGTGTTTCGTGTCAGCGGTCATTAAACTCTCTTTAACCTATAGATGCGTGAGCGGTTGTTGTCTTGGCAGTGTTATTCATTTATTTTAGGGTTCACTCCTCCGGCAGAACCACACGGAAGCCTTGATAAATGAAAGTATCCCAGCGTGAAGAGGGTGGGGCCTGGATACAAAGATTTTCAGCGAGCGAGGCCCAGTTCCCGCCTCTCGACTGTACAGGATTTCTCCGACGCCGGATGCCCTCGGCATTATACTGGAAGTCCTCACGCCGCTCCCAGACGAGTTCGCTCACATTACCCACCAGCCCATAAAAACGGTTCTCAAAACCGTGTGGAGGAAATGCTTTCACGGGAGCGATCGGCGGATTATTCCCCGCATACACGGGATGAAGCCCGCCATCACTGAGGTCATAGGTGAAAAAATCGGAGGCGAGATAATTCGCGAGATCATGCGAAATCGTGTCTCCCCAGGGGTATCTCGTATCATGTTCCGGGTCCGCGCCCCGCGCCACATATTCCCACTCTGCCGCAGTCGGTAAACGGTATCCTGCATTCCAATCCACATACGCTTCGCTGTGCCGTTTCCCCCACAGGTAATCCCCTTCGGCTCTGCGAAGGATTTCACGGTGTTCTTTATCGAGATAATATGCCGGTTTCAACCCCTCCCATTCGCTTCTGGCATTGCAATAAAGCAAAGCGTTCAAGGGATTAATCCAAAAAACTGGCCGTTCGGGGATATTCACCTGAGAATCACACCAGCTTCGGGTCTCCAATGCCCCTGGAAAATTTATTGAAAAACGGTATCCATTATGGACCGCCCACTTATAGACCCTGAAAAATTCTTCCTGCGTGACCATGGTTTCAGACATCTTAAAGGCGGAAAGCGTGATCGAAGTCTTTTCATTCTGATTTCCACCTAATGGATGCAGAGGAAAGGTCGCCCCCGTAACCGGCACAAAGTGATCCAAAGGCTCGGGGTCAGGAAAAGAAACCGGCGGCGGAATATGCGGAAAAATGTTGTCCCGAATTCTTTTTTGAAAAGCGGTTTGATCTTTCAAGTGTTCCGCGTCTGGAAAGGGTCGATCCCGATTCCCGCCAAGTATCAAGGCTTCGAGGGCTTCCTTTCGGATTAATCGATCATTTTGATGAATATACCCTCTCAAAACCACATCTTCTCCCCAAAGCGAGATGGCATTAAAGTGTTCTTTCGGGAACGAACGAACAAGATATCCTTCATCAATACGATGCTGATCCGTCAGATAAAATAAAGACAGGACCTGTTTTTCAGAGAACGTCAGCACCAGAAAGCCTTCTCCGAACGGCACAATTCTTCTGAACTCCCTTGAACGGCTGGGGCGGCTTCCGGGCAGATAAGCAACCCTCATAGCCCCGGTTCTGATATTTCCGACACAGAAATTCACAATATGTTTGAAAAGCGGCTCCTCCGGATCCAGTCCAAGTTTGCTTGCCCATACGGAGATACTCTCTTTTTCTTCAGGGGGCTGTCTCCGGCGGGGTACCCGATCCTCTCCGATTTCAAACCAGGAGAGTGCAAACCAGGGAGGCTGATCGGAGTCTGCGGGTGCGACACCCAGGATGATGTTTCCCTCCGAATCTTCATACATCGCATGCCCGTCGAAGGGGCCGAAGCGGTCCAAATCATTCTCTGGAGAGGGTCGGTCAATGTTCGCCAGGACTTCGAGTATCTCCAGATTTTCGTCGGCAAGTACCACAACCCCGCCATTATTTCGAAGTTCCCATCTCATAATCCGGCCTTCGGAATCACGGGTTTGATACAGAAAACGTTTGGTCAGCACCACCAGAATTCCTCCGGGGATTTCCAAAAGATTTGCCACCATATGGTCCGGGAAATTCCAGTCTCTCAAATCCATTCTCCGGATCATGTTCATTTCCTCATCAAACTGGTACAGGCTGTGTCGATGGGAATAATACAAATGATTCCTGCCGCCCAGTAAGACCTGATAAAATGATTTTTCGTTTAAAACGTCGATGTCATTCTCCACTCCGTCATGAGGAAACCGCACCGTCTTAACCAGTCGGATCTCCTCATCGCTTTTTTCATACACCTCAAGTGCCTCTCTGGCGTAGGTCTCTTCCGGGTAAAGATCAACATGGGCAATAAAATTATCATTCCAGATCTTAAAATGCTCATAATTGTGCAGGGGCTTACGGATGTATCCTCCGGGTGGACGTGGGCCCCTGGGACGGATAACCCTGATCTCCTTATCGTCTATTGAAGGCCCGTTTGCACGCATACGCTCCATCCAAACCTGCCTGGAATGGGGACGAATCGGCAGGTGTAGAAAACGGGCAATCAATTTTTCTTTGTAAGAAGAATATGCTCCGGGCTCAACCGAATTGCTGACCAACCGAATTCCCGGATCGTTTGCTTTTTCCGCCAAACGGGGAAACTGATCATGGCTGTCCATGGCGTATAACTCCGGGACAAGCCACCCCTTCCCTTCAATCTCTTCGCGAATTTCTTTATAGACCTCCACAATTGTTTCCCGAAACTCGACTGGAAATCTTCTAAAATCCGCATATGTGCCCACTGACCAGCGCAAGGGATCTTCAACCAGCAACCAGGCGCACTGGCGCAAGTGATTGACTGTTTGTTTTTTTCGAGCCTCATCAAAATGACTGGCAAGGAAATTCAAAACCGAAAGCGTAAGGTGCCGGGCATAAAGGTCATCCAACGCATTATACTGTTGAGCCCGGTCTGATCCTGCTCTTTTTATTCGTATATATGGCCTGTTTTCCATTAACTGGATTAAATCCAGAATCGGCTGCCGGAAGCGTTCATCCTTTCGATATTCAGTGCCGTCCGGATTTGTTCCGAAAAACAATCTCAAATCATGCACGGACAATGGGCGATACATGCTGAGATGTGTCTGAATGAATAAATCGAGATGTTCCGGGGTGAAGATGTCCACCGGAACGCCTTGTTCCGGCCTGACACCATCGAGGCTTCTTCTGAGAATCAACCCGATATCCCTCCAGAGGATCATTAACCGTGCATCCGCTGAAATAAGATTCCCAAACCGCTCATCCACAGTCCTGACCAAAGCCTGTCCGCTTGTCCTGTTTCTTCCCGAAATCCGGTCGATCGTGGGAAGATACTGGAAAAAATTCCGGATATCACGGAGCAGGTCATCCAGCTCCCGAAATTCCGGACCCTTCATTTCTGAAACGTCATGAAGTGCCCGCATATAGGATGCGTCATAGAGCATCAGCATGTTTTCGCGGTCCCCGGGATTCAGGGCATATGCGGCGGTGGCGGCTTCCCGGGCCCGTTCGTAATCCCTTCGCTCCAGATAGTATCCGGCCACGCGATGGAACCGCCTTGCCTCCCCCCTTAAATCCCGGGACACATCCGGTGTAATATCCGGGAGATGCTTCGCCAACAGCTCAAGCGCCCGCGTCGCGATATCGACGGGCATCACCCCTTCCCGTAAAGAAAAGGTCTCCTCAAATATGCGCTTGTTTGTCGGAGTCATACCTTTCAACGTAAAGAAAGCCCCCTCCGCTTCCTGATGAATCCCCCCCTCAATCAACACCAGGCTTGACTGTAAATTCATGCGAAGCGCGGGACTCAACGCCTCTTCGTTGAGGAGGGATTCCAACTGCGTTCTCTCCAAAAGCACCACCTCAGGATTCCGGACGATCAGGCGCTGTAAAAGCATGGATAACGATGAAAAAACGTATCGGTCCTGTTCTCCCGCACCCACAAGACGGATATCCAGCAAAGCCACACCGGCGAACGTCTTTCCCTCTCCCCACAGAACGCTCCAGGAGGGCTGGATTTTTTCACGTAAAACGCCGTCGACCGCCTTTAACACCTCTTCATGCTTTTCGGGTTGCACCTCAAGAATCTCATCGGCCAAACGCACGCCGGTGACGGCATCCAGGGCCCGGACCCAAAGCAGGCGCGCCTCCCCTTCAGCATCCAAAAAAGATTCAATCACAACCAGAATATCCGCCGAAACCCACCGCTGAAGATCAAATCCCCCCGCGTCCGGTCGACGCGCGTTCAATAAAAGGTTTCGCTCCTCCATCAATGCCTCACCGGCACTTCGGTCCAGCAGAACAAAACCTTCCAGCTCATGACGGCCCAAAAATAACTCCACCCAAACCCGGGCCGAATCGTCCATTGCCAGCAGTGCCACACCCGGCGTACCGCCGGGCTCCTCCGCCATCAGGTGCGTCTGAAACCAAACGCCCGCCAAACAGAGCGAGCAAAAGACGCGCACTTTATAGACAAGGGAACACTTTCGAATCCGGGTCCTGTACATATGGTTTTCCGATCGCTTGGGTATGGGAATTAACTGTAGCAACGTCACAATCCACCGAACCGCACACACTCAATCCGGTGAGAATGAGGACATCAAAGAAATATTCATATCATCTTCAATCTCGGCCATTACGGTGTCTTGGTGGTTTTGGGCGAAGCCTCCCGTACATGATGTAAAAGGGCCTGCAACAAAAGCTGAGGCGCGGGCGAGTCATGTTCATAAGATGTCAGAGACACGCCGCAAAACAAGACCGGCGCGCCGCCTTTTTCCCTGAAACGCACCCAGGGCCACCCTTCCCCGGCGCCGGGCTTCAGCCACACCCGGCCCCGATCCGCCTCCAAATTGTAATACCGCGCTGAAAAGCCGCCCCCCTGCAAACGGGGATCGAGTTCCTCAAGAAACGTCATGCCGATAAAACGTATTTCCGGCCGCGGAGAATCAGCACCGGAGGCAGGCAAGTCCAGCAAACCGTCTGCGGGCGGAAGCACCAATACAGAAATACCGGAGCCGGACACTTCGGTTAGACGGCCCATCAAATCAGGATACCGCCGGAACGGCAGCCCCTCGCCGATCAGTAAAACCCCGGAAGAGACCTCCCCGAAGTCGCGGACGCGCCGAAACGGAATCGCGTGCCGCTCCATCCAGGCCGCGGTGTCTCCCATCGGATCATAAAGCCAAAGCGGCAACGCCTTCAGCCGGTCTTTGCCCCCGAACCAGGGATCCTCCGGAAACACCCAGACCTTATGCCCCTGTGAGGGCGCTTCGTTCCGCGACAGCGACAGTCGTAATTCCAGCGCCAGAGGAAGCCCCTCACGGGGCGGCGGCGTTTGAAAACGAAGAAGAGCCCTCCCTGTTTCGTCCAGATTCACGGTCCCTTGCGACAACGTCCGCCCCTCAAACACAAAACGCCAATACAGGGCTTCATGAGGGAATTCCGTTGCGGAAAGCGTCAATTCCATTTCCGGCCCGTGCGTGAGCAAACGGGGTGGAAGGACCAGTGATTCCGCCCAGAGCGGCAGACACAGCAGGAGCAGCCAGACCCTCACGCGCTTTCCCCGCTTTCATCAAGGGGTAATAGACGCTGAACCATCCGCACACCGGGAGAAATCTCCACCTGCGCATCGGCGGCGAGGGAGCCGGACCGCCGCAGCGTCAACTGTTTCCGCACCGAACCGGCCGGATTTCCGGGTATTCGCAGATGTGTCTCCACCAGCCAGGTGTCGGTTTCCAAACCGACCACCCAAAAGGAGGCGGATTCCTCCGAGGCCGGTTGATCCTGCATATCCACCCAGGATTCCTCATGCGTGAGCACGTCCCGTTGCCAGATCGGGTTCCAGCTCCCGTCCGGCCCTTCCTGCTGCAGTTCGACACGAAGCACAATCCTTTGCCGCCCTTCAGCGGAACCCGGACCTTGCATCTCAAGCCCGGAGCCCTCCCCGCTCAGCCAGAGGGTTTGATGGGGAAAGAGACGGACCAGCTCCTGAAAAAAGGGTTTCAACGCCTCAAAACCGTTTTCAAGCTGTGCGGTTTCGGATTCCGAAGGCTCCGGCGGCGCGGAGCGCCGGGGCCCGGCAAGATAAACCGCCAGGAGGGCCGCCGCCGCGAGCAGCGCGGGGAAAAGCAACAGCCGACGGTGCGTGGTGCTTAAAGATCCTCCATCCGGAGTCTGTGGAACAGGCGGTGCTTTGCCGTTGAGTTCCTGATCAATCTTTTCACTCCACGCCTTCAACATCGGATCAATCTCAGAGGATTTACGCATGACCCAGCTCCTGTTTTAATTGTTTACGGGCCTGATGAACCCGCCAGTAGAGCGTGGCCCGGCTGCAGCCCTGCGCCCGCGCGGCATCCGCCGGATCCATACCCTCCATCACCGTCAAAATGATCGCGGTGCGCAGCGAAGGCTCCAACCGGGCCAGCGCCGCCGTGACCCCCTGATACGACTCCTTCCAAAACAGACTCTGCCGGGGGCACGTTCCTCCGGAATCACCTCCGGCATCAGCGGCCAGCACCTGCAAACGGGTCCGGGCGGTGATTTTTTTGCGCAAATGCTCGTTGGCGCCGTTAACCGCGATTCGGCACAGCCATGTTTTGAAGCTGGCACTTCCGGTGAACTGATCGATTTTCGTGTAGGCTTTCACAAAGGTCTCCTGACAAAGATCCTCGGCAACGCCCTCATCCAAAACAATTTTGGCGATAATGCGATAGACCAGGGAGGCGTGAACCCTGTACAGTTCTTCGAAACTGTCCTGATCCTTATGTTTTCGAAATCGTTGTTCCGCGGAAGGGGCATCTGGAGGCGCTTTCATAATCAAGTTGTTACCCTTTAGATGCGGCCCGGCCAAATGTCTTTGCCGTTTTCATCATAAATTTCACGCATACGTCCCGGCAGGCTTTTTTGAGCAGAGCGGGCCTTTGATAAAATGATGTCACAAAACATTCCGCCCGGTTGTTTAGCAGGTGATATTTATAGAAAACAATTGAAAAATCCGATGAACACCGGAAGATGAAGCCTGTCTGATTTTGCAGCTTTTCCAATGAACTTTTCTCAACAGGGAGGAACCCTATGATTTTCGATCCGATGTATTTTCTGTTTGTGGCCCCGGCACTTATTCTGTCGATGTATGCCAGTGCACTCACCAAATCCCGCTTTCAAAAATATTCCAAGGTCATGGCCAGCAGCGGTCTGACCGGTGCGCAGGCGGCGTATCAGATGATGCGGCGCGAGGGGGTGAACGATGTGGGCATTGAAAGGGCGCAGGGCTTTCTCAGCGATCACTACGATCCCCGCGCCAAGGTGCTGCGCCTCAGTCCGGATGTCCACGACGGACGCAGCCTGTCGGCCGTCGGGGTCGCCTGCCACGAGGCGGGTCACGCCCTTCAGCACGCCCAAAGTTACGCTCCGCTGGCGATGCGGAGCGCGCTGGTCCCCATGACCAACGCCACCAGCCGCATGGCCGGTCCCATTCTCCTGGCCGGACTGATCTTCAGCGCCGCCCCGCTGGGACAGACCCTCCTGCTCGCCGGGGTCGCCCTGTTCGCGGTCTCCGTTCTCTTCACCCTGGTCACCCTGCCGGTGGAATGGGACGCCAGCGCCCGCGCCAAAGCGGTGCTGGTGAAAGACGGCATCGTCAGCCCCCAGCAGTCCGCCGATGCCGGAGCGGTTCTCAACGCCGCCTTCCTCACCTACCTCGCCGCCGCCGTTTCCGCGGTGATGACTCTGCTCTACTACCTCTGGCGCTCCGGCCTGATCGGAGGGCGCCGGTGAGCCCGCACTCGGGCAGAGGCAAAATGCATTACGTCTACCGCCTGCAAAGCGCGGAGGATCCCGAGAAAACGATCATCGACACCAGTTCCAACGTCCGCGCCCGGTTCAAGCTCCACAACAGCGGCGAGGTGCCGGAAACCGCAGCCCACCGCCCCTGGGTCCTGAGTTTCTACACCGCGTTTCCCAGCCGCACCCGCGCCAAAGAATTCGCGCACTACCTCAAAAGCGAAGCCGGCCAGGCCTTCGGCGCCAAACACCTCTGGCCCTCAAGAGAAGCACACTCCTAACCCTCGGCGGGGTCCGCCGAGCTACCCGCCATTCCCCACTCGTCATTCGTCATTCCCCACTCGTCACTCCCCACTCGTCATTCGTCACTCATTTCATTCCCCCATGCTCTTCATAAAATCATGGAAGAGATACATGGAGTCATGCGGACCGGGGGCGGCTTCGGGATGGTATTGCACCGTGAAGACCGGCAGGGTTTTGTGCCGCAGGCCTTCCGAGGTCTGATCGTTCAAATTGATGTGCGTCGTTTCCGCCACCGCCGGGTCCAGACTGTCCTTGTCCACGCAGAATCCGTGATTCTGCGCGGTGATCTCCACCGTGCCTTTGGCCAGATTCATCACCGGCTGATTGCCCCCGCGGTGCCCGAATTTCAGTTTGAAGGTCTTCGCGCCCAGTGCCAGGGCGGTCAACTGATGCCCGAAGCAAATTCCGAAGGTCGGAAGACCGGTATGGATCAGTTTCCGAACTTCGGAAACCGTCTGCAAGACCCCTTCCGGATCGCCGGGGCCGTTGGACAGGAACAGTCCGTCGGGTTTGATCGCGAGAATGTCCTCGGCGGTGGTGTTGTTGGGGAACACATGCACTTCACAGCCAAGATCCTGCAGAATCCGCAACTGGTTGTACTTGGTGCCGCAGTCAATCGTCGCCACCCGGCGGAGAATTTTCTTTTGCAGTTCCGGCTGCCAGATCATCGGTTCTTTGACACTGACCTCGCTGGCCAGATCCCGTCCCACCAGCCCCCGGCTCGCTTTAGCCTTGGCCACCAGACTGTCCCGGTCGCTGTCTTCGGTGGAAATAATGCACTTCATCGCCCCTTTGTCGCGGATATGCAGGGTGATCGCCCGGGTGTCCACCCGCTCGATGCCCAGAATGCCGTTTTCCTCGAGATACGCCGGCAGCGACATCACCGACCGCCAGTTGCTGACAATCCGGCTGCATTCGCCCACCACCAGACCGGCGGCATGCGGCCGGTAGGACTCCATGTCCTCCGCCGCGATCCCGTAATTGCCGATCAGCGGATAGCAAAGCGTCACAATCTGCCCGCGGTAGGACGGATCGGTCAGGATTTCCTGATAGCCGGTCATGGAGGTGTTAAAAACGAGTTCGCCCTCCACTTCGCCGCGTCCGGCAAACGCGCGTCCGGTGAAAAGGGTTCCGTCTTCCAAAGCAATGGTCGCAGGGGGTCTTGTCATAGTCGTTCGGGGATGAAAGTGAAATGCCGTTTCCCTTACCCGCCTCCCGTCGGGATGCAATGACAAACTGATCCCGCCGCGGGTTCCCTCACCACGCCAGTTCGATGAGCAGGGGATCGTGATCACTGCCGCGAATCGGCAGGTCGTCCCGAAAGGACTCGGGAGCGTCGGCATTCACGTGCAAATACGTCGCCAGCACCAGGCGGGACCTCAATCCGGGGGACAGAAAAAAGTGATCCAGCACATTCGCGTCTCCCTGAAACACATAGCTGTAGGCATTCGCCGGATCCCGTTCCATCACCCAATCCACCACATTGAACAGTCCGGCGCGGTACAAAGGCCCCAACTGATCCGACGGCGGATCCAGCGGATCGTCCGGCCGCGGAAACATGTTTAAGTCCCCGCCCACAATCACCCCGTCATCAGGATACAGCTCCAGAATCCGCCGCGCGATCCGCGCATTCACCCGGGCCTGCCAGCGGCGACGCTCCACCCGCCGGGAAGGACCGGAGCTGAAATGATTGTTCAGCAGCCACAGCCGCCGCCCCTCCCGGTCCTCCAGCCCGAACACCTGCACCGCCCGCGAAAAAATCTCCGCCGCCATCTCCCCGTCCGGCTCCCCGGTATAGGTGTAATTAAACGCCTTGGGATTGGCCGTCTCGCCCACCATCGGCAACGGAACTCCCGGGATGTCCAGCACCGGATTCGCGCCCAGAAGCGGATGATCCGCCTCCGCCTCAATCGGCGTGAAATACGCCGCCTGATACAAATACGCCGTCACAATCCCCCGGGCGTCGCCGCTGTTCCGGTTCGCCGCGCTTGTGTAGACCGGACCGCCCAGCGCCGCGATCTCCAGGATCAGTTCCTGCAAAACATCCAGTTCCCCGTCCGCGTTATCCGCCGTCCCGTACACCATGCCCTCCGGGGTCATCACCCCGATGTCCTGATTTTCGATCTCCTGAACCATCAGTATATGCGGCGAAGCCATTTCCCCGACAATGTGACGCGCCACAATCCGCAACTGCTCCCGGTAATGCGCGTCCGAGGGCGGCAGATAATTCCACGGCTCACGGACACCGGGACAGCCGGGATCGCCCGGGAAATCACAGTCATGAAACGGATTGTTCACGAAATCATACAGATTCTCAATATTATAGGTCGCGATCCGCAGCCGGGATTCGCTCCCCTCCGGTGCCGGAATCCGCCAGGCCGACGGCGGCGGACCGCCCCGGACCTCCGGCATCGCCTCCACCTGCAGCACATACTGTCCGAACGCAAACTGCAGCCCGCCCACCAGCGCCTCCGGAAACACCGCGCCCGTGGTCACCGGCAGCAAATACATGTCGGTGTCCTCCAGATATAAGCCCAGGCTCCCCAGCACCAGCCGCATTCCGTGACCCGCCAGTCCTTCCCCGCGCGGAACACCGCTCAAGGGATGCGCCCCGCGGAACAGCCGCCGCTCCGCCGCCCGGCCGCGCCGCAGAATCGGATTGTCCGCCGGGGTCACCCACACCCGATAATCGCGGTTGCGGTCATTCGGAAACGAGCCCGAAACCGCCGCAGCACCCGCCGCCAGCTTCACCCGCATCCCCTCATGCCGCTCCAGAATCCGGCGCGTCTCCTCCAAATTGGCCGACAACCGCAGCACCGTCGGCGGCACCAGCTCGTCCACATCCCCGCCGCCGACATGCGACAGCAGCACCGCGTCCGCCAGTTCCGTCTGTCCGAACCGCTCCTGCACGGTTCCGCGCAGGGTCACCACATCCCCGGGCCGGATTTCCTGCCGCCGCTGATCCTCCCGAACCCGTTCCGGCATCCCGCCCAGGTACACAAACAAGCCGTCCGAGGTCAGCGGATCCCCGTCCGCCTCCCCCGGCAAATCCTGAATCATCATCCCGTACAGGGCGTGTCCCGCGTCCGCCCGCCAGCGCAGCACCTGATGCACCGCACCCCGCACCGTCACCGTCTCCCCCGTCAGCGGCGAGCGGTGGGCGAGCCCCGAATCCTCCGGCAGCACCCGCCCCTGCACCGCGCCGATGGGAATCCGCTCCGGAAACGGCTCCGCCCGGGGACGGCACGCCAAAAGCAGCAAAACACCCGCGGCCAGCAAAAATCCGGCCCCGAATCGCGGAAAACGTTTCATGACACACATCCGATCATACTTTTTCTGCACTTTTCAATTGACCTCCCCCCGCCTTTTCGCATAAAGACCGACCTCCCTTCAAATCATTTGTTTATAAAGAGGAACATTTTCATGGCAAGAACAGGCTGGATCGAAAAAGAAAAACGCAAAAAGAAAACCGTTGCGAAGTACGCTGAATTGCGCAAGGAACTGAAAGAAAAAGGTGATTACATCGCCCTTTCCCAGCTCCCCCGCGATGCCAGCCCCACACGCCTAGTGAACCGCTGTCAGGTCACCGGACGCCGCCGCGCTTTCATGCGCCGCTTCAAACTTTCCCGTATCACCTTCCGCGAACTCGCCTCCAAGGGCGAAATTCCCGGCGTGACCAAAGCCAGCTGGTAACCCCCGGCGCTTTGCACAAATCAACCCGCGGCCCCGCGGGTTTTTTTGTGCCCGAAAGATTTTCCCTTTTCCGGCTTTCCTTTCCACGCCTCCGGCGGTAGTGGAATGTTCCCGACGCACATCAATTTCGTTGGGATTTTTTTATGGCCAAATACATCTTTATCACCGGAGGCGTGGTATCCTCCCTCGGCAAAGGCATCACCGCCGCCGCCGTCGGCTCATTGCTCACCAGCCGCGGACTCCGCATCCGCATCATGAAGCTCGACCCCTACCTCAACGTGGATCCGGGCACCATGAGCCCCTACCAGCACGGGGAGGTCTACGTCACCGATGACGGCGCAGAAACCGACCTCGACCTCGGCCACTACGAACGCTTCACCGGTGCCCCCACCTCCAAAAAATCCAACGTCACCGCCGGACGCATATACTGGGACGTGCTTGAAAAAGAACGCCGCGGCGACTATCTCGGCGGGACCGTGCAGATGATTCCCCACATCTCCAACGAGATCAAATCCCGCATCCGCGCCCTCGAGGAACCCGATGTGGACGTCATCCTCTGCGAAATCGGCGGCACCGTCGGCGATATCGAAGGCTCCATCTTCCTCGAGGCCATCCGCGAAATCGGTCTGGAACAGGGCCGCGACAACGTCGTCTACATCCACCTCACCTACGTGCCCTTCATCGCCGCCGCCGGCGAAGTGAAAACCAAACCCTCCCAGCAGTCGGTCGCCAAACTGCGGGAAATCGGCATCATGCCCGATATTCTCATCTGCCGCGCCGAAGTCCCCTTGTCCTTGGAGGTCCGGAAAAAGCTCTCCCTCTTCTGCAACGTCCCGCTCCACAGCGTGATCGAGGAAACCGATGTCAAACACTCGATCTACGAAGTGCCGCTCGTGCTCAGCGACCAGGGCCTCGACGAGCAGATCATGGTCCACTTCCGGATTGTGCGGCCGCAGGCCGATCTTACCCCATGGCGCAAGGTGATCAATGCGATCCGCAATCCCCGCGGCGAAGTCACCATCGGCGTGGTCGGCAAATATCAGGAACTGCAGGATGCCTACAAATCCATCTTCGAGGCGCTCGACCACGGGTGCATCGCCCACAGCATCAAGTTGAAGCTTGTAAAGATTGCGTCCGAAGATCTCGAAAAAGGCAAAACCGATGTCATCGAAACGGTCGACGGCATTCTCGTGCCCGGCGGCTTCGGACACCGCGGGGTTGAAGGCAAAGTGCTCGCGGTACAACTGGCCCGCGAAAAAGGGGTTCCCTTCTTCGGAATCTGCATGGGCCTTCAGTGTGCCGTCATCGAATTCGCCCGCAATGTATGCGGCCTCGAAAAAGCCAACACCACTGAAATCGACCCGCAGTCCCCCCATCCCGTGGTTTGTCTCATGGAAGAGCAGAAAGGACTCACCACCCTCGGCGGCAATATGCGCCTCGGCGCCTGGCACTGCAAGCTCAAGCCCGACACCCGCGTCGCCCAAGCCTACGGCACCCTCAACATCAGCGAGCGCCACCGCCACCGCTACGAATTTAACAACGCCTACCGCGAACAGCTTCAGAACGGCGGGCTTACTCTTGCCGGCACCACCCCCGACGACAGCCTCGTCGAAATCGTCGAAGTCAAAGACCACCCCTGGTTTGTCGCGGTGCAGTTCCACCCCGAATTCAAATCCCAGCCCTTCAATCCCCACCCCCTCTTCGCCGGCTTCATCGGCGCCGCCCACGCGCGGAAAACCCAGGCGGGTGCGGAATAAACGATCGCTGAAGGGTCGAACTTGGCCGCAGGTGATGCTCACCCATGCCGCAAGGGCATGGGACTCGTGAACGTTAGGGAGAATACGGCTAGCCATAGGTGAACCTCACCCATGCCGCGAGGGCATGGGGCTCGTCCCAAAACGTTTTTTTCACGAGTCCCGCGTGCTTGTCACGCGGGTGAGCATCACCTGCGGCAACACGGTTTCCCTCGAACAACTCCGGACCCAACGCTACTCATTTTCGGGACCGTTTGATTCCAAAAAGGCCCTGAGATTTTCACGGGCCTCCAGCACTTCATACACGAGCGAACGGTGTTCCGCATCGTGACAACTCACAACCCGACGGCCCTCCAGAACCCCGATACTGAAAAGAATCCTGTAGGCTCCCACCCTCAAGCGGTAATAGCCGGACAATCGTCCCTCCAGGGACTTGATGTCACCCCGGTCGGTTTCCAGACCTATTCCAAACCGAAACGCACCACGGCCGCCTTCGGCGAGAGAATCGGAATCGGCGAGCCTTTGAAATCGGGACCGTTCCGCGTGACGATCCAATTGACCTCCGCTCCGATCCCGGCGGCGATTTGCAGGGCATCCTCATAATCCCTCACCGGCCAGTCGAGAGCCGACACCGCCAAATGACTGTGGACGGGACAGAGTTCAAACCCGGCCAAAATCCGCTGAAGACTGGATCGGGTCCGGGCCTCCCCTGTCATTTTACGCCCGATGTAATACAAGTTCGACAAGGTGTGCCATGCAATCCATCCTGATCCCGGTGTCTTCTCCAGATGGTTCAAAATTCTCGCGCTGTCCTCCGCCCATTCCCGGCGGTTCAACAGAACATCCAGAAAGACATTTGTATCAATAAGAACCCGCATGTCACGATCCGTGCTTTTTCAAAAGATATTCAAGTCGGGCATCCGACTCCCCGGACGGTTCGACACCCTCAACATCTGAACCCCAACGCCCAAGCAAATCATCGGCCACGCCGCCCCCGGCGGATGCGGACTCCTCCAGAAGAACCCTCGAACTCCAGTCCTCAAACAGCGCGGAAACGGTCGTGCTCCGGGTCCGGGCGATTTTTTTCACCCGGCGGACAATGTCCGGCTCAATGGATAAGGTGAGTTTTTGCTTCATGCACGTATGATAACAAAAAGACACGTATTGTCAAACATCCCGCCGGATCAAAACATCCTCTGCTGATGATCCCGATGGAACCGCTCGCGCTGGATCGGATCCATTTCCAGCTCAATCACCTCGGTGTCCTCCATCACATACAGGAAAAAATCTTCCGAATGGGCCGAATCCTCACTGTCCTCGCGCCACAGCCGCAGCGTTCCGGTGATCAAAATCGGCGCATCGATAAACCCGTAGCGCCTCTGCCCCTCTTTTTGACGCACCAGCACCACCTGATTCACCGCCGGCGGCTCACAGAAATTGCACCCCGTCGGAAACGGAAACAGCATAAACGTTTTCATATTCTGCAAACTGTCAAACGGCGACATGAACCCCTGAATTCTCACCGTCTCCCCGTCCAGTGCCAACATCCCCGGCGGAAAAGCCGGATGCCCGTTCTCATCCGGCATCACCCGCTCCAACTGACTGAAAGACAGCCGCGGAATCCCGCCCTCCGTCTCCACCCGCTCCATAACCGCAGCCGGACGCTCCACCGCCTCCCCGCCGGTTTTCCGCACATTCAGCCGGTGCAGAATCATCGCGAACAGCAACAGCGTCGCCAGCACCAGCCCCGTGTCAATCCACCGGTCCACCGCCTTCTTTTTCGGTTTTACCCCCTCAGACTTCACGCGACAACTCCTCGATCGGCGACCGACGGTATCCCGTCAGCGCCGGCACCAGACCAAACAACATTCCGCTCATCCATATCATAAGGACAACCCTACCCTGAAGTTCCGCAAAATGAAAGGGATCAAAGCCCGAAAGAAATTCCGGCTGAAACACCCGCACCCCCGCCGCCAGCCCGCCATGGGCCAGAATCACCCCCAGGATGACCCCGATCGAACTCAGCCAAAACGCCTCCATCCACACCAGCGCCGCGATTTCCCTCGGGTGCGCCCCAAGCGTCCGCAGCACCGCCCAGTCCCGCCGCCGACGGTCGGTCGACTGCAACAGCGTCGCCAGCACCGAAAACCCCGACACCACCGCCACCGCGCCCGCCATCCAGAGCATTCCCCGCTCCACCGGACGCAGCACCCGCTGATACAGACGGTTCAGTTCATCCACCGGCACCGCCGCCATCGCCTCCGTGCCCCGGTTGATCTCACCCCGAATCCGAAGCCGCATCCCCGGACTCCGGAGCCGCAGCCACACCGCCGTCACCTCCGGAACCCGGTCCGCCCGCGGCACCGCCCCGAACATGCCCCGGTGCAGTTCCTCCTCCGCCTCGTGCACATCCCAGACCGACTGCAGCGTCGACAGCACCAGCCGGTCCACCGTTCCCCCCGTCCGCTCCAGAATCCCCGTCACCACATACGGAAAATCATCGTGCTCCGTGCCCGGAGCCGCCTGCAAACCGTGCGATCCCACAAAGCTGTCCCCGATCCGGAGCCCCAGACGCTCCGCGACCTCCGCCCCCAGCACCGCGTCAAAGGTCTCCTCAAAAATGCGGCCCACCCGCAGGGTGACCCAGGGCCCGTCCCCGTGATTCCGCGGCCGCCACTCGAAAAATTCCGGTGAGGTGCCCACAATCCGAAAGCCCGCCACATTGTCCCCCAGCGAGAACGGCACCGCCCGCACCACCCGCGGATCATCGCGGAATGTTTCGTACAGCGACAACGGAATATTGCCCGTCGGCACATCCAGATGATGCACCACACTCAGCACCAGCTGCAATGGACTTCCCTTCCCGCCCACCACCAGATCCACGCCCTCGCCCTCCCGCAGCAGCGCCCCCTCCGCCTGTTCCCGCAACAGCAGCACAAAACACGGCAGCGCCGTCGCCAGCGCGATCCCCAGAACCGTCAGCACACTCACGCTCCGGCGCGCCCGCACATACCGCCAGGCCATCCCCAAAAGCGTCATGCCGCCTCCCCGGTCCGCCGAATAACCCCCGCGCACGAAAGCTGACGCGGAAAGCGCTTCGCAAGCTCCAGGTCATGGGTCACACACACCCACCCGCAGTTCACCTCCACGCACAAGCCCTCCAGCAGCGCCATCGCCCGCTCCGACGCCTCCGGATCCAGCGCCCCCGTCGGCTCATCCGCCAACAGCAAATCCGGTTTTCCGGCCAGCGCCCGCGCGATCGCCACCCGCTGCCGCTCCCCCACCGACATCCGGTTCGTTTTCGCTCCCGCCTGATCCGCCAGCCCCACCCGGTCCAGCAAATCCATCGCCTCCTCCCGCACCCGCCGGCCCGACGCCCGCCGCCCGAACCGCAGCCCCGTCATCACATTCTCCAACGCCGAGAACCCGTGCAACAGGTGAAACGACTGATGCACCACCCCGATATGCCGCCCCCGGAACCCATCCAGCTCCCCCGCGCCCAGATCCCCCAGCGACCGACCCGCCACCCGCACCACGCCCCCGTCCGGACGCAACAGCCCGCACAGCACATTCAGCAGCGTCGACTTCCCGCACCCGCTCGGCCCCGTCACCGCAACCCGCTCGCCGCGCGCCAGCACTAAATCCGGGAAGCGGGCCTCCACCCGCTCCCCCAGGACAACCCGAACATCCGTCAACGCGACCAGATCAGTGGTCATGATCATGATCGTGGTCATGCCCGTGTTCATGATCATGGTCATGGCTGTGTCCGTGTTCATGATCATGGTCGTGATCGTGTTCGTGCCCATGTCCGTGCCCATGGTCGTGGTCGTGCCCATGGTCCTGTCCGTGCCCGTGATCATGCACATGCGGCATACCGGCGGCATGCATCAACTCCGCGACAACCGGATGAAACGCCTTCAGCACATCCGCCGCCCCCGGGTCCTCCTCCAGGGCGCCGAGCAAATCCTTCACATCCTTCAAACGGGCATCCACCGCCGAACGGGACACCACATTCGCGGGAACCCCCGAATCCAGCAACGCTCTGGCCGCCGCGATCACGGCTTCCGAAACCGCTTCAAGCTCCTCCGCGTCCGCACCCGCCTCCACCCGCGCCTCGGCGCGCTCCGCCTGATAATCCATGCCCTTTAACTCCGACCACTCCACGGTATCGGTTACGGACTGCCGACAAGCGCCAAGCAACACCAAACCCGCGACCAGACTCAACATATTGCGACTTTTCATAGAATCTCCTGAATAAACGTTTATTGATACAAGGTTATCAGAAAATTATCCCTTAAATCGGTTAAAATACAAGTCTTATCCCCGTTCCTCTTCAAAACAACACAGACCCTCGACATAGGCCGCCGATCCGTCGCGCACCCAGCCGTCCAGTTGCCCCGGATCTTTGAGCTGCTGCCCGCGCGCCCGCGAGACGTGCAAAAAGCCGCAGTCCAGCTCCGGCAGGGTCGTCATATCGCCCCAAAGCTTTTCGTACTGCGACACCGGGAACACATCCTCCTGTCCGTGCCCCCAGCGCTTTTTCACATCCTTGAGGGTAATGTACGTCGGCAGCCGCGCGGCCAGCGTTCGAATCGCCGCCGCGACCTTCGGCGCGTCCCGCAGATCACCGCGCGTCAACCCGAAGGCCTTCAACAAGCCGTCCACATGAATCCAGGTCGTCATGGAATTGTAATACCGCAGCGCCGTGTCCAGATCCTCCCGGGGCATCGCCAGTCCCTCCAGCAGCTGCACCCGGCCGTGAATATTCGCCAGACCGCCGCCCATATCCTGAATCCGCCGGGAAATCACCTCGTAGGTCAGGGTTTTCCCGCTCTGAATATGATGCCCCAGCAGGCGGGGATCCAGATCCGCGCCGGTGGTGTCGATGTTGTGCAGCATCAGCCACTGAAGCTGCGGCCGCTCGTCCAGCAAATCCGCCAGCACCCCGTTGCGCAACAGCCCCGGCACCTCAAACCAGTGCCCCACTGGATGCAAACACTGCATCGGCACATTGTCGGTGTAGTCCCGCCCCTCTCCGGCGCCTTTCGCCCACTGCAGGAGCGCGCCCTGCAGACTCTCCTTCATTTTCTGCGCCTGGGCGTCCAACAACTGCTGCGGCATTTCCTCCCAGGCGAAGGCCAGATCCCGCGCCATGGGAATCATGCGGATCCCCACCGCCTGCCCGCGCGACAGACGCACCGGCCCTTCATAGCCGTATGCGTCCGCCTCCGCCAGCGCCGCCGCGATTGGACCATGCGTCAAATAACTCGTGGTGAACACATGCGCCGGCGGCATGTCCACCCGGCGGCCGATCTTCCGCGATTTGGCCAGATGCACCTCCAGAAAACTCCGGTGTTTTCCGTCCAGCCGACAGAACGGATGCAGCCCCTTCACCACTCCCGCCCCCTGGGTCCAGCGGCTCCCCGTGCCCGCCGCCAGGGTGATCACCCCCACCTCACCGCGCCGCAGCGCCTCCAGCCCCAGCGCCTCCTCGGCCGCGCCCAGCGACTCCGCATGCACCACCGCGCCCTCCGGCACATCCTCAATCACCGTCGTCTCCGGCAAGCGGTTCCGCGCCAGACCCAGTTTGCCCGCCACCAACTGGCGCCGGACATCCTCCTGCTGCTGCGCGTCAAATCCGATTTCCTCCAGCAGCGTCCGCAGCGACGCCGCTTTTTCCCCGTCGCCCCCCCGCTGACTCGGCAGCAACTGCGCAAACAACTGCGGCGCCAGCGCACCGAAGCCCGGATCCTCCCGGCTCGCCTCCGCCAAACGCTCCAGTTCCGCCCGCCGCGCCGGCGGATGGGTCCGCGGATCGGCCCGCACCCATTCCGGCAGCGCCTGACCATAATATGCCACCGGCATCAGCGCCGCCTCCTCCCGCAGACACACCGCGCGGGTACCGTGCTCATTGATGCCGAAATCATACACCACCGGATCCATCGCGAACGGCAGCGCGTGCTGCAACTGACGTTTCACCGTCCGCATGGTCTCCAGCAAGAAGGCCTGTGCCTCACTCCGCACCGCCGGATCCACCATAAAGCCCATGCCGCCACCCGACATGCCCCCCAGCATCCAGAACCCCCAGAACGCCTCTCCGAACCGCTCCCGCGTCATCCGGATCAGCGTCTCCGTGTAATGATTCGTCGCCCAGGGAATAATCGCCTGCAGCGGTCCGGTGAAATTGCGGGTGGTGATCGCGCCCAGTTCCCGGATATCCCCCGCCTTCAGCGCCGCCAGCACCGCGTCCAGATACGTCAGCGCCTCCTGACGCGCCTGCCACTCCGCCCCGGAGCGCAGCAGATACTTTTCGGTCACCATTTCCAAAATCGGCCCCACATTCTGGGCCATGCCCCCGTGCACCAGAATCAGACTCTCCGCCAGCTTCCGCCGCGAGTCCGGCGGCACATCCGTCTCGTCCAGAATCCGGTGCTTCGGCAGCAGACACCCGCGGCTGATGCCGTACTCCGGATCGTCCGGCCCCGCCTCACAACCCTCAATCAGCTTGATCCCCGGCCACACCCCGCCGCTGTCCTGCCAGCCGCCGCCCGACCCACCCAGCCATTCCCCCAGAATCGCCCGAGACGCCACAATCCGCCGCTCCGCCTCCGTCAGTCCGCCCGCCACCGCCTCTGTCTGTCCCGTGGCCCGCATGCACACCGCGATCAGCGACGCCAGCAGATTCGTCGACACCGCCAGCCGCGAGCCCTTGGGAATGCCGTTCACATGGCTCACCAATTCCAGTCCACGGCCCGGACCCGCCAGCCCCTCCAGCACATCCCCCAGATCCTGACCGGATCCCTCCATCCCCGGCGGCACCAGACCCGATGCAATCACCGCCGCCTTCAACAGCCCCAGATAATCCTTCGCGAAATCATACACATCCGCCAGCGCCGTCACATCCGCCTTCACCCCCAGATCCACCGACACCAGCCGCAGCACCGGCTCATCGATCACCCGCAGATACGCCTGCACCGGCGGTGCCGGCGTCTGACCCCGGCCGTGAACCGCCAGGTCAATGGACACATTGATCACCCGCGCGCCCTCCGGATAATCCATCCCCAGAAAAAAGATGTCGCTCCAGCCGCTGTGGGTCAAATCCATGCGCACCGGCGTCTGTTCCCGCAAAATCGGATACAGGCCGTTCTCCCCGGGCGTCAGCAACTCCCGCCGAATCCGCAGGGTCTGATCCGCCACGTGCCCCAGACGGAACATCCACTGATTTCCCCGCACCGACCGCACCGATTTCCGCACCTGATTCGCCAAATGCTGAATCGCCAGCCGATGCGACGCCTCCGCGATTGCGCTCCCCAGCGGATCCGAAAGCCCCTCCCGACGCGCCGCCGCCATGAACAGCTCCAACGCCTCCTCAAACCGGCGCTTGTGCAGCAGCCGAACCCCGTCATACGGAATCCGCCCCTCCGCGGGCAGGCCCTGTTCCCCGGTCAAATGATACCGGAAAACCGCATGCAGAAAAAACAGCGCCCGCACCCGCTCGTACAAATTGTCGCTTTCCTTCTGAAACGCGTCCAGCTCCTGACACACCGCCCAAAGCGCCTCCACCGGCTGACCCGCCAGCACCGCCTCCAGCGCCCGGTCCCGCTCCGCCCCCTCCGCCTGAATCAATTGCAGCACTGTGCTCACGCGACGCCCCCGCCGCGTTGCGCCAGCAGCGTCACCATGTCCGCCAGCACCTGATCCCGGTCCACGCCCCGCAGCGCCAGCGCCAGT
This sequence comes from Verrucomicrobiota bacterium, assembly GCA_020831625.1. Classification (GTDB taxonomy): domain Bacteria; phylum Verrucomicrobiota; class Kiritimatiellia; order SS1-B-03-39; family UBA6053; genus PXAS01. The sequence goes on along the minus strand of JAFIGD010000002.1, from coordinate 81,411 downwards.
TGCGCGTGAAACAATCCGTATGGAACCCCCAGATTATGCCGGTGGCCTTTAATCTCCAAGGCCAGATACTTCTCCCGCCGCGAGAGATCATCCAGGGCCGACGACAAATTCACACCCGAACCCTCCGCCGCCGCCAAACGCGCCTCCAGAGCCTCCATCACCCCCGGCGTCAGCACATGCATCCCGAAAAAGCAAAGATAATGCGCCGCCCGCAGCCCCGGCACCACCAGTTCCCGCTCCGCCACCGTCGGCGTCGGTTTTTCCCGCACACACTCCACCCGGTAGAGCCGCTCCGATCCCGGAACCTTCAGCCCGCCCACCGCGCCGTAGAGCGACAACGTCGTCTCCCGCGTCGCCTGCACCGCCGACACCGCGCAGGCCTCCGACCGCGCCACATCCACCAACTGACGCGCACAGCCCGCCGCCTCATCGCTCACACAAAGGTGATCGCCCACCAAATGCAAAAACGACTCCCCCTGCGTGAACGTCTTTGCCAGCGACAGCGCGTGGCCATATCCCCGCGCCTCCACCTGCGGCAGAAACGTCAGCCCCTCCGCCAAAACGCCCGCCGCCTCGGTGTAGGCCTCCTCATCGCCGGGACGGATCACCACCGCGGTTTTACGAATCCCCGCGTCCTGAATCTCCCGCAATAAAACCGCCAGTGCCGAACGGGTCACTCCGTCCCGGTCCACCAGCGTTTGCAAAGGAATGCCGCGCTGCCCGGGGCCCGCGGCGGTGATAACAGCTCGTTCAATGTGCATCATGCCCCGGCTTCAATCAAAAACCACCTCCCTTTGCAATCCATTCCGCTCACTCGTCACTCCACATTCGTCATTCGTCATTCGTCACTCCCCACACTCGTCACTCGTCACTCGTCACTCCACATTCGCCATTCCCTTGATCTTTTCCCGGTCAAGGTGTACCTTATACCAAAGGACCCTATCATGAACGTCAGATTCACTTCCTGTACCGCCCGAATAGTTGGAGCCGCTCTCTGCGGTTTGCTCACGCTCCCCCTGTTCGCCGACCTCCGGATTGGCGACGACCGGCTGACCGTTCTTGAGGCGCTGGGACAGCCTCAAGGCCGCATTGAAATGGGCGAATTCGAACGCCTGTTCTATGAACGGGGAGAAGTTCAACTCCGCGAAGGACTCGTCATCCGCATCGAATTGATTTCCGAAGCCGCCGCCGAAGCCCGGCGCGAGCGGCAGGCCCGCGAATCGGAATCCCGGCGCGAGCGCGGCGAGGCCGTCAAAGCCGAACGCCTGGCCGATTCCGATTTCCGCACCCGCCCCGCCGCCGAGCGCTACGCGTTCTGGCGGGATTTCCGCCGGGAATTCCCCGAGGTCGATGTGTTTGTGCAATACACCGACGCCAAAGCCGCCGCCGAGGCGGATGCCGAGCGCCAGCGGACCGCCGACCGCCTCGCCAACGTGGAACGGCGTGTCGCCGATGCCGAATTCCGGGCGCAACAGGCCGAGAACACCGCCCGCACCCTCAACACCCCGACCCGGGTGCAATACGTCACCCCCTGGCCGGTCATTCACCACGCACACCGCCAGCGCCAGCCCTATCGGCATCCCCCGTTCGTGCACCACCCCCGTCCCCAGCCGCAGACGCCGCAACCGGGAACCCGCGTCCGCGTCCAACCCAACTCCGACGCCTTTTCCTCCAGCATCGGCATCTCCACCGCCGAACCCCTCAGCGGCTTCTCCCTCGGGTACTGAGTTCCCTCACTGCCTCAAAGATCCGTGTTTATCCGTGTCCATCCGTGGTTTAACGTCTCTCCGCCCCGCCGCCCGCCCCCTTTTCCGAACATCGGAAAAGCGGCGGTGTCATTTTCCGATCCTCGGAAAATCCGGGCCAGGATTCCCCCCATTAAATCCTTGTCATTTCAAGGGGTTTGTATAGGGTTTCGTCATTCTCTTATGGACTGGATACACCATCCGTGTCCCGTGCGAAATCCGGAAAACTTTTTATGACAGAACCTATTGATCCCCAAAGTGTTGTAGATGGCGTTGAAGAAATCATTGATCCAACCAAATACACGTCGAGCAACATCACCGTTTTAGAGGGCCTTTCCGCTGTCCGCAAACGGCCGGGCATGTACATTGGCGACACCGGGGTCCGCGGCCTCCACCATCTGGTGTATGAGGTGGTCGACAACTCGATTGACGAGGCCCTGGCGGGCCATTGCGATTTTGTCGAGGTCGCCCTGAATCTCGACGGATCCATTACGGTTACCGACAACGGCCGCGGCATTCCCACCGACATGCACCGCACCGAAAAGAAACCCGCCGTCGAGGTGGTGCTGACGGTATTGCACGCGGGCGGCAAGTTCGACAGCAATTCCTACAAGGTCTCTGGCGGTCTGCACGGGGTCGGCGTCTCCTGCGTGAACGCGCTCTCCGAATGGCTGGAGGTCGAGGTCCGCCGCGACGGGCTGATTCACCACATGCGCTTTGAACGCGGCAAAACCGCCAAGCCGCTCGAAGTCATCGGCCACTGCAAAGACAGCGGCACGAAGATCACCTTCATGCCCGACCACGAAATTTTCGAAACCCTGCAGTTCTCCTGGGATATTCTCACCAACCGCCTCCGCGAAATGGCCTTCCTGAACCGCGGGGTGCAGGTGATTCTGGAAGCCGAGGGCGGAAACCGCCGCGAGGAGTTCAAATACGAGGGCGGCATCGCCGAGTTCGTCAAACATCTGAACACCAACAAGTCCCCGCTGCATGAGGACGTGATTTATTTCGAAAAGGAAAAAGACGGCACCACGGTGGAAATTGCCATGCAGTACACCGATGCCTACAACGAAAACCTCTATTCCTACGCCAACAACATCAACACCCACGAGGGCGGCACCCATCTCAGCGGTTTCCGCTCCGCGCTGACCCGGACCATCAACGCCTACGGCAAGGCCAACAAGATGATCAAGGATGACAAAGTCGGCATGACCGGCGATGACATCCGCGAGGGGCTCACGGCCATCATCAGCGTGAAGGTGCAGGATCCGCAGTTCGAGGGACAAACCAAAACCAAGCTGGGCAACAGCGAGGTGGCCGGCATTGTCGAAAACGTGGTCAATGAAGAACTCTCCACCTATCTGGAGGAGCATCCGGCCTCGGCCCGTAAATTTATTGAAAAAGCGGTGCTCGCCGCCTCCGCGCGCGAGGCCGCCCGCAAGGCCCGCGAACTGACCCGCCGCAAAGGTGCGCTCGATTCCGCCGCCCTGCCCGGCAAACTGGCCGACTGCTCCGAACGCGACCCCTCCAAATGCGAAATCTACATTGTGGAAGGTGATTCGGCGGGCGGTTCCGCCAAACAGGGACGCGACCGGACCTTCCAGGCGATTCTGCCCCTGCGCGGTAAAGTGCTGAACGTGGAAAAAGCAAGGCTCGACAAGATTCTCGGCAACAACGAAATTCAGACGATGATCACCGCCATCGGCACCGGCATCGGCAAAGACGATTTCAACATCGCCAAAGCCCGCTACCACCGCATCATCATCATGACCGACGCCGACGTGGACGGGCTCCACATTCGCACCCTGATCCTGACCTTCCTGTACCGTCAGATGAAGGAACTCATCGAAAACGGCTACATCTACATCGCCCAGCCGCCGCTCTACAAGATCGTCCGCCGCAAGCGCGAGGAGTACATCCAGAACGACAACGAACTCACCCGCATTCTCATGGAACTCGGGACCGACGGCATTGTCGCCAAAGGCGCGGACGGCGAGGAGCTGCTCGACACCGAAGCCCTCAAGAACGTGCTCATGCAGCTTTCCAAGCTGGAGCCGCTCATTGATCTGGTGCGGCGCAAACAGATTGATCCCGCCGACTACCTCGCGCAGCGCCGCGAAGACGGCTCCCTCCCCCTCTACGCCATCATGTGCGGCAGCGGCAAGGAGAAGGTCACCCGCTACGCGTTTGACGAAGAGGAGCTGCGCGCCATCAACGAGCACTTCGAAGGCGAGGGGCGTCCCTTCCTCTATGTGGACATCCAGTCCAACAAACGCATCCAGGAGCAGATGGATGTGCTCGCCACCATGGGCGTGGACTCCTCCCGCCTGCTGTCCGGGGAGGACGCGCTCTTCACCCTGCACGAGGGTGAGGAAAAAGTGGATGAAGTCGTCCATCTCATGGACCTTCTGCAGAAAATCCGCGATCTCGGCAAAAAAGGCATGACCATCCAGCGCTATAAAGGTCTCGGTGAAATGAACCCCGCCCAGCTCTGGGAAACCACCATGGATCCCGCCAAACGGCGCCTCGTGAAAGTCGTTCTCGAAGACGCCATCAAAGCCGATCAGATCTTCACGATCCTGATGGGCGACGAAGTGGCGCCCCGCCGCGACTTCATCGAAGCCAACGCCCTCAACGTGCGCAATCTTGATATCTGACCCCTTTTAGGATCTTTTTTATATGGACCCCTTGATTCCCCCCACCGCCCCCGCCGACCACATCGACCTCATCAACATCGAAGAGGAGATGCAGCGCGACTACATCGACTACTCCATGTCGGTGATCATCGGCCGCGCCCTTCCCGATGCCCGCGACGGTCTCAAACCGGTAAACCGCCGTATTCTCTACGCCATGAAAGAGGGCGGATGGCTCCACAGCCGTCCCTTCGTCAAGTGCGCCCGTGTCGTCGGGGAAGTGATGGGTAAATTCCACCCGCACGGCGACTCCGCCGTATACGACGCCCTGGTGCGCCAGGCGCAGACCTTCTCCATGCGGTACCCGACCATCGACAGCCAGGGGAACTTCGGCTCCATCGACGGCGATCCGCCCGCGGCCTACCGGTACACCGAGTGCCGCCTGAACCGCCTCGCCGAGGATCTCCTCGCCGACATCGACAAGGAAACCGTGGACATGCGGCTCAACTTCGACGAAAAACTCGAAGAGCCCACCGTTCTGCCCTGCCGCATCCCCCACCTGCTCGCCAACGGCTCCACCGGTATCGCGGTCGGCATGGCCACCAACATTCCCCCGCACAACCTCGACGAACTGATCGAGGGCCTGGTCCATCTCATCGAGACCCCCGACTGCTCCATCCGCGACCTGATGCAGTTCATTAAAGGCCCGGACTTTCCCACCGGCGCGAAAATCCGCGGCGTCAATGAAATCATCAAGATGTACGAAACCGGGCGCGGACTCATCCGCATCCGCGGCATCGCCGAGATCGAGGAGGACGCCCGCGGCAAAGAAACCATTATCATCACCGAGCTGCCCTACACCGTCAACAAAGCCAACCTGGTGATCAAAGTCGCCGAACTGGTGCGGGAAAAGAAAATCGAGGGCATTTCCGATGTCCGCGACGAATCCGACAAGGACGGCATCCGGGTGGTGATTGAGATCAAGCGCAACGCCATGGCCAGCATCGTGCTCAACAATCTCTACAAGCAGACCTTCCTGCAGACGACCTTCGGGGCGACCATGCTGGCGATTGACCACGGCCAGCCCAAGGTCATGAACCTCAAGGAAATGCTCAAGGCCTTCCTCGACCACCGCTTTGATGTCATCACCCGCCGCACCCAGTTCGAACTGGCCAAGGCCGAGGCCCGCGCCCACATTCTCGAAGGCCTGCTCATCGCCATGGACAACATGGACGAGGTCGTGCGCATCATCCGCGCCGCCTCCGCCCGCGACGAGGCCCGAACCAACCTCATCGCCCGCTTCGCCTTCAGCGAAATCCAGGCCAACGCCATTCTCGAAATGCGGCTGTATCAGCTCACCGGCCTCGAACGCGACAAAGTGCAGGCCGAATACGACGAGATCCAGAAGCGCATCGCCTACCTCAAATCGCTGCTGGCCGATCCCAAGCTCATTTACGGCGTGATCAAAGACGATCTGCTCGAGATGAAACGCATCTACGGCAATCCCCGCCGCACCGAAATCACCTCCGATGACTCCGAAATCAACTTCGAGGACCTCATCGAGGACCGCGACTCCGTGATCACCATCAGCCACCAGGGCTACATCAAGCGTGTGCCGGCCGACACCTATAAAGAGCAGCGGCGCGGCGGTCGCGGGATCCGCGCCATGAGCACCAAGGAGGAGGATTTCGTCGAGAACATCTTCTTCGCCTCCACGCATGATATTCTGCTGTGCTTCACCGAAAAAGGACGCGTGTTCTGGAAGAAAGTCTACGAAATCCCCGAATCCCCGCGCGGCTCCAAAGGCAAGGCCATCATCAACCTGCTGGACCTGCTGCCCGACGAGAAAATCGCCACCTTTATCCGCATCCGTGAATTCAGCGGGGACCAGTGCCTCGTCTTCACCACCCGAAACGGCACCGCCAAGAAAACCAACCTCTCGGCCTACAAGAACGTCCGCTCCAACGGCATCAAAGCGATCAATATCGATGAAGGCGATCTGCTCATCAACGTCAGACTCACCGGCGAGAACGACGAACTGATGCTGACCACCTCCGGCGGCATGACCGTCCGCTTCAAGGAAAGCCAGCTCCGCGAAATGGGACGGGTGTCCCGCGGCGTGCGCGGCATCCGCCTGCGCAACGGCCAGCAACTCGTCAGTTGCACCGTGGTCGATCCCGAGGCCACCCTCATGGTCGTCTGCGAAAACGGATTCGGCAAGCGCTCCCCCATCAGTGAATACCGCGAAACCAAGCGCGGCGGACTCGGGGTGCGCACCATTCTCATGAGTGAGCGGAACGGTCCCGTGGTCACCGCCTTCACCGTGCAGGAAACCGACGCGATCATGCTCATCACCGAGCGCGGTGTGGTCATCCGCATGAAAGTCGAGGACATCCGCTGCATGGGCCGGAACACCCAGGGCGTCCGACTGGTCCGTCTGGACGAAAGCGACCGCCTTGTCGCCGCCATCCCCGTCGAGCGCAGCGAGGACGAGGACGAAATCGAAACCGTCAAACCCGAGGAAGCCCCCGGCGACGATCAGGAAATTCCCGAAGAGGATCTTCCCGAAGAGGATCTGTCCGAGGACGAACTCGACGACGACACCGACGAATCGGATGAGTCCGACGAGTCCGACCCTGAGGAATAAACCATGGCCGCCGAGGACATTCGCTGGAAACAACGCTTTGCCAACTACGGAAAAGCCTTGGCGCGATTGTCCGACGCAGTGACCCTGAGCCAAACCCGGGAGTTGTCCGACTTGGAGAAGCAGGGCGTGATTCAGGCCTTTTAGTTCACTCATGAATTAGCGTGGAACACCCTGAAAGATTTTCTGCTCTCACGGGGAAACACGGAGCCGGTTTACGGCAGCCGGGACGCGAGCCGTCTGGCCTTTTCCGCCGGACTGATTGAAGAAGGCGAAACCTGGATGGACATGATTCTGGATCGGAATCGCAGTTCACACACCTATGACCCGCAAACCGCCGAACGAGTGTATCACGCTGCGGTCACACACTACTATCCTGAATTTCTAAAGCTCCAATACTGATTGTCTGAATTCGAGTAGCCCCATGACGCAAACAGGTCTTCCGGATGAGGTTATCGAAAAACTGGAAAAAAAATAAAATTTCCGTGGAAGGCGGCCGGGTTCCGGGGTGTGGGGAATTGTCGTTCAAACAACTCACCTCCATCGAAAGGAATCCTCATGAAAACCCGCCTCATTCTGATCAGCTTCGTTTTCACCCTCTGTATCACTGTCTGCGCCGGCGAAGTTATGCTCGGCGAATTCGATCTGGCCGGCATGCCGATCGACAGTCCGCCGCCGTCCGGTTCCATCCTCAGGCTGGAACCGGAATCCACCCGCGCCGAGATCACTCACTGGGCTGTTCACAGCGGGGACCGGAAGATCGGCTACATCCCGGCCCGGTTCCATGCACAAATGGAACACCTCCTCCGTGACCGGACCCGCTTCACCCTTCGGGTACAAGAGGCCGCCTCCTCCCCCCGTCCGGGACAATTCCTGCGTGTCGCCCTCTGGGTCACCCCGCGCTTTCCCGGCGAGGAATTCCCCGCCTTCACATCGCCCGAAGACCCGGAAACTGAATGGGCATTGACTGAAACCCCTTAACCAGGGGGTTGAACACATGGTAATAAGCTTGGGTCAAAGCATTTCAGAAATGATTTGAAACTATCCCTAAACAATTTGCGCCGGGATTTGTATGTTTCTTCAGTCACTTCACTGAAAGGAGCTTTAAAATGAATACTGAAAAAAGAATGCGTCTAGACCATTGGCTGAGTGTCCTGGTTTCCGTGCTCGTCAATGCGGCTCTTTTCACGGCTATGATTTTCTACATCAGCTTTGAACCCTCCCGGGATACGCCACCGTCCAAAACGATGGTCATTGAGGCCTCGGTCCCGGAGGAAATTACGGAGATGGAAATTGAAATCATTGACGATCTCAGCGAATTAAGCCATGCGACCGATGAAACAAATCATTGGAACCATTTCGATCACGTCGAAATTGATTTCGAGATGCCCCCGGAGGTTGTCGATACCGCGTCCGCAGCCAATCTGGATATACTGGCGGGATTACTGACAGACATCGTCAGCCCGATTACGATGCTTGGAGCCGGGCATGGCGTGCCTGCCGGCGGCGGAATTCGCGGATTCGGAGACGAGGGCGGCTCGGGAAATGATCTTGTGGGCACACTGTATGATTTAAAGCGCAATCGGGACGGTGAGGCCCGTCGCTTCTCGTTTTCCCCGGACCTTCGGCGCATGATCGATGCCGGTTTTTCCGGTCCAACAATGAGGGACTTTTATCGTGTCCCCAAACAACTCAGGCTCTCACACCTCTTTATTCCCCGCACCCCGGCCGATGGCGCACCGGAAGCCTTTGGCGTCGCGGACTATATGGAGCCCCGCGGTTGGGTCGTTCATTATCAGGGATATATTCAGCCTTCAGTTCCGGGTTCCTTCCGCTTTGTGGGCGATTTTGATGATGTGATCATTGTGATGATCAACGGACAGGTTGTCCTCGAATCCAATTGGGGGGCACCCGCAACCGACTGGCGTCCGCAACAAACGTTCCGACATCCCGGACTGCTTGGCCGCAATTTGGTGTACGGCGACTGGATTCAGATCGACAACCGCCCGCACAGAATTGATTTAATTATTGGCGAAAATCCGGGCGGCCATGTCGGCGGACTCCTGCTGGTTCAAAATGAAAAGGGGCAATACCGTGAAGCCGCCAACGGACGTCCAATTCTGCCGCTTTTCACATTGCACCCTTTTCGCCGAAACGACGTGGATCGCTTTTCCACATCTTCTTTTGAGTTGGAACTGAATAATGTCCCGTTTTTCGGATTGCCCATGCGACCCGCCGCTTCCGGGACTCCGGCGATTAACGATGATTTGGTCCACATTGAACTTCTCTGACAGAATCACCGAAACCTCACTAACCGGGACCTGTTTAACGACTAACATGTGATGAAAATCCTATGGCGTCTTGTCTGAATGACAACGTTCTCCAGCTGCGGTGCCTGACAGATATCCCCCGGTCCATGCGGCTTGGAAATTGAAACCACCGGTGACGCCGTCGATGTCCAGCACCTCTCCGGCGAAAAACAGGCCGGGCACCAGACGGCTCTGAAAGGTTTTCATATCCACCTCTTTCAGATTCACGCCGCCGCAGGTGACAAACTCCTCCTTGTTCAAGGTCTTGCCCCGCATGGTGCAGGCGGCGTCGGTGAGTCCGCCGAGCAGCGCCTCCCGCTCAGCGGCGGTCATCCGCGCCCAGGTGGTGGATTCATTCATGCCGGCCAAATGAACAAGCCGCTCCCACAGGCGTCTCGGCAAACCGCCCAATACACTTTTGATCACCGCGCGTCCGCCCTGTTTATGGCGACATGCATTAAATTCCTCCTGAACCGCATCGCGGGTCATGGAACCCAGCCACTGAATCCGCAACTCCACCGCGTCGTTCCGCTCGGCCAGCGCCCGGGCCTGCCAGGCGGACAGCTTGAGAATGGCGGGTCCGCTCAGCCCCTTGTGGGTGATGAGAAGCGGTCCAGACTCCTCCGCCTTGAGTTCCGGAATCCGAACCCGGACCGGATCCACCGCGATGCCGGCCAGCCCCTCCAGCATGGGACTTCGCACATGAAAACTGAACAGGGACGGGACCGGCGGCTGCACGGAATGCCCCAGGGCTTCCGCCACCGCCAGGCCCCCGCTGCCGCGGTTGCCGCCGGTGGCAAGAATTAAAACACGGCACTTCATGCGGGTTCCGTCAGTCAGTTCCAGATCAAAGCCTCCCTCCCCGTTTTTCCGGGCGGAGGCCAGGCCCTGAAGCGGGTTGAGACGCACGTCCAGTGCCCGTGCCTCCTCCAGCAGGGTGTTGACAATATCCGCGGAGTCATCGCTGACCGGAAACATGCGGCCGTCCGCCTCGGTTTTGAGGTTCACCCCGCGCGAGGTGAACCATTCCACGGTGTCGCGGGGCTGAAAGCGGTGGAACGGACCGCGCAGTTCCCGCCCCCCCCGGGGATAAAACTGAATCAGCCGGGACGGATCAAAGCAGGCATGGGTGACATTGCAGCGTCCGCCGCCGGAAATCGCGACTTTGGCCAGAAACTCCCGCGATTTTTCCAAAATCACCACGCGGGCATCCGGTGCCACGCGTTTCACATGCAGGGCGGAAAAAAAGCCGGCGGCCCCGCCGCCGGCCACCGCCACATCAACCTGGGCGACCGTGCTCAAGCTTATTTCTTCTTGTGGGAGGCGGTCCGTTTCTCATCGAGCTTGGCCTGGATTTTAGCCACAAGCTCATCCTGCATTTCCTGATTTTCCTGCAGCACGCCAATGGCGGCATCCCGGCCCTGCCCCAACTGTTTGCCGTCCATCGACAACCAGGAGCCGCGTTTTTCGATCAAATTGTGATCAATGGCCGCGTCCAGAATCGATCCCTCCCAACTGATTCCCTGGGCATACATGATATCGAACTCGGCTTCGGTAAACGGCGGCGCGACTTTATTTTTCACCACTTTCACTTTGGCCCGGCTGCCGATCGCGGCACCGGAAGAGTCTTTAATGGTGGAGATGCGGCGGATGTCCATGCGGACCGAGGCGTAGAATTTCAGCGCCCGGCCGCCGGGTGTGGTTTCGGGACTGCCGAACATGACCCCGACCTTTTCGCGGATCTGGTTGGTGAAAATCACACAGGTTTTGGATTTGTTGATATGCGCGGTCAGTTTGCGGAGCGCCTGCGACATCAGCCGGGCCTGGAGACCCACGTGGCTCTGTCCCATTTCGCCCTCCAGTTCCGCTTTGGGGGCCAGCGCGGCCACAGAGTCGAGCACCACCACATCCAGTTCGCCGGATTTGACCAGCGCCTCGCAGATATTCAGGGCTTCTTCCCCGGAATCCGGCTGCGAGACCAACAAACTTTCCAGATCCACTCCGATGCGCCCCGCATAAGACGGGTCCAGCGCGTGCTCGGTGTCGATAAACGCACAGGTACCCCCGGCTTTCTGGGCGTTGGCGACAATGTGCAGCATCAGGGTGGTTTTCCCGGAAGATTCCGGTCCGTAGATTTCCACAACACGTCCCCGGGGAACCCCGCCGACCCCAAGCGCGTTATTCAATGTAAATGCGCCGGTGGAGATGCTTGGGATTTTCCGGTTCAGCTGCTCCTCCTCGCCGAGCTTCATAATCGCCCCTTCACCGAATTGCTTGGTGATCTGCGCGATCACGCTGTCGAGGTTGCCTTTGGAATCCTGCTTTTTGTCTTTACTGGCCATGAATAAATCTCCGTGTGTATGAATAAGAATGTATACTCCTTAAAACGAATATCCGCGCTTGCAAGCGCATTCTCACACCCTTCCCCAAAAAAAACCTCCCGACTCGGGACGAGACGGGAGGTTTTGGATTCAAGCGGCAAGGTCCGCCTTCAGCGGATTCAGCCCTTGCAGGAGCAGGCGCCGCCGCAGGAGGTCGTCGCGGCGGAGGCGGCCTCACCGACAGCACAGGCGGCTTTTTCATTGGCATTGCATTCGTTTTTGGCTTCACCGCATTCAGCTTTGGCCTCACCACATTCAGCTTTGGCTTCACCACATTCGGCTTTGGCTTCGGCGGAGCACTCAGTCTTCGCATCGCATGTCTTGTCCGTGGAACAAGCGGCGGTTTCCGCGACGGCCACTTTCACCACGGCATCAGACGCGACGGCCACTTCCACAGTGGCGGGCGCTTCAACGTTTACGACTTCCGCGGATTTGACTTCGGCGTCTTCCGCGGGCTTCGCGGCGGAAGCGGGGCAACAGCCGGAAGCGGCGTACGTCAATCCGGCAAACGAAAGGGCGGCGATCATCAGGGTGAATTTCTTCATTCTTTTCTCCATATACAAGGGTTAAAATTTAACACGCTGAATTGCGTATAACTATGGGTAGGCTACCCGTTGGATTTCTTACGTCAATCGCAAATTAATCCGCAATCCACTCCCCGTGGATCAGCAGCGTTTTCGGCTGGACGGGAATCCCGGTCTCATTCCGGCGCAATTGAGCGTCCACCAGGTCGACCGCAGCGGATGCGATCAAATCATGCCGCTGGATCATTCCCGGCCCTGTGCCGTCGATAATATTCACCCGGGCCAGCGGGATGTTCGGCAGCAGATCCTCCAAACCTTTATACGCGACAATCAAGCCGTCCACCTTCGTTTCCTCCGCCCAGGCCGCAATGCGGTCCGGATCCCATTCGCCCTCCTCCACAAGCGGGGTCCGCCATCCGGCATGTTGGTGCAAATGATGAAAAACCAGATATGCGGACAAAAAGATATGTTCGACACGGGTTTCCTGACCCAGCGGCACCGCCAACCCGATCCGCCTGCACCCCGTTTCCCATAATTTTTCGCAGGATTTCAGGGTGTTCGCATATTTATCGCTTGAGGCGCGGTGCAGCGCCGGGGTGGAAATCGAATGACCGATACACGCGCAGGCAAAGTCCGATAAATCCATTTCCCGAACCAGCCCCGGATCTTTCAACGCGGAAAAAACAAAGCCCCGAATGCCGCGGGCATACAGGATATCATGAAGGCGGCGCGGGGTGATCGCATGATCCCCCATCCAGAACTCTTCCGGCCGATAGCCCAGCGCCTCTGCCCGGTCCCGGAAACCCACCCAGGTTTGCGAGGGTTCGTTCCGTCCGGACATGGGCTCGGGATAATCCGTAATCAATCCCAAAACCGGGCGGTCATGGTGCGCCTTGTTCTCACGGATAAACTCCATCACTTTGGAGACCTCCGCATTGGGAACATAGCCCATGTCTTTGGCCAGTTTTTGAATTTTTTTCCGGGTCGCCAGCGAAATCCTCGGATGATTCCGGAGGGCGAGGGAGACCGTGGTCCGGCTGACACCGGCGGCCTGTGCAATGTGTTTTAAACTGATCGGCATGGACATGACAATACCCTACTCCTCGGAAGCGCCTTGTGTAAATGCCAAAGGCGTTCTATTCATTCGCCGGACGGCGGTACCCTCGCGGTCACAAAAATATAATGAAGACTCCGAAGGCTCGCGCGCATGGCCGTCGGCCCAGAAACTGTGGAACTCCGGATGCGCATTCACCGGCACCCGGCAAAAGGTATGGTTATATCGGCTGCTCTGCGTGACGCGGCGCTCGCAACGCCAGGTCCGTCCCTGATCCTTCGAAACCCACAACGCCAGCTCCCCTCCCGGATTGTACGGCTGGGGGCCGGTTTCGGTGGGTGCCAGGATCCGCCAGTCCTTTTCCCCGATCCACAACTCGCCGTGATCATAATTGTTGTCACTGCTGAACAGAGTCCGAATCGTCCAGCCCGCGTCCGCGGACCACCCGGCCAGATGCCAGGTGTGCGGCCCCCGCTCCGGCCCCGGTTCATGCCCCCGGCTGGTGACATAAAGAATAACCGGTTCCCCCTCCGCCGTGTACCGAAGGTCCCGCAGATACACCACCTTCCCCTCCGCCTCATAGTCGTATACCCGGCAGGAATGATCCCTGGACAACACCGGCGTCTCCACAGAACCGCCTTCGGCGGTGCGGAACGTTCTCCCGCCGTCAAAGGACTGCATAAAATACAGATTGGTGCGGGCGTCCAATCCGCCGGGCTCCGGATGATAATCAAACGCAAGCCCCAGACGGGCGGAGGCTTCGTCAAAACAGGACACCTGATAGTGTCCGCATCCGAAATCCGCCAGCGGTACGGGTTCGCTCCAGGTATGACCGGTGGAACTGAACTTAATCCACAACCCCCGGCCTTTGGCGTACCGCGTATGAAAAAACATCCAGCCGAAACGTCCGTCCACCCAGATTTGCGGATAGGCGAACAAGGGGGAATCGCTGACGGTTTCCCACCGCGTGTGGTCATAGGGGCGGACACTTTTGTGAATAAACGACCGGGTGGTCCAATTCCCGTGCGAGGGCGAAAAAAGCCAGAGGTACCCTTCGGGATCCATCTGCAGCGCGGGATTGTCGTGCGGGTCGGCGCACCACTTGTCAAAGACACAGACCGGATCCAGCAGACGCCCGTTTTCATGATCATACGCGGACACCATTTGCAGAAGCCCGCCCGGCCCGAAGTCCCAGAAGCGGGTCCGGGGATCGCTGTCGGGAAGAGACCCGCCCCAACAAAAAAAGGTTTTATTCACCGCCTTCGCGTAAACGGCCATCGGACGGGTTTGATAGGGATAGGTCGCCAGACCGCCGCCGTATTTGGGCCCGAACTCCGGAAAAAAAGCCGGCTGACCGTGCCAAACCCCGCGAAATTCCGACAGGGCTTTACAAAACAGGGGCTGATCCGCCGGATCCGGCATACGGCGTTCCGGCAACGAAAGATCCTCACCCGGAGGATCAAAGCGGGCCGGACTTCCGGAAAAGGGAGGCGCTGTTTCAGGGGGCAAGATCATGACATCATTTTTCCATCTGAAACACAATGTCACAACCCGGAGCGAAGTTTACTGTTTACTTAACCCGGAAACTAAGCCCAACCGACGCTTCGATTATCCGCGGAGATAACGCTCCACACCCAAGTCCGCAAGAATGACCACCAAAAGCGCCGGAAGATAGATGATGGTGGTCATCAGCAACTTGCGGGCCTCCAGTTTTGTGTGCCGCCGAATGAAGATCCAGGAGGCGTGCAGGAGGTAGAGGGCCAGGCCGAAGGCACCGACAAAATAGACCGGCCCGGCCATGTCCGCGAAGGCGGGAATCAGGCTCACGGCGGCGAGCATCAGCGAGAACAGAATCACCTGCACAAACAGACGGCTGCCCTCTTTGTCGATGACACTAAGCATTTGGTAGCCCGCTTTTTCATAGTCGTCGCGGTACAGCCAGGCGATGGCGTAGAAATGCGGATGCTGCCAGGCGAACAAAATCGCGAACATCACCCAGGCGCCGAAGTCCAGACTGTCGCCCGCCGCCGCCCAGCCGCACAGCGTCGGCATGGCGCCGGGCACCGCGCCGATGGTGGTGTTCAGCCAGGTCCGGGTTTTCAGCGGCGTGTAAATCAGGACATACAGAAACGCGGTGGCCAGCACCAGAAAGGCGGTGAGCAGATTAACGGTCAGCATCAGCCAGATGGTTCCGCCCAGGGTGAGGCAAATTCCGAGCGCGAGAGCGTGATCGCTTTTAATTTGACCGCTGGGCAGGGCACGGTTGCGGGTGCGGTCCATGCGGGAATCGAGATCTTTTTCGATCACATTGTTCAACGCCGCTGATCCGGCGGCCGAGGCCATAATCCCGATAAGCGCGGCCACCAGCCGCAGCCCGTCGCTCCAGGTCCCGCCGGGAGAGGCGAGCAGAAAGCTGAAGGCCGCAGTCACGCCGACCATGCGGACAATCCCGGGTTTACAGAGTTCTAAATACGGACGAAAATGGGGAGACATGATATTTTAACCACGGATAAACACGGATGAACACGGAGCAGAGGTTATGTAACCCTTTACAGAGTTGTTTGAGCTTAGGATACGAATACAATTCTTCACGATTAAATCTGTGTCATATCCGTGTCCATCCGTGTCCATCCGTGGTTCAATTCCGAAGTCACCAGGGCAACACAGGCGGCATGGAGGAGGCACCGGTTCCGTACTGTGCGCGGAAATCCGCGATGGTAAACAGGAACAAAATTGCCAGCCAAAGGAAGCTGCCCACGACAATCAGCGCGATGATCTTGGGGCTTTCCCGGACATGCATGAAGAAATAGATCACCAGAGAGGCTTTGCAAACCGCGATGGTGGTGGCCACCAGGGCGTCGCCCAGCAGTCCAAAATTGAGAAATGAAAGCAGGACCGTGAGCACCGTAAGCACCATCAGCGCGCCAAACACGCAGAGGTATCCGAAAACGGAGGTGTGGTCGTGGTCATCAGTAAAGCGGGTGTTGATCGACATGGTGAGCGCTCCTCGTTAGACGAGATACAAAAGGGGAAAGAGAAAAATCCAGACGATATCCACAAAGTGCCAGTACAGACCGAAGTACTCGACATGCGGGTAATACTCGGCGTTGAACCGGCCGCGGGCGGCTTTGATCATGATCCAGATGGCCAGGCCGAAGCCGATGATCATGTGCAGCGCGTGCATCCCGGTCATGACAAAATACAAAGAATAATAGAGCTGAATGCCTTTGGGCAGTTCGTTGATTTCAACGTTTTTCGGGGCATGCTCCTGAATTGTGTGCAGGGCGTGGCCGTCATCCCAGTTCAGACCGGGCACCAGTTGATGGTCCCATTTGGTGCCGTATTCGATGGCTTTCACCCCGAAGAAAACCAACCCGAGCAGCAGGGTCAGCGCGAACCATTTCAGAATGCCTTTTTTGTCGTTGTGCCGGGCGGAATGCACCGCGAGCACGATGCTCAGAGAACTGCCGATGAGCACAATGGTGTTGACCATGCCCAGAAACACGTTCTGGGTGCCGGCCCCCATCGCCCAGGCCTGGGGATAGAGAATGCGGTAGACCGTGTACGCGGCGAAGAGTCCGCCGAAGAAAAGGATTTCCTGGGCCATGAACAGCCAGATGCCCAGCAGCGTGGACTGGGTCTGCTGCTCCATGCTCTCAAAATGATGCTGCTGATACGGCTTGTGTTCGTGATCGGTGCTTGCGGCGGCGTGAGACATAACGTGAATTCCGGGGTTGACGGATTAGGCGTCCTGATAAATGCGTTCGTCGGTGTAATCGTAGGCTTCTACATCGACCTTGATCGGAACCGTAAAGTTATGGGTGTCGGGCGGACTGGAGGCATAGTTCCACTCCAGACCCGTAGCCTTCCAGGGGTTTTTGCCGGAGGCTTTCCCGGTGATCAGCGAGGAAACCAGGGTCACCAGACAAATAATCAGCCCGATGCCCATGAAGAACGCGCCCGCAGTGGAGAGCATCTGGAAGGGCTGATATTCGATATCGTAGACGTGATAGCGGCGCGGCATGCCCATGTATCCGGCGATGAACTGCGGGAAAAAGGTGAAGTTGAAGCCGAAGAAAATAATCACCGCGCCGACGCGGGCCCAGAATTCGTTGTAGAGTTTGCCGAACATTTTGGGCCACCAGAAATGCAGGCCGGCCAGCCAGGCCATCATCATCCCGCCCACCATCACGTAGTGGAAATGCGCCACCACGAAATAGGTGTCGTGCAGGTGAACATTGATCGCTTTGGTGGCCAGAAACAGGCCGGTGAGGCCGCCGACGAGGAACAGCCCGATAAACCCGAGGGTGTAAAGCATGGGCGCGGACAACTGCACGGAGCCCTTGTAAAGGGTGGCGGTCCAGTTGAAGATCTTAATCGCGGTGGGGATGCCCACCAGATAGGTCAGAATCGAAAAGATCAACCCGGCGTAGGGGGACTGGCTGCTGGTGAACATGTGATGTCCCCACACAAAGAATCCGATCGCGGCGATCGCGAGGCTGGAGAACGCCACAAACTCATATCCGTAAATCCGCTTGCGGGAGAAGCAGGCCAGTACTTCGGATACCACCCCGAATCCGGGTAGAATCATAATGTACACCGCCGGGTGGGAATAGAACCAGAACATGTGCTGATACAGCACCGGGTCCCCGCCCTTTTGCGGATCGAAAATGCCGAAACCCAGCACGCGCTCGGCCAGAACCAGCAGAAGCGTGATGGCCAGCACGGGGGTGCCGAGGACGTTGATGATCGCGGTGGAGTATTGCGCCCAGATAAACAGCGGCAGACGCATCCAGGTGAGGCCCGGTGCCCGCATTTTGTGAATCGTGACAATGAAATTCAGACCGGTCAAAATCGAACTGAACCCGGTGATAAACACCCCGGTTCCGGCCAGGATCACGTGCGAATCGGCATACACCGAACTGTACGGCGTGTAAAAGGTCCAGCCGGTGTCGATGCCGCCGCCGATAATCGCCGCCAGCGTGAACAGACCGCCGGCCATGTAGATGTACCATGACGCCAGATTCAGCCGCGGAAACGCGACATCCTTCGCCCCGATCATCAGCGGCACGAAAAAGTTCCCCAGCACGCCGGGCACGGCGGGAATCAGGAAGAAGAACACCATGATGATCCCGTGCATGGTGAACAGACGGTTGTAGGTGTCGTTCGCCAGCACGTTGGCGTTATGCGTGGCCAGTTCCAGACGGAACAGGGTGGCCGCGGTGGCGCCGATCAGAAAAAAACAGGTCATGGCAATCAAATACAGAATGCCGATCCGCTTGTGATCCACGGTCAGCAGCCAGGATTTGACGGTGTGACCGTTGGTCAGGTAGTTTAAAGGGGGTGTTGTGTTGTTGTCGTTCATGTATCGTGTCCGAAACGTTCAAACTTAAGGCGCGTCTTCCGCCACCGACTTGAGGTAGGCGATAATTTGATTCATCTGGTTGTTGTTCAGCGTGCCGCGGAAAGAGGTCATTGCCGCCGGATATCCCTTGGCAATATCGTCGTTGGGGTTGATCATGGAATTCCGCACGTAATTCTCGTCCATCAGAACAAACTCGCCGGTCTCCAGTTCCCGCATGGTGCCGAAGGCGTGATGGATGTTCGGGCCGATGGCGCCGGGTCTGCCGGTATGACAGGCCATCATACAGTGCACTTCCCAGAGTGCCTGCCCGGCCGCGACCGGATCGTCCGCGTTCGCGGCGGCGGCCATGCCGCCGGTTCCGCCGGTGGACAGCCAGCGCTCATACTCCGCCTGACTCACGACATGCAGATTTCCGATCATCAGAGCGTGCTCGGTGCCGCAATACTCGGCGCAGAAGAGGTGATACCGGCCTTCCTGCTCCGGCAAAAACCACATCTGGGTGTATTTCCCGGGCAACACGTCCATTTTTTTCCGGAAGTCCGGCAGATAAAAACTGTGGATCACGTCCTCGGAGGTCATGGTGAGCTTAATGGGAACCCCGACCGGAACATGCAGGTCGTTGATTTCACGCTTGCCGTTGGGATGCTGCATCTTCCACATCCACTGCTTGCCGGTCACCAGAATCTCAATGGCGTCTTTCGGCGGAATCCGGGCGTCGAAATAAAGCTTGGCGCCCCAGAAGAACATGACCATCACCAAAATGAACGGAATCACGGATCCCAGAATTTCCAGCAGTTTCCCGTCTTTGGTGGGCGCGGGCCGGTCCGCGTCGGAACGGCGGCGGTACCGGACGGCGAAGAAAATGATCACTCCGCAGATCGCCACCGTGAAGAAAACGGAAACCGCCATGAGGTATGCGTAAAGCTTGTCCCACTCCCGGGCGTATTCCGAGGCGGCGATCGGTGAGGTTTTAATAGCAAAAAAGTTCATAGGTTCAGAGGAGTGAGTGAAAAGGAGAGGATCAGGCGGAGGGTTGCGAGGCGGCGGTTGCGGTTTCCCGGCGGCGCTCCATCCGCAACAAACCGATAATCAGCCAGGCCACGGCGGCGATGGTGATCAGACAGGCCACCAAAACAATACGGTTAATCAACAGGCCGTACCGCCCGGTTTCCGGATTGTATTCGTAACAAAGCAATGCGAGCCGGTCCGCCAGCCTGCCGATACGGCCCTCCCCCGCCTCGACCAGCGCGAGCTGGAGATCCGTGCGGGGATAGACAACCCCGGGAAGAAAGCGTGAAAGACGCCCGTCGGGGGTCAGAACCAGCAGACCGCTTCCGTGCGCGTACTGGTTGTCCGCCGGATCGTATTTGAAGCCGAAATTGACCGCCCGGGTGAGTTCCAGAATCTCGGGCTCATTGCCGACCATGAAATGCCAGCCGTCCGCGTGGTCATGGCTCCCATACGCCTCCATCGCGCTGAATTTTTTTCCGGCGGCGGTGACGTGGGTCTCTTCATGATCAAAACTCAGGGCCATCACCGTAAAATCCTGACCGGGCTCAAGATTGATGTCGATGAATCCGTTCACCATGCCGTTCAGCGAAAGGCCGCACATGGTGGGGCACCGGTAATACATGAGCAGCAGCACCATGGGCTTGCCGGGGATCATGCGCTCGCGAAGCGTGGTCCGCATCCCGTCATCGCCCATGAATTCGAGGTCCAGCGGAACTGGAGTGTCCAGTTCTGGACGGAAGGAGACGCGCAGAAACGGTTCGGCCCTTGGGTCCCGGGGAACCCAGGGATTCTCCAGTTCGGGCGGGGTCCCGTCAATCACCGGCCCACCCGCTTCGCTCTCCGCATGCAACGCGGAACATGCGAGCCAACCCGTCAGGAAAAATCGGATGAGGATTTTCATTAGATGAAGATCGGAGCCGGACGGGTCGGCGCGGGTTCGGGTTCAGCCGGAGCTTCGGGTTGCGCCGGGGCGGCGGGAGCGGGAGTCGGTGCCTGTGCAGGCGCGGGGGCCGGAGCCGGAGCCGGTGCAGGGGCCGGAGCCGGAGTCGGAGCTGGTGCAGGGGCCGGAGCCGGTTCAACCACCGGAGCCGGCGCTTCGGGAACCGGCGCGGGTTCGGGCTCGGGCGCGGGTTCGGCGACTTCCTCCGCCTCGGGCTGCACTCCCTCGGAGCGCAGGAAGGCAATCACCTGATCTTTTTCTTTTTTGGTGAGCACGTTTTTGAAATTCATCATCACCGCGCCGTATCCCTTGGCGATATGCTCGTTGGGGTTGTTCAGCGAGTTGCGAATATACCAGTCGTCCATCAGGATGGGTTCATGATCCTCCAGTTCCCGCATGGTGCCATAGGCGTTGCGGATGTTGGGACCGATGGCGTTGGCCTGACCGCTGTGGCAAACCATGCAATGGCGTTCCCAAATCGCTTTACCGGCGGCGACCATTTCCGGATCCAGCGGCTCGCGGGCGGGCGCCGCGGGGGCGGCGGAGGCCATTTCAGGCGCGGGAGCCGGGGCTTCGGTGCGGACCACAGCGGGAACTTCTTCCAGAACGGAAGGCACCGCCACTTCGGGCTTGCTTTCAGGTGTTGGGAATGCTCCCTCTTCTTTCATAAGCCGCATGGCTTCCTCAATCGGAATCACGGCGTGGGCACCAACATTGGTGGTGGTGTTCAAACGCTCGGCTTCAAGCGCCTTGTACTCGGCCAAATCCACCAGCGGCTGGGTCTGAAGAATCGGCCCCTCGGTCGGTATTTGACGCACTTCAGGCGTGCCGCGCTCGGACACGAACCGGCCGGTGTACACCCGGTGCACAATCAGCATCAACACAAAAAACACCAGGGTCACGCCCAGGGAACCGAACATGAAGCGGCGCACGGTGTCCAGTTGGATATCGTTGTCCTGGAAGTCGGGGTTGACCGGCTGGTCAGGATCAACGGGGGCGCCATGCCCCTTCGCAGCGGGTTTTGGATCGGCTTGCTTGGAGGCGGAGGCTTCAGCAGAAGCGTCCGGCTTCGGGGTTTCCGGGGTTTCAGGATCTACGGGCTTTTCGTTTTCACTCATGACTGGGCTTCCTTGATTTCAGTTCCCAAAGAAAAATAGGGGTCGTTGACGGGTAGTATCGGGCGTTGCCTGAAATAGTAAAGGAACATCCCGAACCAAAGTAAACCGAAGCTGACCGGCGAGAGAATATCGAGGATCGAGAAACCGGATCCGCTCATGGCGCGGGTGGCCACCGGGTACAGCTCGCGGGTTTCGGGCATGTTGATGCTGGGCGCGACCATCCAGAAGAGATCCACCACGCGGATCCCGAGGAGAATCGCCGCGATTTTGACCAGCGCGCTCCGGTTTTTCTTGGTGGTCTGCGACAGCAGCACCAGGAACGGCACAAAGAACTGCGAGGAGATCAGAAACCAGGAGACCGCGTTAAAACCGGGCGACCAGCGGTTCATGTACCAGGTGATTTCCTCCGGCAGGTTGGCGTGCCAGTAAATGATGAACTGGGAAACCTGGATATAGGTCCAGAACACCACGAAGGCGAACAGCAGTTTGCCGAGGTCATGCTGACGGGTCAGAGTGAACGCGGTTTTGACCGGCTCCCATTTCGCCAGCCAGCACAGGAAAACGATCCCGAACGTGAGCATGGTCAACATATGGCCGGAGGCGAGCATCACCCCGTAAATCGAGGAGAACCACTGCGGCTCCAACGACATGAGCCAGTCCACGGAGGCGATGGTTACCGTCAGAATGTAAATCAAGGCCATGGGGCCGGCAATGAACCGCATTTTTTGACGCCAGACGATATCCCCGGTTTCGTCCTGCTTGCCGCTGTACGTCCAGAACAACCGGGCGCCGTAACTCCAAATCACCGCCATGATCAAATACCGGAGCCAGAAAAAGCTGTGGTTGAGATAGTGCAGTTTGGCGCCGACAATGGGATCCGTCGCATATACGGAAACGCCGGAGGCGTCACGAATCGCCCAGGGATAGACCCGGTCCAGTGAAAACATGATCGGCAGAAACAGAATCATCAGCGGGGTGATGGTCATCGCCGAGGCCTCGGCGATCCGGCGGAGCAGAAAGCCCCAGCCGCCGTGGGCCAGATTGTGGATACAAAGAATCAAAAGACCGCCCATGGCGAACCCGAAGGCGAACAGCCAGCCGATCAGATAGGCCTGGTAAAAATTGGCCACGCCGGCAAACCAGCAGACCAGCAGGACCGCCAGGCCGACTCCGCCGCCCAGCAGGGCTCCGGATTGCATGTCCTTGAGTTTAGCGGGAAGATAATCGGTTTCAGTGGTGCTCATGCGGACTTTCCAAAGTTTCGTCGTGGGAACTGCGTGCTTTCACAGCCTCGTAATCTTCGATGCTGGCAAATTGACTGCGCTGAAGCGCCTGAATGTAAGCGGTGATGCGCCAGCGGTCCTCCACCGGAATTTGAGCGGCATAGCTGCTCATCTGCCCGTATCCGTTGGTGATCACACTGTAAAAATACCCCGGCGGCATGTCGCGGAGTTTTTCGGAATGATATCCCGGTGCCGCTTTGTACCCGCGGCGGACCACCATGCCTTCGCCGTGCCCGGAAAGGCCGTGACAGACGGAGCAGTAAATGTCGTAGCGCTCGCGGCCGCGTTCCAGATCGGCCATGGTGATCTCGAAGGGATACGTCCGCGCCTGCAGGATATCGCCGTCAATCTCCTCCAGCGCCAGATACAGGTGATCGTCAAGACGAAGCTGGCCCTGCGCCACCGTGCCTTCGATCAGCGGACGCGCGGAGCGGCGGTCGCCGAAGAAGTCCGAGACTTCCAGCGCCTCATACTTGGGCTGGTCATACATGGCCTTGCGGATTTCAAACAGGGGTTTGCACCCGCTGGTGAGCAGCAGGGCGGCGGTGAAGAGTAGAAAAGAGATGCGGCGGGTCATATGCGTTCCGTCATGCGTCGGTGATGGTGTTTACGGCTTCCGGACCCAGTTCCTGAAGAAACGCGGTCACGTCGGCTTCATTGAATCGGGGATCCGCGGCCTCGATGCACAGAAAATAGTGATCGATGGCGGAGCGGTCGAAATCAGGGGTATTGAAAATCGGGTGATGCGGGCGGGGCAGCCCGTTGAGCGCGAACATGCCGATCACGGTGGTCAGCGCGGAGAACAGAATGGTCAGCTCAAAGGTGACCGGAATGAAGGCCGGCCAACTGATGGTGGGGCGGCCGCCGACGTTCCAGGGGTAGTCCACATGGGCCATCCAGACCTGCATGCCGAAACCGACCAGGCAGCCGGTCAGCCCGCCGGCGAACACCATCCAGGGCAGTTTGGTCGGTTTGCGGCCCAGCGCGGCGTCGAGGCCGTGCACGGGCACCGGGCTGTAGGCGTCCATGACCGTGTAGCCGGCTTCAACGGCTTTGTTCGCCGCGGCCAAGACCGAATCCGCGTCCGCGAATTCCGCAACCACACCGTATGTTTTAGGTTCGAGAGGATTTTCCATGTTCATTCACCGTTAATGCTTTTCATCCGAATGATCGTCATGCTTGTGTTCATCCTTGTGGATCAGTTCCCGCATCTCGAAGATCGCGATGAACGGCAGCGTGCGGATGAACAGAAACACCAAAGTCAAAAAGAGGCCCATCGTGCCGATGTACATCGCCCAGTCCCACTTGGTTCCGGCGTACATCGCCCAACTGGAGTCGAGGAAGTCACGGTGCAGCGAGATGACCACAATTACAAAACGCTCCAGCCACATGCCGACACTGATGAACTGGCAAATGATAAACAGCAGCACCGGATTGGTCCGCACCTTGTAGGACCACAGCGCCTGCGGCACCAGCACGTTGCAGAGAATCAGCATCCAGTAGCTGACGTCATACGGTCCGGTCAACCGGTTCAAGACCATGAAGCGTTCGAACACCGAGGCGCTGTACCAGCCGAAGAACAGCTCCATCATGTATCCGTAGGCGACAATCAACCCCGAGAAGAGCATCACTTTGGCCATGTTGTTGAGGTGGCGGTCGGTGAGCAGATCCTTCATGCCGAAAATGGACCGCACCGGAATCATGAACGTCAGCACCATGGCGAAGCCCGCGAAAATCGCGCCGGCCACGAAGTAAGGCGGAAAAATGGTGGTGTGCCAGCCGGGCTCAAGCGAAACCGCGAAGTCCAGAGACACGATGGAGTGCACGGACAGCACCAGCGGCGTGGAAAGGCCCGCGAGGAGCAGGTAGGCGACTTCATAACGGTGCCAATGACGGGCGGAACCGGTCCAGCCCAGAGAAAGACCGTGATAGAATTTCTTCGCCCAGACATCTTTGGCCTTGGCCCGCATGGTCGCCAGGTCGGGCACCAGTCCGGTGAACCAGAACATGATCGACACGGTGGCGTAGGTCGAAACCGCGAACACGTCCCAAAGCAGCGGGGAGCGGAACTGCGGCCACATGCCCAGGGTGTTCGGATAGGGGAACAGCCAGTACACCAGCCAGGGACGCCCGACGTGCAGCAGCGGGAACAGCCCCGCGCAGACCACCGCGAAAAGCGTCATCGCTTCCGCAAACCGGCTGATCGAGGTCCGCCAGTCCTGCTTGAAAAGAAACAAAATCGCGGAAATCAGGGTTCCGGCGTGACCGATACCGATCCACCACACGAAGTTAATGATCGCGAATCCCCAGGCCACGGGTACGTTCAGTCCCCAGATCCCCGTCCCGCGGGTCACCAGCATGTAAATCGCCAGGAAAAGCAGTTGCAGCAGGGTCACGCCCAGCGCCAGACCACCGTACCAGAACAGCGGCAGGTTCTTCATCGGACGCAGGGTGACTTCGGAAATCTTTGCACTCACCGACGCCAGATCATGCCCGCTGATGTAGGGCAGTTGTCCGTCAGGATCTCGTTTCACTTCTGATGACATGGGATGGCTTCTCCGAAACTCTTAGTGACTGCGGGTGGATGAATCTTGGCGGTGAACATGAACGCCCTCTTCGTCGTGGGCGTGATGCCCGCCGGGTCCGTGGGAAAAATGCAGCGGGGTCAACGCGCCGGGCTCCAACACCGGATTGGGATTGCGGACTTTTCCGAGGTAACTCGTCCGCGCCCGGGTGTTGAGGGATTCCAGAATGGTGTGGTTGAGCGGGTGCGCCTTGAGCCTGGCGACCCGGCTGTTCTTGTCGTTGATGTCCCCGAACGTGATCGCTTCGGCCGGACAGGCGGACTGACAGGCGGTGATCACATCGCCGTCTTTCAACGGGCGGTTCTGAACCTTGGCGTCAATGCGGGCGTTGTTGATGCGCTGCACGCAGTAGGTGCATTTTTCCATCACCCCGCGCGACCGCACGGTCACATTGGGATTGCGCTGCAGTTTGATGCTTTCGGTCTCGTGATCGGTGTATTTGTAGAAATTAAACCGGCGCACTTTGTACGGGCAGTTGTTGGAGCAGTAACGGGTGCCCACACAACGGTTATAGACCATCATGTTGAGTCCGTCATTGCTGTGCATGGTCGCGCCCACCGGACAGACCGTCTCGCAGGGCGCGTTTTCGCAGTGCACACAAGCCATCGGCATCACGTGCAGACGGGTGTCGCCCTCATCGGTCTCCTCAAAATAGCGGTCCACCCGGATCCAGTTCATGTGACGGCTGTTCATCACCTCGCTCTTGCCGACGCTGGGAATGTTGTTTTCCGCCTGACAGGCCACCATGCAGGCGTTGCAGCCGATGCAGGTGTTCAGGTCGATCACCATCCCCCACTGATTGCCCTTGGTGTAGTCCCACTCGGGATACAGCGTGTACTTCCGATCAAATTCGTGTCCCATCTGACGCGCGAAATCCGGCGCGGCTTTGAACTGCGGCATCGTCGCCTGACGGATAATCGCGCGTCCGTCCGCCTGAAGCGGGAAATGGTCCTGCGTCAGCGCCAGCTCTGTCTCGCGCTTGAGAATCCGGACCGTTGCGCCCTGCTCTGTCCAGCGGTTGGCGACCGAACGGAGTTCCGCCGCGTTGAAACCGACGCCTTTGGCCACAGTGCCGATTTGACGTCCGCCGCCCAGTGTCACCGTCACGGTGTCGTCCGGATAGCCCGGAATCACCAGCACCGGTCCCTGCACAATGCGGTTGCGCAGATTGAGTTCGATAATCTGCACCGTGGGACGAACCGATGTCCGGCGCTGCACGTTCTCATTGGTGAGGCGGATGCGGTACTTGCGGGCGGTGTTCGGACTCAGGGCGATCACCGTGTCCCAGGTCAGGGTGCTGACCGGGGCCGGCAGTTCCTGCATCCAGGGATTGTTGGCGTACTGACCGTCCCACAGGCGGGGATCGGGCTTGAACACCACTTCCAATCCGAAGTCGGAGCCCTCTTCCTCAAACGCGCGCGGCAGAGCCTCGGCGCGCACCGGAATGCCACGCCAGGCGCGGGAGGCGGTGTTCTGAAGAATGCCGTCATGCAGGGCCGAACGCCAGAACCGGCGGAAGCCGTCCTCGTCATTCCCCAGACCGGTCCGCGCTTTCCAGGTGTCCTGAATCAATTCAAAGGCGCTCTGCTCCTCCCCGGCGATCATCGACAGCAGTTCAATAATGCTGTGACTCTTGTACAAAGGAGCGATCAACGGCTGGGCGATGGACATCGTGCCGTCGTAGGCGGCCATATCCGCCCAGGTTTCCAGATAATGGGTCATGGAAAGATGCCAGAGGCAGAGCTTGCCGGTTTCGTCCATATGCTGACTGAGATGCGCCGTGAACGGCACCCGCGCCAGCGCGTCCGCGAAGCGCAGCGTGATCGGCGCCGCATAGACGGGGTTCACGCCCATCATCACCAGAACCTTGACGTTCCCGTTGTGCATGTCGCGCACCAGGTCCTGGAAATCCGCGGCCGCGTTCAGCGGACCGTTCAACACCGGCTCAATCAAATCAACCGTGTTGCCGTAGGCGCCCAGAGAATGGTTGATGGCATTGCCCAGCGCGTGCAGTTCGGGGGACTGTCCCTCGCCCACCAGCACCAGCGCCTTTGACCCGGCCGCTTTGAGGTCCGCAACCAGCGCGGAGACAAACGCGGTCTCTTTTTCGGACAGCTCCGGAGACGCGATCCCCAGGCCCAGGGATGAGGCCACCGCGCGGGCAAGACTGTGCACCCGCGCCGCGCGGACCGGCAAACGATGATCCGCATTGGCTCCGGTTTGCGAGAACGTGGATTCCACGGAATAAAGTCGGTTGCGCTCCGCATCGCCGGTCAACCGGCGGCGGGAGGCGAAATCCCGCGCGTAGCGCGCCCGGGCGTTGCCCCAGCCCAGAAAATCACTGTCCAGACTCAAAATCACATCCGCCTGGTCCAGGCGCGGCACCACCTGCATCGGTTTGCCGAAGGCCTGTTCCGTGCCGGCGTACTCGTTGTCGGAGCCGACCGGATCAAACACGTGGAACCGCGCTTCGGGATACGCCGCTTTAACCGCTTCGGTGAGTCGTTTTTCCGTGGGCGAGCTGCTGTTGGGCAGCAAAATCCGGAGGCCGGCTCCGCCGGGAAGCTTGCGGAGTTCCGCCGCCAGTTCCGTCTGAAAGGAGCCGATGTCCTTGGGGATATTGTTCTTGCGGCTGGACTGGGAACGGTCCGGATCGTACAAATCCAGCACCGAGGCCTGGGCAAACACATCGGTGCCGCCGGCGGAGGCGGGATGCGGCGCGTGACCTTCGATCTTGGTCGGACGCCCCATGTGCGATTCCACCAAAACCCCCTGCCCGTATCCGCCGAACATGTAACTGGTGGCGAAAAACATCGGCCTTCCGGGAATAAT
Source organism: Verrucomicrobiota bacterium (assembly GCA_020831625.1). Taxonomy (GTDB): domain Bacteria; phylum Verrucomicrobiota; class Kiritimatiellia; order SS1-B-03-39; family UBA6053; genus PXAS01. Next base: position 52,987 of record JAFIGD010000002.1, on the reverse strand, counting down.
TTCCTCCGGGGCCTTCACGTAGGGCACAATCAGTTCTTTGGGCTGCTTGGTGCACGCCGCCAGGCCCGCCAGAGCCACACTGCCCCCCATCATTTTCATGAACGAACGGCGGTCGACACCCTCGGAATCCTGCGGGGCGGATTTCACCACCGGCAGTTCGGTGGCGTCACGCTCCAGCAGACTGCGGAAGATCCGGCGGTCGCGGTTTTTGTAGTCGTCCTCCTGAATCCTGCGCATGCGCGGCAAATCCAGGCGAAGGGCGGAATCTCCAAAAGAAGTGGGGGTCGCGTTTTTCATTAGCGGTGGCATATCCAGCAGTTGGTGAGACGGTGGTCGGCGTGATCAATTCCGTATTCCTCGACAAGGGCTTCCCGCTCCTCGCGCGACAGACTCGCCGGATCAAACGCCATATCGAAAATTTTATCCTTGGGCCGCACATTGGCCGCCGGATCGCGGTGACATTCCAGACACCACTTCATGTACAGCGGCTTCTCTTTCCACGTCAACGGCATCTGATCCACCCGTCCGTGACAGGTCGCGCAGCCGATGCCCTTGTTCACGTGAATCGCATGGTTGAAATACACAAAATCCGGCAAATCATGCACCCGGGTCCATTCCAGGGACTCGCCCGTCGCCCAGCTCTCCCGCACCGGCTCAAGCATCGGCGACTCGTTCCACATGACGTTGTGGCAGTTCATACAGGTCTGGGTCGGCGGAATATTCGCGAAACCGCTGACTTCCACCGAAGTATGACAGTACCGGCAGTCAATCCCGAGGTTGCTGTGATGCTTGTGGCTAAAAGGAACCGGCTGCTCGCGCCGCACTTTGGTGTAACGAACGTACGGGGACCGGTGAATCATATCCATGAGACCCAGAAAGCCCGCGCCGCCGAGCACGAAGATCAGCAGAGTCAGTCGGGCCAGCGTATTATGCTTGGAGGTAAAGAGTTGCGATGACATGAGCATGTAAAGTTTGAGTCGACACAGAAGAAATGATCACGGGGAACCCCAGGAATTCTGCGGAAATCACCGAAATCGTTAAAAATTTCACTTTTTCAGAATCATTCTCTTAACCCTACGAATCCGCGTTCGTCAAACGGAAAAAGCGCAAAGATTGACAGAAAGATAGAAGCAATAATTCGGACATAGGGTATACCTATTCGCGATTATTCATCCCGAAGACTCAGCCGAAGACTCAGCCGAAGACTCAGCCCTTCACCGCGCCCTCGGTCAGGCCGCTGATGAATTCCTTCTGTAACAGGAAGAAAAGCAGCACCACCGGCAGGACCGCCAGCAGCGTTCCGGCCATCAATGCACCGTAGTCGTCGTTGTACAATCCCACCAGTTGATTGAGGGCGATCGGCAGGGTGAACAGCTCATTGGACTGCAGAACCACCTGCGGCCAGAGGAAGCTGTTCCAGGTGCCCATGAACGCGATCAGGGTGAACGCGCCGATCGTGGGCCGCACCACCGGCAGCGCCACATGCCAGTAAATGCCGAATTCGCCCGCGCCGTCCACCCGCCCGGCATGAACCAGGTCCGCCGGAATATTCAGCATCGCCTGACGAAACAGAAACACGCCGAGCACATTCACCAGTCCGGGAATAATGAGCCCCGCATGGGTGTCGATCAACCGCATATGAAACAGCAGCTCGTAGAGCGGGGCCAGCATCACCGGGGCCGGGATCATCATCGAAACCAACAGCATCAGCATCAGCCCCTGCTGCCCCCGGAAGCGGTAGCACGCGAGCGCGTACCCCCCGAGACTGGCCATCAATAATTGAAGCGTTACCGTTGTGCAGGTCACGAACAGACTGTTCAGCAGAAAACGGCTGAAATTCACCTGTGAGAACAAACTCGCGAAATTGCTCAGCGTCATCCGGTCCGGCGGAGGGAAAAAACTGTAGCGGTGAAAATCCTCCATGGTTTTCACGGAAGCCGCGACCAGATACACAATGGGCGCGAGAAAAATCATCGCCACCGACACCAGGGTCAACCAGATCATCACCGTCGTCCAGGCCTCGCGGTCCAGTCCGCCGGAGGGTGTTTTCATGAAGGGTTTCTTTTTCATGCCATACTCTCCTTCCGAAGCGATCCGCTGAGCTTCAATTGAAGCGCGCTCACGCAAAACACCAGCAACAGCAGCGTCCAGCCAATGGCGGAGGCGTATCCCAGGTCCCCGCTCACAAACCCGTTCTGATACAGATACATCACAATCGTCAGCCCCGATTTTTCCGGTCCGGGGGTATTGTTCAGCAAGAGCCAGGGCAGTTCAAACAACTGAAACCCGCCAATCGTGGAAATCACCACCACAAAAATCAACACATGCCGGATTCCCGGAATCGTGACATTCCAAAAGCGCGCGAACGGGCCCGCGCCGTCGACCCGCGCCGCCTCGTAGAGTTGCGGGTCCACTCCCTGAAGCGCCGCCAGGAAATAGATCATGCTGTAGCCCACATACAGCCATAAATTCACCATCACCAGCGCCGGCATCACCCGGCGGGCATCGCTCAGCCAGCGGGTGTCCATCGACCAGTGTCCACCAGTGACCGCATGCAGCCCCTCGTTCACCAGACCGAACCGCGGCGCGAACAGCAGCGTGAACAAAATCGACGCGAACACGAGCCCCATTAAATGCGGTGAGAAAAAGGCGAAACGGAGCGCGTTGCGCATCCAAAGTCCTTTCCGGTTTAAAAACATTGCGAGCCCCAGACTCAGCGGCACCTGAATCACCAGGGAAAAGAACACAAAGGTAAAGGTATTCCGGACCGCGATCCAGAAATCAGGATCCTGCAACAAAAAGCGGTAATTCGCGGTTCCCACAAACACCTGGGCGCCGGGACCGCTGGTGATGGTGAACGACAGCAGCAGACTCCGGAAGAGCGGCCAGGCGATGAACACACTGAAAATGACCGCAAACGGGGTCAAAAACACATAGGGAGCGATTTTCGGATCATTCAGTTTCATGGTTGCCCCTCCTCAAATGCGGGAAGCGCACCCGCCTCCCAGTCCGGCATCCGACGCAGTTGCAGTCGCACATAGTCCGCCGCCTGATGCAGGCGCTCCCGGACAAAATCCTCCATGCCCTCCGGTCCCTGGCGCCGCCAGCGCGACACCGACGCCGCCACCACATTCCCGACCTGATCTTTCGCCAGTTGCAAAAACGGATGCCCCGTCTGCACCGGAATGTCATCCGCCAGCGCCGCGAATTCAGCCCCCAGCCGCTGCCCCTGCCAATAAGGCCGCTCCGCCTGAAACGCGGGACGGCTCCAGGCGGTACGGTCCGCGGGGAGGATATTGGTGGTCTGAAATTTCTCCTCCAGAATATCAAGATCCGCATATAAATGCATTGCAAAGGCAAAGGCCAAATCCGGATCCGGGGTGGCGGTGGTGATCCCCAGCATGGTTCCGCCCCAGGTTGAGGTCCGCCGTCCCCCGGGCCCAAACGCCGGCAGCGGCATCAGCCGCATTTTGCCGGAAAGCTGGGGCAGATTGCGCTCAATCCCCGCGGTCCGCCAGTCCGGAGCCACCACCATGATATAGTCCCCCTCCTCCAGTCCGCGGAAAAACGGCGCGCCCCAACTCCCGAAATTCACCGCGATCGCATCCTCCCCCGCCACCAGCGGCAGCCACCACATCAGGGTTTCCACCACCAGGTCGCTGTCAAAAATCACTTCTCCGTCGGCATTAAAGAAATCGCCGCCTGCCTGATACAGAAACGGTTCGAAATTGTATCCGGCGGCATCCTCCAATTGCAGCATGTACCGGCCGGTCGGGCGGACGTGGTCCCGCGCAAAGGCGATGTAGGCGTCCCAGGTGTCCAAATCATCAATGGTCAAACCGGCCTGTTCCAAAAGCGGATCCAGCAAATCGGCGCGGTAGGCCAGCATCATCGGATGCACATCGTGCGGAATCCCGAAAATACGCCCCTGATGCGTATACGGCGCCAAGCGGTTTTCCGGAATCCGGTCCAGCATGCCGGAGGCCTCCAGCCAGGGGCGCAGATCGCGAAAGCCCACCTGATCGATCGGCCCCCGGAAAAACTGACCCGACTGGGTGTTTTCCACCTCCACCATGTCCGGAACATTCGCCCGGGCCCAAAACGCCGAACTCAAGCGCTGGTTGATGGCGGTGCCGTGCACCAGCAGCACATCCGCACTCACCCCGTGCGCCTCCTCGAATGCCGGCACCACCCGCAAATAGGCGTTGTGATGATCCGGCGAAAAGGTCCAGAACACCAGATTGGCACCACTCCGCTGCGCCGGCGCGAGAAAGAGAAGTCCCGCGCTCACCACCGCAACCCCAAACACCAACAACGGAGCCGGCCCCATGGGCAAATCGCTTAAACGCTCGCGCAAACTCTGAAACAGCTTCATGTGTATCTCACCTAAAATCCGGTTTCCAAATGCTTCCGAATCGTCGACAGATGATTCGCGGTCACCAGGACCTGTTCCGCCGTGAGCGGCGAGCCGATATCCTCCAGCAGGGCCGCCTCCCGCGCCAGCATCCGCTCCACCACATCCCGCCCCTTCCGGGTCAGCGCCAGACACTTGCTCCGCTTGTGTTTCGGATTCGCCCGCGGCGCGACCAGGCCCTCCTCCTGCAGCAGATTCATCTGTGTCTGAATAATCTGACGCGACACCAGCCGCTCCCGCGCCAGATCCGGCACCGGCGTCGGCCCGTCGCGGTGCAGACTGATCAGCAGACTCCGCTTCGCGCTCGTCTGCCCGTCCTCCGCATGCACCTGATCCCCCAGCCACCGTAGCCGGTTATGCAGTTTCCGGATCTCTTCGTATAATTCCTGATAGGGCGCGGCAAGTTCGTACATGGGATCACCCTATCACGATCCGCCACAAGGCACAAAACCAATTCCCACCCAAGTTTTCACGCTCCGGTTCACGTCCCCGGCGTGTCTTGCGGATACACCGGATGGTAGGGAGCATTCCGGTTCATTTCCTCCGCCAGCAGCCCCTGCATCAAACGGAACCGCAGATCGCTGTAGTCTGGAACCGACCAGAGATTGCGGACCTGATGCGGATCGTTCTCCATATCATACAACTCCCCCCAGGCCGGTTGAGTGTAGGCCACCAGTTTGTAACGGTCGGTGATGTACACCCGCTGATTGAAGGCGCTGTCCCCGGGACGGTCCTCCACCACAATCGCCTCGCGCAGCCGCTCCCGCTCCCCCGTCCACACCGCGGTCTGATCCACCCCCTGAAAGGTCTGCTCCGGCTCCAGCCCCGCCAGCTTCAGCCAGGTGGGCGCGAAATCGATCAACCCCACCAGCGCGTCGCTCTGACGGTTTTCCGGAAGCTGTCCCGGCCAACTCACAATACAGGGCACCCGCAGGGATTCCTCATACGGATACAGTTCTTTCCACCAGAGACCGTGATCCCCCAGGAAATCCCCGTGATCCGAGGTAAACACCACGATCGTGTTTTCCAACTCCCCCATCGCCTCCAGTTCGTCCAGAATCCGGCCGATATGATGATCCATCAGGCTCACCATTCCATAATAACAGGCCGCGTTTTCGCGGGCCTGCTCCGGTGTGAACGCCAAATGGGCCGCATTGGTGGGCTTGGCCGGCCCCCCCTCACTGTATTCGGCGGCATACGGACCGTTCGTCATAAAAATTTCCTGATAAAACGGCGGCTTGTCGGCAAAGCATTCCGGCTCGCCGGGCTTGAAGCCGAAGTCCGGCATCTCCTTCGGATCATACATTGAGGCCCAGGGCTCCGGCAGCATGCAGGGATTGTGCGGATCCTGAAAATTCGCGGAAATATAAAACGGACGGTTCTCAGACTTCGACCGCCGCATCGCCTCAATCGTGGTTTCCGCGATCCACGCCGAATTGTGAACCTCCTCCGGCAGATCCCAGGCCCCATACTGATCATACCGCGTGTGACCGAAATATTGATCCGTATCGATCCCCTTCTCCTCCAGCCAGACCCCGTAGTGCATTCCGCAGGCATGTTTTTCCGTGCTGTGGCCGATGTTCAGATCCGCGTGCTCGAATCCGTACCAGGGCCCGCGCCAATTTCGGAAGTAATCGCGGTCGTGAATATGCGGCGCGCTCTCGGGACTGCCCTCCTGATGACAGGGATGCACATGGCTCTTCCCGATCATGTGCGTGTAATACCCGCTCTCCCGGAACCGGTCCGCGACCATCGGCGAAAGCGAGGGCCGCAACCCGGTGAAATTATGCATCGCCCCGTGGGCCGAGGGATAGCGGCCGCTCAACAGCGAGGCGCGGCAGGGCAGACACACCGGCGTGGTCGGATAACAGCGGGTGTACACCGTGCCCCGCCCCGCGAGCCGATCCAGATTCGGAGTGCGGATGGCCGGATTCAAAACCCCCAGCGTGTCCGCGCGCTGCTGGTCGGAAATCAAAAACAGGATATTCGGTTTCATCATCATCAAAAGCCTCCGGGCGACTAAATTAAAAGAAACCGACTTCCTAACAAGCCGCCCCGGAAACGTCACGCCTTATGAAGAAGGATCTTTAAAATACCTGTTATTTTAAGAGATAAACCGGCAAAGTTTGCGTCATTTTGTCTCGCATCTGTTCTCGGGATTTGATTGAATCCCCTTATGAAATCAGGATTTCTTGACCAACTGCTGCGCCGCATTGACCGCATCGATCCCGGCAGCCTCCAGACCCACTTTCTCCGGCTCGCCCGGGAAAAGGGCCTGCTGGAAACGATTCTCCAAACCATCCGCGAAGGGCTCATCGTCGTGGATGGCAAGGGCAACGTCACCTACGCCAACGAAGCCGTGGCCCGCCTCATCGGCTACAGCGCCGAGTCCATGATCAACCGCACCCTCGACGAGGCCGTGCCCTCGCTGGACTGGGAGGGTCTCATGGGGCTCGATCCCGAGGCCTGGACACAAATGGTCAACCGCGAAATCGAAGTCACCTACCCCGAGCACCGCTTTCTGGAATTCTACGTGGTTCCCCTTCAGGTCGTGGAGGGAGCCGAAGACGATGTGGACGGTGCTCTGATCCTCCTGCGCGATGTCACCGGCGACCGCGCCCGTCAGGAATCCACCGTAGAATCCAAACGCCTCGAGGCCATCACCCTGCTCGCCGCCGGGGTCGCCCACGAAATCGGCAATCCCCTCAATTCCCTGCACATTCACATGCAACTCATGGAGCGGGAACTCGAGGACATCGAAGACGGCGACCTTAAGCAGTCCCTCCGCGAACTCGTCGAAGTCTCCCACAACGAAATCTCCCGCCTCGACCAGATCATTCACTCCTTCCTACGCGCCCTGCGTCCCTCCCAGCCCAAACGCGAACCCGTCCGCGTCGAAAAACTCCTCAAAGAAACCCTCAAAAGCATGGAGCGGGAAATTGAGGACCGGGGCGTCTGGGTCGAAACCGACATCCCCAAAACTGTTCCGATCCTCTCCCTCGACAAAGGCCAGATGCAGCAGGCCTTCTACAATCTCCTCCGCAACGCCGTCCAGGCCATGTCCGACGGCGGCCTCCTCCGCATCGAGATCCGCATCACCGACAGCGATGTCCTCCTCTCCTTCCGCGACTCCGGCTCCGGCATCAAACCCGAGGATCTCGGCGCCGTCTTCGAACCCTTCCACACAACCAAGCAGGAGGGCACCGGACTGGGGCTCATGATCGTCCAGCGCATCCTCCGCGACCACGGCGGCCAGATCGAAATCGAAACCCGCCCCGAAAAAGGCACCACCGTCACTCTGGTGCTTCCCCGCGACGACCGCCGCATCCGCCTGCTCAACGCGTCACCCGCACCTGCTGCACCGGAGGAATCCGCATGAAACCGAAAGTCCTCATTGTCGACGACGAGCGCAACACCCGCGAAGGCCTCGCCCGCGCCCTTCGCCGTCACTACGACATTCACCTCGCCGAAAGCGGCATGTCCGCCCTCAAACTCCTCGAGGAAACCCCCGTCGACGCCGTCCTCACCGACCTCCGCATGCCCGGCATGGACGGCCTCACGCTGGTCCGCCGCATCCTCGCCCGCGAACCCCAGCCCGTCTGCGTCCTCCTCACCGCCTACGGCAACGTCGAAACCGCGGTCGAAGCCATCAAAAACGGGGCCTACGACTTCATGACCAAACCGGTCAACCTCGACCGCCTCGAAGTCGTGCTCAAACGTGCGCTGGAGACCCGGAAGCTCGCCGACACCAACCGTCAGCTCCGCCAGCAGCTCAACGAAAAATTCGGCATGGAGAACATCATCGGCCAGTCCGCCCCCATGCAGGCCGTGTTCGACACCATCCGCCAGGTCGCCCCCAGCCGCGCCACCGTGCTCATTCAGGGCGAAAGCGGCACCGGCAAAGAACTCGTCGCCCACGCCCTCCACACCCTCAGCCCCCGCGAGCAGAATCCCTTCATCGCCGTCCACTGCGCCGCCCTGCCCGACACCCTCCTCGAATCCGAACTCTTCGGCCACGAGCGCGGCGCCTTCACCGGCGCCACCGAAGCCCGCAAAGGCCGCTTCGAACTCGCCGACGGCGGCACCCTCTTTCTCGACGAAATCGGCGAAATCCCCCCCAGCACCCAGGTCAAACTCCTCCGCGTCCTCGAGGAGCGCCGCTTCGAACGCATCGGCGGAACCGAAAGCATCGATGTCGACACCCGCCTCGTCGCCGCCACCAACCGCGACCTCCGTCAGATGGCCGAGGACGGCGGTTTCCGCGAAGACCTCTTCTTCCGCCTCAACGTCGTGCAAATCACCCTCCCGCCCCTCCGCGAACGCCGCGACGACATCCCGCTGCTGCTCAACAACTACTTTCAGCAATTCTGCACCGAAAACAACCGACAGCTCGAGGGCTTCACCCCCGACGCGCTCGACGCGCTCATCCACTACCGCTGGCCCGGCAACATCCGCGAACTCCGCAACCTTGTCGAACGCATGGTCGTCCTCACCCGCGGCGACAAAATCACCCTCCGCGACGTCCCCGGCGAAGTGCGCGACAACGGAGCCTCCCGCCGTACCCCCGGCCCCCTCGCCGGGGCCGTCTCCATGGAGCAGGCCGAAAAGCGCATGATCGAACAGGCACTCGCCGACCACGACGGCAACCGCACCCTCGCCGCCAAACAGCTCGGCATCTCCCGCCGCACCCTGCACCGCAAACTCAACGAATTCGGGTTGCGGTGACCTGTTTTATTTATCCAATACCCGAAGTTCGAGATTGGGTATCTCCCGAAAATGCCGCTGATTCCGACTCACCAGCGGCAGGTCCGCCTCCACGGCAACCGCCGCGATCCAAAGATCATTCTGGCCGATTTTTTTGTAGCCGCCCTGGTCCTGAAGTTCCGTGCAAAGCCGCGCGTAAACCCGAATGACCGGGGAAGGGTCCAATAACGGAATCCCCATATCCAAAAAAGCGCGAACCCTCGCCGGATCATGTCCGGCACGCGTGGCCCCATGCCAGAATTCCCCCAACACCACCCATGGAAACCCCAAAGAGCACCCTGCATTTTCACGTGCAAAAGACATCGCCCAAGGTTGTCGCCGCCAAAGCCCCACCAAAAAACTTGTGTCCGCAATCAGGTCCATGGATCTTCCTTCACTTCGGAGCGCTCCCGCACCGTTTCCTCCAGCACCCGGTCTTTATCCGCATCTTCCGGGGCGGACGCGTCAAGGTAACTTAACAAAGCACCCATCGTTCCCGGAAGGGGGACAACCTGTTTCACCACCGAAGAAAAGGAATCTTTCGGTTTTCGCTTCCAAGACTTCAGCCGGGCATACGCTTCTTCATCCAACGTAATCGTTTTCATAGTTCATGCATACACGAGTAAGCAAATTTTGTCAAAACACAAAAACCCAAGGGTCTACGTGGACGCATCACGCGCGGGGGTCAGCCTTTCCAGGCTGTCGCGGTGCCCCTCCCTCCGCCCCATGTCAGGCTGGAAAGCCTGACCTCCTTTTTTTTAACCTCCGGCTTTACCTTCCAGATTCAGCGCTTCAGTTCACGGCGGATCTCTTGAAAACCCGGAAGCCGATACTGTTGACAAAGCGTTTCGATTTCATCGAGATCCTCTTCGGGATTCCGGGACAGCACCTCGAGAATATCCGCTTTCGATTTCAATCCGCCCGCATAGAGTTTCAGGACCACCAGATACCGAAGCGGCAGAATTCTCAGCCGGCTTTTCTCATGCACCAGAAGATCGGCATCCCGCAATCCGTCCCGGATCACCGCAGGGAACCGGTCGGCAAAACTGATAATTTGCACGAGTCCAGCAGTGCTGTGGATATCCAACACGCCGCCCAAAGGATCCGCCGCGTCAGGTGTTCTGAGTTCCACCTCATACCCGTTCTCCCGCAGGCGTCCCGCCAGCGTTTCCAGCAGGGAAAGATCCACATCGCCCGCCAGATCAATATCCGCAGTGGTGCGGACATACCGGTGCGCGGCCAGGGCAAGCGCGCCAATCACCAGAAGCTCGCACCCCTCCTCAAACGCCAACTCCGCAATTCGTTCCGCCTCCGCCAAAAGATCAGGCTCCCCGCCCATTTACCGCTCCACGGGTTGAGGGTTGAAGTTACGGAGCCGCCGATGGAGCGACAAGGCCAAACGCATGCGCTCCGCCACGGTCATCGACCGTATCCGGGATTCTTCCGCCACGCGGGAGGCCTCCGCAGAGGCACTGGGACGGGCAACGGGAAAGGTGTCGAAAGAGGGCGTGACAGGCATAGTTCATGCATACACAAATATTGAAATTTTGTCAATTTCCGGAAAGGTTCAAGGAGGAACCTCCCGGGAATCTTTAAATGACCTGTTAATTGGGACGAGTTCAGTTCTCTAATTGCCTTACCACTAGGCGCTCATAATAATTCATAATCAGCAGTGCCGCCCGAAAATCCTTTTTCCGCAGTTGCCGATTTTCGATGCGCTCCACCAGCTCTTGACCAATCACGGGCATCGGAAGTCCCGACTCGGCAAACTGATTGGCCCAGCGGCTATATCTTTTGTTGAACTCTGCTTTATCTGGCCGCAGATTTAGAAGCGACTCGTCCGCTCCCTCCAACATTTGGCGTATGGCCTGATCAATTTCTTCCTCTCCGGCTTTTTCTTCAAGATCCTCTGGAACCAAACGCATGATCAAGTTCAAAACTTCATTATGAACATTGTCCTCCTTGGACGCAGCGCACCCGACGAACAAGAAGCATACGACACAAAGCATGAGCATCTTCTGAATCATGTGCTCACTCTAATTGCAGGATTAAAAATAACAACTCTCTTTATTCCGTGTTTTAACTATGCCATAGATTCGGGTATGTCTATGCTGGTCTTTTCCCCGAAACCCCGCAGCTTCCAGCCCCTTCCCGGCACCGTCGACACCCGCAGCCTCGCCGACCCCGAGGCCCTGCGCGCAATCGCCCGTCCCTTCGACGCCGCCGGCGTTTTCCGAAGTTCGGAAGCCTACCGCATCGAACTTTCCGAACATCGGAAAACCCTCGAAATCGGCGGCGAAGCCGCCCTGCCGTATGCGCTGGATCATCTCCGTCAATGGCAGGGCAATGCCCCCGAAGCCACGCCCGCCGGCATGCTCGAAGACGCCCCCGCGCTCGCCCGCCGCGGCTTCATGCTCGACATCAGCCGCTGCAAAGTCCCCACCCGCGGGGGGCTCGCCCGCTGGGTCGATCTCCTCGCCGCCTTCCGCTTCAACGAACTCCAGCTCTACACCGAACACACCTTCGCCTACCGCGACCACCGCACCGTCTGGGCGGACAGTTCGCCCATGACCCCCGAAGACATCCTCTGGCTGCAGGACCGCTGCGCCGCCCGCGGCATCACCCTCGTGCCCAACCAGAACTGCTTCGGCCACTTCGAACGCTGGATCAAGCACCCCGCCTACCGTCAGTACGCCGAAAGCCCCGATGGTTTCGTCACCCCCTGGGGAGACCGCCGCACCTGCGGCTCCGTGCTGAAACCCGATCAGGCCTCCCTCGATCTTGTCCTCGGCCTCCTGGACGAACTCCTGCCGCTTTTCAAGGCCCCCCGCGTCAACATCGGCTGCGATGAAACCTTTGAACTCGGCCAGGGTGCGAGTAAAACCCGCTGCGAACGCGAAGGCGCCGCCGCCGTTTACACCGGTTTCGTCCGGAAGATCATGGATCACGTTCTTGAACATCACGGCAAGCGTCCCGAGTTCTGGGGCGATATCCTCAACACCCATCCCGAACAGCTCCACGGCCTGCCCCCCGAAGCCGTCGCCCTCGAATGGGGCTATGAGGACGGTCATCCCTTCGACGCGCATCTCCGCACCTTCGCGGACTCCGACCTCGACTTCCTCGTCTGCCCCGGCTCCTCCTCCTGGCGCAGTTTCGGCGGCCGCACCGACAACATGCTCGCCAACATCCGCCAGGCCGCCGAACACGCCGCCGCCCGCGGTGCCGCCGGCCTGCTGCTCACCGACTGGGGCGACTGCGGCCACCTCCAGCAGGAGCCGGTCACCGGACCCGCCCTCGCCTGGGCCGGGCTCTGCGCCTGGAACCCCGACACCGCCACCCCCGAGGCCGCCGCCCGCTGGTGCGATCAGTGCGCCTTCGACAACACACCCGGCACCACCGAACGCTGGCTCGCCCTCGGCCGCGTCAGCGAAACCACCGGCATCCGCCCCAACAACAGCAACGCCCTCTTTAAGTGCTTCCTCGGCAAACGCCCCCCCGACCTCACTGACGCGCAGCTCCACCAAGCCCTCGACCACCTCCACGCGCTGCCTGAAGCCGACCGCGAAACCGATGCCTGGCGTCAAACCCGCCGCAACCTCGACCTCGCCATCCGCATCGGCCTGAAAGCCCCCCTCAACACCCTCCCCGAAGCCAAATCCGAACACGCCCGCCTCTGGCTAAAACACAACCTCGAAGGCGGATTGGCGGAGAGCCTGGCGGCCTACCCGGGGGCTGTGGACCTTGTGGACTGAGTGGACGTGGTGGACACAGTGGACAGCGTACCGGGCTTAGTCCACAGCGTCCACCACGTCCACCAAGTCCACTACCCCCGCCGCTTCTGCGTCCGCACGCGGTACAGACGCTCCGTAAACCCGCCCTCCTTCTCAAAATTCCGCGCCAGCGCCTCGACCTGCCGATCCAGCAAGGCGCAGGCCACCGTAATTAGCACCAGAGCCGCATTCGCGGAAAATTCCGGGTAGGTTTTCTGCAAAAGCACCTCTTTTCCCACGCCCTTCCCGCACCCCTTCACCGTCTCAACAATCCACCGCCCCACCTCATCCGCAGTCTTGCACCGGCAATCAATCAACGACTGACGTAAAGGATTGTCTCTTTGCCATCGCTCCAAGTCATGTTGCCGCAAAAAATCCTCATAATCCAGCTTCAGCTCCTCCAGGCTCGCCCGCGCCACCTGGGTCAATTTCAGCTCGGTTTTCTTTGAAGTCGCGGAAGCCTGAGAACCCTCCGCAATATTTTGAACCCCACTGCGCGCCGCCTGAACCATTTGATCCTTCGTGCGGCTGAACCGGTCCACATACCGGTCGCAAAATCGAACCGTAAGATCATACACCAACTGCGCAACCTGAAAACTCTTCAGGCTCCGATACCCGCCATGTTTTGTAATCAATTCAGACATCCCTCACCCCAACCACATTTTTCCACCGTTGTCCACTCCGTCCACCCTGTCCACTCCTGTCCACAACGTCCCCCCCCCTCCTCAAACCTTCTGAATCGCCCGCTCCAACTGCGCGGCGGCGTCATCGGGAAGATTTTTGCTCAGCCGTTTGTTTGAATGCTTTACGTTGTGATACTTCACATACCGCTCCAGCCGCTTCGCGGGCTTCAGCCCCAAAAATTTCAAGGCCCGTTTCAGGGTCACATCCGGCTTGGACAGCAAATCAGCGTACGCCAGCGACAGCCGGTCTGATTCCGGCAGCGCCGACAGCTCCGTGCGGTACTGCACATGCCACCAACGCACCATCACCCCCGCAAAATTCAGAGGCGTTTCCGGCAGATCCTCCAGCCGCCCCCGCAATTCCTCCGGCATCAACGCCCGCCATTCCTCCCGGTTCTCCCACAGTGCGTTGGCCGACCGGTCCTGCTTCATTCGCATCGACAAATGGATCGCCACCGACCGCGGATCCCGCTGCATCTGAATAAATTTCGCCTCCGGGAACACCTTCCGCAGCATCGCCACCCGCGACGGACCTGTATACTGCCCCAGAAACAAATCCCGCCGCTGCAAATCCTGGATTTCCTCCACCACCTCGCGGCACCGGGTAAGATCCTTCTCCTCCAGATCCTCTCCTGTATGCAGCTTCGGCTCCTCGTGGCGGTATCGGAACGACGGCAAATAATATTCCCAAAACGCCGGAGATTCCGCCGGCGCGGGCAGTTTCTTCTTCCAGTACCGCCGCTCAAACCAGAAATCCCCCAGCAAGGGCACATCATACATCCAGGTCTTTCCCGAAGGCCGGAGGTTCGCCGGGTCCGCCTCCACCGCGGTCGTCACATACGAAAATTCCGGCTGCGCCGTCAGCAGATCCAACAGGATCGACGGGCCGGAACGGGGAGCCCCCACCAGAAAAACACGGGTACGGTTCATCAAAGCCTCCAGGACTTCAGGAATAAATCAGCCAGGGGTGTCATACGTAAAGATTTTAGGTTAAAAGCAGACCTTGGTGCGTTTTTCAGTGAAAATCAAGCACACGCTCCATCATTTTACCCGCCCAACATTGACAGATCCCCCCAAAATCGCCTAAAGAACGGCCTCTAATTATTGAATTTCAATCCCGGGACCGAATCCTTATGACCTCCAACGACGTCCGCCAAAGCTTTCTCGATTTCTTCGCCGCCAAGGGACACCACATCGTCCCCTCCGCCCCGCTGCTGCCCTCCTCCCCCAACCTGCTCTTCACCAACGCCGGCATGAACCCCTTCGTGCCCTACTTCCTCGGTGAACGCGACGCCCCCCACCCCCGCGTCGCCGACACCCAGAAGTGCATCCGCGCCGGCGGCAAACACAACGACCTCGATGACGTCGGTTACGACACCTACCACCAAACCTTCTTCGAAATGCTCGGCAACTGGTCCTTCGGCGACTATTTCAAGGCCGAAGCCATCGAATGGGCCTGGGAACTCCTCACCACCGTCTGGGGCTTCCCCAAAAACCGCCTCTACGCCTCTGTCTACAAACCCGGCGAAGGCGACCCCGCCGAATTCGATCAGGAAGCCTACGACCTCTGGAAAAACCTCTTCGAAAAAGAGGGTCTCGACCCCGCCGAACGCATCGTCTTCGGCAACAAAAAAGACAACTTCTGGATGATGGGCGACACCGGCCCCTGCGGCCCCTGCTCCGAAATCCACATCGACCTCACCCCCAACGGCGACTCCGGCGGCAAACTCGTCAACGCCGACTCCCCCTGGTGCATCGAAATCTGGAACCTCGTCTTCATGCAGTACAACGCCACCGAAGACGGACGCTTTGTGCCCCTCGCCGCCAAACATGTGGACACCGGCATGGGCTTCGAACGCGTCGCCGGCATCCTCGCCACCACCCAAAACTTCACCGATTTCTCCAAACCGCCCAGCAACTACAACGCCGACCTCTTCCACGGCATCTTCGCCGTCATTGAGGAACTCTCCGGTCTAAGCTACGGAGCCACCCTCCCTGTGGACCCGTCGAAACCCACTCCCGAAGAAGAGCGCGATATCGTGTTCCGCGTACTCGGCGACCACATCCGCACTCTCTGCTGCGCCATCGCCGACGGCATTCTCCCCGGCAACGAGGGCCGCAACTACGTCCTCCGCCGCATCCTCCGCCGCGCCGTCATGTACGGCCGCCGCCTCAATCTCAAACCCGGATTCTTCGCCGAACTCGTCGTTCCGACCCTCGGAAATCTCGGCGGCACCTTTTCCGAACTTCGGAAAAACGAAGACATCATCCGCAAGGTCATCGCCGCCGAGGAAGCAGCCTTCGATCGAACCTTGGATCAAGGAATGAAAATGTTTTTGGATTTCATTAATTTCCGCGAACGCGAAAATGAAATGCATAGAATCGATCAAGCTGCAGCAATTTACCCAGATTGTCCTGAAGAGTATGCCAATTTAATGGTAGTTGAATACGAAAACGGAGCTACCGAAGAGCTGAGAGGCCTTAAATCATTATGGATTGAAGGAAATAAACCCGCATCCAAGGTTTCCGGCAGCCTTGCATTTACTCTATATGATACATATGGATTTCCGTTGGATTTAACAGATATTATAGCGCGTGAACACGGTTTGGCCGTGGACCATGCAGCTTTTGAAGATGCTATGGCGGATCAACGCCAGCGCGCCCGCGACGCTCAGAAGAAAAGCGTCATCACCGTCGCCGGCGATGAGGGCGACGCCACCGAATTTATCGGTTTCGATCCCGCCAACTGGACCCGCCACGCCACCCGCGTCGTCACCGTCGTCGAAGCCAACGACGGCAAGCGCTTCCTCGTCACCGAATCCACCCCCTTTTACGCCGAAATGGGCGGACAGATTGGCGACCGGGGTCAGGTCGACGCCGGCAGAACCGTCACCCGCCTGCTCGACTGCGTCAAAGACGCTTCCGACCGCCACCTGCACCGCATCGAGGGCGACACCGCCTTTGAACCCGGACAGGAGGTTTTCCTCAGCCTCGACATTCCCCGCCGCCGCGACATCCAGCGCCATCACTCCGCCACCCACATTCTCAACTGGGCCCTGCGCGAAACCCTCGGCGACCACGTCCGCCAGGCCGGCTCCTTTGTGGGGCCCGACCGCCTCCGCTTCGACTTCAACCACTTCGAAGCCCTTGGCGCCGACCAGCTTCAGGAGATCGAACGCCTCGTCAACGAACAGCTCTTCGCCGATCAGCCCGTGATCACCTTCGAAACCGCCTTCGAAGACAAGCCCGACGATGTCATCGCCGTCTTCGGCGAGAAATACGGCAACACCGTGCGCGTCGTCGACATCGGCGGCTGGAGCAAAGAACTCTGCGGCGGCACCCATGTTGAGCGCGTCGGGGAGATCGGCCAGATCCGCCTCGTCGCCGAAAGTAGCATTTCCGCCGGGGTGCGCCGCATCGAAGCCGTCTGCGGCAGTCCCGCCCGCGAGGTCACCGCCCGCGAGCACGCCCTCCTCAGCCGCATCGCCGGCAGCCTCAGCGTCAAACCCGAAGAGGCTCCCGCCCGGCTCGACACCCTTCTGGCCAAAGTCCGCGACCTCGAAAAAGAACTCAAAGACCTCAAGTCCGCCGCCGCGCGCGGCAAAGCCGCCGACCTCACCTCGCAGGTGCAGGACATCAACGGCATGAAGGTCCTCGCCGCCCGCCTCGACGGCGTCGACGCCAACGGACTCCGCGAAGCCATGGACGGTCTGCGCGTCCAACTCGATCCCGCCGTCATCGTCCTTGCCGGAAGTGAGGACGGCAAAGTCTTCTTCAACGTCTCAGTCGCCGAAGCCTGCCAGGCCAGCGGCGTTCACGCCGGCAAGCTCGCCGGCGCCCTCGCCAAGCAATGCGGCGGCGGCGGCGGCGGCAAAGCCGACCGCGCCCAGGCCGGCGGCAAAGACCCCGCCAAACTCGACGACGCCCTCGCCACCATAGGAGATCTCCTCGGCTGATCGCTTCTTGAAGCCTTACTTGGATATTCTCCTGAACGTTCCATGCTCTGTAAGCGAAAAATCACCCTCCGGGGTTTGAATTACAACCTCCTTCAGACGAATATCCTTGAAAAAACACCGGACACCTTCCTGCAAATCATGCTTTCGGGCAAAAGCCTCCATGTTCTGAATGTGTTCTGGCTCCCACCGCTTTTCCGAAAGAAGTCGGTGCCAGATCTTTCCAACCGGCCAGAGATATACACGGTGCAAGCCGCGTCTGAATCCTGAGGGGATGGTTCCTTCTTTTAACCTGTATTCAAACCAGTCAGGATAATGATACATGACGGACATTTGGTAATAGTCCTCGCCGACCTTGTAATCCACCCAATCAGCCGTTCGGGGTCGGAAAACAAAAAGGCCCAATAAGAGGCTCACGACCAGATGCACACACAAGATGACCCGCAGGATTCTCAATCCTTTTACCCACCGAGGCACCAATGATGGAGACAATTGCAAGTTCATTCTTTAAGTATGATATGAGACACACTTCTCATGCAAGTGCGAAGTTTCAGTATTGGGATTGTGGTATGAAGGATATCTACACGTCCGCGTTCAATTCCGGAAGGCACCCGTGCAGGGTGGGCAGGCCGGTGACCCGGCCCGCAGAACGGCTCTGATTTTCGGTGCCGCCGTACACCAGCAACCCGGGCGGGCCGGCATCGGGGCGGACAGACTGAAAAACATTGAGCCCTTTAAATGCGTCCGAGGAGATGGTTTGCCCGGATTTGATTTCCACGGGCAGCCAGTCCGGTCCCGAGGGATAAAGAACATCGACCTCGTTGCCGGTGCTGTCCCGATAGAAATAGAGGCGGGGTTCCCGGCCGCGGTGAATTCGGTATTTGGTCAGCTCCGACACCACCAGATTCTCAAACAGCTGTCCGCGCAAAGGATGGGTGTTTAGCTGTGAGGCCTCTTCGATCCCGTTCAGGTGGGCGGCAAGCCCGGTGTCCACAAAATACAGTTTCGGGGTTTTCACCAGGCGTTTCCCGAGGTTGGTGTGGTAAGGGGGCAGGCGGTAGAGAATGAAACTGGTTTCCAAAAGGTTCAGCCATTCCCGCACGGTGCTTGCAGCCAGTCCGATATCATTTCCCAGAGAGGTCAAATTGAGAAGTTGCCCCACCCGTCCGGCGCAGAGGCGCACGAAGGTTTCGAAGAGCTGCAGGTCATGCACTTTCAGGAGGCTCCGGACATCCCGCTCGACATAGGTGGCGAAATAATCCCGATAGGCTTCTCTGGGGTTTAAGCCGTCCGCATGAACGCGGGGATAAAATCCGCTGTGAATCAGACGGGTGTTGGCCTGTGACCGCCAACCCTCCGGAAGTTCATCCAGAGACAGGGGCCATAAGGTCAACACGGCGGTTCGACCCGCAAGCGACTGGGAAACGTCGCGCATCATGAGAAAATGCTGGGATCCGGTCAGAATAAACCGACCGGCCCGGTTGTCCTCGTCCACAAGGCCCTGCAGGTAGGAAAGCAAGTCCGGCACCCGCTGAAATTCGTCCAGAATGGCGCCATCCGGATATCTGGCCAGAAATCCCCTGGGATCCTCGCGGGCAAAGGCACGGATATCCGGAGCTTCCAGCGTGACATACGGCTTGTCCGGAAAACAATTTCTTACCAGCGTGGTCTTTCCAGACTGACGCGGACCCACCACAGTCACAACCGGATACTGCCGGGCGGAAGATTGAATCACCTCCGCCATTTTACGGGGTATGAACTTACTTTGTTTCATACAGGCCATTATAGCACAAGTATTTACAAACAAAAATACAAATCAGCGATTTTTTCGAGGATTTGAAAAAGAGCAAAGAATGCAAAGAGGCGAAACGGGCGCCCTTGCCCCTCAGCATCCGTGGTCTTTCATCCGTGGTCTCACCCTAATCCTGCCCCACAGCCCTCTGCCTCTCCTGGATGCCAACAGCATCACACCCGCAAGCCAGTGGCAGCGCCCTGACGAGTATACACATTTTTTAAACAGGAGTTATAACGGAGAGCGCAGAGGGGAAATGGTTGAATTTGCTCTTTTTTTTCTTTGTTTTTATGGGCGAACCTAAGGGGTTTTATAACCCCGGAGGGGTTTGACACAACATTGTGGATGGATCATCTCCATCACAAAAATTGACGAAGAAGACCATGCAACCCAACACCATCTTTATAATTCGCGCGGCTGTGATTGCTGTATCGGCAATCTTTACCGGACTCGTATATCTTTTTGATCCGAACGAGTCCCTCTTTGAAGATTTCCCGGCAGAGGTGGTCTGGATTATCGGCGGTTTTATACTGCTGTCGATTTTGCTGTTCCCTTTCATGGTGGCCACCGTGATTTCTTTTCTAGCCATCAACGCCTTGTCGGATCAAACCTGGACCCGGCCCGACCATTTCTCGAACCCCCTGAATTTCAGAAATCCGCTTCTATTCCCTCATTTTGGAGCCTTCGCCATCATGGCTTCGGGAGCGGGTATCGTCAGCACCTCCTTCGTCGGCGGCTTCCCACAATTTCTGTACGGAGTCTGTGTTATCCTCGGAGGAGGAGCCTGCCTGGCCGGCGTACATCTTGCGATGCGCTGGTGTAAAACCAAAATGCCTGATCATTCATGTAAGACACTTCGCCTTCTGTATATTCGCCAACGTGATCTTGGCATCGGAGCGATCCAGTTTCAGCGTGAAATCAGGGGGATTTGCTCCTACGGGAATATTGATAGAAGGCCCTTCCGCCGCGAATTGTTTTTTAGGCAGGGAGAGCGAATTTATGCATAAGCGAAAAGTGTTGATCCGGTTTCAACGACATCATCCGGTTGCAAATGCGTTCCCTTCAGAATCCATTCATCCGGACGGGGTTTGGAATTCCCCAGAATCCAATCACAAAGCCAGGCGATCTGATGGGACACCAGGGGCGGAACCGCATCGCCGATATGTCGATAATGATTGGAGACTGAAGATCCCGAAAACTGGAAATCAACAGGGAATCCCTGCAAAACGGCCATCTCCCGCACACTACATAAACGGTTTTCAACCGGATGCGCATAGCGGCCGTTTCCGATGTGGGAGCATTCTCGCTTAATCGTGGGAGCCGGTTTGTCCCAGGGCATGCGCCCGTAAACATCGGGATGAGAGCCCAGACGGTTCTGCTCGATTCGGCGTTTCATAGCGTCCGTCAGCAATTTACAACCGCCCGGAAACGTCAACAAATCCGTCCAGGATCCCCCGTCGGGCGGTATAGCCTTCAGTCGGTTCAGGACCTGTTTATCCGAAAATTTCGGATAAACATCCATCCCCGGACAATCCGCCGGAATTGCACCAAGCGCCGCCCGGACCGTGCAGGCCTCCGGTCTGACCTCCAGACCTTCCCACAAATCCGCCATGGTCCGAAGGGGCAGATTTTTCTTTACGCCAATTGCCAGAGCGCGTTCCCTAATTTGAGGCAGACCAAACCGGGTCAACATATGCCCGGCCGCATGAACCCTGTAGCCGTTTTCCTCAAGATGCCGACTGAATGAAAGAAAGTGGCCCTTGAAATTCCCTGTCAACAGCTCTCTTGCGTTTTCCATGACCACAATATCCACATCCAGTGCGGTCGCGAATTCGGCCGCGCGCCCCACCAGACTGTTTCGATGATCGTCACGAACATGATTCAAGGGATTTGCGCGGCTGAAACCGGTGCACGGGGGGCAAACAGACAAAACAGTCACTTTTTGAGCGCCTAGGCCCAGCGCCTGGCGAAGTTCCCCCGGCTCGATGCGCCCAAGATCCACCGCCGCGGGTTTGATTCCCATGTTTGCCTCATAGGTCCGGTTGCATTGAAGGCTGCCCCGGCCCATACTTGGCTTGCCGATCTCCGCGTCCGCGGCCGCGATCAGCCGAAACCGCGGATGTCGGTGGAAACCGAAACTCATACCACCGCCTCCGGAAAAAAGATCCACCACAGCATACGATTTTCCCGGCTCGTCGGGAAAATGCGCGCTTATCAAATTGTCCGGTAAATTGTTCACAGAAATCTCCTGCCAGTTTATGCCAATTTTTACAAACTTATTCACGTCATGATGTCAGTATACAAAAGAATATATTTAAAGAAAGTTTTTTCAAAAAAAATTTACATTTTTCAGGCTGTCCATACAGAAAATCAGAATCGAAGCCCCCGGAACGTATCAAACCCATGAACAAACCCATGAGCAAGTCCACCAAACCCCCTGCCCGGAAACGCAGGAAAAGCAAACAGGCGAAACTGCCGGCGTTGCCTCCGATTTTGTCGGAGTCGGAATCGCGTGAGGCCCGGCGGCGGTCCGCTCTGGAGGAAAAAGCCTCGGTGGCGGTCGTGGAGAAAACGGATGACTTCCGGGGCGTGTACGAGGTCTCGTCCTCCCAATGGGACGAGTCGTATCTGGTGGAAATCCGGGATCTGCGGCATCCCGGGTTTAACGCCTGCTCCTGTATGGATTTTCAAATGAACCGCCTGCAGACCTGCAAACACATTGAACGGGTCTTTCAGGTGATCACGCAGGGCAAAAAACGGGCCTTCCGGGAGGCCGCCAAAGAGGGCGGAACGCATGAAGAGATTTTTGTGGAAACCGTCACCGGGTCTCCGCGTCTGCGGTGGCTGCGGTCCGTGTCGGTTTCCCCGAAAATACGTGACCTTTTATATCCTTTCTTCAACGAAGAAGGCGTTTCCCCGGGTCCGCTGCACGAAACCGTGCCGGTGCTGCGCGAGGCGGTGGCCTCCGCGTCCGCTCTCCTCCGGAATCGCATCCGCTTTTCGCGGCATATTGATTTTTGGATCGAAAAAGAAGCGGCCAAAGCGAATCTTGAACGCCTGCGCGGTCAGTTTGAACGCGATGTCGCCGCCGGAAAACGGGGAGACAATCCGGTCAACCTTCCGCTCTACCCCTATCAGAAAGAGGGAATGAAACACCTGGCGTTCAACGGCCGGGCCATGCTGGCGGATGAAATGGGTCTCGGCAAAACCGTGCAGGCCATCGCCGCCGCCGCGCTGCTGCGCGAATCAGGTCTGGTTCAAAGAGTGTTGGTCGTTTCCCCCGCCTCCCTTAAAGGCGAGTGGGAGGATCAACTCGAATTGTTCACCGGTCAAAAAGGCACCCTGCTGTTCGGCCCCCGGGCGGAACGGCTCAAGGTCTACGCGCAACCCCACACCTGGCTGCTGGCCAACTACGAACAGGTCCGCGGCGATGTGGACGACATCAACCGCCTCTTCGCCCCGGACCTGGTCATTCTCGACGAGGCCCAGCGCATCAAGAACTGGCCGACCAAAACCGCCAAAACCATTAAACGGCTGCGCAGTCCGTATGCCTTTGTCCTCACCGGCACACCCCTTGAAAACCGGGTCGAGGAACTCTATTCGCTGGTGGAGTTTGTGGATCCGCTGGTCTTCGGCGAACTGGACCGCTTTCACCGGGAGTTCATGGCCTGGGATGATGAGCGGAAGCGGATGGTCCCCAAAGACGTGCCCGGCCTCCACCGCCGCGTCACCCCGGTCATGCTCCGCCGCCGCAAAAAGGATATCGAAGAGAACCTGCCGGACCGCACCGAAAAAACGTTTTTTGTCGGCATGACCCCCGAACAGCGCCTCCGGTACGATGATTACGCGTACCAGGCGTCCCTCATTCTTAACCGCCTGAACGTTCGCCGCCTCCGCAAAGAGGAACTGGAACGCCTGCAAATTCTGCTCGGGTGTATGCGGATGCTCTGCGACACGCCGTATATCCTGGATCAAACCTGTCGGGACTGCCCCAAACTCGAGGAATTGCGTGATATCCTGGATGAAGTCCTCGATGACCCGGATACCAAAATCATCCTCTTTTCAGAATGGGTGAAAATGCTCGATCTGGTGAAGGAGCTGCTGGAGAAGGAGGGTGTCGGTTACACCGAACACACCGGGAGCATTCCGCAACAGAAGCGGCGCGAACACATCCGCCGCTTTAAAAACGATCCCGACTGCCGGGTGTTCCTTTCCTCCGAATCGGGAGGGGTGGGTCTGAACCTGCAAAACGCCAATGTGGTGATCAACATGGACCTGCCCTGGAATCCGGCCAAGCTGGAGCAGCGCATCGCCCGGGCCTGGCGCAAGCAGCAGACCCGAAGCGTTCAGGTGATCAACCTGGTCACCGAAAATTCCCTTGAAGAGGCCATGATCGGCAAACTGGCCTACAAAACCGCGCTGGCGGATTCGGTGCTGGACGGCAAAGCCTTCGACACCTCCCTGGACAGCAAAGCGGGCCAGGATGCCTTCCTCAGCCAGGTTCGGGCCCTGTTGGGCGAACCCAAACAGAAAGCCTCCGGCGGCTCGTCCGCCCGGAAACCCTCGCTGGCCGGCGAATTGCTGGTGCGCCATCCCGAGCAGATTCAGGCGATCGAACGCGACAAAACCAGCGGAGCCGCCGTTATCGTCGCCCGCCCCGACGGCAACCTGCGCGACATCGAAACCCGCGCCGGACGGATGCAGGAGGCGCCGGTCGTGGCCATCCACACCGAAACGCTCCTGGCGATCCGCAAGCTTCAGGAACTGGGCCTCCTCACCCTGTCCGCCGATTTTGAAGCCCTCCACAGCGACAAAAGCTGTCCGCCGCTTCAAACCCAAGCCAAAAACAAAACCCCTCCGGCCCCGCCGAAACGCTTCCCCAAAGAAGGCCTCGCCCACTGGCAAACCGGAGAACAGGAACGGAAAGCCGCCTCCGCCCTGCTCCCCCTCCATTTGTGGGAGCCCGCCGTGCCCCACCTGCGTCACGCCCTCAAAACCGGCATCGAATCGCTGAACCTTTTCTATACCGGCAAGCCCGACGGCATTCCCGAACATCCGGAACCGCCGCACCGCTTCCTCATCACCCGGGCCAGTGAATTTCTCAACATCCCCGACCCACAGGAAGCCGACTGCGCCACCGCGTTGAATCTCCTGCGCGATCTACAGGCCGTCTGGCGCTTAAACGGCTAAACATGAGGTCACTTTCACTGGACAAAACCTTTCGTTGGTATAGAAAACAGACATGAACCGAAAAATCCTGCTCCCCGAATCCGAGATCCCGACCCATTGGACCAACATCGTCGCGGACATGCCCAACAAGCCGATGCCGCCGCTGAATCCGGCGACCGGCGAGCCGATCGGACCCGAGGCCCTGGCCCCGCTGTTTCCCATGGAACTGATCAAACAGGAGGTCAGCACCGAGCCGGATATCGAGATTCCCGACGAGGTCCGCGACATTTATTCGCAATGGCGCCCCACCCCGATGTTCCGCGCCTTCGGACTCGAAAAGGCCCTCGATACCCCCGCCCATATCTATTACAAATACGAGGGCGTCAGCTACGCCGGCTCCCACAAGCCCAACACCGCCATTCCCCAGGCCTGGTACAACAAGCAGGAGGGCATCAAACGCATCACCACCGAAACCGGCGCCGGCCAGTGGGGCTCCGCCCTGAGCTATGCCTGCCAGCTCTTCGGCCTCACCTGCGAAGTCTACATGGTCCGCACCAGTTACGACAGCAAGCCCTACCGCAAGCTGCTCATGAACACCTGGGGCGCGGAGGTCTTCTCCTCCCCCTCCACCCGCACCAAGGCCGGGCGCGATATTCTCGCCAAAGATCCCGACTGCTCCGGCAGCCTCGGCATCGCCATCTCCGAAGCCATCGAAATCGCCGCGCAGCATGACGACGCCCACTATGCCCTCGGCAGTGTGCTCAACCATGTGCTGCTGCATCAGACCATCATGGGCCAGGAGGCCAAAAAGCAGATGGAAATCGCCGGGGAATATCCCGATGTCATCATCGCCCCCTTCGGCGGCGGCTCCAATTTCGCCGGACTCACCTTCCCCTTCCTGCGCGACAACCTGCGCAGCGGCGGCAAGGTCCGCTGCGTCGCCAGCGAACCCGCCAGCTGCCCCAAACTCACCCGCGGGGTGTTCCGCTACGACTTCGGCGACACCGCCGGCATGACCCCGCTGCTGCCGATGTACACCCTCGGCCACAACTTCGTGCCCGCCCCCATTCACGCCGGCGGCCTGCGCTATCACGGCGCCGGAGTGGTGGTCAGCCAGCTGCTCAAAGACAAGCTCATCGAGGCCATCGCCCATCCGCAAAAAGAATGTTTCGAGGCGGGAATTTTGTTCGCCAAAACCGAAGGCATCCTGCCCGCCCCCGAGGCCACCCACGGCATCGCAACCGCGATCCGCGAGGCGAAAGCCGCCAAAGAGGCGGGCGAAAGCAAGGTCATTCTGCTCAACCTCTGCGGCCACGGGCACTTCGATCTGGCAAGTTACGAGAGTTTCCTCACCGGAAAACTCGAGGACCACGAGCTGACCCAGGCCGCCATTGACGCGTCCCTGGCCGAACTCGACACGCCCAATCCCGGCGGAAAATAAGATTGCACACCCTTCCCCGCGGGTGTAGCAATGCAGACATGATGTCCATCAGATTCGCCGGACGGGCGGTTGCCCCGCTTCTTATAACCCTTCTCGCCGCACTTGCTCCCTCCACGCTTCATGCCGACAGCCTGGATGCGCAGTACCAGGCGGCGGTAGACCGTATTCACGACCAGCACAACGAGCGCTGGGAACAACTCCTGGTCAGCTATCGGAATCTCCTCGACCGTCTGATTGCCGAATCGCAACCCCGCGGCGACATCGAATCCATTGCGATCTACCTCGACGAAAAAGAGGAGCCCGGCACCCAGCCCCCCACGCCCGCGCTCGAAATGGCCCGGGCCGCCCTGGACACGCAGCGTGAACAAATGGAAGGTGCGCGGAATGAGGAACTGCGCAACATGGCCGACATTTATCTGGAGCGACTCGAGCAGCGGGTCCGGGACCACACCCGCGCCGACGAGCTGGAACAAGCGATTGCGGCCTGGAACCGCATGGAGGAGGTGCGCGAACAACTGGCCGGTCTCACCGCGGGCGCGGACGGCGTGAACCCCGCCAATCTCGGGCCCAACCTTTTTCCCCAGGGCGGGTTTGATCAGGTCCGGGCCGAAAACTGGGTGCGGCGCATTCCCGGAGGCGACACCAACCGCAGCGGGTTTCACATCGACACCCGCGCGGGCCAAAGCCGAGACCGCAACACCGTTCTGCGCATTCATCAGGATGAGCGGAGTTCAATTTTTTTCGGCCACCCCCTTTCTCTCGAAGAGGGCCGGCGCTATAAAGTCTCCTGGCGTGTGAGCATGGCCCGCCCCTGGCGGAGCGGCATCGAACTCCGGGGGAAAGGCCGCTATCAGATCGGCTTTCAAATTGACGACACTCAATTTAGCCTGTTGAATGAACAGGATCGGGCTCTCCTGTCCCGCAGAGCCACCCACTCGCTCGAACCCCCGCCCGGCTCCGCCTGGGATCATCACGCGGTGGTTCTGGAGGCCGGCCCGAACATGAACCAGCTGTTCATCGAAGCCTCCCGGGGCGAGGGTGAATTTCTGATTGACGATATTGAGGTCCGGGAAATTCAATCCCCCGGTGAACAACGCTAACCCAAAGGCATTCCGCTTTCATGAACAAGAAGACTTCCCCGAAACCCTGGTCCGTGTCCGACGCCGAAGATCTCTACGGCATCCGAAACTGGGGCACCCCCTACTTTTCCATTTCCGAAAAAGGCGAGACGCAGGTCAACCTTGGCGAACCCGGAAGCCCTCACTGGATCAGCATGCCGGAAATCATCGGCGAACTTGAGGAACGCGGCATCACCTCGCCGGTCATGCTCCGTTTCGGCAACATTCTCGACCACCGCATCACCCTCATCAACGAATCCTTCCGAAAAGCCATCGCCGACATGAGCTATCAGGGGGAGTACCGCGGCGTGTTCCCCATCAAAGTGAACCAGCAGCAACAGGTGATCGAGGAAATCTGCCGCTTCGGCAAACGCTATCACCACGGCCTGGAGGCCGGCAGCAAACCCGAACTCATCGCCGCCATCAGCTACATGCACGATCCCGAGGCGGTCATCATCTGCAACGGCTACAAAGACGCCGAATTCGTCGACCTCGCCCTCTTCGGCCTCAAAATGGGCCTGCAAATCCTTCTCGTGGCCGAAATTCCCAGCGAAGTGGATCTGGTCCTGGAGAGGGCCGCCGCCATCGGCGTCAAACCCCGCCTCGGCGTGCGCATGCGCCTCTCAACGCCCGGCAGCGGCCAGTGGCTCGAATCCGGCGGCGACCGCAGCGTCTTCGGCCTCAACGCCGCCCAGGTCATTCAAGTAGTCGACACCCTCCGCGCGGCCGACGCCCTCGACTGCCTCGAACTGCTCCACTATCATCTCGGATCGCAAATCCCCAACATCCGCACCATCCGCGCCGGTGCCTCCGAAGCCGCGCGGGTCTACACCGATCTCGTCCGCGAAGGCGCCAAAATGGGCTTCCTCGACATCGGCGGCGGACTCGCGGTCGATTACGACGGCACTCAGTCCAGCTGCATCAGCAGCCGCAACTACGCCGTCGAGGAATACTGCATCGATGTGGTCGAGGCGGTCATGGCCACCTGCAACCAGACCGGCGTTCCCCACCCCACCCTCGTCAGCGAATCGGGCCGCGCCACCGTGGCCCACTACGGCGTGCTCGTCTTCAACATCCTCGATGTCGGCGAATACAGCCCCGCCGCCCTCCCGGACTCGCTCCCCGAGCAGGCCCCGCAAATGCTCAAAAATCTGTACGACCTTCCCGGACAGATTATGCCCAAAAACCTGCAGGAATGCTACAACGACGCCGTCTATTACCGCGACGAACTCCGCTCCATGTTCACTCACGGGGTCATCACCCTCCGCGAACGAGGCCTCGCCGAACAAATCTTCAGCACCACCGTCCGCCTCATCGCCGACCGCGCCCGGCAGCTCGAAAAAGCGCCCGAAGGCCTCCGCGATCTCGTCACCTCCATTCCCGACATCTACTACGGCAACTTCAGCCTCTTTCAGTCGCTCCCGGACTCCTGGGCCATCGATCAGCTCTTTCCCATCATGCCCATCCACCGCCTCGACGAGGAACCCACCCGCGAGGCGGTCTTCGCCGACATCACCTGCGACTGCGACGGCAAAATCGACCGCTTTATCGATCCAGAAGGCGAGCGCCGCTCCCTGCCGCTGCACGAATGGGACGAAAACAGCCCCTACCATATCGGCGTCTTTCTCGTCGGTGCCTACCAGGAAACCCTCGGCGATCTCCACAACCTCTTCGGCGACACCAACGTCGTCAGCGTCGAACTCGATGAGGACGGCGAACTCGCCTTCTCCCACGAGGTGCAGGGCGACACCGTCGCCGACGTGCTTTCCTACGTGGAATACGAACCCAAGGAACTGATCGAACGCTTCCGCAAGCTCGCCGAGCGCGCCGTCCGCCGCGGACGCATCACCGCCGCCGAGCGCCGCACCATTGTCGAGACCTACACCCTCGGCATGCAGGGCTACACCTACTTCGAAACCTGAGCCGGTCACAGCATTCATGGCCTGGTGTCGACGTCATCCTGAAGGACTCCTCCTTCACCTCCACGAGCGGGAGGTGGGGCTCCTGCAGTTTCTCGCCCGCGAACTGCGGAGGCTGCTCGAACACGGCGACACCGACCGGCCCGAAATGACCGGTTTCTCCCCCGCCCTGCAGCGCAACAACGATCCCGATTCAGTACAAGGCGGTCTCGAGGAGGAAATGGACCGCGAGATCATGCTCTATCGTCTGGACCGCCTCGAATCCGTCGAGGACGAACTCATCGGCGACGAGGAGGTCGGAGAGGAGGGCCTCACCCTCACCCTCAGTCCGGAACGCGCCGACATCTGGCTGGCCTGGATCACCGATCTCCGCCTCCTCCTCGGCATGGTCCTCGGTCTCACCCCCGACAATCCGCAACGGCTCGACGAACTCGACCCCGACGACTGGCTCCTCGAACACCGCATGTATTTCTTCCTGTCCGAACTGCAGGAACTCATGCTCATGAAAATGTGATCCGATATTTCATATATGAAACAAATTTCATATATGAAATTTAAGCGGGGCGATGCGTTTTTGTTGGCTAAACTAATTACCGGGCGGGAATCTGTGTCCCTCTCTGCACATCCAGACGCAGAGGCTGATGTGGCAAAACCGTCCACAGTGCAATGTTTTCGCGTCGCACACGGGTTTCGCTGAGCTGACGGGCCTCGCCGGGCCCTCCGAATTCCTGCCCGGCAAACACCGCCGCCTCTGGCCGCAGCCCGCGTAGAAACGCCTGCGAAGCCGAAGGCACCCGCGGACTGTTCGCCGCCAGAAGCAGCCGGGTCGGCAACACCCCATCCCGGGCAAGCATCTCCGCCTCCACCCGCTCGTCCGCCCCGCCCATGACCGTCACAGACGCGCGCCCGCGGCTGAACCGCAGCACCAGACTCCGGTTCCCCGCCGCCCGCGCCGGCCAGTCCGCCGGCGGCCACAGCACATCCACCTGCCACCCGGCCAGCAAAAACCGGTCCCCCGCCTGCAGCGGAACAGCATCCAGACCCGCATACAAGGCATGATCCGCATCCGGTTGCGCGACATAAATCCGCCGGGGAGGATGCGTGTCCAGAAAGGAAGCCACCCCCTCAACATGCGCCCGGTTCGGATGGGTCAGAAACAACGCCTCCACCCGGTTCACCCCTTCCGACTTGAGGGCGTCGGCCACGGTGCGGCCGCTCCAGTCCGACCCGGCGTCGATCAGAACCGTTCCCCGCGCTCCCGCCCGCAACATCGCCGACTGACCCCGGTCCGCATCCAGCACCAGCAGTTCACTTCGGGTCTGATGCTGCGTCCAGCGGGTCACACTGAACCCGATCGCGATCAATCCCGCCGCGAGGCAGATCTTGCGGCATTTAGCAAAACGGAACGCTACAAAAGGCAGGCCATACAGCGCGGCCACCTGCCAGACCGCCGGAGAACGGACCCACAGCACCCCGCCGGGAACCGCCTCCAGCAGCGACACCCATTCCAGCAGCGCCCGGGCGGTCAGCCGCGCCGGCAGCAGCGCCGCCGCCGCCAGCGGGGCCGGTCCCGCCAAAAAGAAAAGCCCCGGAAATCCGCAGGCCAGCAGCAGGAACGCCAGCGGCACCGCCAGAAGATTTCCCAGCAGTGCCACCGGCGAAAAGAGATTGAAGGTGTGCGCGGTCAACGGAGCGGAAAACAGAAAACATAAAAACGAGACCGCAAAAGTGTCACAAACCGGCCAAAGCAGTTTTTCTTTCCACCAGGGCCACTGCACCTCGGGCGGAGACCAGGGATCGCCGCGCAATGCTGCCGCCAGTCGGGTTTGAAACAGCGCGCCCACCGCCAGCAGACCTCCCACAAGCAAAAATGAAAACTGAAACCCGATGTCGAACAACTGTTCAGGGGCCCAGGCCAACAAGAGAAACAGCGCAAGCGCGAACGCGTTGCGGGGATCCGACCGCCGATAAAACAGCGGCGCGGAGATCAGGCACGAGGCCATCAGCAGCGCCCGCAGGGCCGAGGCCCGGAATCCGGTGGCGGCGGTGAACAAAAACAGCACCGGAATCACCGCAAACGCGCGATACCGATACGGCACCCCGATCCGTTTGCAGACCCACAGCAGCATGACCGTCAAGATGCCCAGGTGGAGCCCGGAAACCGCAAAAATGTGAATTAAGCCTGTACGCGCGAACGCGGTGGTCCAGACATCATCCACATCCCCGCGGCGGGCCAGCAGCAGCGCCTGCAGCACATCGCCCGCCTCCGGATCGGCGGCGGCGGCCCGGGCCAGCCGACGGGAGAGATCCTCCCGGATTCTATAAAACCCCCGCTGAAAAAACCGGGTCCGGGAGTACGCCAGTGGCGTGAATTGCCGGGCATCCGCCCGCAGGAGCCAATCCGCGCGCCGCAGGCCGGTGAAGGTAAGCGGGCGGGGATCCAGACGGCCCTGGGTCCGCCAGCGCGTGCCCGGCAGGAATCCGTCCGGCGGGGGGCCGTCAAACCGAAGCTGGACGCGCGCGGTCACCTCCTGCCATTCGGGCACATATTGAACCCTGCGAATCCGGACCGGCACCCGGGAGCCGTATGAAGTCGTCACCACATCGCCGGCCACATCAAATTCAACGGCCATATTTGCGGGCTGAAGCGGAATCACCCGCCGCAAATCGTTGGCGGGTGGATGCAGCCGCCAGGTGGCGGAAACCAGAAAAAGGGAGAACAGAAAAAGGGACCTGAGCGGAAACCGCCGCATCAGCAGGACGGTCAGCGCCGGAAAAAGCAGGAGAAAAGGATGAAAGGGAACCCACCGGGCCGCGAGCGCGGCCGCCGTCATGGCGGCTGCCAGGTCCGGAGCCCGAATTCGCGCCAACAGCCTCACGGCGGACAGCTCAGACGGCGGCGCCGAAATTCATCGGACTGTGATGCCCGATGTGCCAGGAGTTTTTCAGCCCCTGATAGACCAGCTTTTTGGCCTGATCGACCGCATCGGTCATCAGTAGACCCTTGGCGATATTGGCCGTCAGTGCGGCGCTAAAGGTGCAGCCGGCTCCGTGATTTTCTGAAACCGGCAGGCGGGGCAGCACAAACTCGGTCAGTTCGCCTTCATCACAGAGAATATCCACCACATCGTCTCCGCGCAGATCTCCGCCCTTGGTGACGCAGGCCACATCGAATTTTTCGGAAATCACCCGGGTGGCTTTGCGCAGATCCTCGAGGTTGCCGATGGGGAAGCCAGCGAGAATCTCGGCCTCATGCAGATTGGGGGTCACCACCCGGGCCAGCGGCAGCAGCATGGATTTCAACGCGTCCACCGCATCACTGTCCATCAGCCGCGCACCGGTGGAGGAAATCATTCGGGGATCAACCACCAGAACCGGAATCCCGCAGACATGATCCGCTTCACAGGCAATTTCAACCAGTTCGCGGGTGGGCAGCATCCCGGTTTTGGCGGCGGAAATCGGAAACCCGTCGCTCACCGCCATAATCTGCTCCATAAGCACCCGTCCCGGAACCGGATGCACACTGCGGAGTTCACTGGGCGTTTGCGCGGTCACCGCGGTGATTGCACACGTCCCGAAAACATCCAGGAACGAAAAGGTTTTTAAATCAGCCTGCACCCCGGAGCCGGCCCCGCTGTCGGAACTGGCCAGGGTCAGAACCACGGGCACGTCGGAATTGGCAAAATCAAAAGCTGTCATGGGGGGCATTTAGCCCTAAAATCTACGAAAGGTCGAGACGATTCGAAGCCAAACGGTTTTTTCTGGGGGATCATGCGCTCTGGCCTCCCCCGGAGAAGAAAGGCGCGCCAGGCGCAGCATAGAACGTTGACATGATAACGGGATTCTACAGGATAAGATCCGGACGATCCTGTAATCCTGTCTAAAATAAATGTATATCCGACAAGCATGATTCTTTCAAAACAGGGTATATCCAAGGGTTCGGGGCTTGCGAAAGGGTCGGAAACGTGATTGGAGAGCGCGCATGCCGAATTTCTCTATTCCTTCCCCCCGGCGACCGCTCCGGGCGATTATCCCCATGGAGGCCAGCAAAAGCGAAAGCAACCGCGCCCTCATCCTGCGGGCGCTGGCCGGCCCTTCCATCGAACTGGAGAATCTCTCCAACGCCCGCGACACCCGCCTCATGGAGGCCCTGCTCGCGAGTTCCGATGAGGTCCTCGATGCCCGCGACGCCGGCACCACCCTCCGCTTTCTCACCGCCTGGTGCGCCGCCGCCCGCCGTCCCGCTCTCATCACCGGCACCCCGCGCATGTGCCAGCGCCCCGTCGGCATCCTCGTGGACGCCCTGCGGGAACTCGGCGCCGACATCCGCTACGAGGGCCAGGAGGGCTTCCCGCCACACCGCGTCGTCTCCTTTGAACAAAAAACCGCCGCCGTCAGTGTCCGCGGCGATGTCAGCTCCCAATACATCTCCGCCCTGCTGCTGATCGGACCCTTTCTGCCCATGGGCCTGGACCTCACCCTCCTCGGCGACGTCGCCTCCAAACCCTACATTCACATGACCCTCGAATGGATGTCGCGCTTCGGTCTGCGGGTGGAGGAAACCGCAAGCGGCTACGCCGTGGCCCCGCAAACCGCGCGGGGCGGCCGCTACGCCATCGAATCCGACTGGTCCGGCGCCGGCTACTGGTATTCCCTCATGGCCCTCACCGGAGAGGGCCAACTCGACCTCATGCACCTCCGCGACGCCAGTCTTCAGGGCGACCGCGCCCTCGCGGATCTGTTCGTGCCCCTCGGTGTGCAGAGCCGCTTCGAAGCCGACCGCGTCATTCTCACCCCCGGCCCCCGCGCGGACCGCTTCGAGGCCGACTTCACCCACATCCCCGATCAGGCCCAGACCTTCGCCGTCTGCTGCGCCGGCCTCGGCATTCCCGCCCGGCTCACCGGCCTCAAAAGCCTGCGCATCAAAGAAACCGACCGCATTGCCGCCCTCGAAACCGAACTCGCCAAATTCGGCTGCACCGCGCGGGTCGAGGGCGACGAGGCCATGGACCTGCCCGGCGGCCCCCTCGACGTCTCCGGTCAGTGCGTGCACACCTACGACGATCACCGCATGGCCATGGCCTTCGCGCCCCTGGCCGCCCTCGGCCCGCTGTCGCTCGACGAACCCGGAGTCGTCGCCAAATCCTATCCGGACTTCTGGCGGGATTGGGAGTTGACGGTCTGACATGCCGCCCGCCAAAGAACTCCCCCGTCCCGGCCAGCGCTGGATGTCCGCCTCCGAACCCGAACTCGGCCTCGGGCTGGTGCTCGAAGCCGACCCCACCCGCGTCCGCATCCTCTTTCCAGGATCGCAGGAAATGCGCAACTACGCCCTCGAAAGCGCCCCCCTCGTCCGCGTCCGCTTCGCAATCGGCGACACCGTCGAATCCCCCGACGGCGACCGTTTTCGGGTCGAAACCGTCGAGGATCAAAACGGGCTCTTGACCTACCGCGGCGAGGGGCAAAGCCTGCCCGAATCCCGTCTCGCCGACTCACTCACCGACCAGGGCCCCAAAGAGCGGCTGTTGATGGGCGAAACCGATCCCGCCGAAGCCTTTCAAACCCGCATCGAAGTCTGGCAGCAGCTTCACCGCCTCTGGCAGCACCCCGGCCTCGGCCTCATGGGCGGCCGCATCGACTGGATTCAGCATCAAATCGCCATTGCCCGCGAGGTCAGCCGCCGCATGCATCCCCGGGTGCTGCTGGCCGACGAAGTGGGCCTGGGCAAAACCATCGAGGCCTGTCTCATCCTCCACCACGGCATCCTCACCGGCCGCATCCGGCGGGCACTCATCCTCGTGCCCGAAGCCCTGATCCATCAGTGGTTCGTCGAACTCCTCCGCCGCTTCAACCTCTCCTTCAGTCTCTACGACACCGAACGCTGCGAAGCCGCCGGCGACCGGAATCCCTTCCTCGAGGAACAATGTGTCTTGGCCCCGCTGTCCCTGCTGGCCGAATCCGACAAACACCGCGACGCCGCCGTCGAGGCCGGATGGGATCTGCTCATTGTCGACGAGGCCCATCACCTCGCCTGGGCGAAAGACGCCCCCAGCCCCGCCTACACCGCCGTCGAGGCCCTGGCCGCCGCCGTGGACAGCGTCATTCTCCTCACCGCCACCCCCGAACAGCGCGGACTCGAATCCCACTTCGCCCACCTGCGCCTGCTCGATCCCGACCGCTATCCAGACCTGGACACCTTCACCGCCGAACAAAGCGGATACGCCGAGGCGGCCAAAACCGCCGAAACCCTGCGGGCGGAAGGCGACACCGACGCCCTCAAGGCCCTGCTCCGCCGCCACGGTCCCGGACGGGTCATGTTCCGAAACACCCGCGATGTCGTTCCCGGCTTTCCCCGGCGGCTCCCCTGCCCGGTGCTCCTTCCCGACACCCCCGAAGCCAAAACCGACTGGCTGGCCGCATTTCTGGAAGACAACCCGGACGAAAAAGTGCTGGTCATGA
This sequence comes from Verrucomicrobiota bacterium, assembly GCA_020831625.1. GTDB lineage: Bacteria > Verrucomicrobiota > Kiritimatiellia > SS1-B-03-39 > UBA6053 > PXAS01. The sequence continues at coordinate 17,526 of JAFIGD010000002.1, read as the reverse complement.
CCCAAAGCCCGGAAGCGGTGCTCGCGCTGCAAAGCGAACTGCAAAAGCGCACCGATCCGTCCATGGTTCTCTTCCATGAAGGCCAGACCTTAATTGAACGCGACCGGCAGGCGGCCTGGTTTGCCGACCCCGAGGGCGCCCGCCTCATGATCGCCTCCGACATCGGCGGCGAGGGACGCAATTTTCAGTTTGTCCGCCATCTCGTGCTCCTCGACCTGCCCGCCGATCCCGAACGCATCGAGCAGCGCATCGGCCGCCTCGACCGCATCGGGCAGAAATCCGACATCCACATTCATCTCCCCGTGCGGGAAAACACGCCCGAAGCCGGGCTTCTGCGCTGGCTGCACGAGGGTCTGGACATGTTCCACCGGCCGCTCCAATGCGGGCACCGCTGTCTGGAGGCTTTCGAAGACCGGCTTGAACAGGTCGATGACGGCCTGATTCAGGAGACCCGCGCGGCCGTCGAACGATGGGAAACCGAACTGAGGGAGGGTCACCACCGTCTCCTGCGCTGGAAACACGAACTCGAGACCTCGCCGGATCGCGATCTCGCCCTGTTGCGGAGTTCCGATCAAGATCCCGACCTCCTGCCCTTCGCGGAAAAGCTCTGGGAGCACTTCGGACTCAACATCGAGCCTCTGCGCGATCAGGATTACCACCTCCACGCCGGACAATTCTACACCGGCGAACTGCCCCTGCGCGAGGAGGGCCTGCGCTTCACCCCGTCGCGCACCCGGGCCCTGGAGCGCGAGGACCTCGATCTGCTGACCTGGGATCATCCTTTGATCCGGGACGGAATCGAAGCCCTGCTGAGCGCCCGCGCCGGCACCGTCGGCTGCGTGAAAGCCGAAGCCCTCGAGTATCCCTGCCTGCAGGCCCTCTACATTCTCGACCCCATGGCCCCGGCCGGTGTTCCCGCCCACCGCTTTCTACCACCCACCCCGCTCCTCTTCACCGTGGACGCCCTCGGACGCGAGCACAAAACCCCGCTCGAACTCAGCGGCGAAGGCGATCCCTCCGCACTCCTGAACAACGCCAGTTTCCGAACCGACTGGCTTCCCGCCCGCATCGAAAACACCGCCGGACTCGCGAAATTCCGCGGCGAACGCCTCCGGCAGCAGGCCCTCGCCTCCGCCACCGAAACCCTGGACAAAGAGATCAAACGCCTGCGCGACCTCCGCGAAATCAACGACCACATCCGCGAATCCGAAATCGAGGCCCTGGAAACCGAAAAAGACCACATCCTCACCGCCCTCCGCAGCGCCAAACCCCGCCTCGAATCCCTCCGCCTCGTCCTCCCGGCCTGACCGCCTCCTCACACAACCCTGCCCCATAGAATCCGTGTTCATCCGTATCCATCCGTGGTTAAATTATTCTCTGCCTCAAAGCCTTCCTTCCCTTCTGTTAAAACACAACCCTGCCCCAAAGATTCGTGTTCATCCGTGTCCATCCGTGGTTAAAATTCTTTACCCGCCTCTTTCGCGTTCCCCGGCGGACGGAGCTGCACCCAAAGCATAAGCGCCCCGAGAATAATCACCAGCAGCGGAATTTCATGCGGCTCCTGCAAACGCCCGGTTTGGCGCAGCACCGAAAACACCGAGCCCACCAGCAGCAGCGGCCCGACCACCAGCGTGGTTTTGGTGATTCCCCCGATGGTCAGCGTCAAAACGCCCGCCGCCATCAAACCCAGACTCCACACCCAATCCACATCCGGAACCACCTTGAGCGTGTTCAACAACCAGGCGACACCCACAGTGATGATCAAAACAGGAACGGTTATTTTTTGCTGCATGGTTAAATCATGCCCGCATTACGCTTTCAGTGCAAGTGAAATTCACCCAGGTTTAATATGACCCGAACAGACAAATGAGTTTTATGCCCGCCACCGGAGAGGCTTCAAAATCATCCTCCCGATAAAAATCCAGTCCGGTCTCCAGTTCGATAAACAGCCAGTCCCGCGAGGCGCGCTGCCGATAAACCACCCGCGCAAAATATTGATCGCTCTCAACCTGCGGCTCGGAATACCCCAGGACGCCGGCCCGAAGAAAAACAAAGCGCTGCGGACTGAAGTCCGTCTTCCAGGAGATGATGTGCGCGAGATCCACCCCCTGGCTGGTCTCGGACCACACGGCGGAGGACGTGAGGCGCAGTGTGTGCGCATCCGCAAACGGCCGGGTGAACTGCAACTGACTGCGTTCGCCGAACCCGTCCTCCATATCCCAAAACAGCCGCTGTCCGAACTCCGCGCGCCAGGACCCGAGGTCGGTGAAAAAACGCGCGTCGGTCCGCAGCCGCGGCGTGGGCGAGGGACGGAAGCGCAGCCCGCCGGAAACCGAAACTCTCCGCGAGACGCGGTCGGAAATCTGGTAGATCAATCCTGCGGACGTGTCCTGCCTCAATTCACGTTGGCTCGCGGAACGGTACCGGTCCACGAAGAGTTCGTCTATCAGCTCCTGATCACTGTCCTGACTGTCCAGAAAGAAGCGGAAACGGTCCGAAAGGCCCCTCAGCCGCAGGCGCGCGGAGAAATCCACATCGGCGCGCACTCCGTCCCGTTCACTCCAGTCCAGACGGGGGGCAATCTCAATATACGAGCCGAGCGCGTGATAGGCGGAATCACGGTCCCCGTAAAACTGTCGGTATAATTGCGTCTCCCGCTCCTCTTCATCCAGCACGACATCGGCCAGGCGCTCGTTCAGCCGCTCCGCCTGACGAATCACAAACCGGCTCAGCCCCCGGTGCTGTTTGTCCGTAAACGTTTCCTCCGCCTCTTCCCCGGCAAACCCCGCCGTTCCCGAAAGCAGAACCAGCCCAAAATAGAGTCGCAGCGAACGGGTCACAGGTCTTCAACTCCGATCTGACTGAAATGCGGAACGGCATTCAGTCGGGATTTGAAGCGTTGCAACCCTCTTCGAATCGCGGTAATCTCCTCCGGGCTGTATTCCCGCTCGGGGTCCAAGGCAAAAAAGAGATACCATCCGCCCCCCGGGGTCGGCACTTCGTAGGCGTTGATTCGACGGTCCTGGCCTTCCTGAATTCTCAAATAGGTGTCGGCGGCCTCCACATCCGGAAAAAAATATCCCTTCATCAACAGCAACACCTCATCCGCCGTTCCGTAAAGTCCCACAAAGCCCCCGAACGCGTTTACCTGCACTTGCAGCTTGCGGTCGGCGTTACGGGAGACGAAGGCGGGGTTGCGTTCCAAGCCGATTTGCTTGAGCACCACCTGATCTGTCAAAAGCGCATATTCGGGCGGCAGCTCGTCCGGCCGCAGCGTGAACACCTCCAGCACCCGTTCGGGCAGCATATTGAGTTCCGCAGAATCCACACCCCGCATGCCGGCACAACGGAAAAGGCCCGCTCCCGCCAACAGCAGGAGGAACAGACCGACACCTGTAAGAGAAGAAATCCGGGATTTCATTTAGGGAGTTGCTCAAGCAGTCGGTTCCAGGCGGCTTCCAGTTGCTTCACAGAACTGGTGTAGCTGTTCGACATGTCTTTGGTGAACGCATCCACCCGCTTTTGGAGTTCTGTGCGCGAAGAAGAGATGCCGTCCGTGGTGGTGTACAGCACCTTTAACGCCTGGGCCAGTTCCTTCTTCAACTGGTTTCGGTTCTCACCGTATCCGAAATTCTCCACCGGACGCAAAAACGAGACATTGCCGGTGTTGTGCACCACGGAAACCAGATCCCCGTCGACAAAAAACCTCCCGTTCCGGATCTCCAGATCCGCAGTTGAGGTGGCAATGACATAGTTGTACCGGCGGTCCAGTTCGCGGAAGCCCTCCCGGTAAAACACGTCATTCACAATGATCTGATCAGGACCGAATTTTGCCGGAGATTTCAGCCGCTTCATCAGTTCCCGGCCCAGATCCCGCATCGCCGCCCCCGGTCCGGCGATAAAGCCTGCGTTCACCATATCTTTCTCTCTCAAAACCACTTGTAAGCGTTTACAGTCCTCTTTGGAGAAAAACTCCTCGTTCACATAATGATCAAACCCCGGCTTCAACTCCTCGGTCACGCCCCGGAACATGCCGGGATGATCCTGGAAAATCGACGTGAAGTCGGTTTGAAAAATAATGTCTCCGCTGTCGCTCAAAACCACCTGCTCATATGGCGTCTCCTCCAAAACCGAAGCCATGTCGCGGAAGCGGAGATTCACCACATGCCCGTCGCGCTTGCAGGGCACAACCCGGGTTTCGTGCTGCTCCAGAAAAAATCGCTGGGCGGTGCTCAATCCATAGTCCAATACCACCGGCTCCAGATTCCGAAGGTCCACATTGTCGCAAAGCGATTTCAACCAGTGATCTATCAGAAAATCGCCGAACTTGGCGTCACAGGCCGTAAAGATAGCATAAGATTTCATACCGTTTATTTTAATCCTTCCGCAACTGCTCTCCGCTGAGCGCGCCCTGGGACGGATCGGCGGCGATCCGGGCGGGAAGAAAATCGTCGGGATACCGGGTTTGATAGGCCTCGCCAAAAAGCCGCCCGTGGATCAGCGTGTTTTTATACACCTCCCAGTCAAATTGACCGTGTTTTCGCAGCCAGAGGGTGATGCAGGAGGAACTGACCACAATGAAAATAGAGTACATCACCGCCAGCCAGAGCATGTCGTTCTGCACCTGGGGCTGCGGAAAGCTCATCAAAATAATCGCGAACGCCACCGGGGTGTTCTGAATCCCGGTTTCGAGACTGATCGCCCGCTGCTGAATCGGATGCGCCCCAAACAGCCGCGACACCCAGTAGCCGAACAGAAATCCGATCAGCCCCAGCGAAATGGATGCCGCGTAAAGTTGCCAGGGCGTACCCAGCACCAGCCGGAAATGACGCCCCAGCGTGGTAACGATCAAAAACACAATCACGATCATCCCCATAAAGCCGGCCGTGTCCTCCGCCACTTTCGCCCAGCCGCGCGAGCATTTCCTCAGGATCAGCCCGCCGCAAACCGGCACCAGCACCAGCACCAGCGACAGCACAATATCTTTCGTCGGAATGAAAAAACTCCCCTCCTCCGCCATTTGATCGGCAATCACCCGCGTGAACGGAGCCGTGTAGAGGTTCAGCAGAACCGGGGTCATCAACAGTGCCATAATCGTCGACGCGGTGGTCATGGAAATACTGAGGGCCACATGTCCGCGGGCGAAATAGGCGAACATGTTCGAGGTGGTTCCCCCCGGCAGACATCCGATCATAATCAGCGCGATCGCCAGCGCCGGCTCCAGCCGCAACAGGTGCGCAAGCCCCAGCGCAATCAGCGGCATGAATCCGAACTGGGACAAAAAACCGATCAGAATCATCCGCGGCCGGCGGCCCACCGCCTTGAAGTCATCCAGGGTCAGACTCGCGCCCATCCCGAACATGATGACCAGAATCATCACGGCCAGCAGCGCTTTGTCGATCGCATACAGCAGTTCAATGTCTGGATCGATCATGCGCGCTCCTTGGAATACATGCCCGCGATCACGTCCGCATACCGCTCGTGAATCACATGCCGTTTGAGTTTAAACAGATTGGTCACTTCTTCGCCCACCTCAAAGGGTTTATCCAACAGCCGGAAATCCTTCACCACCTCATAGCGTTTAAAGTCGGCGGCATCGGCCATGGCGGCGCGGATTTCTTTTTGAATTTTTTGACGAACCTCCGGCAGGCGGTTCAGCGCCTCCAGCGTTTCCGCCTCGATTCCCTCGTCCCGGAACGCCTCCAAATCCGGCACAATCAGCGCCCCCACAAATTTTTCATCCTGACCCACAGCCGCGCACTGGTCAATAAACCGGCTGAGTTTCAGCCGCATTTCAATCGGCTCCGGCTCCACGTTCTCCCCGTTCCGCAGCACCAGCGTCGCTTTGCGGCGGCCGAGAATCTTCAGACAGTCATTGTAGGTGACCATGCCGATGTCCCCGGTCCGGAACCAGCCGTCATCACTGAGCACCGCCGCCGTGGTTTCGGAATCCTTGTAATAGCCCTTCATGATTTGCGGTCCCCGCAACTGAATTTCCCCGCGCAGTCCCCGCCCCTCTCCGGGATGTCCGGCATTCGGATACAGCAATTCACCGCTGTCAAAATCCACAATCCGCACCTCCGTTTGCGGGATCATCGGCCCCACCGTTCCCCGCACCAGATTCTCCGGCGTGCGCACCGCCACCACCGGCGTGGTCTCGGTCAGCCCGTAGCCCTCCAGCACCGGAATGCCGATGGCGTTGAAAAACCGGTCGATCGCCGGCGGCAGCGCGCCGCCCCCGGAAATGGTGCCTTTCAACGATCCGCCCGCTTTCAAACGGACCGACTCCAGAACCGCCGCGTTGAAAAACCCGTACCAGGGCAGCAGCACCAGCCATTGCAGCGCATAGCGGAGTTTCCTCAACGCGGCCTTAAGCGAATGAACCGGTTCAAGCCTTAGATCATTGTCGCGCAGAACAAACAGCGCCTCCCGGTAATGGGTTCCCAAAAACAGCCCGATATGAAACAGGCCCCGCCGCACCGGATGCGCCTGCCGCACGCCGTTGAGGATGCGGTGATGCAGACTTTCCCACAAGCGCGGGGCCGACCCCATAAACGTCGGCTCCACCTGCTTGAGATCATCCCCCAGCGTCCGCGCACTGGTGTAATAATTGCAGGCTCCGTGACTGATCGCGAACACCTCGAACATCCGCTCGAAAATATGCCAGATCGGCAAAATCGACAGCACCCGGTCGGTGCAGTTCAACTGAATCGGGACATGGTCCACCTGCGACATCATGTTCGCATGGGTCAGCATGACCCCCTTGGGTTTGCCGGTGGTGCCGGAGGTGTAAATCAGGGTGAACAAATCCCCCGCGTCAATGGACGCCGCCCGCGCATCCACGTCCGCATCCCCCGCATCCAACCGGGCCTGTCCCCGTTGCGCCAGCCCCTCCAGCGAAATCACGCCGTCGGGGATGCCCTTGCCGTCGTCCAGCAACACCAGTTGCGCCAGCGCCGGCAAACGGTCGCGCATCCGCAGACAGCGCTCCGCCATGCCCCGGCTCTCCACAAACGCGACCTTCATGCCGGAGTGATTCACAATGTGTACCAGCTCCTCATCGGTGAGATCAATTCCCCGCGGACAATTCACCGCCGCAGCGAGTTGAATCCCATAATCCGCCAGCATCCACTCCACCCGGTTGTCGCTGAACAGCCCCACCGGTTCCCGGGCCTCAACCCCCAGGTCGATCAGCCCCGCCCCGATCCGGCGCCCCCGGTCGTACAACTCCCGGAATGACACCGGCTTCCAGACGCCTCCGCGCTGACGGGTCGCGAACGCCGGCAACGTTTCAAAACGCTCCGCCGCCAGGCGGTACAGCTCGGCGAGGTTGCGGGCATGAATGCGGGAAGAGTTAGGCATCGCACCTATCCATAGCAGAACTGCACATAGGAGGAAATGATTTATTGCTTCGCTTGACAGGTTGTCTACAATTGCTAATATTGTAAACATGAAAACCTCCACCCTTTCCACACGTGTCACAAAATGCGAGAACGATGATCTGGAATTCTTATCCAGAGAAGCAGGCTTGGACCGTGCGAATTTGATGAAACTTTTTCTGCGCACAGGAATCCGACAAATGAAAATGGACCTGGCCGTAAAGGCCTATGCCGAAGAGCGGGTCAGTTTGTCCCGTGCGGCCGAAATGGCAGGGGTCTCCCTTCAGGATTTCATGATCCGCATGCCTATAAACCGCCTGGAACTCACGTACGGTGTTGAGGAGTTTGAAGAAGATTTGCAAACCCTGGGACTGGCGTGAACCCTGTTCCCCTCGTCTGTGATGCAGGCCCGCTGATTTTGATGGCAAAGCTGGATCAACTAAATCTGATTCTTAGGGAACCGAAGTTTCAGCCGGTCATCCTGCGTTGTGTGGCAGATGAAATCCTGAGAGGACCTTTTCAACCGGGAGAAGAAGATCGACTGCGCAGTTTGCTCGGGAAAATTCCGGTTCAAGTCCATTCAGGAAACCCGTCAGCTTCCGGGAGTCTGAGCCAGTGTGATTTGGATTCCCTGGCCTGGGCCCGTTCTCAACCGGGCGCATGGCTTCTCGCGGATGACCGCCTTCTGCGTCGTGCGGCAAGTGCTGCCGGGCTCAGGGTTTTGGGGTTTCCGGGATTGCTTATCCAGCAAACCCGGCGGGGTCAGTTGTCCTCTGCAGCCGCGAAGGTGCTTCTGGATGAAGCCGTTTCAAAACATCAATACCGCATATCCATCGAACTGTATCAAAAAATTTCCGAATCCCTTGAGACGTTTTAAAAAGGCCCCGGCAGGTTTTCGGAAAAACACTTCCATCTCAGCTGCAAAAAAACCGCCGAACCCGAAGGCGCGGCGGTTTATGGGTTCGAATTCGAGTTACTCGTCACTCGTCACTCGTCATTCGTCACTCGTCAGGCTTTCAGCCCTTTGCCTTCGGCATTGAGTTCACGAACGGCGCGTTTGATGCGCTCTTTCATGCTGTCGGTGCCTTTTTTCAGGTAGGCGCGGGGATCATACACCTTCTTATTGCCCATTTCGCCTTCGATGCGGAGCACGCCGTCGTAGTTCTTCATCATGTGATCAGCGATCGGACGGGTGAAGGCGTACTGGGTGTCGGTGTCGACGTTCATTTTGATGACACCGTAGCCGAGGGTTTCGGCGATTTCCGCCGGATCCGAACCGGAACCGCCGTGGAACACCAGATCCAGCGGGTTGGCGCCGGTGCCGAATTTTTCCTGAACCGCTTTCTGGCCGTCGCGCAGAATCTTGGGGGTCAGTTTGACGTTACCGGGCTTGTAGACCCCGTGCACATTGCCAAAGGTGGCGGCGTACATGAAGGTGTCCACTTCTTTGAGGGTTTCGTACACCAGACACATTTCGTCGGGGGTGGTGTAGAGCTTTTCAGCTTTGACGTGTGAGTTGTCGATCCCGTCTTCCTCACCGCCGACCACGCCGGATTCCACTTCGATGAACATGCCGATGTCTTTCAGGCGGCGGGCCAGTTTCAGGCCGATTTCGAGGTTTTCCTCGAGGGGAAGCTCTGAGCCGTCGAACATGTGGCTGTTGAACAGGGGCTTCAGACCGGCTTTCACCCGGCGCTCGGACTCTTCGATCAGCGGAACCATGAAGCTGTCCACTTTGCCTTTGATGCAGTGGTCGGTGTGCAGCACGACCAGACCGGGATGCTTTTCGGCCAGACGGTGGGCGGCCTCGGCCAGAACAATCGCGCCGGTGGCCGAATCGGCCAGCGGACCGGAGGCATGGGCGCCACCGCCGGTGGAGACCTGAATCATTCCGTCACATCCGCATTCCGTAAAGGCCTGCAGAGCGGCGTTGACACCTTCGAGGTTCACAATGTTGATGGCCGGATACGCGAAGCCCTTGGCTTTGGCGTTCACCAGCATTTCTTTGTACTGTTCAGTGGTTGCGATGGGCATAGATAAATCCTGTTTAGGGGGTGATTAGATGTTTTCGAAAGCGGACACACTCTATCCGAAAAGAATTTGCTGTCAATCCCGGACCCGGCGAATTTAACGCTTTTCCCGCCGCGGTTCCCGATTACGGAAGCGATGCCGCTCTGGCCTGCGCCGGTTTTTGACGGTCTTCGATCAATCTTGCGAAAGATCGTGCGGCACCCAGGTCGAGCGGCCGTCGAAGACTTTCGCGGTGAGATTCCGGATTTCCCCGCGGTCATCCATGTCCCAGGTGATATAGCCGGCCTGTTTTTCCCGGGAATCACTTTTCATGCCGATGCTGCCGCAGTTCAGGCACAGCGTGTCCGGACAGCGCTCATCCCGCAAGCTCCAGCGCACATGCTTGTGGCCGTGCAAATACAGCCTGGGTTTGTACGTCCGCACCAGCTCCAGCATTTTCTCTTCGCCGATCAGCTTGTGATGCCAACTCTCCGGATGCTCCGGGGGTGTAATAAAGGGGAAATGCCCGGCCAGAATCACAATCTGATTGGTGCGCTTCATCCGCTCCATCGTTTCCACCAGTTGTTCATGCACATCGTCCTTCACGATACCGTTGGAGCGCAGCCGGAAAGGATAGGCGTGGTCCACGCCCACCACGGTGATGCGGGGCGCGAGCTGCCGGGTGAACACCCGCTCCTTCGGCAGAAAGGCGAGATAGTGCTCCATATGCCCCTTTTGAACCGAGGCCTCGGTATACCGGTCATGATTTCCGGGAAGCGCAATCAGGCCGTCACCGACTTTTTCAAAAATCCGTTCAAACAGCGCCGAGGCCATCACGAACTCCTCCCGCAGCGCAAAGGTGGTGAAATCGCCCGTGTACACCGCGATGTCGGTCTTCTCTTTGATCACCGCCTCAATCGCCGGCAGCCGATAGCCGGGCGGAAAGCGTTTTCGCCGGTTCAACCGGAGGTTGACCGGACCGATCCAGCGTTTGGGGTACTGCAGCTCGCGCCAGACAAAACAGCGGCTCCAGACGTGCAGGTCCCCGAAGTGAACAAATTTCATCGAACCTACCGGAACCGGGCTCCGCTGGGCGAGGCCAGGAAATACTCCTGCAGAGAGGTCACCGACCAGCCCCGCTTGTTGATGTAATCCATGGCGGCAATCGTCGGCAGCGCCCCCCACTTGGTGGTGATGATCGGAATCCCGCGCAGAATCGCCTCGGAGCGGATTTTCACCTCATCCTTGCGAGACACCGCGCTGCTCGGCGTGTTGATGATCAACTGCACCTTGCCGTCGGCCATGTAGTCCTGCACGTTGGGGTGCTGACCTTCGGCAAGCTTGTGCAGCCGCCCGGCGGGCACCCCTTTTTCCTCCAGCACACTCGCGGTGCCTTCGGTGGCGATGATCGAAAATCCAATGTCGTACAGCGTTTTGCCCAGATCGGTCATCCAGTCTTTCGACTCGTCATTCGCGCTCAGGAACACCGTGCCCTCGGTGGGCAGCGCCTGACCCGCCGCAATCTGCGCTTTCCAGAACGCGGTCTCAAACACGTAATCCATGCCCATCACTTCTCCGGTGGATTTCATTTCCGGACTCAGAATCGGATCCACACCCGCAAAGCGGTTGAACGGGAACACCGCCTCTTTCACCGCGTACCAGTGATAATTCGGACTCCCCAGCGCCGGCAGATTCAGTTCGCGGATCGAACGCCCCACCGACACCTGCGCCGCCAGCTTCGCCAGCGGAATCCCCGTGGCTTTGCTCAAATACGGCACCGTCCGCGAAGCCCGCGGATTGATTTCAATGATGTAAATCTCACCCTCGTGCACCGCGATCTGCACGTTCAACAGACCTTTCACCTTCAATTCCAAGGCGATTTTACCGCAGGAATCTTTGATCCGGTCCACGATCAGCGGCGAAAGCGAATACGGCGGCGTGCAGCAGGCGCTGTCGCCCGAGTGAATCCCGGCCGCCTCCACGTGCTCCATCACCCCGCCCACGTACACATCCTCGGTGTCGCAAAGCACATCCACATCCGCCTCGATGGCGTTGTCCAGAAAACGGTCGATCAACACCGGCATGCCCGGACCCGCCTTGAAGGCCTCCTTCACATACGGAATCACGTCTTTTTCCTCATAGGCCACCATCATCGCCCGGCCGCCGAGCACGTACGAGGGACGGATCATCACCGGCAAACCGATCGTTTTAGCCACCTCGACCGCCTGATCCACCGACATCGCGGTGGCGCTCTGCGGCTGTTTGAGGCCCAGTTTGTCCAGCAGCACCCGGCACCGCTCGCGGTCCTCCGCCTGGTCGATGCTCTCCGCCGGGGTGCCCAGCACCGGAACGCCCGCCTGCGCCAGCGGCACCGACAGGTTCAGCGGGGTCTGACCACCCATCTGCACCACCACCCCCTCGGGTTTCTCCTTTTCATAGATGTTCATCACATCCTCAAAGGTCAGCGGCTCGAAATACAGCTTGTCCGAGGTGTCGTAGTCGGTGGAGACGGTCTCAGGATTGCTGTTGACCATGATGGTCTCATAGCCCATGTCCCGCAGGGCCATCACCGTGTGCACGCAGCAGTAGTCGAATTCAATCCCCTGCCCGATCCGGTTGGGACCGCTGCCCAGAATCATAATCTTGGGCTTGGTGCTCGGGCGGGTTTCATCGGTATCGCCGTAACTGGAGTAAAAATAAGGGGTGTAGGCCTCGAATTCGCCCGCGCAGGTGTCCACCAGCCGGTAATTCGGAATGATGCCCATGCCTTTGCGCAGTTCGCGGATCTCCATGGTGGTTTTGCCGCGCAGCGCGCCGATTTGCGCATCCGAAAACCCGTCGTCCTTGGCCTGCTTCATCAGCGCCGGGGTCAGTTCGGGCGCGTCCAGAATCTCTTTCTCCAGCTCCACAATCTGCAGCAGCATGTCCAGGAACCAGGGATCGATGTGGGTGCGCTCATACAGCTCCTCAATCGACATCCCGTTTTTCAGTTCCGTCTTGATGCGGAACACGCGGTCCGGCGACGCGATGGCGAAGCTGCCCTCCAGCGGCTGATCCGCCACAATCTCCTCGCACTTCAGATCATAGCCGTCGATGCCCCGCTCCAGACCGCGAAGCGCTTTCTGGAACGCCTCCTTCATGTTGCGGCCAATGGCCATGGTTTCCCCCACGGACTTCATGCTCACGCCCAGCCGGGCGGGGGTGCTGACAAATTTTTCGAACGCGAACCGCGGAATTTTCACCACACAGTAATCCAGCGTCGGCTCGAAGCAGGCCGGGGTTTCGCGGGTGATATCGTTGGGCAGTTCGTCCAGCGTGTAGCCCACCGCCAGTTTGGCGGCGATTTTGGCGATCGGAAATCCGGTGGCCTTGGAGGCCAGCGCCGAACTGCGCGACACCCGCGGGTTCATTTCAATCACCGTAATGCGCCCGTTTTTCGGATTCACCGCAAACTGCACGTTCGATCCGCCCGTCTCCACCCCGATCGCCCGCATCACCCGGATGGTGGCGTCGCGAAGCTCCTGATACTCCCGGTCCGACAGCGTCTGCGCCGGCGCCACCGTGATCGAATCCCCGGTGTGAATGCCCATATGGTCGAAGTTTTCGATCGAGCAAATAATCACCACGTTGTCCTTGCGGTCCCGCATCACCTCCATTTCGTACTCTTTCCAGCCGTAGACCGACTCCTCGATGAGCACCGTGGTGTTCAAACTCGCCTTCAGACCGGCGGTGGCCACCACCTTCAGTTCCTCCGCGTTTTCCGCGGTGCCGCCCCCGGTGCCGCCCAGCGTGAAACTCGGCCGCACAATCACCGGATACCCGATTTTATCCGCCGCCTCCAGCGCGCCGGCCAGATCATGCACCTGAATCGACGGCAGGGTTTCCACCTGCGCGATTTTCATCGCCTCTTTAAAGGCATCCCGGTCCTCGGCGCGGTGGATCACCTCCGCGTTCGCCCCGATCATTTCCACGCCGTATTTCTCCAAAATCCCCATTTTCGCAACGCTCAACGCGGTATTCAGCGCGGTTTGACCGCCCAGCGTGGGCAGCAGCGCGTCGGGACGCTCCTTGGCGATGATTTTCTCCACCGCCTCCGGCGTGATCGGCTCGATGTAGGTGCGGTCCGCAATTTCCGGATCCGTCATGATCGTCGCCGGATTGCTGTTGATGAGAATGATCTCGTACCCCTCCTCCCGCAGGGCTTTGCAGGCCTGGGTTCCGGAATAGTCAAACTCGCAGGCCTGGCCAATAACAATGGGGCCGGAGCCGATCAGAAGAATTTTGTGGATGTCCGTGCGTTTGGGCATAAAAAGAGGTCCTTGTACAATCGGGCGGTCGGTTGATGAAATCGAAATTCATCCCCCCTTAAAGAAATGCGCCGGGGTTGCAAGTTCTTTAGGAGAACTCGTCGTAAGCATGCATCGCCTCGGAAGCATACATCAGCTTGGGACCGCCGCCCATATACACGCACACGCCAAGCACTTCCGCAAGCTCATCCCGGGTGCAGCCCAGCTCCACCAGCTTTTTCACATGAAAACCGATGCAACCGTCGCACTGCATGGCGATGCCGATGGCCAGCGCAATATACTCTTTGGTTTTCAGGTCCAGCTTGCCCTCAGCATTCGCGCCTTTGGCCAGCGCCTGAAACCCCTGCATCACCTCCGGACGCTCTTTTCCAATCTCCCGCATGTTTTTGCTGATCCGGTCCGTGATTTCTTTATAGCTTTTCGACATGATGTTTCCTTTTTTATCTAAATGTATCGAGATACTTCCATCCTTTATCCCCGTTTCTCAAGAGATCAAGCGCAAATGTATCCCTCCAGAAGCATGAATCGCGATCGGATCTCCCCCCTGTCTTCATCCGTTGTCCGGCGAAGCCATCCGTTGGATCGTTAAAATAGCAGGTATTTTAATGATGTATTTTAATGATGAGGTATTTTCCGCCCGTGACACGATTTTTCATTTGGGCTTGTAAGCAAAACCCGGAACATGCTACAAACCAAACAGTGAAAGCATTCGCCTCCATCTTAATCGGCATCCTCCTCAGCCTGACGGCAAGTCAGGCGTCGGCCTCCGATTGCGGGACCCTATGGACAACGCACACCTGCTGCCACAGCCCCGCAGTGGAAATCACCTGTTGCGCCGACCCGTCGGCCATACCGGCCCACGAATGTGGCTGCACGATACAGAGCGCGGATGAAGAAGCGCCCGGCATCCTCACACCCCCGCCCGCCGCCCCGCGCGCCCCCCTGACCGCTCTCCTCCACACCCGCGAGGATACCACCACCCTTTTCCGAGACTCGGAAAAAGTCCTCCCGCGTTTTCCGAACCTCGGAAACGCCACTCCGCGCACCGGCGCGGCCTCTCTCCAAATTTGGCGGTGTTGACGGCAGCAGGCCTGATTGAAAGGATTTTCCTTTCCCCCTGCGTTATACCCTCAACCCAAAAACCAAATTAGGAGACACCTATGAAAATCAAACGCACCCTCTGGGCTCTTGCCCTCGCACCCGCCACCCTTCTTCTGGCGGAGACCTCCCCCGTTCAACCCCAATCCCCGGCAAATCCCGCCACGACACAAACCGTGTCCGGAGTGCGATACCGCCGCGCGGGTGGCGCAAGACGGAACTTTCAATGGAACCGCGAACGGAGAGAGAGTCCCGAAACCCGTGACCGCAGAGCGGGCGGGGTCAAACGAAATCGACTGCATTCGCATTCCGCACGCTCCCCTCAAGCCTCAGAGCCCGGGGACGTGAGGAGTGAAACCCGTTCATCCACACCCGTCCGCGCCACCGTTCCGCGCGCCGGAGGCGTGAAACGGGGGCTGTTGCAGCGGAGCAGACCTGAAATCGCGTCCGATTTGACCCCGGACACCCGCGAACCGTCCACACGACGGGCCGGCGGCGTAAAACGCCGCTTCTAACACCCAACCCGAATCCGCCCGCGCCGGAAAACCGGCGCGGGCAATTCCCCTAAAAAACGTATAACTCGAAAGATAACCCATTATGAAAATTCTACTCTTGTCCCTGCTCCTGCTGCCCTTGGCCGTATTCGCGCATGAGGATCACGACCACGGCGACCCGGCCGAAGCCGCCGAAGCCTACCCCTTGGAAACCTGCGTCATTTCCGGCGCGAAACTCGATTCCATGGGCGGCCCATACATCCACCAGCACGAGGGCACCGAAGTGCGCTTCTGCTGCCGCGGATGCCTCCCCCGCTTCAACCGCGACCCGGCTAAATACCTCAAGCTAATTGAGGACGCCAGCGAAGAAGCTCCGAAACCCTCGCAAGACTGAAAGCCGGTCGGACCCGTCCGACTCGTTCGACCCGTCCGACGGGTCCCACGGGTCAGACGAGTCCGACCCCTTGAAGCTCATGAAAACACTCCCCCTCCTCCTGGGCCTCCTGCCCCTGCTTGCGCAGGCGGAGCCCCTTTCCCTGCCGGACTTCCTCAATCTCATGGAAACCCGCAACCCCGACCTCCACGCCGCCGCCGCCTCGGTGGACGCCGCGGACGCCGGCCGCCCTCTCGCCCGCGCCCTCCCGGACCCCGAAGTCTCGGCCATGTTCGAAACCATGGGCGGGGAAACCGACCTCCGCCGCATTGGCATCAGCCAAACGTTCCCCGCCCGGGGCATGCGCGACGCCCGACAGCAAATGTCCCGCGCTGAAACCGACGCCGCCCGGGCCCGCCAGGATCAACTCCGCGTCCGCCTGCGCGGCGAGGTCATTCGCCGCTGGGCCGATCTCGCCGCCCTGGACGCGGAAACCGCCCTGCAACAGGAGCGCATCGGCCTCTGGGAAGACCTGCTGGCCACCGCTCAAATCCGCGTCCGCGCCGGAGCCCCCGCCCGCGACCTCTGGCGCGCTCAGGACCGTCTCGCCATGGCGGGCGACACCCTCGAAACCCTGAAATCCCGCCGCAACGGCATGGCCGCCGCCCTCACCCGCATCGCCCGCACCGACCCCGGGGCCCCCCTGACCCTGCCCGATCCGACTGATCCGACGGATCGGTCGGATCGGTCGGATCAGACCCCAACCCTACGCCTCGCCTCCGCCATGCAGGCCATGGCCGACTCCGAGGCGCGCATGGTCCGGACCGAGCGGCGTCCCATGGTCATGCTAATGCTCGAGCAGGAATTTGCGCCCTCCGGTGGCATGGGCATGGGAGAGGATGCCACCATGGCCAGCGTGGGTCTCTCCATACCGCTTTGGCCGGGCAAAAACCGGGCGCGCATCGAACGTGCCGAGGCCCGTCAGGCCGCCGCCGCCGCGGAAGCGCTGTCGATGGAGGACATGCAGGACGCGGAGCTGCACATGCTCCGGGCCGATCTGGCCGACGCCCGCCGCCGCCTGACTTTTGTGCGCGAGGATTTGCTGCCCCGCGCCGAAAACACCCTCGCGGTCACCCGCGACGCCTACCGCGCCGGCAACGCGCCTTTCACCGACCTGCTGGAGGCCGAGGACCGCCTCCTCCAGCTCCGCCTTTCCGAAATCTTCGCCCGCCGCGACGCGCTCCGCGCCGCCGCGGGCCTCGAAACCCTTGGCTTCACCTTTGACTGGAGTACCACACCATGAACCTGCCCAACGCCCCCCTCCGACCGATCCGACCGATCCGACTGATCCGTCTGATCGGACTGATTTTTTTCCTACCCGTTTTCGCCGCCGAATACGTCTGCCCCATGCACCCGCAGGTACGGCGACCCGGACCGGACAGTTGTCCCATCTGCGGCATGCCGCTGGTGGAGGAGGACGAAGCCGATGCCGACGCCCCCGCCGCCGGTCTGCGTCTGAGCGAACGCAACCGCGAGCTGCTGCGTGTGCAGACCGCCCCCGTGCGCCGCGTGCAGGCCACCCGGGTGCTGCGCCTGAACGGCATCACCGCGTTCGACGAAGCCGGCGTACGTGTGGTCACCGCCCGTGCGGCGGGCCGGATCGAAACGCTGCATATCTTCGAGCCCGGCGAAACCGTTACCAAAGGAACGGCCCTGCTCGATCTCTACAGTCCCGAACTCATCGCGGGCCAGCGCGAATATCTGCAAACCCGCGAAACCCGGGACAAACTGTTGCTGCTGGGCATGTCCGAGGCGCAGTTGGAGGACCTCCAGGAAAGCGGAACCGTGCCCGATCAATTGGAAAT
>JAFIGD010000024.1 GCA_020831625.1 Verrucomicrobiota bacterium | reverse complement strand
GCTGACCTGGGAAATCACCCCCGTCCCCGCCTCCCCCCGGTTTTGGCGGGTGGTGATCTTGGAGGCCGTCCCATGATCCCCTTTTCCGATGTTCGGAAACGAACCGATTCGTTTTTCCGATCTTCGGAAAAGCTGACCGGGGTCCTTCACCAACATTTTAAAGGTGTTATATTGAGTAAAAATCACAAAAATGTAGTTCCGGCAGCTTAACCTGATTTTAACGTTTTGAGGGTTGACTTGTTTTAGCCTATTATGACAGAATCTACCCAGACTTTTTCTCTATGAACTTTTCTAAACGCCAATCACAACCGCAGTTTGATCTCGAGGCTCTTGAGCCTCGGATTATGCTGTCCGGTGATGGAATGGAGATGATGGGCGTTTCGGCGTCGGCGATTTACGAAACGCTGTCCGCGCCGGTCGGGCAGGATGACAGCGGCTCGGATTTGTTGATTCAGGGGGAGGAACTGTTTGGGGATTCCGGCGAACTTTTCCCGGAAATTGAAGCCGGTTCGGGTGCGGATTCTCAGGATGTTGACTCCGGGGTTCAGGATTCCGGCGCCACCGAGGCTCTTTTTGAAGGCGATACCGGTCCCCGGCTGATTCGCGGCGATTCCGAAACCTCTCTGACCACGTTTGGCGAGGATCAGGACGGAGGCGGACTCCTTACGGTCGGTGAAAACGAAACCCTGAAAGGCGAAGGCCTCCTTCAGGGTTCTGTTTTGAATCAAGGGACGGTTTCGCCGGGCAACAGCCCCGGAATCATCGAAATCGACGGGGATTTTGACAATGCCGGCGGCACCCTGCTGATTGAAATCGGAGGAACCGAGGCCGGGACAGAGCACGATCAGTTGATTGTTTCCGGAAAAGCGACCCTGAGCGGATTTTTGCGGATGGATTTGGCCGAGGGGTTTGTCCCTGAGATTGGCTCCACCTACGATATTATGCTTTTCGATGAGGTCGAAGGCAATTTCACCTCGGTGTTCGGCAGCCTGAACTGGAATTTCAGCGACCGCTGGTTGAAGTTGAATGTCTTGGACGACCGGCTTCAATTGGAAACGATTTCTTTGACCGGATCCGGTTCTAATGCTCTTGCGAACCACCCCATTCGTCTGATCCGCAGCGCGATCGGAGCCGGAGGGGATATGCTGGCCGATGCTTTGGGCACCTGGCTGAACCGCGCGGAAGTGTTCGCCGAGGATCATTTCCCGGACGTCATCGAATTTTTCGGAGAGATCGGCCTCGACAATATGTTTGAAGTGTCGGGTGACATGATGTTCTCTTTTATTGCGGACCGGTTCCAAATCGTGGGGGAGGATGCGTCGTTTTCGTTCGGAACCCAGGAAACCCTTTACGCCTCCACCGCGAGCGCGTCGTTCGGCTTTATGGGGTTTGGCGATTCCATGGCCCTTCAATTGACCGCGCTCGGACCCAGCCTGAGCGCCGCCAGTCTCCTGGGGCTCAGCGCCGACTCGGTGATACTGAACATCAACACCACCGGTGAAGCGCAGACCGACACGATCACCTCGGGTTTGGCCTCTTTCAAATTTGATCTGGATGACGCGGATCGTTTCGAATTGGAAGTGCTCGGTTTTGAAGGCACAATCGCGGAGGTGGTTTCGCTGGGCGGATCGCTTCAAGTGAGCGTGGTGAATGACGCCGAGGACACGTTCACGCTTTTGGCCTCCGGGGAGGATCTCCGCGCGGAGATGAATGTCGGGGATGTGCAGATCGGTTTTTCGGACGGTGAATTTGGTCTTCGGTTCGAAACCAACGCGGGCGGGGATTCCCTGTTCGCGCTTTACGGTTTCGGTTCCGCCTCTTTGACCGGGGTGGACGCTCTGGAACTCGGGGGGACGCTTGCGGTGTGGGTGAACGCCACCGGATCGCAGACGGTGGACCTCGGGCTGGTCGGTGAAATTGATTTCGGAACCGAGGATTTCTATCTGGCCTTCCGGGGTACGGATCTCCTCCTGGATATCGACGGCTTTGCCTCACTCTCCGGGGATTTGACCTTTGTTCTGGAACAGGGCGAGTCGGTCTCCCTTCTGGTGAGCGGCGAGAATTTGAACGCCGCGCTGATCGCGGACTCCGTGGAGTTGACGCTTTCCGGCGGCGAGTTCGCCATGGCGATTTTCTCGGAGGACGGGGAAACGACCTTCGCCCTCCACGCCTTCGGGTCCGCCGGATTGAGCGGCGTCGCGGATGTCACGGTGTCGGGGGATCTGGAAATTTGGGTGAACGTCACCGGAAGTGATTTGATTGAATTCGGCGATTACGGTCTGGTGGACTACGGAACCGCTGGTGATCTGTTCGCGTTCCGCAGCGAAAACCTTGAATTCAATTTTGACGGTGTCGCGACCTTCAGCGGAGTGATGGGCTTTATCCTGATGGATGATGTCATTGTCGGGGCCGGACGGGATGTCAGCGCCAGTCTCGGAACCTCCGGCATTTCTGTCGGGGTGGTGGACGCCTCCTTCGGTCTGGTGCTGAGCGCCGCCGGGATCGCGGTGGAGGCCCATGGCGGATTCTTCATTCACGGCGGCGGATTCGCCGACGCCTCCGCCTCCGCGGTTTCGTTCCGGCTGAACACCACCGGCGAAAGCTGGACGGGTGAGGAAATCGATGTCGGGGAACTGAGCTACACGTTCGTGAATCTTGCCGCCTCCTCCGCATTGCTGGCGGTCAGCGCGGTCGGCCTGGAGCTGACCCTGGCCGACATTCTTTTCCTGCGGGGCGATTTCGCGTTCTCGGTGGATGCGGACACGGATATTTTTGACGCGATCGCGGTCAACGCGGCCGCCGGG
Source organism: Verrucomicrobiota bacterium (assembly GCA_020831625.1). Lineage (GTDB taxonomy): Bacteria > Verrucomicrobiota > Kiritimatiellia > SS1-B-03-39 > UBA6053 > PXAS01. The sequence continues at coordinate 66,617 of JAFIGD010000024.1, read as the reverse complement.
TTGTTTGCGGGCGGATTCGAGGCCGGGCTCAAAAACGGAATCCTTGGTTTGCGGGTGGATGCCGAAGGTCTCCTCGCGGTTGAGGCCTCCGGCGCACTTTCCGCCAGTCTTCCGGCGGACATTCACCTGGGCGCCGATCTGGTGACGTTGAGGGTCAACCAGACCGGACGGACCATTTCGGGAACGGAACTGGTGATCGGGGATCTGGATTACACCTTCACGATGCTGCCCGCGGCGGTGAACCTCTTTGAACTTCTTATCGACGGCGGGGTTCTTGACCTGGCCGGGTTCCTGCAGGTGAGCGGAAACTTCGCGGTGCGCTCGGTGTCCGACACGGTGTCGGTGAAAGACGAAGGCGATGTGGAGGTGGACGTGCTGACCTTCGGGGCCGCCAACGCGAACGGCTTCGCGGGCTACAACGGCGGCACCGACAACGCGGTGGGCATCGCCCTGACCGACGTCAATGCGGCCCTGGCCCTCTTCAGCGAACAGGGCGGCGCGGGCCGGAGCTGGACCGCGCTGAAGGCGAATGTCGGCGAAGCCGCCTTTGTGGGGATTGACCAGCTCACCCTCTCGGTGACGCAGTTCGGCCTGGAGGCCAACCTCGCCGCCGCCGACGGCAGTCTGATCGATTTCTCTGAAACCGCCTACGAGGTTCCCGTCAGCGTTTCGGACACCTTGACCTTCGACATGTCCGCCGAAGACGGCGAACTGCTCCAGGCCGTCGGCACCCTGACCCTGGAAGTGGCGGACTTCTTCCGCATCAGCGGCGACTTCGCCTTCGTCAGCCGCAGCGACACGGTGCGGCTCTCCGACGGCAGTTCGGTGGACGTGGATTTGATCACCGTGGGTGCCAACAACATCAGCGCCTTCGCCGGACTCAACGGCGGCAGTCCCGAGGCCCTCGGATTTAATTTGAGCGAAGCGAGCTTCGCGTTGGCGGTTCTGACCGACAGCGCCAACCCGGCCCGCAAGTGGCTGGCCCTCAAGAGCGAGGTCGGCTCGGTCGGATTCGTTGGACTCGACGGATTGACCGTGGAGGCGGACACGCTGACGGTGGAACTCAACCTCAACATCAGCGACGAAGGGGACGCGGTCGAACAGGATCCGGAACTGACCGCGACGGTGCTGCGTCTGGAAACCGATTTGGCGGAAGGCACCCTGGTGTTTGACCTCGACGGCGAAACCGCCGACGTGGAAGTGACCGCCGCGGACACGAGTACGGGCCTGCGCGCCAAGCTGGTGGCGGCGCTGGAAAGCCTGCCGGGCGTGGGAAGCGGCAATGTGGAGGTCACCGGAACCCGGGAGGAAGGCTTCCTGCTGAATTTTGTGAATGATCTGCTGGGGACCGACCTCAGCGGCTTGACCGTCAGCACCACGTCACCGGAGGTGAGCACAGCGGTGCTGGAGCGTCAGGCGGGGCGTCCGGCTGTGGAGGATGAAGAGCAGGAAGCGGTGGTGGAAAACACGGTGGTGAAACTGGAAACGGACATCGAACAGGGGCGGCTGGTGTTCGGACTGCGGGGCGAAGAGCGGTCAGTGGATGTGACTGCGGGAACCAGTGACGATGATTTGCGGGATCTGATCGGGTTGGCACTGGCGGGCTTCGCGCTGGTGGGAACGGGAAACGTGAGTGTGAGCGGCAACCGTGAAAACGGATTCACGATTGAATTTATCGAAGACCTTGCCGGAAACGATTTCAGTGATTTGACAGTGCGGGTGGAGCAGGGCGGGGTGCAGGCCTCGGTGCGGACGCTGGTTCGCGGCGGTGAGGAAGTGACCGGCACCACCACGACCGGCAGCTTTGTGCGCGAAGTGCAGGTGCTGACCTTTACGAACTACACCGGGCAGACCGGCAGACAGTATTCGCTGGAATTCAACGGACTGACCACCGGCGTGCTGGACTTCAATTCCATTCAGCCCGTGCTCAACGCCTCCTACATGCAGCTGGCGCTGGAAGGGCTGACCACCATTAAGAAGGGGAACGTGGAGGTTGCCGTTGATTCAACCGCGCCCGCCGGGACCCTGCGCTACTTGGTGACCTTTATCGGAGAACTGTCCTATCAGGATCTGCCGCAGATCACAGTCGCTTCTCAGAGCGGCTTGACCCTGACGGTGACCACGCAGGTGAACGGCCAGAGCGAGACCACGGTTGAGACCGTGGAGAGCATCGCCGCTGAACAGGAAGTCCGGGTAACCAGTGAAGCGACAGGAACCTTTACGTTGAGTCTGACCCACGCCGGCGAAACCTACACGACCGACGCCCTTAGTTTCGACACCGATGCGGCGGCGCTGGAAAGCGCCCTGAACACCGCGCTGGCCGCCACCGGCGGCAGTGTCACGGTGAGTTCGACCGAAAGCGGTGTCTGGCGGGTGGTGTTCGGCGGAGATCTGGCCGGCATCGATCTGGCCCGCCTGCAGATCGCAGCCACGGTGACGCCGGTCCGCGCGACGCTGATTGTGGAACAGCGCGGCGAAACCCGTGACGAGCCGGTGACGGTGACCCGCGCGGGCCGCAATGAAATCCAGCGGGTGTCGGTGAGCACCAAAGCCTCCGGCGGCTTCATGCTGAGTCTGAATGTGGACGGAGAGGATTATGACACGGAGCTGATCAACTTCCGGGCCACGGCGGCCGACGTGAAAGCCGCGCTTGAAGCCGCGTTCGCGGATCTGGCGGGCGCGGAATTCAGTGTGACCCGGATTCTCACGGGCCTGTGGGACATCCGCTTCCTCGGCAGCCTCGGCGAACGCGATTTGGATCTGCTGGAAATCACCACGATGACCACCCCGGTCTCGGTGTCACTGGAAACCGTGCATGTGGGCGAAAGCAAAGACCGTCCGGACATCGTCGGAGAGCCGGACAGCAATCTGGTGGTGGACTTCGGGGTGGAGCCGCTGGAGGTGTTGACCGGAGCGGAAAGCAGTATGACCCTGGATCTCAACGGAGCCTCCGGGGCGTATGTGCGGGTGACCGGCAACATGACGCTGGATCTGTTCGGCTTCTTCCGGGTGGAAGGCGGAATGGCCTTTGAACTGCGGAACGCCACGGTGACGCTGAGTGACGAGGCCGAGGTGGAAACCCGGGCGCTGACCGTGGGCGGGGCCGGACTGGAAGTGTTTGTGGGAATTGACGGAGGCACGGACGACGCGATTGGCTTTGAGATGCGGGACATCGAGTTCGGTCTGGCGATCTTCAGCGAAAAAGACGGTGACCGGGTGTGGGCGGCGCTGAAGGGCGAGATCTCCATCGCGGGTTTTGTGGGGATCGACGATGTGACCATGGAGATTTCCACGCTGAAGGTGGAGGTGAACATCGCCGCGACCGATGACACGGTGGTGGACTTCAGCGGAGACGGATTTGAAATCACCACCGCGCCGGGTGCGAGCCTGACGCTGGACATGGACATGGACGGGGAACTCGGCGAAGTGTTCTCGATCCGCGGGGAGTTGAACATCGACTTCTTCGGATTCGCAGCGGTGAGCGGGACCTTCGCGTTCGGAATCAGCGGACCATCTGACAACCGGATGTTCACGGGCATCGGAGAGAACGTGAGCGCCAGCCTGGGCGTGGAGGATGTGGCGAGCTTCAGTTTGAGCGACGGAACCTTCGGGTTCTTCACCAACGGAACGGAACTGGCGTTTGAGATCCGCGACGCGGCCCTGAGCGGAAGCATCGAGGGGATGGCGTCGGTGTCGGCCACGGAGGTGTTCGTGCAGTACACCAACGAGGTGACGACGGTTGCGGAAGAGACGGAGTTGAAGGTGCTGGATGCGGAATTTGAATTCAGCGGGGAGATTGCGGCAGGAACGCAAATGCTGCTGGTGCGCGGCTTCCAGGGCGAGATTAACGGCTTCGGCACATTGAGCGGCAGCCTGGGGATTCAGTTGCTGGAGGATGAACTGGTGGCGATCGGGGAGGACATGACCGCGTCGCTGGTGGCGGGTTCCGCGTCCATTTCTGCGAGCGGGGATCAGTTCGGTCTGATCGTCAACAATTCCGGCGGGGTTGTGTTTGAAATGCGGAATGTCGGTTTTGCCGCTTCGCTGGCTCCGTTTGCGAATCTTGAGGCGCAGAATGTGAATCTTCGTTTCGCGGTCGGCGCGTCGGTCGCGGCGGGACGTGAACTGAAAATCGGTTCGCTGGAGTACGAATTTGAGTCTGAAATTAATGACGGGGATCTGTCGTTCGAAGTGGAGGACCTGACCGCCGACTTCCTGGGTGTGGCCTCGCTTTCCGGAAACGCCTCCTTCCAGTTGGACGCGGACGGAAATATTGAGGCTTCGTTTGACGGGGAACTGAACTTAACCGGATTTGTCACGGTGTCGGGCGCGTTCGAACTGAGTCAGACCTTTGATGAAGATGACAATGCGACGATTCTCTTTTTCGGAAATGATGTCGCGGCCTCATTGACGGTCGGTTCAGTTTCGGTTTCGGTCATCGATGCCGAGTTCGCTTTCCTCGCCTTTGAGGCCGGAGACGGCGGTATGGCGCTTCACGCCTCCGGTGACGCGGCCCTGTCGGGCATTCCCGGACTGACCCTCTCGGGCGCGCTGGAGGTCTGGGCGAACACCACCGGCGAACAGGTTGTGGATTTCGGTGAATACGGTTCGATCGATTTCGGGGTTACTGATCCGTATTTCGCCATGGAGGCCATCGGCCTGACTCTGGGGATTGCGGATTTCACGCAGATTGTTGGCGACTTCGCTTTTGTGCTGGTTGAAGAGGATATCCGTTCGATTCTGGTGACCGGCGAGAATATTGAAGCCTCTTTGGGCGTGGCGCCGGTTGAACTGGTGTTGGAAAACGGCGCGTTTGCGCTGGCCCTGTTCGGAACGGACGAAGAAAGCAGCTATGCGCTTCACGCCGAAGGCAGTGTTTCGCTGAACGGCGTGCCCGGTCTGGTCATGAGCGGGGATGTTGAAATCTGGGTGAACACCACCGGCAGTGATTTGATCGAATTCGGTGATTACGGCCTGGTGGATTACGGAACCTCCGATGACATTTTCGCCTTCCGCGGCAGTTCGCTTCTGTTTGAACTCGGCGGGGTGGCCTCCTTCTCCGGCGATGTCGGGTTTGTCTTTGACGGCACCCATCTCGTGGCGGCCGCCCGCGACGTTTCGGCTTCCCTGACCCTCGGCGATTTCGGCGCGGGCGTGACCGACGGCACCTTTGGACTGATTCTGACCGAAGACGGCGTGGCGCTGGAGGCACAGGGCGGATTGTTCCTGAATGGCGGCGGGTTTGCTGAGGCCTCCGCGTCTCTGGCGATTTTGCGGGTCAATGAAACGGGTGTGGAATGGACGGATACCACGATTCAGATCGGTTCGCTGGAATACACCTTCCGCGATATGCCGGAAGCAAATAATTTGATGGTGGTGAATGTGATCGGCCTCGAGGCCTCCTTCGCGGACGTTCTCTTCCTGAGCGGTGACTTCGCGATTTCGGTGGACGGGGATCAAGACGTGATTGATGTGATTGCGCAGGATGTTGCGGCCGGCTTTGTGGTTGGAGCGTTTACCGCCGGGGTTCGGAACGCAAGTTTGGGCCTGCGGATTGACGAAGACGGCAAGATCGCGCTGGAGGCCTCCGGAACCCTGTCGGCGGTGTTGCCTGCTGAAATCACGCTCGGAGCGGATTCGGTCACGCTGCGCATCAATGAGACCGGAAATCTGATGACCGGTGAGACGCTCACGGCGGGTGAACTGTCGTATGAATTCCTTGCCCTGGCGGAAGCGGATGATCTTTTCGAACTCTTCGTCGATGGCGGGGTTCTTGACCTGGCCGGGTTCCTGCAGGTGAGCGGAAACTTCGCGGTGCGCTCGGTGTCCGACACGGTGTCGGTGAAAGACGAAGGCGATGTGGAGGTGGACGTGCTGACCTTCGGGGCCGCCAACGCGAACGGCTTCGCGGGCTACAACGGCGGCACCGACAACGCGGTGGGCATCGCCCTGACCGACGTCAATGCGGCCCTGGCCCTCTTCAGCGAACAGGGCGGCGCGGGCCGGAGCTGGACCGCGCTGAAGGCGAATGTCGGCGAAGCCGCCTTTGTGGGGATTGACCAGCTCACCCTCTCGGTGACGCAGTTCGGCCTGGAGGCCAACCTCGCCGCCGCCGACGGCAGTCTGATCGATTTCTCTGAAACCGCCTACGAGGTTCCCGTCAGCGTTTCGGACACCTTGACCTTCGACATGTCCGCCGAAGACGGCGAACTGCTCCAGGCCGTCGGCACCCTGACCCTGGAAGTGGCGGACTTCTTCCGCATCAGCGGCGACTTCGCCTTCGTCAGCCGCAGCGACACGGTGCGGCTCTCCGACGGCAGTTCGGTGGACGTGGATTTGATCACCGTGGGTGCCAACAACATCAGCGCCTTCGCCGGACTCAACGGCGGCAGTCCCGAGGCCCTCGGATTTAATTTGAGCGAAGCGAGCTTCGCGTTGGCGGTTCTGACCGACAGCGCCAACCCGGCCCGCAAGTGGCTGGCCCTCAAGAGCGAGGTCGGCTCGGTCGGATTCGTTGGACTCGACGGATTGACCGTGGAGGCGGACACGCTGACGGTGGAACTCAACCTCAACATCAGCGACGAAGGGGACGCGGTCGAACAGGATCCGGAACTGACCGCGACGGTGCTGCGTCTGGAAACCGATTTGGCGGAAGGCACCCTGGTGTTTGACCTCGACGGCGAAACCGCCGACGTGGAAGTGACCGCCGCGGACACGAGTACGGGCCTGCGCGCCAAGCTGGTGGCGGCGCTGGAAAGCCTGCCGGGCGTGGGAAGCGGCAATGTGGAGGTCACCGGAACCCGGGAGGAAGGCTTCCTGCTGAATTTTGTGAATGATCTGCTGGGGACCGACCTCAGCGGCTTGACCGTCAGCACCACGTCACCGGAGGTGAGCACAGCGGTGCTGGAGCGTCAGGCGGGGCGTCCGGCTGTGGAGGATGAAGAGCAGGAAGCGGTGGTGGAAAACACGGTGGTGAAACTGGAAACGGACATCGAACAGGGGCGGCTGGTGTTCGGACTGCGGGGCGAAGAGCGGTCAGTGGATGTGACTGCGGGAACCAGTGACGATGATTTGCGGGATCTGATCGGGTTGGCACTGGCGGGCTTCGCGCTGGTGGGAACGGGAAACGTGAGTGTGAGCGGCAACCGTGAAAACGGATTCACGATTGAATTTATCGAAGACCTTGCCGGAAACGATTTCAGTGATTTGACAGTGCGGGTGGAGCAGGGCGGGGTGCAGGCCTCGGTGCGGACGCTGGTTCGCGGCGGTGAGGAAGTGACCGGCACCACCACGACCGGCAGCTTTGTGCGCGAAGTGCAGGTGCTGACCTTTACGAACTACACCGGGCAGACCGGCAGACAGTATTCGCTGGAATTCAACGGACTGACCACCGGCGTGCTGGACTTCAATTCCATTCAGCCCGTGCTCAACGCCTCCTACATGCAGCTGGCGCTGGAAGGGCTGACCACCATTAAGAAGGGGAACGTGGAGGTTGCCGTTGATTCAACCGCGCCCGCCGGGACCCTGCGCTACTTGGTGACCTTTATCGGAGAACTGTCCTATCAGGATCTGCCGCAGATCACAGTCGCTTCTCAGAGCGGCTTGACCCTGACGGTGACCACGCAGGTGAACGGCCAGAGCGAGACCACGGTTGAGACCGTGGAGAGCATCGCCGCTGAACAGGAAGTCCGGGTAACCAGTGAAGCGACAGGAACCTTTACGTTGAGTCTGACCCACGCCGGCGAAACCTACACGACCGACGCCCTTAGTTTCGACACCGATGCGGCGGCGCTGGAAAGCGCCCTGAACACCGCGCTGGCCGCCACCGGCGGCAGTGTCACGGTGAGTTCGACCGAAAGCGGTGTCTGGCGGGTGGTGTTCGGCGGAGATCTGGCCGGCATCGATCTGGCCCGCCTGCAGATCGCAGCCACGGTGACGCCGGTCCGCGCGACGCTGATTGTGGAACAGCGCGGCGAAACCCGTGACGAGCCGGTGACGGTGACCCGCGCGGGCCGCAATGAAATCCAGCGGGTGTCGGTGAGCACCAAAGCCTCCGGCGGCTTCATGCTGAGTCTGAATGTGGACGGAGAGGATTATGACACGGAGCTGATCAACTTCCGGGCCACGGCGGCCGACGTGAAAGCCGCGCTTGAAGCCGCGTTCGCGGATCTGGCGGGCGCGGAATTCAGTGTGACCCGGATTCTCACGGGCCTGTGGGACATCCGCTTCCTCGGCAGCCTCGGCGAACGCGATTTGGATCTGCTGGAAATCACCACGATGACCACCCCGGTCTCGGTGTCACTGGAAACCGTGCATGTGGGCGAAAGCAAAGACCGTCCGGACATCGTCGGAGAGCCGGACAGCAATCTGGTGGTGGACTTCGGGGTGGAGCCGCTGGAGGTGTTGACCGGAGCGGAAAGCAGTATGACCCTGGATCTCAACGGAGCCTCCGGGGCGTATGTGCGGGTGACCGGCAACATGACGCTGGATCTGTTCGGCTTCTTCCGGGTGGAAGGCGGAATGGCCTTTGAACTGCGGAACGCCACGGTGACGCTGAGTGACGAGGCCGAGGTGGAAACCCGGGCGCTGACCGTGGGCGGGGCCGGACTGGAAGTGTTTGTGGGAATTGACGGAGGCACGGACGACGCGATTGGCTTTGAGATGCGGGACATCGAGTTCGGTCTGGCGATCTTCAGCGAAAAAGACGGTGACCGGGTGTGGGCGGCGCTGAAGGGCGAGATCTCCATCGCGGGTTTTGTGGGGATCGACGATGTGACCATGGAGATTTCCACGCTGAAGGTGGAGGTGAACATCGCCGCGACCGATGACACGGTGGTGGACTTCAGCGGAGACGGATTTGAAATCACCACCGCGCCGGGTGCGAGCCTGACGCTGGACATGGACATGGACGGGGAACTCGGCGAAGTGTTCTCGATCCGCGGGGAGTTGAACATCGACTTCTTCGGATTCGCAGCGGTGAGCGGGACCTTCGCGTTCGGAATCAGCGGACCATCTGACAACCGGATGTTCACGGGCATCGGAGAGAACGTGAGCGCCAGCCTGGGCGTGGAGGATGTGGCGAGCTTCAGTTTGAGCGACGGAACCTTCGGGTTCTTCACCAACGGAACGGAACTGGCGTTTGAGATCCGCGACGCGGCCCTGAGCGGAAGCATCGAGGGGATGGCGTCGGTGTCGGCCACGGAGGTGTTCGTGCAGTACACCAACGAGGTGACGACGGTTGCGGAAGAGACGGAGTTGAAGGTGCTGGATGCGGAATTTGAATTCAGCGGGGAGATTGCGGCAGGAACGCAAATGCTGCTGGTGCGCGGCTTCCAGGGCGAGATTAACGGCTTCGGCACGTTGAGCGGCAGCCTGGGGATTCAACTGCTGGAGGATGAGTTGATTGCGGTGGCCGAGGATGTGACCGCCTCGGTGTCGGTCGGACCGGTTTCGGTTTCGGCGTCCGGTCAATCCTTCGGTCTGATCGTCACCAACGCGGGCGGACTGGCGTTTGAAATGAAGAACGGTGTCTTTGCGGCGGCGCTCGCGCCGCTGGCGAGTGTGGAGGCGAACAACGTGCAGTTGCGTTTCGCGGTCGGCATGTCCGTGGCGGCCGAGCGCAAGCTGACGGTCGGCGATCTCGAATTTGAATTTGTTGAGGCGATTGCGGACGGGGAAATTGTGTTTGAGGTTGAGAACTTTGAAGCCTCGATTGTGGATGTGATTGTTTTGCAGGGTACCGCGTCTTTCCGGCTGGACGGGGATGGAAATGTCGAAGCGGCGTTTAGCGGCAGTCTGGATATTGCCGAGTTCTTCGTGATGTCCGGGAACTACACGCTGGTGTTTGAGGCCGAATCGGGAGACGTTAAGATTGCCGGAACGGATATCGCCTTTACCGTGGCGGTGGACGGAACGGATCTGCTGAGCTTCTCTGACGGGTTTGGCGGGTTGTATATCACGGAAGACGGGATTGCCGGCGGATTGACCGGGGATCTGACGGTGTTGGACGGTATTCCCGGAATCACGCTCAGCGCCACCGGGTTCACCGCGATCTTCAACACCATGGACCGGTCTGTGAATGAAAACTTCACGGTGGGCGGCGATATCGTGAATCTGCAGGTGCCAAGGGGCGAGTTCCTCCTGCTGGAGGCTGAAAATGTCACCGTCGACTTCCTGGGCGTTTCCATGAACGGCAAAATCGGCTTCCAGCGTCAGGCCACGGCGGACGACGAAGTGATGATTGTGTACTTTGAGGATGTGAATATCGCCGCGTTCAGTGGAGAGGGCACTGGAGGTTCCGCGATTTCCATCGAGGACGCGCAGGGGATTTTTGTGGTGATTGCGGATGCGGGCCTGGCCGGCACCCTTGAATTCACGGCCTCGGTCAATATGCCGGGAATTGATGCGGGCACGCAGGCGGAAATTTTCTTCAACAACACCGGATTGGCTATTGAGGTTGAAGGCAGTTTCGGTGTGGTGAATCTTCCGGCGCTGGGTCCGAATGACTCGACCGTCTGGATTGAAGCCGCGATCAGTCTTTCGTTCCCCGGCCTGGAAATTTCCGGAACGTTCAGTTTCTCCACGTCCAACTCCTCCGGCGGCTCGACGGTCATTATCGCCACTCAGGTCGAGGCGTTTGTGGGCGACAACATCAGCGACAACCGTATCGGGGTTCAGTTGACCAACGGTCAGGGCTTCTTCATCGACAACGACGGCGTGAAATCCGGCTTTATTACCGGTACTGTCACCTTTGTGGGTGTGGATGGCCTGGATGTGACCGCCACAATGACCCTGCGTTATCACGAGGGAACGACCTCTTTCTCTGACACGTTCACCATCGCCGGTGAAACGCTGACGGTGAGTTTCAGTAACACGGAAGTCGGCGACGGGGACACGCCCTTTATTCAGTTTACGGCTGTCGGCGTGGAGTTGAATCTCCTCGATGTTGTCGGGCTGGGCGGTGATTTCACCCTGACCCGGGCCCCGGACCGCTTTGAAGTGGCGGTGACCGATGCCTATGCGTTCCTGGGCAACGGGCCCTACAAGCTTGCCAACGGGAATGTGAATCCCAACGCGGTGGGCGTGGTTGCGACCGGGATTCAGCTGGGCATGTGGATTGACACGTCTTCGGAGGACAGCCGGTTTGCGCTGTACGCCACCGGGAATGCTGCGGTTCTGGGTGTTTCCGGCCTTACGCTTTCGGGAACCATCAGCGCCTGGGTGAACACCACCGGACAGGCGTCGGTTAACTTCGGCGGTTCGATCGGTCTGATCGATTACGGAACCACCGACGAATTCATCGCGTTTGCCGGAACCAACCTGCTGCTGAAGATCGAGGACTTTGTGGCCGCCTCCGGAAATCTGACCTTCGTTTCGAAAAATGACCGGATTGAAGTGGCGGGAACAGACATTTCCGTTTCGCTGGATGTAAATGACGATATATACGCACGGGTGAACGGAGTGAACTTCGGGGTGGTCTTCGGCGGGGGCGAACTGGCGCTGGAAACCACCGGCGGGAGTTTTGAACTGTCGCTCGCGCCTCTGGGCACCGCCACGGCTGAATCCGTGACGGTCCGCTACACCAACAGCGCCACCACGATTACCCAGGGACGTATTGTCGGTTTCGGCGTCGAGACGTACACGTTTGCCAGTGCAATTGACCCGAACACCCTCGAATTTATTGTGGACGGGGTCTCGGTCACCTTGCTGGACATCGCCACGATTGAAGGGGATTTCGCTTTCAGCCTGAAGGATGGAGAGTTTGTGGCCATCGCCAACAACGTGAACGCATCGATCGGAACTTCCACTGTGGGTGCCGGAATCACCAATGGCAATCTGGGTCTGGTATACCGCAATGATTCACTGGCGATTGAAGGCTTTGGCGGTTTCTTCCTGAACGGCGGCGGCTTCGGCAGCGCGACCGCGGACCGGGTGTACTTCGGATACAACCAGTCCGGACTCGATGTGTTGGGCGAGAATTTTGTGATCGGCACGCGTTCGTACCGCTTTGAAGATCTTCCCGATGTCGAGGATTACTTCGCGGTCAGTGTGAAAGGTCTGGATGTCAATATTGCGGATGTCATTTATTTGCGGGGTGATTTCGGATTCAGCGTGAACGGTGAAACCGATGAAATGATCCTGACCGCCGCCGGGGTTTCCGCCGGTATTGTTGTGGGTGATTTTGAAGCGGGCTTCGTGAACGGCGGGCTGGGGTTGGTGATTGATGAGGACAACAATATCGCCCTGGAGGCTCAGGGAACGTTTGTGACCACGATTCCAGGCAATCTTTTCGAATTGGGCGCGGATCTGGTGGTCTTCCGGGTGAACTTCACCGGCAACGAATACACGGGTCGAACCATCACCGCCGGCGGGGTTTCCCACACCTTCGGAACCATGCCCGCTGTGGACGATTTACTGGAGTTGGCGGTGGACGGCGCCTTCCTGCGCATCGGCGACTTTATTGAGATCGAAGGAAACTTCGCCATTGGCACCCGCTCGGACACGGTCACACTGGACACCGGTGAGACAGTGGATGTGGATGTGCTCACCATTGGCGCCGGCAGTGTGAACGCGTTTGCAGGGTTCAACAAGGATCAGTCGAATGAAATCGGTCTGCGGATGACCAACGGCAATATCGGGGTTGGACTGTTCAGCGAGGCTTCCGGATCGCGGTCCTGGGTGGCCCTGCAGGGATCGGTTGAGGCGGTTTCCGTGGTGGGCATTCCCGGGTTGACGTTGGATGTGTTTGATTTCGGCCTGGAGGTCAATCTCTCCGCCAGTGACGACACGGTCATTGATTTCTCCGGTGAGGACAACCACTACCGGATTTCGACCGGGGTGACCACCTTTGTGGATCTGGATATGGACGGGGACAACGGGGCGTTGATTCAGGTGGTTGGTTCGTTGAAACTGACGCTGCTGGATTTCTTTGAGGTGGAGGGCTCGTTCGCTTTTGTCAGCCGCAGTGACACGGTGCGGCTGTCCGGTGACGGTGAAGTGGACGTCGATGTGGATGTGTTGACGGTTGGGGCCACGAATATCACCGCGTTCGCCGGGGTGAACGGGATTGGGTTCGGCTTGTCCGATACTGAATTTGGGTTGGCGGTGCTTTCCGAAAAAGGCGGAAGCCGTACCTGGGTCGGTCTCCAGGCGGAGGTCGGGTTCGCCGGGTTTGTGGGGATTGATGATTTCACGCTGGAAGTGAACAGCATGCGGGTGGAGATCAATGTGGCGGCGAACGACAACACCACGGTGGACTTCGGTCATGCGCCCATGGACGTCCGCACGGGTCCGGGTGATGAGGATTTCATGACCTTTGACATGCAGGGCGAACTGCTGGCGGTGCGGGCGAACATTGCGATTGATATTGCCGGATTCGTCGGACTGAACGGTACCTTCGGCTTCAGCCGCACCGTAATTGATGGCCAGGAAACCCTCACGGCGGTGGGCAAAGACATCAATGCCTATCTTGAACTCGGTCCGGCCTATGTTCGCTACAACAACGCCCAATTCGGTTTCTTTGCCCGCGGGGATGAGATTGTTTTCGAAATGACCAACGGGACGTTTGAAGCCGCGATTGAGGGGCTGGCCAGTTTTGAAATCCAGGAGGTGAAAATCCAGTATTCCAGTGCCACCGGTTCGGTGAGCCTGGGCGATGAGCTGGACGTGCTGGGGCTGAAATATACATTCAGCGAAAATATCGGCACCAACACCGTGTCCTTCCGTGCCATTGGATTCAAGGGGAATTTCCTGGATGTGCTCACGATTGAAGGAAATGTGGCGTTCACCATGACCGACACGCAAGTCCAGGTGCGGCAGGGTGTGAGCACGCCCACGACAACCCAGGTCTCGGCAATCAGCATCACCGGTTCGGATATCAATGTGTTTGTGGGGATTAATGATCCGAATCCGGACAAACGCATCGGATTTATTGCCGAGGGTATCGCGTTCGCGTTCGCGTATGTGCGTGAACTGGACGGTAACGGCCGCAGCTGGATTTCGGCGCAGGCGGAAGCGGATGAAATCGGTTTTGTCGGGATCCCGACCACGGTGTTTGAGGTTCAGAATATTCAGGATGTGTTTATCGGATTTAACTTGGACGCCAGCGACGGCAGTGTTGTGGATTATGCCCGAACCATCAGTGACCTCGGCAATGTAGTCGGAACAGAAGACACCTACTTCCTGACAATTGAAGGCGGTAAGGGCACCTTCATCGGTGCGGAACTGAACATCGGCATTCGGGTGGCGAATTTCTTCCAGGTTTCCGGAACTTTCGGATTCGAGGCGATCCTTCAGCGGGATGTGGTGTTGTCCGATGCAAGTCCTTTGAATATCATCAACGGTGAAATTCAGATTCCGGATTTCGGGTCCTTCCTGCCGGACCCGGACAACCCCGACCTGCTGAGTGGCATTAGTGAAGACGATCCGTTCTCCTTTCTGAAGGAAGTCACCATTCACGGCTTTACCCTGAGCGCCGGAAATCTCAATGCCTTCCTGGGTGTTGAGGGCGGTCCGCGCATTGTCATGGAGGATGTGAGCTTCGCGTTTGCCTTCATGCGGGAGGACGAGGCGATTGTTGAAGAACTGCGCCGTTATTGGCTGGCTCTGGAAGCCAGGGCGGGCCGGATTGAGCTGGAAGGGGTTCCGGGGCTGGAAATGCGCGCGGAAAATCTGGATATTCAAATCAATCTTCCGGCGTTTATCATTGTGCAGGAGCCTGTGTACCAGATCCCAATCCCGCTCCCGATTGACGGCACCACGGTGGATTTTGTGGCTTCTGCGGAAAAAGGATCCAAATTCGGCAGCCCGAACACCCTGGAAATGTCCATACCCGGCGTCTCGTTTGGATATGTGAGAGCCCTCGGGTATGTGAAGATCAACGCGTTTGACTTCCTGCATGCGGAAACCAACATTCTGGTGGAGCAGAAGACAGAGACGGTCATTCTGAATACCGGTGAAGAGGTGGAGGTCGACGTGATGGCGATGGGCGCCACCAACACCAACTTCTTTGTCGGATTCAATCCCGGAGAAGAGAACGCGATCGGGTTCGGCATGACGGACGCGAGCTTCCTGATTCTCAACATGACGGAATTGGAACCTGCCGCCGGACAGCAGGCCCGGGTTTGGTCCGCAATCAAGGGTGAGATCGGCGCGGTCGGGTTCATGGGGCTGGAGCAGCTTGAAATCTACGGCAGTAATATTGTCCTCGCGCTGAACCGCGCCGCCGCCGGTGGAACCGTGGTGGACTTCAGTGCAGACACCGGCCGTCCGATGCCCATCGGGGATTACGGCTTTGAGTTTGAGTTCCAGCGCAGCGATCAAACCATCGCCAAACTGGCGGGCACCTTTGTCTTCCGGGCCTTCAGCCTGATTGAACTGGAAATCTCCATCGACATTATCCAGACCTTTATCACCGTGGATTTGAGCGACGGCAGTTCCACAGAAGTGGGGATGTTCACCTTCGCGCTGGATGATATTTCCTTCTTTGCCGGTTTCGAGGGTGTCGGACTTGGTCTGGAGGACGCGAGTCTGGGTGTGATTCTGGCGGTCGATATCAATCCGCTCAGCTTCGGACGGACCTGGCTGACCGTGGTTGCGGAAACCAGCTTTGTCGGCTTCCAGGGCGGCGATATGTTTGAGATCAGTGCCGAGGATGTCCGCCTGGTGATCAACACCCCGAGTTTTGACGGGGTGACTGCGGACTACAGCATGCGTCCCGTCCGGCTGCGCCGCGGGTTCGGCGCCGCGATCGGCAGCATTGATCTGGGAGGGGATTTCACGGAAGTGGTCATTGATGTGAAAGGCAACCTGCTCGGAATTGAAGGAAATCTCAACGTCAATCTCCTCGGGGTTCTCGAGATCAGCGGTTTCTTCTCCTTTGTGACCGAAACCCGGACGCTGACCTTAACAGACGGCTCCACGGTTGAGGTCGGCGCGATAGAACTCGCGGCCCTGGGCGCAAACGGTTTCCTCGGCTTTCCCGGAAACAGTTCCCTTGATCGGATCGGCTTTGTGGTTGAGGATCTGAACGTGGGACTGGGTATTTATGTGGATCTGGAGGATCCCCTCAACACCTGGACGATTATGAACGCCTATGTGGGGATGTTCGGATTTGTGGGGCTGCCGGGCGTGAAGCTGGAAGCCACGGACCTGGCGCTATCCTACCTGCAGCTGGCCGCAAGCGGACTGGGAATCAATTATGCGCTTTCCCCGATCACCTTCGGCAAGCCGGAATTCGGTCTTTCGCCTTCGATGGCGGATCTTGAACTGGATCTGGGGCTTCCCGACTTCGGGATCGGTTCGCTGGGTGACGCTTTCCCGGACGTGACGGTGGATTGGAGCTCACTGACCCTCGCTGATTTCATTGCCGAGCTGGCCGCGCTCGATCTCCCCGGGGTGACGCTCACCCTGCCGACAACCGGCTTGGATCTCTGGCCGGATGTGACCATTGCCGATCTGGGACTGGCCTACCCGGACCTGGACATTGACTGGGCAAATCTGTCGCTGACGGATTTCATCCTGAATCTTCCGAAATTGAACCTGCCCGGTCTGGATATCGGCATTGTGTATCCCGAACTTCCGGATTTCGGCAGTGTTTTCGGATTCCTGGGCCGTTTCGGAGTCAACTTATTTGATCTGGTGCAGTTTGAACAGGATTTGGATCTTCGGATGGAATTCGAGACGCTGGTGCTCAGTGACGGATCCTTGACAGAGGTGGTGTATGCCAGTTTCGCGATTGGCGGCATCGATATTTTCGCCGGGATCGGGGATGTGGGACTGCAGGTGGATAACATCCAGATTGCGGCGGCGATTCTGATCAGTCCGACAACCGGAGGGGTGTGGGTCACCGGACTGGCCCGCAGTGATTTTGCCGGGTTGGTGGGGATTCCCGGCCTTGAGATGCAGGTGGATTCTGTCGAAGTCGTGATTAACTCCGCGGATTTGCTTGGACGGACGATTGATTTCGCCGCCAAGCCGCTGGAGGTTCCTTACGGGATTCAATTTGAATTGGGGGATATTGATTTCGGTCTGAGTTTCGGTGACGGAACGGTAACGATTGACACCCCCGGGACTGCCGGCCCCGTGTTTGCGATATATGTCGGGGGCGCGTTGCTGAGTGTGCAGAATGTGTTGCATTTGAGCGGGGATTTCGCCTTCACGATGGGGGCGGTATCAGGGCTGGACATTGTTGTTGGCGGCGGGCTCATTCCGGGTAAATTGCCGATTATGCGTTATTTCTCCATTGCCGCCAGCGGTGTGGACGCATTCCTTGGTTTTGGGACGCCGTATTTTGGAGAGGGAGACCCCGGTGACACCTTCGGCATGTTCGCCCGCAATGTTAATTTTGGTCTGGTGAAGTGGACCACCGGTTACCTGAGTTTGAAACTGGAGGTTGAGGAAGCCGGGCTTGTGGGCATGGGCGATCTGCTGCACGCGAATCTGCAAGGGGTGGTGGTGGAAATGAACACCTATATTATGCCGCCTTACATTGGGCCGCCGCCGGGAATCAACCCTTTAACGGGAGAACTACCGGTTTTGGATCCGATACAGGCCAATCTCGGGATGCAATTATTCGCCTACATGGATTATCAGTCCAGTTTCGGTCCTCAGGGCATGGAGCTGACAACCCCGGGTGAATCTGTTTTCATTGATTTTGACGGTCGGATCCTTTTACGCGCCAGTGTGGCCTGGGCGGAATTTGCTTTGGCGGATTTCCTGTTCCTGGAAGGTTCGTTCATGATTTCCGTTGGTGAGCAGAAGCAGTTTGTGGCTGCCGAAACCGGGGTGATTAAAGCGCTCAGTGAGGGGCTGGATCTGCCGATTCCGCTGGACCGGATTTATCACGATGTGGAGATTCTGACGATCGGGGCCATTGACGTCAGTGGTTTCGCGGGGATTGGCGATTGGAAATCGGATGACCGTGTCGGGATTGCCATTGACAGTGCGACGTTTGGAATGGCTTTGCTTCGGCCGACAGGGTTAGGCGGGCTGGCCATTCCCGGTCTGGACAGTTTCCTGCCGACGTATCTGGCGGTGAAGGCGGAGATTGAGTTCGGCGGACTGGTCGGGATGGATGACTATCTTGATGTCCGGGTGGAAAACGTTGAGGTGAATATCAATACCGGATTTATCCCCGGTCTGCCGCCGCCTTTAATGGTGCTCCCGATGCCGTATATTGATTTCACACAGACCCGACTGGGTCTGGACGGGTTCGATGAAATTCTGGAACTGGTTGAAATGTTGTTCCCGGATTCGGATTTGAGTCTGTTGCAGGCGCTTGTGGGGCCGGTCTTTGGTCCGAACGGATTGGTGATTGATACCGGCTTTGAGGGTCGCTCGATCTACATCGATTTCGACGATGAAATTATTCAGGCCAAAGTGGATTATATTCATGGTGACATTCTCGGGCTTCTTCAGATCGGAGGATCGATGGCCTTCACCAAGCGCGGCTCAGAGGAAATTATCGATACCAGCGGCAATGTGCGGACGGTGACTTCGCTGGCGGTGGGCATCAATAATGTCTATGCCTTCGCAGGTGTGGGCGGATATTGGGGCGTGAACCCGGAAACCAACCGGATTGACGGTACTGTGAGGAATGAGAGCGCGATCGGGGTTGCGATTGACAACTTGAAAATCGGCGTGGTGTTCATGATGGACCTCGACATTACCAATCCCGGCATTTTCTTCGCCGCCGACGCGAGTCTGGACAGCGCGGGGCTGGTCGGAACCGGGGACTTCCTGACGGCTCAGATTTTTGATTTGGCGCTGGAGATTAATCAGGCGCTGACTTTTGATCTGTCGGTGGCGGATTTCAGCCGTTCCACGTATCGGATCAATGAAGACGGGACTGTGGACCGCGGGGTTTGGGAATTCGGCGAAGAGCTGGAGGAAGGATTCGAGATCGGCTATTTCCTGGATACGGGCGACGTGAACAACCCGATTATTCTGACGTATAACGCCCGCCTTCTCCGGGTTCAGGGTCAGGCGGAATTCAATCTGCTGGACATCGCGACGCTGGACGGCGCGTTTGAGATCAAAGTCACGGATGAAGCGTTCACCCTGTTCGTGGATGCGTCGGCCTTCATCGCCGGGTTCCTGAGCGCCGACGCCCAGGCGCTGGTGATCATCGATTCACGCGGTCTGGCGGCGCGGGCGACCCTGAGCAATTACAGCTACACTCTGCCCGGGCTGTCCATTGAAGTCGACATCCTGGAATTGATTGTCAACACCACCGGCCAGGTGATGGAATATGAGGTTCCGGAAGAGTTCCAGTTGAGCCGCGGTCTGCCGCCGATTCTGGAAATCACCAATGTTCCGCCGGGCATGCAGGATCCGGTCAGTTTCTATTTCTCAGTGGTGGGTGAAGGAAAAATCACGCTGCTGGAGCTTGTGGAAATGGAGGGCTCCTTCAACTTCCTGATGAGTTTCCAGGACAGCGCGCTGGTGACGGTGCTGAATTTCAATATGACGTTGAGAATGCCGCTGCTGGAGCCGCTGCCGGTGGCCGGAACGCTGGGCATCATCCTCGGGCCCAACGGCGGTTTGTATGGTTCACTGCAGATTGGCGCCGAAACGGGGTCGGTGTTGATGAGTCTGGGCCCGATCTATATTTCCGGTAACCTTCTTTTCCAGGTGAACACCACGAGTCAGGAACAGGAAGTTCAGACGATTCTTGTGGATGACGACGGGTTCTTCCTCGGGTTCGGCACCGCAGACCTTGCACCCACCATGCTCCGGTTCGCGGTGGCGGGTGAACTGGTGGTCCAGAATCTGGTGACGTTCCAGGGGCGTCTGGATCTCACGGTGGATGAGACGGGCTTTGATGCCTACATGATGATGATGCTGGATATCGGTCTTGCGACGCTGGACGTGGAGGGCGCGTTCTCGATCTTTGACACGCCGGACGGGGTTGTCCTGGCCATGGGGATTGAAGTGTCGGTTGCGATTGCGCTGGGCCCGATTCATATCGGGGGCAGCGCGCTGATTCAAATCAACACCGGCGATGAGGATTATGTTCGCGGCGGGATCACGGTTGAGGCGGGAACACTGTTCCAGTTGGCGATTCAGGGTTACTTGGATCTGTTTAACGGGGCGTTCCGTTTGGAAGGCGCGCTGGGCATTCTGATTTCGCCGGATAAATTTGAGATGTCCGTGAATGCGGAGCTGATCATGCCGCTGGTGAATCCGCTGATGGCGGTCGGGGTGCTGGTGATTGTGGATGACGGCATCTACGGCAGTCTGGAAGTGGGTTCCGGCAATGCCTTGCTGATCGGGAACTCCCTCTTCGGCATCGGTGGTCGGATCAAACTGCAGCTTAACACCACGGGAAGCTCCCGGTCGGTGCCCGTCCTGCTGGTGGATCCGGAAACCGGCGTGGTCATCGGTGAGGGAACCGAAATGCTGGCGGCAAATTCCTTCTATCTGCTCGTTGCCGGCAAGCTGTCGATTCTGCAGTTTGTGGATATTGAAGGCCGGGTTGAAATCCGGGTGGACGGAAACGGCCTGCAGCTCGAACTGGAGGCGTCCGCCGGGTTTGGTCCCTTTGGACGTCTGCGGGTCGCTGGGGGCGCGATCATCACGTCCACGGGCCATTTGGTGATTTTGATTGATATCAATGCCAGCATGGGACTTGGACCCTTTAACGCGCAGGGCGTTTTCACATTGACCGTGAACACCAGTAATCAGGTCCAAACCCTGGTCGGTCAGTCGATCGCCGCAAGCAGCTTCTTTGTGCGGGTCCGCGCGGAGGTGTCGGTGCTGCTCTTCAAGGGGGTCGGGGACATGACGCTGAGTGTGGAGGGCGGGGTCTTCAGGTTCGAAATCAATCAGCTTTCCATTAATTTCTTTAACATCATCCATGTGGGTGTGCAGGGGTGGTTTGTGTCCGACGGAACGTTCAGTGTGACCGGAACCGCGACGTTCAATGTGCCGCTCGGACCGTTTGTGCTGTACGGCGGCGTGCAGTTGAACTTCAGCCATAACGGCTTCTCCGGCGAAATGTGGGGCGGGGTGCGCATTTCACTGAACTTTGGTCTGTTCAAAATCCGTTTCACGCTGGCGGAAATCCGTGCCGGACTGACGATTACAACCGCCATGGCTCAGGGACGTTTGACGATCAAGGTGGGCCCGGTCACCATGCGGGGTTCTGTCACCTGGACCTGGGGACCGCCCCCGGTCCTGGCGACCAAGCAGGGCAGCACCCTGATTTTGAATACCGGAAGCCGCGCGCATCTGCGCGGATCCAATTTCGCGAATATCGTGGATGAGGAATACGGAATTTATCAGGAAAACGGCAAGATTGTGGTGCGGGCGCTCGGTTACGAGCAGTCGTTCTCGGGCATCACCCACATTGTGGCGAACATGGGCGACGGAGACGATTTCCTGATGGTGAGTGAGGAAGTCACCGCATCAATAAACGCGACGTTCTCCGGCGGTGAAAATGTGGTGATTTACGCCGGAACCGGAAATGCCACTGTGAATCTGCACGGTGGAACCAATACGGTATACACCGGGGTCGGCAACGACCGGATTTATATCTATGGCGGCAGCAATGTGGTGTATGTGGGTGAAGGCAATGATATTGTGGACGCGTCAACCAGCAGCGGAACCAACGTAATCTACGGCGAGGCCGGAAACAACGAGATCCGCGGCGGGTTGGGGAATGATATTCTGCATGGCGGCACCGGCAACGACAAGATCTGGGGCACCGCCGGCAATAACCAGATTTTCGGAAACGAGGGGAACAACGAACTCCGCGGCGGCACCGGCAATGATGTGATTCATGGCGGCACCGGCATGGATCTGATCTGGGGAACCGCCGGCAACAACACCCTTTATGGAAACTTCGGCGAAAACGTGATTCGCGGCGGCAGCGGGGACGATGTGATTTACGGGGGTGTCGACAATGAAACTATTTACGGCACCGCCGGCAACAACTGGATTATGGGCGGCGGCGGCAGCGACACAATCTTTGGCGGCACCGGGAATGACGTGATTTACGGCGACCGCGGCCAGGTCGGCACTGTCGCCACCATCGCGGCGCCCGGCGGCAACAACACCATTGATCTGATGACCCACGGCGGCGGGAACAACATCGCCTTCGGCGGTTCCGGAAACGACACCCTCATCGGCGGACCCGGAAACGATATCCTCGTCGGAGATTACGGGCGGATTGAAGGCGGCCAGCTGATCGTGGACAGCACTGTCGGCGGGAACGACACCCTGTCCGCCGGCGGCGGACACAATATTCTCGTCGGCGGCGCGGGACATGACATCCTCAATGGCGGTTCCGGTAACAACGTGCTGGTGGGTGACAACGCGGTGATTCAGCTTTCCGGACAGCTTGCCACGCAGGTGACCACACTGACCAACGTTTCCGGTAATGATGAATTGACCGTCACGCAGGGGAACAACTTCCTGTTCGGCGGCGGCGGAAACGATCTCCTGACCGGCGGTTCCGGAAACGACGTGATCTTTGGAGACAACGGCGCTGTCACTCTGAATCATTCCGCAGGGCGCCTGGTGAGCTTCAGTTCGACGGACTTCGGGTTTGGCGGTTCGAACGAAATTAAAGGCACCGCGGGCAACAACGTGCTGATTGGCGGCGCGGGGGCGGATTCGATCACCGGCGGTTCGGGCAATGATATCATCTTCGGCGATCACGGAACGGGCGTGGTGGTCGACGGAACCGTGGTCCGCGCCTCGTCAACCGCCGCCTCCTCTGGCGGGAATGATATTATCCATGGCGGGGGCGGCAGCAATGTGATCTTCGGCGGTCAGGGAAGTGACAAGATTACCGTGGATTCCGATTTCAACCTGATCTTCGGCGATAACGGGGTCGCGGTGTTTGCGGACGGATCTGCCGAGGCCTGGACAGCCTGGACGACCGACACGTCCGCCGGCGGACAGGATGAGATTCAGACCGGCGGCGGGGTCAACGTGGTTCTCGGCGGCTTCGGAGACGACCGAATTTCCGGCGGAGCGGGCGATGACTATATCGTGGGGAACTTCGGCCGGGTGTATTTGACCGCGGCCGGGGCGGTCCTCCGCATGACCTCCACGGATCCGTCGATGGGTGGAAACAATGTGATTACCACCGGAGCCGGACGCAATGCCGTCATTGGCGGGCGCGGTGACGACCGCATCACCGGCGGCGGCGGAAATGATATCCTCATCGGGGATAACGGCTTTATCAACTTCGGCGGAACGTTCGGATACGATCTCGCTTCAACCGATCCGCAGCACGGCGGAAAGGATGTGATTGTCAGCGGCGGCGGAAACAATCTGGTAATCGCCGGTTCGGATGATGACCACGTCACGCTCGGCTCCGGCTCCAACATTGCGCTGCTGGATAACGGCACGATCTTCCGCAATGCGGCCGGTGAGCCGGTTCGGGTGCTGAGTTTGACGAATGATGTCCATGCCGGAAACGACACCGCCCATGGCGGAAGCGGCAATTCAATCATCATCGGAGGTTTGGGCGACGATACGATTGACGGCGGTGCCGGCGACAACATCCTGTTCGGGGACAGCGCGGATCTGGTTCCCGGCGTTTATCAGTCCAGCGACACCTCCCGCGGCGGAAGCAACACCCTCACTTCGGGTGCCGGCAACGATATTCTGGTGGGCGGTTTCGGGGATGACATCCTCTCAAGTGCCGGTGGTGACAACCTGTTCTTCGGAGATCATGCCCGGATTGAGACCACCGCAGTGGACTTCCTTGCTCCCGGTCTCCGGATGCGGGCCGGGACAATGGATCCGCAATACGGCGGCGATGACGTGATTACCGGAGGCGGTGGGAATGATATCCTCTTCGGCGGCTTTGGCGCGGACACACTCCATGCCGGCAGGGGCGACGACGTGGTGTTCGGGGATCAGGGTCTGGCGGTGTTTGATCAGGGCCAAGTGACGGGCTTGGTGTCCGGTCAGAGTTTTGTGGACGGGGAATTTGTCCGGGCCACCGATCACGGGGCCGGAAACACGATCACCGCAACCTCCGGCAATAACATTGTCTTCGGCGGTGACGCCGCCGACACGATCACAACCGGAAACGGAAATGATATCCTCTTCGGGGACCACGGCGTGGTCGGATTCGGTTTCACCTGGAACGGCGTGTCGAACGTTTTCGATATCTTCACCCATTACCACAGCGCGTTTGGCGGGGACACGATCCGCACTGGAAATGGTAACAACCTGGTGCTGGCCGGCGGCGGCGGGGATACGGTCCACGGCGGCAGCGGCAACGACCGGATTCTGGGCGACAACGGACGGTTCACGCGGAACGCCTCCCTGCAGATTCTGAGAATGATCAGCGAGGAAAATGATGTCTATGCCGGGAATGACATCCTTCATGCCGGGCCCTCCGGTGAGAATTATGTGTTCGGCGGCGCCGGGGATGACAAGATTTATGGCGGCTCCGGCCGGGATGTTCTGCTGGGGGACAACGGGGTGGCGGTCTTTGCCGACGGTTCCCCGCACGCCTGGGACATCTGGTCCACGAATCCGGAATTCGGCGGCCAGGACGAAATCCACGGCGGAGACGGTGATGACATCATCATCGGCGGCGCGATGCACAATTTCAACACCCCGAACACGCAGAATTTGGGGAATATTCTCAACGGGGACCGCGGCAATGATATCGTGATCGGCGCCAACGCCCGGATCACCCGCAATGCGGCCCGCGAGGTGCTCCGTATTGAGACAATTGATCCGGAGTGGGGAAGCAATGACCGGATTAACGTGGCGGAAGGCCTGCGGCCCACCGCCAGCCGGGGCAGCGATATTTTGATCGGCGGCACCGGTGACGACATCATTCACGGCGGCTGGGAAAGCGTTCCGAATCTGATCATCGGTGACAACGCGGTGGTGGTGTTCGCCGACGGCTCCAGTCAGGCGAACGATATCTGGACCACCCATCCGCAGTGGGGCGGCAGCGATGTGCTCATCGGCGGTCCGGCCAATGACATCATCATCGGCGGCAGCGGCGGTTCCGATCACTATACCACCACCTCCCTGAACGGCACCTACAAGGTGGAAGAGGGTGTGCTCACCTTTACAGCCCCCGGCCACGGTATGACGGTGGGCCGTGTGGTGTGGATCGACTTCAAGAGCGGTGCCGCGGTTGAGGGCCTGTTTGAGATCTCTGCGGTCAACGGGAATGTCTTAACCCTAACGGTTCCGAACTGGGTGGGCATGGATCTTCCGGCGGCTCCGGCCGGAAACACCCAGGGTGACGCGCTTCTGCACCGCGGCGGCGACATCATCAGCGGCGGACGCGGCGATGATATTCTGCTGGGCGACGGGGCCTACATTGAACGCGACAGCAATGAGAATATTCTGAACATCCGTTCCAAAGATCCGGAATACGGTGGACATGACAAGATTGATCTCTTCGGCAACATGGGCAATGAGATCATTATCGGCGGACACGGCGATGATCACATCCGCGGCGGGGAGCAGGACAACGGCCGGGATCTTATTTTCGGTGACTGGGCCTTTATCGATTTCACCACCTACCGGAATGTGATTCAGGACACGTCAGTCCCCAATCAGCGTTTGCTGTTTGTGAACGCGATCGCGACGGATCCGGAACACGGCGGGAATGACTTTATTGAAGGCGGCACCGGAAACAATCTGATCTCCGGCGGACCGGGCAGCGACACCATCACAGTCGGTTCCGGAAATAATGTGATTGGCGGCGACATGCTGTTCTTCGAGCGCAACCGCTTTAACAAGCTCTCCATGGTCCATTCCGTGTTCCCTGATATTGAGAGCGGCGACAATGTGATTCACGGCGGCAGCGGCAATGATGTGATCATCGGCGGCACCGGAAACTCCTGGATTGACGGCGGTGCGGGCGACGACATCATCTTCGGTGATCACGGCGCGGTGGTGTTCTACCGCGAAAGCGCCCGCGACAATGACATCTTCTCGCTCTATCCTCAGTTCGGAGGCGAGAACACTATCTTCGGTGGAGAAGGCCGCGACATTATCATCGGCGGCGCGAACGGCATCCAGAGCGCGCCGGCGCTTCTGGAGGGCCGTACGGTCACGGTTGATGCAAACGGATATGTGACCCGCGAAGGCGGCTTCGGGGTGGGCGGAAACATCATTTACAGTTCTCCCGCGGATCCGAATCTGCCCTGGTATGACGACATCATCTTCGGTGACAGCGGATATGTGCAGCGGACGCTGAACGGCGAGGTGACCTTCCTGACCACCCGTGAATATACTCTGGAACTGGAGACACGGGCCTACGTGGGATACGGAGAACTGACCGGACTGTTCAAGGACGCGCTGGTGGCGGGCATGCCCGAAGCCGACGGTGTGGTTTACTGGCAGGACTGGGGCGGTGATGACGTGGTCAACTGGGGTGTCGGCAATTCCGGAAACAACATCATCTTTGGCGGCGCGGGCAATGACGTGCTCGACGGCGGACCCGGAAACGATGTGATCCTCGGCGACAACGGTCAGGTGCGTCCGATCAACGGTCAGATCATTGTGGAGAACGTGCGGTCGACCCATCCCGGTTCCGGCGGACACGATTTGATTTACGGCGGACCCGGCGATGATATTCTCATGGGCGGACCCGGCGACGACCTGCTGGTGGGCGGGCCCGGAAACGATCATCTGTGGGGCGACGGCGGTGATGACATTCTCTGGGGCGGCCTCGAGCAGATCCACTGGACACACTTCCGGGTGCTGGAAGGTGAGACGATTGAAGATAAATTTGAGCTGCCGCCCAATTGGGCCGTGAATGAGGACCAGTATCCCACCGGGTACAATCCTCCGCTGATCACCGCCAAAATTCTGAACGGCCAGCGGATAGAAGGCACCGTGCTGGATGGCAATAACGTGCTGCGCGGCGGATACGGAAATGATATCCTCTTCGGCGGCGGCGGAAACTCCGACCTCGACGGTGGACCCGGCAATGACTACATCGACACCGGGGCCGGCACCAACATTGTCACCGGCGGCGGCGGGGACGATGTGATCCGCTCCGGCGACAACGGCAGTGTGATTCAGGGCGACTTCCCCTTTGTCGGCAGCTATGATTCTGTCAATCCCTGGATGCGTGTCGGGGAACCCGGCACGCCGGCCGATCCGTTTGAATACTTTATCTTCCGCGGATTCTATACCGGCCGCGATCAGATTTACGGCGGCATGGGCGATGACCGGATCTTCCCGGACGGCGGCGCCAGCGATGTGTTGACCTTTGATACGGATGCCATCGTGTCGTTGGAGCTTTTCGGCGAAACCTTCAACGCGATCCGTCAGGTCACCTCCGCGAAAGGCCAGAACCCCGGAATCAATTACGCTTACAGCTGGTTCAGGTTCGATGGCGGCAACAACGACATCGAGTTCCGCTCGCTGTCCGCTGATCCGACGCTGTATGACTGGACAATTTATATCTACGACCGGGGTGCGGACGGCCAGGGTGTCAGCGTCGACTTCGACCGGGATCTTAAACGGATGTGGGTCGGTGTTGAAGTTGGTGTGACCAATGCGGTGGACGTGCAAGAGGCTTTGGTCAACACGCCGAACGCGCCGTTCCACAGCTATGCCTACTATCGGGGTCCGGATGAGGTGGAATTCTCCGACCACGGCGACGGCGAATCCAGTCAGCTCGGCCAGCGTGTCTACGGCGTCGGAGGAAGCAATATTCTGTACGCCTGGGCTCCGACCACCCACGAGGACCAGTGGCAGTTTTACGGCAGTGAACTCCGCGGCGGCACCGGCAACGACTTTATTTACGGAAATATCCGCATGGACCGTCTCTTCGGAACCGGCGGAAACAACTTCCTGGGCGGCGCCTTCCTGATCGGTCCAAATTATGCCCCGAATGAAGGCGGTCCCGGAGAGGGTCCCTTCTCGGTGGGCGGACCGAATTTGCTCGTGGGCGGACCCGGAGACGATGTGCTGCACGGCGGCGGCGGCGATGATGTTCTCTGGGGTGGCGGCGGCAGCGACTGGCTTGAGGGCGGCGACGGACTCGACACGCTTTACGGCGGCGCCGGCATCGATATCCTGGTTCTTGATGTGAAGCCCTACTATCAGGTCTTTGGAAACGTCATTGACGGTTTCTTCGGAAACGCCTTCCGTAACGATGTGGTGAACGACAACGCCACCGACATTCTGTTGATCGAAGGCACGGACTTTAACGACTTCATCATCATTTCCGGTGAAACCGCGCTGTTGAGTTCCAACGCCCGCCCCGGACTGAATCCGATCTTCAACTTCAACCAGTCCTTCCGGATCTCCCTCCGCTACAGCGAGGACGAACCGCTGTACACCGATCTTCTGGAGATTGAGCACGAAGGCACGCTCTTTGAGCTGGTCGATTTCATCAACAATGAAGTGCTCGCGGAAAGTGAAGCCCTGGCCGGCAGAGTTGAGGCGATTGTACGCGGTCAGACCATCGCGTTCCTGACCCGCGGCTTCGGCGAATATGCGGAACTCTCCCTGACGGATCTTTCCGCTGTGAGCGGGGATGACATCGGTCTTGAGGATCTTGGTTTCCAGAACAACCAGATCGGTGTGGGGCAGATGGTGGTGGATATCGCGTTGTGGCGTCCCAAGACGGGTGTGGACATGAGTTTGGTTGATCCGATGGATCTGTTGAAGAACTGGGACGATCCGGATTCATTGCCGATTGAATTTGTGCGACATGATCTGGCCCCGCCTGGAAGCCCCCCCCGCAGAACCATTCTCTCGACCTGGCGCGATGAGGACGGCCGTCCTCTGGTGGAGCAGTTCCGCATCAGCGGTCTGGGGGGCGATGACATTCTCGGGTTCGCGCCCGGCCGCAACGCGCTGGATGTTTCCGGACTTACGGAACGCAGCCGCGACTGGGTCAGTGTGATTGACGGCGGGCCCGGCAACGACATTCTCTTCGGCTCCAACGGCCGCGATCAGATTTTCGGAGGTTTCGGATCAGACACGATTTTCGGATTCGGCGGCGATGACCAGCTCTGGGGCGACGGACCCGCCGAGGGTTCTCCCGGGGATGTGAACATCATTTACGGCGGCCAGGGCAATGACGATATCATCGGCGGAAAGGGCGAAAACTTCCTCTTCACCTGGTCCGACAACCCGAACCGCGGCGGTCCCAACGATCCGTCCCGGTCCCAGTTGCATTTTGTGGACGGCGAGTCCCTTCTGATTCTGCCCACTCCCTCGGAACTGCATTTGCCGGTCGGCGCGCTGACGGTGACGAACTTTGTTTCCGGTGCGGACACGGTCCGTCTGGTGGGCACATCGGATCTTCCGCTGAACGGCCGTCTGCAGAATGACGCCCGGTTCGCTCTCCTGATCGGCGTGAACGCGGCTCCGGTGGAAGTGATCGTCCGCGCGGAAGACACCATGGAGAATGAAACCATCGCGCAGCTCCTGCAGGTGATCCGTGACGCGCTGAAGCAGGGACGTCTTGCGGACGGCCGCCGGGTGGATCTGAGTTCCGCCGTAACGGTCGGCCGTGAAGGCAACCGGATCACCTTTGCCACAACCGGCACGGAACTCCGGGTGGGCGCGGTGAGTGAAGGCGCCAGTGATCTCATCCTCGGCGATTCCGCCGGGGAAAACGGATGGGGCGAGATCAACTTCGGCGCGCCTCAATTCAACCGCTATTTCGGAGAGGATGCCACTCAGACCCTTCCGGCGGAACTCCGGTTGAACGTCATTTTCAATTCCGCAACCTTCACACTTCCGGCGCTTCGTTTGGACACATCCCTTTTATCGGAATCCATGACGGTTCGCGATCTGGCCCGGCTGCTCAATGATGCGCTGGCCCAGATCAGCACATCCGACGGACAGTTTGCCCGTCTGGATCATTTCATGGAGTTTGCCGCGGTGAACGGGAACACCGAGCTTATGCTGCGCAGCCGGCTGGACCGTCTGCAGGTGGTGGACCGCACGGATGTGCTGCGGATCGTGGGACGTGATGACGCGCCGGTGACCGGGAATCTGAGCAATGACATGTACTTCACGCTGATCGTTGGCGAGGAGGGCCGTCCGGTGGATATTCATGTGCCGTTTACCCGCACCCGCGCCAATCTCACCCTGGATATGTTGATTCAGGACATCAACGATGCGATTTCCACGGCAAAATTCCGTGACGGCACCTGGGCAAACCTCGGCATGGTGGTAGAGGCGGTTCGTGACGGAAACCGGGTTGTGCTCCAGACCAAAGGAACACTGCTGCAGATCAACACCGGTATCGGCAACTCCGCCAACACGGAGTTGAAACTGGCAACGCAGATGACCGGCCGGGGCTCCCTGAGCACGGATCAGGTTCTCACCTCCAACGCCAACGGTGTGGTGGGTGCGCTGAGCGCCGACGCGATGTTCACGATCCGTCTGAACGGCGGCACCGCGCATGAGATCGTGATTCGCGCCGCCGACACAAACAGCCAGACCACCGTGGATGATCTCGTCGCGCTTCTGAACGCGGCCCTGGCCAATGTGGAGCTGGAAAATCAAGCCCTTCGTCTTGAACAATACATCCGGTTCAGCAACTCCGGCAACCGCCTGATGGTTCAGGCGCTGACAAACTCGCTGACGTTCCTCTCCCAGTTCGGGGTCTTTGTGGATAAGGAAACCGGAGAACTGTTTGACAGTGACGGTGGTGACAGCAGCCGGTATGTTCTGGAGGACACGGGATTGAACCGCGTGCTCGGCAATGATTTTGATGACAACCTCTACGGCGGCACCGGGCTGGACTTCCTGTACGGCGCCGGCGGCAACAACACGATCTGGCGCGCGGACGGCAGCAACATGGAGTCCATGGACGGCGGTCTGGCCGGGGATGACTGGAAGCAGTATGCCAAGGAAAGTGATAAAGTCTGGTACTATCGCGGCACCAACGCCGATGATGTGATTTCGGTGGATTACGTGACCGAGCCCGGCGTGCTCGGCGGCCGCCACATCATCACCCGGCTGACCAACAACAACGGCAATTTCACCTTTGACGCCCAGGTCAAGCTCAGCTTCAACGCCACTGACGGCAATGGTAACGCCATTTACGGAGACCTGCCCGCCGGCGTTCTGCCCGCCGAGGATGATTTCCTGGTGATCATCATTGATGCCCTTGGCGGCAATGACATCATCAACATCGGACCGACGGTTCAGGTCTCGGTCTGGACGGATGTGGGCAGCGGTGACAACATTGTCAACACCATGTCCGGCAACGCCATTCTTCCCGACCGCACTGAGCAGGGCGGCCGCAACGACACGCCGGAGTCGGCCTACTCCTTCGGCCGGGCCTGGCTGGTGGCGGAAGAGGAGCCCGCCGCGGTCAACTTCCGTCTCACTCCGGCCGAAGCCGGTGCCGCGCCTTCCTTTGAACTCCGGGTCAACGGCATGGCCCCGGTCCGGCTGTCGCTTCCCGGCTCCGGAAGCAACGCCGAGATTGGCGATTTGCTCAATATTCTGAACAACGCGCTCGCGAATGCCGGATTGTCTCAGCGCCTGGTGGCGATCCAGCTGGGCGGCCGTCTGGCCATCGGACCGACACCCGGCAGTGATGTGGTTTCTCTGGAAATCTACAGTGTCGGGAATTCGCAGGCCACGCTGCCCGAGCTTGGATTCAGCAACGGAGCCTTCATCGGCCAGGCGGCGCTTTCGAGTCAGGACTCTCCGGCCACCCTCAAGGCCAACGCCGCCCTTGCGAATATGAACCCCGGTGAAGGGGCCCTCACGCTGGATCTGAACGGTGTGCGTTATCTGGTTCCGGTTGCCTCCGTGTCCGGCAACCTGACCCGTTCGGAACTGATCAAGGATCTGAACGACGCATTGAAGCTGGCCACGCTCGAAGATGACACCGGGTTTGATCTTTCCGAGTGGATTACTTTCGCGCTGGTCGGAAACTTTGTGCACATTATACCCGTGAAGTCCGATGAGGTGCTTGATCTGGGCATCCTCTCCGGCGGGATCGCGTCTCTGATCGGCTTCACTCAGGATCAGACTGCGGCGTTCTCCGCCGGATTGTTGCCCGAGGACGGCCGGCTGACTGCGGACGCGGTCTTTGATCTCAGCATCAACGGCACCCCGTTCCGCACGATCCGGGTTGTGGCGGCCGACACCCTGAACAATCAGACTGCGGCCGATCTGGCCGCGAATGTTCAGGCGGCGATCGAGGCGGCCGAACTCTCCGGACAGGTTCGCGCCGAGGTGCTCAACGGCCGTCTGCGCATTGTGACGCTGCTGGGCGGAGCCCGCGCCTCGCTGGTGGCCCGGGTGAGCGGCGGCACCGCCCGCAGCGAACTGCACCTCTTTGATAACCAAACCGCGCTTTCCAGTCTGCTGATCTCCAACAACCTGATTATCACCGGCCTGACTATCGACAATGCGGATGATGTCGACTGGTACAGCTTCACGCTCGCCAATCCGCCTGCGGACGGAGCCAAAATCACCCTGACAAGCGCCTCTCCTCTGGACGGTCTGGGAATGGCCATCTTCCGCGCCGGCGGGGTCGATCCCTTCGATGAGGCTGAAGGACCTGAGGCCATCAATCTGGACCTTCCGGATCTGGAGGGTGGAAACAATTCAGTGGACTCGGCGTTCTTCCTGGCTCTGATTGAACAGTATTCCAAGGTCTTCGGCCTTACCATTCACAGTGCCACCGATGAGGACTGGTTCCGCTTCACAATGGAAGAGGACGGAACGGGCACCGACCGGATCAGTATCCTCAGCGAGGACCTTGGCGAAGGCGGCTTTGCGAATTTCCGCTTCGAGCTGTTTGACGCCGACGGTCAGAAAGTTGTGGATGCCGACGGGAATGAGCTGCGCAATGAAGCGAATGAGTACCGTTTCCTCGGCTTCACGGAAACGCAGCGTTTTGTGACGTTCAATCTGGAAGGGCTTCGCTCCGGGGATTACACCCTTCGCATTTCCGGGGTGGACGGAGCCACCGGCCGGTATGAGATTTACACCTCGATCGGTGAAACCGGTTTCGTTCAGCGGGATCTTTCCGGCCGGACCACCAGCTCAATCAGCCTTGAGGATCTGGAAGTCGGCGTGGCCTATCTGTTGCGGATCGATTCACCGAATCTGGTCCCGACGATTTATCAAATCGAATTTGATCTGGGCACCGGCGGTGACGCGTTGGTGATGGATATGGCCACCCGTCCCAATCAGGTCCGCCGTGACGTGATCATCGGCGGTCCCGGCAACGACCGTCTGCAGGGCGGAGCCGGCGAAGACTGGATCTTCGGAACTGCGGGCAACAACGTGATCTCCGGCGGATACGACCGCGGCGCGCCCGACCTGCTCTTCGGCGGCACCGGCAACGACACCTTCCAGATCATGCCGGACGCGCTGCCCACGCTCAGCGGCAGCGATGAAACCTTTATTCCCACTTTCAACGACATCATCATGGGCGGCGGCGGTGAAAACCGGATTCTCTTCCTGGGCGGCGATCTCGATCACCTCGGTCGGGAAGTGCCCGACTTCGCTTCGATCCGCTTTAACCCGCTCCTGAAGCGCTGGGAATTCACTTCGCTGGTCTGGGATACCGCGAACCAGGAATTCATGATGACCACATTGCCCGGTTCCGTGGTGACCGCCCAGTCCGGCTCACCGCTCGCCGGCCGCCTGGAACGGGATCTCGAGTTCGTCATTTCGCTCGACGGGGTTGAATACTATATTTTCGTGGACGCCGCCGAAACCGACGGACGGATTGAGGCCGAGAACGAACTCGACTGGACAGAGGTTTCCGGTGTTGTCGAGTTTGACATTAGTTTCGGCCCGGGTCAGGTCGGCGCAATCACCGTCAACTTTGACACTGCGACGATCACCAGCGACGCGGATGTTGTCGCCGCCTTGAATGAAGGGATTCGCAACAGCCTTTTCCACAATCTGGTCGCCTTCACCTTAACGGAGGACGGTCACCTGGCGCTGGTTCCGGTGAACATTCTCACCACCTCGACCATCACCCTGGAGGCGGTTACCGCCGGCGGCCTCAGCGTGCTGGGCTTTGAAGAGAACCTGTACCTGGCGAACGTGAATAACAGCTCCTCGGATCTGGCCGATGATGTGCGGCGCGCGCTGGCCCACGCCCGCCAGGGCGCCGCCGACGGTCCGGTCTTTGATCTCAGCGATCTGATCGGCATCGGGGTGCAGGACGGCCGGTTCCGGATCCTCACCACCAACCTGTCCATTGACGACGATCTCGCCGTGATTGGTGGAAACACGCTCGGATTTGCGGCGGGCGAGCAGGCCTCTGATCCGGCGCGTCCGGTTTACGTCCAGCATTATTACTTCTTCCAGGCGTTTGATGTGCAGAAGATGGTGATCGATCTGCAGCGCGGCGATGACGTTTTCCGCGGCGACCCCGGGTTCACCTTCCTGAACCAGACCGATGAATGGGGTGTGAAACGCGGCGCCCGTGAACAGGGCGGCGGATCTCTGACCAGCCTGCATATTTATGGCGGCCCCGGCAACGACATGCTTTTCGGCGGCGCGTACGACGACTTCATCTACGGCGGACCGGGTGACGATTTCATCGCCGGCGGAGAAGGAAATGATTATCTCGACGGCGGTCCCGGCAACGACCTCATCGCCGGAAACACCACCACGCCCTTCGACCGGTATGAGCTTGTCCGGGTTGGTAATGTGGTGGGCCCCAACAACACCGCTGAATTCGCGGCCCTGCTGCCGGATATTTCCCTGCCGGAAAACCGCGTGATTGACGGCCTGACCTTCCACGAGGGCGACCGCGCCGATTACTATCTGATCCGCACACCCGCCGCCTTGCGTCAGTTCTCCGGTTCGGTGTCCGCGCTGCTGCTGCTGGACATGATCAACATCATCTTTGATGATCAGGCCGCCCAGGACCGTTTTGACCTCTTCCATAAGCAGGGCGGGAGCAATGTGGCCCTCTACGCGGCACGGGATCTGGATGCCAGCAGTGTGATTCAGGCGGTGCCGGTCGAACAGTTCGCCGGCGTGCCGGAATACTACATCCTCAAGATCGCCAACGTGATGTCTTACACGGTGATGGCCGAGAATCCGGTGAACGGCAACGGGCGCCTCTCCGCCGATGCCACCTTCTCCATTTCCGTGGAGGGGGGCACTCCGAAGAATGTCACGCTGACCAAAGCGGCGACCGATAACAATATCGGCATTAATGATCTGGCCGCGGATCTCGAAGCGGCGCTGATTGCCCAGGGCTTCGGCGACCGGTTCACGGTAGAGGTTCTCTTCAGCGCGGTTGGCGCCCACCTCGCGCTCACCGCGAGCTACGATTTCAACTATTCCATCAACTACGTCGAAGGCAGCGCGGCCGCTGAACTGGGCTTCAGCCGCGGCCAGAACAATCTGGTTCGCGCGCCGGAAATGGGGCGGTACCAAATCCGTTTCTCGGATGAGTTGGGGCTGACAACGCTGGTCGGCGGCGACGACTCCGAAACCGCCTTGCTGATTGAAGGGGTTGACGGAGATGAAATCCTGGCGTCCTTCCGCCCGGTCGCGATCTCCCTTGGCGATATCACCGGCAACGGGGTGGGGGACTATGTCGCCGCCGTGAATGATAATCTGACTGCCGGCACCTCCATGCTGCTGATTCTGCCCGGTGTGACCGACTTCTCCAATTTCGCCATCAATCCCGAAACCAGCGGACGGCGGCTTCTGACCCTTCCGGCTCCGTTCCTTGCTCCGGCGGGGAACCGGATCGCCTCGATCCTGCAGCCCGGTGACTTCAACGGAGACGGCGTGATGGATATCGCCATCGTCATCACCGGAGAGAACGGCGGCGTATACATTATCAGTGGAGCGGATTATTCCGTCAGCACAGATCA
Source organism: Verrucomicrobiota bacterium (assembly GCA_020831625.1). Lineage (GTDB taxonomy): Bacteria > Verrucomicrobiota > Kiritimatiellia > SS1-B-03-39 > UBA6053 > PXAS01. The sequence goes on along the minus strand of JAFIGD010000024.1, from coordinate 30,825 downwards.
GACCACCCTGGAATCCCAGGCGGACTGGATTCTGCGCGGAAACATTGACGGAGCCGGTCTGTGGCGGAATCCGGGCCGGGATACCGATCCGGATGCGGACCATCAGGACGGAATCGTGGTCTGGAGCGGGAACACGGTTCACAGGTTCACCGGATCCGATCTCGCGGTCGGCGGTGTCTTCACCTCGGCCAACAGCATTTCCCTTGATCCTTCAGACGCGGTCATTGAGGACCTTGACGCGGACATCGAAAATCTTTGGACCACGGTCACCGGGGATGAAGCCCGCGGGGGCGGCCCCGCGCTGTATTTCGGGAACCCCGTTACCGGCACGTATGTTGGCAGCGACAACGGGCGTGTCGCCGGTTTCGCGACATTCTCCGGAATCACAATCCCCGTCGGCGGATCCCTGTTGACCTTTGAAAGCTTCCTCCGCACCGAGAATTTCCCCGGCGTGGATATCGCCCGCGTTGAAATCCTGAAAGACGGCGCCTCCGAGTGGCAGCTTTTGGCCAGCAGCACGCCGGTTCCCGGGGTCCTGATTCTCAGTGAGACGACATCGGACGACTGGCAGCAGGTGGCCATTGAGCTTTCCGGTGATTTTGCCGGTGACGTGGAACTGCGCTTCTTCTTTGACAGTGTCGACAACGAGGCCAATAACTTTGAAGGCTGGTACATCCGCAATGTTGAGCTGGAGAGTTTCAACAGTCTGGACACCGCGTCCGCCAGCCGGACCGCCGACAGCAAGGTCACCGCCGCCGCCGGCATCGGCCGGGCCGTCAACACCCATGTCAACGGAACCGTGGTGGTGGTAACCGCCGATCACGGCGCGTTCGCCTGGTACGAGGACACCGCCGAGCGGTTCACTCTGATTGACGGCACCATCCGCGGCCACCAGGTCGTGGCTCCCGGCGACATTTCCGGAAACGGCTTCGCGGACTTCGCGGTCAGCGGCGTTCAATCCAGCTCTCTGGTGACGTACAGCGGCGACTGGAATGTTCTGACCGAAAACACCGGCGGCCTCTGGGTGATCGTTGGCGATGTTGACGGCGACGGAGCCCCCGATCTTGCCCGGGTGACTGAAGTCCGCGGCGACACCCTGACCGGCGCGTCGGAATTCCTCCGTAACGGTTTGAACATTACCGGACTGAATTCTGAAGCCACCTACCGGAACGTGGTGCAGCTGTATCTCAGCAGTGACCTCCGCATTCAGAACTCGGTGAACCTGGGCTGGCTGTTCAACGGATCCGAAGAGGATCAGTTCGCCCGTCCGACCGTCCAGTTTGAAGTGGATAACCCCGGATACCGCACCACCTCCGGTGTGCAGCCCACGCAGTACAAGTTCGCCGCGTTCGCTTCCGATGCGGGATCCACCCTCGTGCTGGCCGAACTGCTCGGGACCCGCCTGCACTTCTTTGACGGCACCGAATACGCCACCGCGCCCGAGCCGGAGGATCTCTCCTTCCTGGATCCGCCGCTGGCGCGGCCTTTCCGCTTCCCGCTGGCCTTCCCCGATTTCTCCCAGAACGACTCCACCGCCGGAACCGGCATTGACATCGGTGATTCGGTAACCGGTATCGACCTCAATGACGCCATCGCCTTCGAGGGGGATCTCGCGGACATGAATCTCTCCCGTGCCCAGCAGCTGGGTGATTTTGACGGAGACGGTCACGCGGACCTCCTCCTTTCCGGGCCGGAATACGCCTTCTTCTTCAATGGACCGGTTGATACCATCGGTCTGCAGCAGGCCTCTGTTTTTGCCGACCATCTCTTCCACCTCGCCAGCCTGGGCCGTCCGGCCGAGCGCATGGGCGACTTCAATGCCGACGGACTCACGGACCTCGTCTTCTATCGTCACGACGCCGACAGCAACAGTCTGGTGATCACCATCATCTTCGGCGGTCAGGTCCTGCCCCGTCTGGTGACCTTTGACTCCCTCAATGAGGGCGCTTACCGGGTCATCGTTCTGGACGCCGACGAGCTGAACACCGGAAACGGCGCTCTGGATGTTCAGGTGATGGCCGCGCGGTGGAGCGGCACCTACCGGATGATGACCGAAACCTACCACGACGATCTGGTGGTGGTGTCTCCTCTGCCGAACGCGCAGAACAGTTACGGCTATATTTTCGCCGGGGATGTGATCGCCAACCACGGCGGGGCCGCCCCCATCAGCAGCGCCTCGGCGCTGGTGGACCTGAAGCTGTTCTCCGAGACCGTGGAAAGCGGCGTGCTGGATCTTCCCTTCCCGACCCGCAACACCCTGGTGAATGATGTGCTTCTCGGCTTCCTTGACCGTCAGTTCTTCTCGAGCACCAGCCAGAACACGATTCCCGACGCCACCAGCAACGTGAGTGAGGATTGGACCTCCGAGTTCCGCCGCCCCGTTCTGGATTCCGGATTCATCGGCTATTATTTCAGTGGAACAGACCTCGGCAGCAATAGCCAGGCGGATCATGTCCGCATCGATCCCAATATCAACTTCAACTGGGGATTTGACGGCCCGTTCCCCGGCTGGAATGTTGATGAATTCTCGGTCCGCTGGGAAGGATACCTGCAGGTTCCGCAAAGCGGCACATACAGTTTCATGGTGATCAGTGACGACGGCGTCCGTTTGTTTATCGGGGATATGAGCACACCCGTGATCGACGCCTGGTTCGTTCAAGGGGCGACTTCATACATCCACACGGTGTCTCTGAATGCCGGCGACATTGTTCCGGTGAAAATGGAATACTTTGAAGACTTTGGATCCGCCACTGCGGAACTGTACTGGATGCGGCCGGGAACCTTCTGGTATGAACAGATTCCCTCCAACACCGTGTTTACCGCCGACCCGGAAGACGTTGAGAATAACTTCATTGGCGATTTCACCACCATTCAATCCAAGATTGACGTGACCGCGCCGGACGACGCGTTCCCCCTGGTCTCTGAAATTGCCGTGAATGTGAATATTCAACACACCTGGATCGGCGATTTGGTGGTCACCCTGATCTCTCCGGACGGCCGTTCGCATATCCTTCACAATCGTGAGGGCGGAAACACGAAGAATATTGTGAAGACATATGAAATCGATGCCGGTGCATTGATTGGGGCGAAGCTGGACGGCACCTGGATCCTTCAGATCGAAGACCGGGCCTGGGGAGACCAGGGATATCTGAATGACTGGTCTTTGGCCTTCCTTCCCCAGAGTGAACCGTTCTCCGATGGCGTTGTCCCGCTGGAGGTCAGCGACCTTCCCGGAGACATTACCGCTGTCGAGGTGGTGATTGATTCTCTGACCACCGGTCAATTGCAGGATTTGACACTGGAACTGGTGTCTCCCAATGATGACCGGGTGCTGTTGTTCTCCGGACTGGAGTCCAGCGGTCAGGTGATGTTCGGCACCCGTTTTGTTCTGGATCAATTCGCTCCATCGATCCGGGACGGCGGCGGCGCCTTCACCGGCGCGTTCAGAGCCGAAGGCAATCTCAACAGTCTTTTGCTAACCGAGGCGATGGGCGAATGGAAACTCGAAGTCACCGACCGCGGCAACAACGGGGGCATTCCCACGGTGGTGAACTGGCAGTTGATTCTGCGCACCGACGCCCCCCTGGAGTCCACCATTGAGGTTGAGGGTCTTGAGGGCGAAATCACCGATGTTGTCTTCAATGTGAATATTCCCGCAGCCGTCCCCGCAGATCAACTCCGTGTGGAACTCGAAGCGCCCGACGGCACGATTGTGGAGCTGCCCAACCGCGATGACTGGAGCGGCCAGAGTTTCTCCAAAATTTCCGGCGCGGCCCTGCACGTGCTCGCCGACATGGGCAACTTTGACGGGTTGAATCCGAACGGCGTCTGGACGCTGCGGATCACCGATCTCAGCGGCACGTTCCCGGGCGAACTCAGCGGCTGGTCGCTGGATATCGCCACGACGCCCACACGTACACAACTGGTGGTCGAGGATCTTCCGACCGGATTGACCGATGTCAACGTCAGCATCCGCATCCGGGCGGAGGAAGGAAACGCCCGCGGTCTGGATCTGTCCGGCGTCTCCATGGTGCTGATCGGACCGGATCAGGAAACCGAAGTGGTTCTCTTTGCGCAGGGCGATCTGTCCGGCTCCGCCGCCGGCGGTCTGCTCCGGGCCATGACGTTTGATGACGAGGCCTTCCTGACGATTGGTGCCGCCAACACGCCGTATTCAACCTCGGTTCAGCCCCGAGGCACCCTCTCGGTCTTTGACGGGTCGGACCCCAACGGCGCCTGGACGCTCCGCATTACCGATCATAACGGCACACTGGCCGGCATCCTCGAATCCTGGAGCCTGGAATTCTCGTTTGCTCCGAAAGACGGCGCGGCCATGCGGGCCTCGGTTGTGGGCGATGTCAACGGCGACGGACTGGACGATCTCGGATTTGTGGTCCGGGCCTTTGAGGGTGAGACCGCGAACCCCGCCGTGGGCCAGGCCTTCATTCTTCCCGGACGCTTCCTCCCCGGAAACAGCGGACTCGGAGCCATTCTTTCCTCTGAGAACGGCCTGACATCCGGCGATGTGATCGCGGAAGTCAGCACCGGCGGCGGATCGGCGGACAGCCGCGCCGCGGCGTTCCTGGCTCTGGACGGATCGAACAACAACATCGCCTTCCGCGCCCGGAATGCCGGAGGCTCCGCCAACGGCGTGCGCATTCTGATGGTGTATGCGGGGAACAGTCAGGATGAGAACGTCCAGACCTCCTGGAGCGGAAATGTGCTGACGATTTCGATTCGCAACGCCCAGGTGACCGCCAACGACGTGCTCGACGAAATTCGCCGGGACGTCCTGCTCGCCGGATTCCGTGACCAGTTTGAATTCAGCCTCTACGCCGAATCCGAAGCCCGCCTCTTCTCCGAATCGATTTGGCGCGCCACCGGCACATCCATTGGCGGCGCTCTGCAGCCCCTGGGTGATCTCAACGGGGACGGCGCCGCCGATTTCGCGCTCACACGCTACCGTGAAGACGGCGGATCGGCCAACGGCGCGGTGCTGGTGTTCCTGGGCAACACCGACTGGCGCACGCCGGTTTCCGGTCCGGTTCAGGCGAACCTCGCGGCCCACCTGCGGTTCAGCCAGGCCACCCTGGGTGAATTCGGCTCCACCTCCACCTTCGGAGAATTTTATGTCACGGCCGGCGACTTCAACGGCGACGGCATGATGGATCTGGTGATTGGCCGCACGCAGTTCCGGCGTGTCAGCGCTCTGACCGACACATACCTGGAATCCCAGTTGCTCTCGTTCGGCAACCGCGGGGCCGTGTACATGTTCTTCTCGATCATGAACGCCACCACCCCGACGCTCCGGCTGCGGGACGCGCACATTATTCTGGAAGGGCAGAACGAAACCGACCGACTGGGCGTGCTCCCCAACACTCCCGGCATGGACATCAACGCCAACGGCATCAGCGATCTGTTGATCGGCGCTCCGCGCTCCAACAGCTCCCTGGGCGGCGTGCGGGTCCGGGCGGGACGGATCTACCTGATTTACGGCAACCGCTCTATCGAACGGATGCCCGACCGCGGCTTCGATATTCTCACCAACCGCTCCTTCGCCGGAGCCGGAAGTTTCCTCGTGGATACCGGTATTGGCCGCCCGGATGTGTTCTATGATGTGGATCTGACCGGCGACGGAATTCTCGACAGTTCCCGCTACACGCTTCTCCCCGGGGAAAGTTCGAAGTGGTACCGCTTCACCACCCTCGGTGACGGCCAGCTCGGCGACATGATCCGCCTCAATCCGATTGCCGGGGTGGAAACCGAAACCGTGGTCCTCGGACTGTCCGGTGTGGTGACTCCCGGTGATGCCGGCACCCCGACCGCTGTCCGCATGTCCGGCAACGGCCTCACCCTGACCGACACCAACCAAATCGCAGTGCTCGAATTTGATCTGGCCGCGTATCTGAGTGAAATCGATGATCCCGAAACCCTTCGCCAGGTCACCCTCCGTCTGGCGGGATTGAGCGCCGGGGAGTTGGAGCTGCCCTCCAGCATCAACCTGATGGCCGCCACCGACGGCAGTCTTTTCTTCACCAACCAGAATGCCGACGGAAGTTATTCCCTGTGGATCAGTGACGGTTCGCCCTTCGGAACCCGGGAAATCGCGGTCCTGGCCCAGCGCCCCGTGGACCTCATCACCCAGGGGAACCGGGTCTTCCTGGTCACCGCCAACGCCACCGGCACCCGGTGGGCGCTGCTTGAAGTAAATGCTGCCCGCACCGCGCTTCGACTGGTGCGCGAAAATATGATGGTGGCTCCGAACGCGTTGGCGGCCAACGCCACTACCCTGTACTTCATCACGGATGAGCGGCTTTTCTATCGTTCCGGGGCGGGGGATGTCCAGGAAATCACCGCCGCCCGGGGGGTGAACCAGCTCATCTTCAATGGAGCAAGCTTCTACGCGATGAGCGCAACGGCTCTCTGGCTGCTGGATGAAGCCGGCCTCTTGGCGGTTACCCGTTCGACACCCATGGACAGCGGCGTGAACGTCCGGGTTGTCGGTGATTACGTCTTCTATCAGGCCCGGGTCAACAGCCTCAACCGTCTGCACATCGCCGGTTTGTACGGCACCCCGCCCAACGTTGACGGCCGCATCCTCACGCTTCAGAGCGACAGCAGCCGTGAAATGGTCTCGCTCCAGGATATCCTGCTGATGAACGGCAGGATCTATCTGATCGCCACCGATTCTCTGAATGTCCGCCGGGTGTTGGAGGTCAACATCGACTCGCAGACCGTTACCGCCGTCAGCACCTCGCTCTCGACACCTGTGGAGCTGACCGCGCTTTCCGACACCCACTTCGCGGTGGTGCACGGCGCGAACCGGAACGCGCTCTCCGTGGTTGACACCACAGACAACAGCGTGAGTGCCGTCAATGTGGGCACAGTGACGTTGATTGATCATATCACCGTGGTGTCCGCTGAAAGTGGCGAAACGTTCCGGGCCTACTTCAGCGCCCGCAATTCAGACAGCCGGCGGCAGCCCTGGATCCTGACACGTTCGGGAACCACCCTGAGCGCGGCCCAACTTACCCATCCCGCGCTGAATTCCGACAATGCCGCCCCCCGCGAATTCACCGAATACAACGGCTATGTTTACTTCACCGCCCTGCACCCGGACTTCGGCCGCGAACTGTGGCGGACCGACGGGAGCACCGTCGAGTTCGCTCAGAACTTCAACCCCTCCGAAGGCAGCAATCCTCACAGCCTGAATGTGGTCGAAATAGACGGGAATGAGGTTCTCGCGCTGATCGCCACGCCGAATGCCGGGCTTCCGCGCATCTACTTCTTCAGCGGGATCATTGACAGTGTCACTCTGGATCCGCCGGGTGAAAACAACGGACTGGTGTTCCGCCGTGAAGGCATGACCTACGACCAGATAGTTGAAATTCTGTATCTGGATGCGGGAGAGACCGAGATCCGGCATGACGAATCCGGCAATCGTCTGCGGGTGTTTGTCGCGCCGAAAAACGCGGCAGAGGGGAACACCGCCGACGATGTTGTGCTTTATTTCGCCTCCGTTGCGGAATGGCAGGTTTCCCTGCTGGGAGAAACCGGCGATGGCAAGCTGTTGGCGGATGAGGGCATTCTCAGCGGCGGGAATCCGGGGGCTCCCGCGACGCAGGAAATCTCTCTGCCGGGCAGTAATGATTCAATTCTGCTGACGCAACTCGACACATTCAATTTCTCCTCGCTTGTGATTGTCCTTGTCGAAGACGCGAATCAGGCCAACAACCGCTTTATTGGCGACGGTATCGCCGCATCGGTGGGCTGGGACAGCGACAAATCCGAGCTGACGATCACCTACGCCCCCGGCTTCAGTCACCTCTATGATGTGGTGCGCGCTATCAACGCATCTGAAAGTTTGCCCTTCACGGCGGAATTTGTCCCGGTCTCTTCCACGAATTTGGCTCTGTATACGGCGGTTTCGCTCACCGGCCCCGGCGGGTCTGACGGAATCCGGACGATCACGTTCGGAGGCAACGAGGGGCTTGATATCAGCAAGACCGGATCGAATCCCCGTCAAGTGGTGCTGGTCCACACCGATCTGAATGGAGCCCTCCCCTCGTTCACGCTCACCGGAAACCGGATTGAAGTCTTCGTTCACAGCGGAGTCACCACGATCAAACAAATCACAGAGATTGACTGGAGCGGAACGAATTTGACGGTCACGCGGAGAACCGGCGCGGATGAGAATACGATCATCCGCCTGCCGGAGTCGATTCTCGCGGTTTCAGACACCTTCGAGGGCGGCATCGACCGGGTGGATGCCGAAGTTGTTGTTGAAATTAACGGGGAGGGCGTGATCCGCCTGACACCGGGGACGGGCAAGAGCGCCGAAAGCCTGAATGATTTCACGGTTCTGGTCGTCGGCGTCTCCGGTTCTCAGCCCGATGTGGATCTGTCGAGCAATCGCGCCGCGGTCCATTTTGACAGCGTTGAAAAACGGATCACCGTGTATGTGCTCAGCGGCGTGACAGGAGACGACAGGGCGACGCTGGGACACGTGCTCAACGCACTGAATGCTCTCGAAGCGTTAAATGCCGAATTGATCGGTGACGCCGGGGCCGGTGATGTGATCGAATTCCCGACGATTACCCTGGGCGGCGGAGAGAATCAGGTGGATTCGGTCGCGACCCTTACGGTGGGCTCTGTGACCTTTACGCTCACGCACTCCGGAACCATCCCTGTGACCGAAGCTGTTCTTGAGTTTGTCAGTTCTTTGGACGACGACGAGACGGTTGAGGTTGAGCTGAACAGCGGTACATTAAAAATCACATTGCTCGATGACGGCAGTTCGGAAGCCGGCGACCTGCTCACCGCGCTTGTCGCCGAGCTGTCCATAGACGATGTTGCCATCACCAGCGGCACCGAGAGCACAAGCTTTGCCACCACCGACGAGGCCGAATATACAGTTTCCACACCTTTCGCCCCTGCCGTTGCCGCCACCGGCTCCATCATGCTGGACGATGAGGAGTTCACCATCACCGCAGACACCGCCGGAACCGCATTCAATGGTGTCCAGGTTTTCTTCACGGCGGACCTGACTTCCGGACGGAGTGTCACCTGGCTGGAAGGTGATAAAATCCTGATCGTTCGCTATGCGTTCGGCACAGAGGAAATCACCCAACTGCTTAACGCGATCAACGCGGAACCCTTCACCGCCACCTTCGGGGGCTCCATTTTGAGAATCGGTGAAGCGGTAAAGTTCACCGACGGCACCAACCCGAATCCCGCCAGCGCCAGTATCAGGCTGGATGACGGTGAGACCTTGACCCTGACGGCCTCGAATACCGCCGGCGGGGACACCTTTAACGACCGCCGGGTCATCGTTCAGGTCGGTGAGACCGCTTCGGTCTCCCTCGACGGAAACGTGTACACCATCACCCTTGCCGACGGATCGACGGATGTGGACGCCTTGAATGCGCTGTTCACCGGGGACAGCGCCGGTCTTTCCGCCACGTTCAGCGGCGGCAGTGACGAGCCGATCCTGACCGTGACGGGCGAATTCATCGACAGGGTTGAAGCGGAGAACAGTTCGGTGACTCTGACTTCGCCGGCGGCCGACAGCACGGTGATCATCGAAACTTCCGGCATATACGAAGGATACCGAATCATTTACAGCGACGTGGAATCCGGCGGCACGATGAGCCTGGTTGTGAACACCACCAGCCGCACGATCACCCTCAATATTATTTTTGGTGTCACCACCGCCGCAAATGTGATCAGCCATCTCAATTCGGGAGCCTATGCAGGCATTATTGAAAGTGCGGAACTGCCCGACGTCCCCGTCGGCAACGTCGGTGCCGGCATCATCAATCCCGCCGCTGTTCAGGCCGAAGCGGTGCCCTCCCTGCCCAATCCGGAAGGGGTGACGCTCAATCCCACCGCGCTCTTCACAATCGGCGGCTCCCTGTACTACCTCACGGACGTGACCGGATCCTCCAGCTACCGCGAACTCTACCGCGTGACGAATATCACAAGTTCCGTGAAACGGGATGTCGATATCCGCATCAACACCGCGTATCAGGTGGTCGGCGACGCGATCTTCTTCGTACGCGCCGACACCGGACGGCTGAACCGCTACATCACCACCGGCGACGGCGGCAGTCTCGATCTGGGCGCGTTCCTTTCCTTTGACGCTCTTGATGCCAGCCGGGTCGCAATGGTGTCCGGCAGCGGACAGATCCGCGCGCTGACCATCGCCGCCGACGGGACCGTCACCGAAGCCAGCGCCGCCCGCGTGCAGCCCTGGATCAACCTGGTGAATGTTCAGGCCCGCGCCGGCGGTCTGTATGTGGTCGAAGCAGATGTAATCGACAATGTTCAGACGCTCTGGCGTGTCGGCGGAAATACAGCGGAGCTGGTGCAAACCTTTGACACGAACCGCCGGGTCAAGGAAATGCTCAGCACGTCCGCGGGACTGTACCTTATTGAGCAGGGCGGTGCGAGTAACCGTCTGCTGCGCCTGTCCGGCTCCACTCTGGAAGTGGTCGATCCGGGCACCAGCGGCGGCGCGGTGATGCATTCCCTGACGCTTCTGGACGGAAACCTGGTCTATGCCTACCGGAATGTTGAGGGCGCCCGCCTCAAGATGGTGGACTTGACGGGCGCGCCCCCCGTCCCCGACAGCCGAACCCTTTTGGGCAATGGGGATATCCGCCAGCTGACCGTTGTCGGCGACCGCCTCTATTTCATCTTCGGCACCATCCGCCGCGGCGACACCCTCTGGACCTCGGATCTGCAGAACGAGACCGAAGTGCTCCGTGACGTCAGCGCCACCCAGAGCGTTTTGATTCAGGACGCGACTCTGATGACGGCCTTCAATGGCGGGCTCTTCTTTGTCACCGCCGACGGCGAAGACAACGCCGTCCTCTGGCGCACGCAGAACGGCAACGCGCTGCGCGCCCGTCCGCTGATCGACTCCGTGGACTCGGTGGTGCCCGCTCTGAAAGTCTGGCTCGTGAACGGCGCCGGAGACGGGGTGGTCACCGCTGACGATATTCCCGCAGGCGCCGATTGGCACGAGTACGCCACCCTGGTTCTGAACACCGCCGAAAACGCCAACGAGGTTCTGGTCGATGTCACCGAGCTGATCCGCCGCTATCTCGCGGAGGGCATCACCCGCGTCACCTTCCTGCTCCAGTTGCTGGACCCGGATGTGGAGTCCGCCACCATCGCCCATGCCCACGTTCAGAACGGCACCCGCCTCGAAGTGGTCACCGGATCCGCGGATGCGGTCACCGGATCGCTCTTCACACAGGACGGCCGCCTGTTGCAGTCCAATCAGCCGGTGATTGATCTCAGCCAGGTGAAAGCCGGAACCTACTTCCTGCGCGTGGACGGCCCCACCGACGGTATCCGTCTGGTGACCGGCAGAACGGTCGATACAGAGGATGTGCCCGTTGAACTCGGGTCCGCCGGAGATTACATCTACTTTATCCGCGACGATGTGCTCACCCGCTCCAACGGTCTGGACACCACCCGTTCCGACGGGGTGACCTACGAGCCGGTCCGCTACCGCGACGGCAACAACATTCTCCAGGTGGTGAATCTCCGGAATGAGCTGACGGACGAGATCGAATCCATGATCCGCCTGATCGGCGGGGCCGGTAACCTCTTCTTCTTCACCCGCGGCGGCGAGACCGAAAATGTGGTGTGGGTTGTTGACGGTCAGTTCGCCCGCCCGCTGACGGACGGTGATATTCAGGGCGTTGTCACGGACTGGGCGGCGCTGAACGACCGCATCATCTTCGTCGCCGGCGGCAAACTCCACGCCGCCACCGCGGAAGAGGTGATTTTGATTGAGGACACCTCCGGGAACGAGGTCACGGATCTCTTCGCCGCCGGCGACCGGGTGGTCTTCCTTCTCGACGGCGTCTGGCACAGCACCCGCGGTGTCGCCGAAGACGTTGTGGCACTGGAAGACATCAACACCGGCGCTCAGGAGGCCGGCAGTGTGGTTGCCGTGAACGGCGCGCTCTTCTACATGGTGCAGGACGGCAACACGCTGACCCTGTGGCGCGCGGTGCCCGGCGAAGGCCAGGACTACGGCGCCGAGCCGCTCCGCGTCAACGCTCTCTCCGGCCTCACCGCTCTGGATTACGCGCTGCTGGGCGTGCTGGACAACCGTTTGCTCTTCACGGTGACCACCGCCGAGGGCACACAGCTCTGGAGCAGCACCGGGCTGGGCGACAATTCCTTCGGCGCGCCGCTGGGCACCCGGGTGGTTGCAAGCGATATCGGCGGCGCCGCGCGGTTTGTGGCGATGCAGGGCGCCGACTTCCTCTTCTCGGTCGCCGAAGCCGGTGGAAACGTCAGCCTCTGGAAAGCCGCCCGCAGCGGCAACCTGGTGGTCGCGGAAAAAATTGTGGACCGCCTCCCCGGCGAAGTCCGGGAACAGGTCCGCTTCCAGGGCGACACCTATTTCATCAGCGGCACGCCGGAGGCCCCGATGCTGTGGGTGATGGAGGAAACCGGCGTCCGGCTTGTCGCCTTCCTGCCGCGTCTGGCCCGGAATCTCACCGCCGCCAACGGCATGCTCGTCTTCAATGCCGATCCCGATGATTTCGGTCAGGCCACCGCACTGTGGGTCACCGACGGCACCGCCGACGGCCTCCGCATGGTGATTGATCTCTCTCCGGTTCCCGGTGTTGAAATTTCCGGCATCGCCGGCACCTCCGCCGGATTCGTTTTTGTGGTCCGCAACACCCAGGCGCTGGTCGAAGGCTTCCTCGACTACAGCATCTGGACCTCCAACGGCTTCCGCGACGGCACCTATCCGCTGCTGAGCGCGAACGGCGGCCGCCTCCCGTTCGTGACCGCCGCCTCCGGCAACAAACCGCAACTGCTGGACGTGGTCGGCTCCGTGGCCTTCTATCACTTCGACGAACGGATCATCGCCACCGACGGCACCCCCAAGGGCACCCGGATTCTGACCACAGACTTTACACCCGTTTCCACGACCGTGAGTGACGGACGTCTGTTTATGGTCGACGACAGCGGCGCGGTCCGGTTCACCGAGGGCAACCTCGTCGGCATTCCCTTCAAGATTGAAGTCAAGGCCCCCATGGCCGGCCGCATGCACGCCCCGAGCGACCGCGACATTATCATCGGCGGAGAAGGCAATGATATTCTCATCGGGAACGGCGACCACGACATCATCTTCGGCGGCGGCGGCACCAACTTCTTTGTGGCCGAACGCAAAGAGATCCGCGACCTCCAGCCCGGCGAAAACTTCACCCTGCCGCCGACCAGCCAGTTCAGCACCCAGCAGCCGCGTCAGCCGGACGCCGAAGTGTACATTCCCGATGTGGCGCTCCGCGCCGGCATCGCCCGGGCGCTGGGCATCCCGGTGACTGTCGGGTATAACGGCGCTCCGGTGATTCAGGGCCGGATTATGGCCAGTCAGATGGCAACCCTGGTGAATCTGCAACTCAACGATCTGGGCATCCAGAGCGTGGTCGGCCTGCAGTTCGCCCGCAACCTGCAGATTCTCAACCTGAACGGCAACCGGATCGAGGATCTGTCGATTCTGGTCCCCGCCACCGACCGGATCACCGGCGCGGTCACCGGCCTGTCCAACCTCCGGGTCTTCAGCATGGACTATAACGGCATGGGCATTCTCACCTTCCAGGAAGGGGAGTATGTGGACTTTGATGTCAACGTGCCCGATAATCAGGCCACTGTCACCTTCTGGTTCCGCACCGACGCGCAGGGCGCGCAGGGGCTCTTCTCCATGGACAACGGCGTTCTGGGCGAGGGCGGCGTGGACCGCAGCATCTGGCTCACCGCCGACGGCAACATTGCCGCGTACATGATCGACAGCCTGAACCCCGGCGTTCTGGACGTGATCATGAGCAGCGGGCTCTCCCTCAACGACGGCAACTGGCACCACGTCGCGTACGTGTACAGTGCCGAGGGGATCGGTGTCGCCCAGTCCCTCTACATTAACGGCGAACTCGTGGCGCAGGGCGATGCGACATCCTCCGGCTTCTCGCAGCAGGACGGCATCAACCTCGGCTTCGCTCTGGATGATGAAGGCAATGAGCTGTGGTTCACCGGCGATATGGATGAACTCCGCATCTGGGCGACCGACTTCAATCAGGCGGATATCAACGCCGATATGATCCAGCCGTACCCCGCTGAACGGCAGGACCTCATCGGATACTGGAGCTTTGACGGCATCGGCAACACTGTTGCCATTGATCACAGCCTGTTCCGCCGGAACGGTGTTCTGGGCGGAATCGATCCCGACCGCGCCCCGGCGTTCAACCGCATGATTCCGGAGCCGGCTTCGCGGCCTGCTCCCTACGGCGCTCTCAATCTGGGTATGGCCGGCAGTGCGCTGGAAACCCTCTTCCCCACCCGCCTCCGCGATCTGGGCCGCCTGAACCGTCCCGGACCGCTGACCCACCTCAGCGTGGCCTACACCCGTGTGGACGTGCTCGACCCGATCAGCGGCCTGCCCGATCTGCGCCACGTCAACCTCACCGGTGTGATCAACAGCGCCGAACCTGAACTCGCGGTCATTGTGACCCATACCGGCCCCGACGCGGTCTCCCGCCTCTTCACCGCCAAGGACGGCACCGAAGTCCGCGTGGACGGCGACACCACGCTGGTTCTCAGCGCGGGAACCTGGGCCTGGCGCCGCCTGACCATCGGCGGCGGAGTGGATACCGATGAAATCTTCACCCTGCAGATTATTGACAACCGCATCCACGTTACCGCCTTTGGCGTGACCATGGACTACGCCATGGTGGATCAGATTCTCTTCGACGGCGGAAACGGCGACGACCAACTGATCATTCTCGGAACCTTCCCGGTTGATGTGTACGCCTTCGGCGGCGCGGGCAATGACCGCCTTGAGGGCGGCAGCGGCAACAACTGGCTCTTCGGCGGCGAAGGGGACGATGTCCTGGTCATCCGCGGCGGCACCACCCGCGCCCGCGGCGGGGACGGCAACGACACCTACGAGTTCCACAACAACTGGGGCACCGTCACCGTGACCGAAACCACCTTCGGCGGCGACCGCGATATCTTCGACTTCTCCAATGTGACCGACGATCTCATCATCCGCCCGCGCGGCATCACCACCAGCGGAACCAACACCGTCACCCACCTCATGAACACGATCGAGGGCTTTATCGGCGGCGACGGGCACACCACGCTGGAACTCCACCGCGAAAGCGGCGGCACGGTCGAGCTCTTCGACGGCGCCGTTTCCTGGGACGGGGTCCGCATGGAACTCGAAGACATCGACCTGATCGACGTGCGGCTGGCCCGCGCCAACGGCGAACGCACCGGCGTGATCCGGGTCCAGGAGGATCAGGACTTCACCGGCAGTGTTCTCTCACTGGAGGCCCGGTCCATCACCCTCAACGCCTCTATCCGCGCTGACGGACTCTCGCTGCAGGCCGACACCCTCTTGCGCCTGACCCAGAATTTCCAAGTCTCCAACGGCCTCGGACGGATCAATCTGATTGACGTCGATCAGCTCCGCATGGAATCCAAGGGCGGAATCGGCGACATCTTCATGCCCGTGTATTTCCGGGCCAAGACGGTTGAGGCCCATTCCGGCGGAGCCGCCGGCGTGTATCTGGTCGGACTGGACGCCACCACCGTCGGTGATGTCCGCTTCGGCGATATCGGCGCGGAAACCGCCGGGGTCACCACCGCCGCCGGCGGCAATATCCACATTGTCAATCTCGTCGGCGAACTCAGCATTGATTCCAAAATTCAGGCCAGCGGTGGCCGGATCGCCCTGACCAGTGAACAGATGTCCGTGAACGCTGAAATCGCCAGCCGCTTCACCAACGCCTCCGGAACGCTCTTCCGCGGAACGCTCCTCCTGCAGACCCTGTCGGTTTCCACCCGGATTGATCTGGCCACCGATTCGCCCAGCACTCCCGGCAGTCTGCACTTCACCGCCGATGAAATCAACCGCTTCATGAGCGGCTTCAACAACGCCGCGCCCAGCTTCTTCCTCGACAGCGCCGGGAACCGTGTCATGAACTCCGCGCTGCCCGGCATCACCATCGGCCGCGCCAACGGACGCCATCAGATCACCCAGGCCTCGTTCACCTACACCGAGTCGATCACCCTGCGCTCCCCGCTCGGCGGCCTGCGGATCTTCGGCACCCTCTATTTCAACGCGTCTCCCGTCACCGGGGACATCCCCACATTTACGTATATTGGAGGCAACGGATGAAAATATATCTTTTTCAATGTTGCCTCTATTTCTCCAATGAATCATTATAGTCACAACCAATCTTCCGCACCCTCTGTGAAAACGAAACAATCCGTCGATCAATATCATTTAGAGGCCCTGGAACCCAGAATCATGCTGAGTTCGGAAGGGGCCGAGGTGCTTGCCCCCGGAGCCGGAGCGATTGTCGAAGCTCTGCATGCCGCGCCGGAACCGGAAGCGGTGGCCCTGCCGATGGAGAGCATGGACGCCGGCTTTGAAGTGGCGGCCTCCGAATGGGTGGATCAGGAGCTTGACGGGGATTTTTCCACAAACGCGGTGCCGATCAATGTGATTGAAGGCGATTTGAAACTCATTCATGTCCCGGACCAGGAAAATTTCTTCGGGGAAAACACCTACTATCTAGACACCACCAATCATATCGCGAATTTTAATACTGAGGCTCCCAGAAGCTTGGCCGGAGCGAATATCCGGATTGAAGGCGACATCAAAGGGTCCGGCTTTGAAGGTGGCGGAACCCTCTACCTGAATGCGGGGACCGGCGGAAATGTCACCATTCTGGGAAATATAGGCACGCTGCACGAACTGGGTCGGCTGGTGATCATCAACGCGAACAACGTGACCATCAACGGCAACGTGATTGTCGGGCGTTTCGAGCAGCAGGACGGGCAGGGGAACACCACCATCGGAAACAGCACCGCCAGAACCTTTGAGGTGAATGACGGAAATGTGGAGATCAAAACCCGCACCGAAATCAGATTCAACAGCAGCGTGCTGATTGATGAGGGCGGGGACATGATTCTGGAAACCACGTCCACATCAACCGGGGCCATAATTCTTCAGTCCGGGGTTGAAATTGAGGACGGCGATTTGCAGGTGGTGAGCACCCGGAATTTCACCGCCCATTCCGATGTGAACGTGGGCGGGGCCCTTCAGCAGCTTGACGGGCTGCAGGAGACACGGTTCTGGGGTGAAGTGGAGGCGGAGACCATCAATATCCGCTCGAACAGCAACATCCGCTTCCATAATTTTGTCCGCCTTCAGGCCGGAGACATGACCCTGACGTCCAACAACGTCAAGTTTCAAGGCCTTCAAAACAGTATTCTGGGCGCAACCAACACGGCCGGAGATCTGCTCTCCACTCTTTGGATCCGGCCGATTTCCGAAACCGTCAACATGGACATCGGCGCGCCGACCGGCACCGCCAGCCCCATGGTGTTCAGCACCAGCGATATCGCCGCCATCGCCCCCGGATTTCAGTCCATCAATTTCGGATATGATGTCGATGCCGACAATCATATTCGTTTGGCTCAGGCCACCTTCCGTGATCCGCTGAATGTTTACGGCGGCCGCATCACCGTGTCCGGCCCGCTTCAGGCCGAAACCGCGCTCACGCTCAATGCCGCCGAGCAGGATATTGTCGTCAGCGGCGGCCCGGTGCGGGTCATCAATCAGCAGGTCGATAACGTGTGGGGATCCAGTGAAATCCGGTTTGTCGCCCAGGAGGGGGATATCCGTTTGAACAACAGCGCCGTGGTGGAAATTGAGAACGACTCCGCCTCCAGCCTGGATCAGGGCTCCGCGATTCATTTCCAGGCCCCGAACGGTGAAATCATCAATCCCACGGTGACAACCCTTTCCCCCACCGGTCTGGTGAACGCCCGCGATCTCACCCTTCAGGCTTCGGGGGACATCGCTTTGGTCACCGAAGTGAAAACCCTCAATGCCGAAACCTTCGGGGACGGGAATCTTCACATACTGGAAAACACCGGGTTGCACATTCAGTCCGCCGTCACCGCCAACGGCTCCATGATTTTTGATGCCGGCGGCGAGACCCGGATCGATCTGGCGCGTTCGCAAACCGACCATGCCGACAACACCCTGACTGTGGATGTGTTTAACGGCGATCTGCTCGTCGGTGAGATCGATTTCGGAGTGGCGGGCAATGTCACCCTGAACACCGAAGAGCGGATTCTGGGATTGACCGGGCATTTAGTGACCGGCGGTGTCCTGGCCTTGAGCGCCGATCAGGGCATCGGGCTGGGCGCGGATCCGCTCCTGATTCTGGCGAATGTTCTGCGGGCTGAAAATCAGCTCACCGGCCCTGTGGTGATTCGGCAGGTTCAGGACCGCTCGCAGCTCCGCGCGTCCATCATCAACGGCGGAACCGGACCCACCCATCACATCAGCCTGTTTGCGGACGGCACGGACCTGTTCATTGACGGCGACGGGGTTTCGAGCGAATCCGCTTCCGGGATTCGAATCGAAACCACCGCCACGCTGACCTTCGAAGCGGACGTGACCGGCAGCGGCGGTCCCCTGACCCTGATCGCGGGCGGCTCGGCCACGTTGGGTGAAGACGTGACCCTTTCCTCCGGCGGCGGCGATCTCTATTTCAGCGCCAACGGCAATCTGGTGATGGACGCCACCGCTGCGATCGCCTCTCTTGGCGGCAATCTGGCCGTGGATATGCAGGGCAACATCCAACTCGGCCGGGTGGACACCCGCACCGTGACCGGTGAGGACACCTTCGGTCCCCGGAGCACCTGGGGAAACGCGGCCCTGAGTGCGACCGGATGGATTCGGGATCAAAACGACAGCCCGGCCGTCAACATTTTCGCCCGTGAATTGCGTCTGCAGGCAGTCGCCGGCATCGGTCAGCTTCCGTCGCCGACCGAACGCACCTTGGAACTCGACGCGGTGACGCTGGCCGCGCTCACCGACGGCGGAGTGATCGCGCTCCGGGCGCTTCAGTCGCTTACGGTTGGAACCGTGGCCTCGTTTATGCCGGAGACCGTCCTCGAAACCGGTTTCCGAAGTTCGGAAAACCCCACTAACACTCTTTCCGATGTTCGGAACGCGGCCGGCGGCGATATTCTGCTGACCTCTGCGGGCGCCCTGACGCTGTCCTCAAGCGCGGACGCCGTGGTCACCCAAGGCGCCGGTGTGATTGTTCTGGAGGCCGACGCCATGGTCCTGCAGGGAACCGTCCGCTCCTCGGGCGGCAATCTTTCGCTTCAGGCCGTGAATGATATTTCGCTGGATGCCTCCAGCAATCTGCTCACCCTCGTCGAGGGTTCCATCGCCGTCCGTTCTTCGGACGGATCGCTGTTGGCCTCCTCCGCCTCAGCCATCGCCACCGGATCCGGGGCGATCGCCCTGTCCGCATTTGCGGAGATGACGTTGGGAACCGTCTCCACCTCCGGCGCGGCCGGACTCCGCGCGGAGCAGGGCACCCTCCGCGCCGCGGACGGCGATGCCGCCCGCATTGTTGTGAGCGCGGACACCCTGACGCTTGTCGCCGAAAACGGGCTCGACGGTCCCTCCGATTTTGAGGAGGTCTTTTTCAAAACCCAGGTCAACACCCTGAGCCTCGCCGGCGGGGAAGGGGACACCTTCCGCATTCATAATCAGGGCTCGCTCACTCTGGACAGCACCTCGGTTTCCGCAAGCCTGTATTCCCGCTTAATGGCGGTGTCCCCCCTGGCGTTCAGCGCCGATGATGTCATTCTCGCCGGTGCCGGGGATCTGTCGATTGTGATGGACGCGGGCGACGGAATTCTCGCCGCCGGCCGTGCCGTGAGCACGGGCGGAAACGGCGCTGTTTTGATTCAGGCGGGCGAGACCTTCACCATGGGAACCGCCTCCCGGATCGAGACCGTGAACGGCCCGATTGAACTGACCGCAAACGGCGACATCGCCGTGGCGCGCATTCTCTCTGAAGACGGTGATATTTCCGTGACCTCCCTCACCGGCCGGATTGTCGATGCCGATCCCGGTGAATCCGCCGTCGATTTTGCCACCGAAGGCCAGCTTACCCTTCTGGCCGAAACCGGAATCGGCATCGATTCCGAAGGCGACTGGCAGACCCTGACCGTGAACCTGGGCACCCTCCGGGCCGAATCGGACCGCGGCGGGATCTTCATTTCCTCCGAAGCATCCTTCACCGCCAACGGACTGGTAACCGCCGCGGCGGACGCTCCGATTGTCGTCAGTTCGGCCGGGACGATCCTGTTGCAGGGCAACGCGGATGATGTCGCGGTGGACGCGCACGGTGTGCTGGTTATAGAGGCCGGCGGCGATTTAATACAGGCCGTCGGCACCACAATCGCCGCGGGCGGTCCCGTCTCCCTCACCGCCGTCGGGGAGATGATTCTCGCCAGCGTCGCCACTCCCGGAAACCTGTCGCTGAGCGCGGATTCGGTTATGGGGATTGAAGGCACGACCGGCACTGAAATTTCCGCCAACGGACTGCTGTTGGACGAAGTTGGCACCGTCGGCAGCCCTCTGCAGCGGCTGCGCACCGCGCTGAGCGCTCTGGCCGGATTGATCACCGGTGGAACCCTGGCGTTTGAAAACGACGGCGATCTGACCCTGGGCGCATTCATCAGCGTGTTGACCCTGCAGGTGCGGGCGGCGGGTTCTCTGGCTTTGCACAGCCGCGAACAGACCGGCGACCGCACCCGCGTCTCCGGCGCCGGAGACGGCGTTTTCGCGGGAATCGACGGCGGCTTGACCGTGAACGCTCTGGCGGAGTCCACCCTGGAGGTGAGCGACGCGCCGGCGGTGCTCTGGCAGGTGAGCGGATCGCAAATTTGGAACGGCCTGTTTGATCTCGACGGCGCGGATTTGACCCTGCGCGCGGATGAGAATGTGATGCTGGCGGCGGACGGCATCTCGACCACACAGAACGGAAATCTGTTGGCGGAGGCCGGAAACGAAGTGTGGCTGCTGGAGGACGCGGTCGTGAATCTGGGCTCCGGCTCCGCGCTGTTCCGCGCCGGCGAGCGGGCGCGGCTGGATGGTCAGTTGATCACCACCGGGTCCGCCGGGGTCGTCGCCGAAACGGAAATATTCACGACGGTTTCAGGGGGCGAAACCCGCGTGACCGCCGCGAATCTGATTCTCCGCGCCGCGCAGACGGTCGGTTCGGATGCGCTGCCGCTGCTGACCGCCGTGAACGGATTCAGCGCCCTTTCCGGCGCGTTCGGGGTTTATGTGAACAACACCGGTGACCTTCATGTCACCAATCTGGGCTTCACGGTTCCCTCGCTGCAACTGAACGGCGGGTCGCTGATCGCGTTCTCCGGCCATCAGGGCGGTGTGCTCACCGAACAGTCCGGCTCGATTCGGGTGACGACCACCGGCGAAATGAACGTGGATGAAAGCGCGGCGGTCATCCGGGCTTTCCCGGACAGCCTCTTTGAACTTTCCATTCTCGCGAACATCACCGGACCGGAAGGGAATCTCCTGAGTGTGAATTTCGAGGTTCTCCGCGATGGGGATGACCCCATTGACGCCTCCGAGGCGCAGGACGGCTCCGACCTGCGGACCGGCATGCCGGTCACCACCCAATACAGCGGGATCGACGGAGTGCTCAAAGTCTTTGTCCGGAACGGGCAGAGCACCCTGCAGGAAATCGTGGACGCGATCAATGCGGATGCCGGATTCCCGGGCACCGCGCTGCTGGCCAACGGACCGTTTGACGGGTCAACCGTGCTCAACCTGACCCCCGCGGCGGAAACCCAGTTCTTCGCCGCCGGCGGACGCAACGCCGGTGTGGTCAGTCAGATTTCCGAACGCTTCGCCGGCGGCCTGGAGCCGATTTCCGCGGTGGCCGATGTTGTCGTTCCCGGACAGGTCTACACGCTCCGCTTCACCGCGCTGAACCCGGGCGAAGCCGCCAATGAATTTCAGGTGCTGATTCTGGATGACGGCCCCGGAGGACGGCTCACAACCGGAGCGGACCAGGCCGAAGTGGAGTGGGACGAGACCGCCGGGCTGCTGCGGGTCTGGGTGAATTTCGGCATCACCACCGTGGGCACTCTCCTGACGGCCGTGGAAAACGCCAACCAGACCGACAGTGTTCCTTTTGCCGCCGCGCTCGCGGGCTTCTCCACCCCCGGCAACCTTTCGGACACGCTGGGTGACGCGCCCTTGACGCTGACCTCCAATCTCTTTTCCTCCGCGATTCTCCGTCCGAACGGACCCAACAACGATATTCAAATCACCGCCAGCGGGCCCGGTCCCATCTTCAACGGGATCTCCACCCGTTTTGTGGACGATGGACTGACACCGGAGCTGGGCGTGCGGATCGCCTTCAACGGCGTGGCGAATGTGCTGACGATTTTCATTCAGAGCGGCATCACCACCGCCAACCAGGTCATCACCGCAGTCAACGCGGACGGTTTGTTCACTGCGGTTCTGGTTCCGGAGGCCTCCGCGCCGAACAATGGCAGCGGCGTGATTCAGGCTCACCGCTTCCTCCTGACCGGCGGGGCGTTTGAAGTGAACGCCAGCGCGGTTCTCCGAATGGAAGGTTCCAACAATGACCTGGTGATCACTGCCAATGAGCAGGGCGATGATCCGAACGGGATCGAAGTGCGCTTTGTCCGGGACAACGCCCTGCTGCCGGGTCAGGCTGCGGCAAACTACAACGCCACGACCCGGGTTCTGGAAATCCGGGTGGACCCCGGCTTCACCAACCCGCTGGCCGTTCTGGAGGCTGTGAATGCGTCATCCGCTCCTCTGACCGCCGCGTTCCTGGGTGAACAGACCGGCTCGGGCGCCATTCGCATCGAGGCCTATCCGGTCACCGCCGGCGGCTCCGGCGCGGTTCCGGTCGGCACCTTTGTCGCCGAAGGCGAAAATAATGATTTTGATCTGGAGGCGGATTCCGACGCGCCCTCGCTGCAGGGCATTCGGGTTTTCCTGATCGACAACGGTGAAATCACCGACGGCACCGCCACTGCCGTGTACCTCAGCGGTCCCAAGCATCTGGTGGTGAATCTGCAGAGCGGGGTCACCCCGATGAGCGCGGTGCTGGCCGCGATCAATGCCGCGGAGAACAACATCCCGGTTACCGCGACCGCCGCGGAGGGCAACGACGGCACTGGTGTGTATCATCTCAATCCCGCCGGTTTTCTTGGCGGAGCCGATCCGGTGCGCGCTGTCAAGACCACGATCCTTCCCAACGGCCTGGAAATCATTCTGGAAACGGAAATCGACGGGGTGATCATGAACGGCATTCAGGTGGTGTATGTTCAGGACAGCGCCCTGCCGTCCGGCACCGCCTTCGCTGAATTTTTCGAGGCTGACGGCGTTCGGCTGCTGACCGTGCGCGTCGCGGATGACACCACACAGGTTCAGGCGGTTCAGGATGCGCTGGACTCGGCAGAGCTGCCTTTTCTTGTGTTGAATCTAAATGACATCGCCACCGAGGCGCTCGGGCCGCTCGCGGTTGCGCCCGAAGGCCACATCCACCTGGTTTCCGGCGGTGACCTCCGTTTGTCCGGCCGTATTCTGACCGAAGCCGGCTCCGTGGAGATTGAAACCGAAGTAAACGGCGACTTGATTTTTGAAAATGAAACCACCCGCATTGTCGCCATGACCAATGTGGATATCCTGCTTGCGGGCTCCTTCGTGAATGAAGGCTCCCTGGAAAATCCTCTCATCCGCAACATCCGCGCGGGTCTGCTCCGCATTGAAACCGGCACCCGGACCACCCTGTCCTCTGAAGCCGTGCATCTCCTGAGCCGCGGCGACATCGAAATCACCGGCGCGGGCTTTGCCACCGACGATCAGCCGGTTGAACTGCTTGCGGACGGCAACATCACCGTGGACGGAGTGATCGACAGCGGCACGGGGTCGATTGTCATGGACGCCGGTGACGGTGTGATCCTGACCGGAGACGGGGAACTCTCCGGCGGAGACATCACCGTGGACGCGGTCAACATCATCCAACTCGACGGCCTGATCGCCGCCGCCGGCGACAGCGATGTGATTGTGACCAGTGCCGAAGGCGACATTCTCATGGGCGGCGACTCCGCCGTGACCACGGTTTCCGGTCAGGTCCTCTTCACCGCGCCGGGCGACATCGGCGTCACGTCGATCTCCTCCACCGATTCCGGAACCATTGAACTCACCGCCGGGGGGGCGATTCTGGACACCCATGCCTCCGACGGACTGAACCTCTCCACCGCCGGCCTGGTCCTGCTGACCGCGCAAACCGGCATTGGCGCGGTGGGCGCAGGCGATTTGAAAACCGAAGTCGGAACCCTGCGGCTTCGCAACCTCGGTGAAGAAGGGGATATCGTCATCACTCAGACCGACGGCACGCTGACGGTGACGGAAATCACCCAGGCCGCCGATGCCGGCGGTGAAGGATGGGTCATTCTCAATGTGCAGAACGGCGGGCTGATTTTGGACGGTCCGGTGGACCTGGCCGGCGACGGCTCTCTCCGCGCGGTGGCCTCGGGCGATTTGGGTGTTCAGGGCGCGGTGACCCTCCAGGGCGGCACGGTGACGATGCAGTCCGGTCTGAATCTGGCCCTGCAGGCCAATCTGACCAGCGGAGGCGGGGATGCGAGTCTGGTTTCCGGCGGCCAGTTGACGATGGGCGCGGCGACCACCCTGAATGCGGGCGGCGGCGACGTGTTGCTCTCCGCTCAAAACAGCGTGTTCCTTTCCCAAATCCTCAGTCCGGGTGCGGGCGTGCGGATTCTGTCGCAAGCCGGGTCCGTCCTGCGGGCCGCGGTGGACGGACGCACCAATGTGATTTCCCAAATCCTGCAACTCCGCGCCGCGTCCGCCGTCGGGTCTCTGGCCTCTGTGGATGACGCGCTCATCACCGATGTGGATGTGCTTAACGCTGTCGCCCTTGACGGGCCTCTGGCTCTGCGGAACCTCAGCGATGTGTCCGTTGAATCGTCCACGGTGGATGTGACCTTTGCCCTGGATGACAAGTCCTTTGACGACCAGGCCTCCACCGAGTCCCAACTCATGACCCGTTCCGGAAATGCCGCGCTCCGGATTCAGGGCAATCTCTCGGTTCTCGCTTTTCCCGGAACGGATCCCACGCTTTCCATTGACGGGAATCTTCATTTGAATGTGGACGGATCGTTGACCGTTTCCGGCGCGGGTGAAATTCTCAGCGGCTCCGCTCAAATTGAGGTCGGGCAAAACGCGGTGTTTTCCGCAGAACTGTCGGTCAGCGGCGGCACTCTGTTGCTGAACACCGGAGGAGCGTTCAGCCAAACCGCGGCATCCGTGATCACCGTCGAGGACGCCAACGCGGTGATCACCTCCGGCGGCGCGATGACCGTCAGCCGGATTGACACCGGGAGCGGTGATCTGGCCCTGACCGCCGGCGGGGCGCTCACCCGCGCCGCGTCCGCGCCGTCGGTACAGCTTTCAACCACCGCGCTCCGCCTCAACTCGGGCGTGGGCATT
This sequence comes from Verrucomicrobiota bacterium, assembly GCA_020831625.1. Taxonomy (GTDB): domain Bacteria; phylum Verrucomicrobiota; class Kiritimatiellia; order SS1-B-03-39; family UBA6053; genus PXAS01. The sequence goes on along the minus strand of JAFIGD010000024.1, from coordinate 5,387 downwards.
GGCGCAGTCGGCGCACCGATCGCCCTGTCGGCGGCCACCCTTACCGCCGCCGCGCCTGGATCCGTGCATCTCCACAGCGCCGGCGATGTGGCGGTCACTTCGGTTGAGGTTTCGGCGGATGAGGTGTCCGTGCTGGGCGCCACAGATCCCGCTGATCTGCAAACGGAAACCGCTCAGGCCGAGATTCGTTCCACAAACGGCGGCAATGTGCTCGTCAGTGTGGCCGGCCGCCTCGAGTTGTTCGACGGCAATAACAACGGCCGCGCCGTGCAGACCGTGGCCGGAGGGCACATCTTCCTGCAGGCGGCCCACTTGGACGTGTACGCGGATCTTCAGAGCGCGGACGGTCATATCACGCTGTCGGTCAGTCAACTCGCGACCTGGTTCGCACAGGCGGAAAGCGAACCCGGTTTCGGAGACGGCTTCGTCGGCCGCGCGTTGACGAACGCCGGACATATTCATGTGACCGGCGGTACCGGCATCCTCATGCAGGACGGTAGTGTGATCCGCTCCACCGCCGGAAATGTGCGCCTGGTGACCACCGGAACCAACCGGCATATCACCCTGGCCCGGGTTGAGGCGACCAACGGCCTGGTGTCATTGAACAGCTCCGGTATGATTCTGGACGGCGGAGACACCGACACCGATGTGATCGCGGATCGGCTGCATATGGTTTCCGGTACGGGTGTGGGTGTGCTTGGCGGCGCCTACAATCCGATTGATGTCCAGGTGAACCGCCTGGCCGCGTTGGTGAGCAGCGGCGTGTTTGCGGTTTCTGAAGCTTCCGCGATTGAACTCGGCGCGGTGTCCGGCTCTGTCAGCGCCGTGAATCTCTCCGGTGTCGTCGTAAACCAGAACGTTGCCATTCGGGACGGCATACAAAACTTCGGGTCCGGTGGTGTCTCGCTGACCGCAGTCGGCTCCATCACGGTTCTCTCCGACGGCACCGTGGACCCGGGTGTCCGCTCAACGGGCTCCGGAAATATCCACCTCGCCGCCACCGGAGCCGGCAGTCAGATTGCGCTGCTGGATAATGTGATCACCGGAACCGGCCACGTGACCCTGCGCGCTTCGGGCATGATTTCGCTTGCCGAGGGCGTTCTGGTTCAAACCAACGGCACCGGGACATTGAGTGTGATTTCCGAAGTCTCCGGTATTCTTCAAGCCGCCGGAGCCACCTTCGCCTCCCAGAACGGGGATATTGTGCTGGAGGCCGAACTGTCCGTTGCCCTTTCCGGAATCACAACCTCCGCCGGGGTTTCGGTGCGGTCTCAGTCCGGTGCGGTTTTGGACAATGATCCCGCCCGGATCAACGTCACCGCCGCCCGTCTGCGGCTGGAGGCGGTTTCGATCGCCACGGGCGTGAATCCCCTCAACATTCAAGTGAATCAGCTTTCCGCCCGGGCTTCCGACGGCGGTGTGTATCTCCGCGAGGAAACCGGGGTCACGGTGACGTCGGTTTCGGCGCAGTCGTCGGTCGTCGGCGCGGACGGCCTCACAATCGTCACCCCGGTCGCCGCCCAGTCCGGTCTCTTCGCCGGCGGCCTTTCCGGTGATCTGGTGCTCCGGGCGGTGAACGGGAATTTGACCGTCAACGCCGCCAATCCCGTCGAGGTGGAAGGCTTTGGCAATCTGCTTCTCGAATCCAGTGCGAATCTGGTTCTCACTTCCGAAGTGACCGCCGAGCGGGGCACCGTCACCCTGCGGTCCGGCGGCAACTTCACGCTGGCCGCCGGCCTTTTGGTCAGCACCGGCCTTGAAGGCCAGATCCATGTGCTTTCGGAAGGCGCGCTGACAACGGGCATCAATTCCCGCTTTGTCGCTGAAGAGGGCCATGTCCTGCTTGCCGCCGCGCAAAACGTTGTTTTGGGCGGGATCCTCACGCAGGGCTCCGCCAGTATCGGCAGCATGACCGGGGTGATTCTAGGGGCCGGGTCCACGGACTTCGACGTGGAGGTTGAAGCCGATGAGCTGATTCTTGTGGCTCCGCTAGGCGGAGTGGGCGGCCTGCTGCCCGCGGCGGTTCAGATCTTCCGCACCCGTGTGAACCGCATTGCCGCCGTCGGCGGCGCGGCCGGGCTGAATGTCGTCAATGCCATCGCGCTTGAAGTGGGTGAAGTCGAGATGACGGTTTCGCTGGTGATTCCGACTGGCAGCCTGGCTGCTCCGGTAACGGATTCGCTGGCCGGATTTGTCACCCAGTCCGGCAACGGTCCGCTGGTGCTCCAAACCTTGGCCGGGGATTTGACCGTGAACCAAACCGTGATCAGTCACGGTGCCGGCAACCTGCGTTTGGACGCGGCGGACCGCCTGATTGTGAATGCGGCGGTTTCGTCCGCCGAGGGACACCTCACGCTGCGCGCGGCGAATGATCTTCTTTTCGGCGCCGCTGGTTCCGCGACAGTTTCGCTCCCCGGAACGCTCCTGTTGCGTTCCGATAACGGCGCGGTCACCCTGGCCGCCGCCTCGGTGCTGACCGCCGTGGATTCCGCGCTGCGGATCGAAGCCCACTCCACCATTACACTGGGCGTGGTTTCCGCCAGTGAGGTCAGTCTGATTTCCCATACCGGCGGTGTCTTGCGCAGCGCCGGCTCACTGCGGAACATCACCGCCGACCGGCTGCGCATCGAATCCGAAACCTCTATCGGCGCGCCTTCGGCACTGCTCACCGCGGATGTGGCGGTTCTTTCTCTGCACAGTCGCTCCGGCAGCGTCTATGTCAGCAACTTCGGCGATGTGCTCATCGGCGGTGTGGAGCTGGCGGTTCAGGAAGTCAATCTCAGCGCCGGCACCGCTCCGGTCGCCGATCCGCTTCAGGCCGGTCTCAGTGGCGGCCTGAACGGGAATCTGGTGCTGGTCAGCGAAACCGGCAGTGTGACGGTCGATGCGGATTCTCCCGTGCTGGCGCAGGGGACCGGAAACATCCGGCTGGATGCCGCGGCCGGGATGAATCTTCTTTCCGCGGTGACCTCCAGCGGCGGTCATATCACGCTTCTGGCCGGAAACGGACTCACACTCGCCGAAACCTTGTCGATTGCGACTTCGGGCAGTGGTGGTGTGTATGTGGACGCCGGTACCGGCGCCCTGACTCTTCCGGCGGCGGGCGGTATTTCCGCACCCGGAGGCCCGGTATATCTGCGCGCGGACGGCGATGTGCTCCTTGGATTCGTCGCGGGCGGCAACATCCTGGCCCGTTCTGAGAACGGATCGCTGATCCGGGTGGGCAACGAACCCGTGACGCTGATCAGCGCCGCCGGACTCAGCCTGCGGGCCGGACAGCACATCGGCTCCGCCGCAAATCCGATTCTGACCCAGACCGCAACCCTGAGCGCCCGTTCCGCGGACGGAATGTATGTAACCGAAGCCACCGGAGTCATTGTGACCCAGGTGCAGTTCCCGGTGATCCGTGTCGGAACCTCCGGAGCCGGCACAACCCAGAATCCGGCCTCCCAGGCGGACCTGCAGACGACCGCAGACGGAAATATTGTTCTAATCACCCTGAACGGAAATATCACCCTCAACGACGGCAACAGCAATCAGACCGCAGTCTCCGCGGCCGGCACCGGCTCCATTCTCCTGCAAGCCTCCGGCAATCTGACCGCGAATGCGAACGCCGGCCTTTCCTCCGTCTCCGGCAATATCGCCCTGCATGCGCAGGGCAACCTGAGTTTGGCGGTCCTGACGGTGCAAAGCAGCGCTGGAGGAGACCTTTCTCTGGCGGCGGCGGGAACATTGAGCATGGCCGGCCAAACCCAGGTCAACACTTCGGGCAATATCCGCGTCCGCGCCGGCTCGGATGTCAACCTCGGCAATTTGAGCGCCGCGGCGGTTTCGGTGGTGTCCGAAAACAGTCTGATCACAAACACGCTGGGCACCACCCGCAACATCACCGCGAATCAGGTGCGTCTGCAGGCGCAGGGGAATATCGGCGTGTCCGCACGCCGGATCAGTATCAGTGCCGGCACCCTCTCCGCCCGTTCTGAAACGGCCGGATTGTTCCTGAATGAACTCAACGATGTCACCTTCGGTCAAGTGGCCGTCACGGTCACCGAACTGACCGCGGCCGGCACCACCACGACCCGCACCGACGGTCCGCAGAACGGGCTCAGCACCGGAACCAACGGAACTGTCAATCTTACCGCCGGCGGCACTGTCAGCTCGGCGGAATCCACGGGAGACGTGAACGCCGGCGGAAGCGGCGTGGTGCGGATTGTCGCCAACGCGTTTGATTTGGAAGGGGACGTTCTCTCCGGTACCGGGTTGATCGCCCTGCGCAGTCTTGCCGGTGACCTTGTTTTCTCCGGCGTCATCGCCACGGAAGGCGATGTGTCTCTCCGCTCCGCCGGAATGATTTCCGGAGGACGCGTGGAGGCGGCCACCGCCCGGATCACAGCGGAAAGCTCTGTGGGCTCGCTCTTCAATCTGCTGGAACTTGACGTAAACCGCCTGGCGGCGGAAAGTGCCACCGGCGGAGTTTACCTGCACGGCCGCAGCGACGTGACCCTTGCCACCGTTTCGGTGGATGCGCTTCCGGACCTTACCGCGCTCACCGCCGCAACCGAGATCGTGTTTTTCTCGGATGCCGGTATATTCACCGAAACCAGCACCGCCGACTTCACCGCGCCGGATGTGTTGATTCATCTCTCCGGTTCCGCAGGCACCGCGCTGTCCCCCCTGAAGGTACAGACCAATACGCTCGCGGCCCGCAGCGAAAACGGAGACCTGTTCCTTGTTTCCCTGGAGGATCTCACAATTGGCATTGTGTACATTCTCGCGGGTCTGACCGCCGCGAACGGTTCGGTCTATCTGGGTGTGTTCGGCAGCTTGACGATGAACAATGATGTGGCCGCCGCGGAGGATGTTTCCCTCTATGCCCAGCTCGGTGTGGTCATGGATGCCACCGCGCAAATTTTGGGCGACCGAATCCGGATCGCCAGTCCGGCGGATTTGGACCTCGCTCTTGTCAGCGGCAATCTCATTTCGCTGGTGACCGACACCGCGCTGCTGAGTGGAGACCTCCAGGGCGGAGCCCTCCGGATTCAGTCCGAACAGGACATCGGCGGCGCGCTCAGCCCGGTGAACATCGATGTCAATGAACTGTCGGCCGCGAGTATCCAGGGTTCGGTTTACCTGACCGCCGCCGGAAGCACCGCGCTGGCCACTGTCGGCTTCACAATTCCGGTATTTGATCCCGATTCGGTGACCTTTGTTCCCGAAAGTGATGCCCAACAGCACGGGGTTTCGGCCGCAGGCGACATCGAGCTGATCACCCTTACCGGCCGCTGGCTGGACGGCGGGGACACCGATGATGACATCCGCACCGCAACCGGAACGGTCACCCTGACCGGCGCCGGCGGCCTCGGCACCACCGGTGCGGGAGCCCTGGA